>NZ_NEVS01000004.1:2406686-3008358 GCF_002261215.1 Bordetella genomosp. 11 | reverse complement strand
GGAACAGGCGCAGGAAGTGCATGGCGCCATCCGCGTCGCGCTGCGCGGCCTGGGCGTGCCGCAGGTTCGTATTCTCTATGGCGGCAGCGTCAAGGCCGCCAATGCCGCCGAGCTTTTTGCCATGCCGGACATCGACGGCGCCCTGGTGGGCGGCGCGTCGCTGGTGGCCGATGAATTCCTGCGCATCGCCGCAATTTGAGTTTCCGTCTGGAGTAAGTAATGTCTTTGATGCTTTCCGCGCTGATGATCGTGCAGGTGCTCTCCGCACTGGCCATCATCGTTCTCGTCCTGCTGCAGCAAGGCAAGGGCGCCGATATGGGCTCTGCCTTCGGTAGCGGTTCCGCCGGCAGCCTGTTCGGCGCTTCGGGCGCGGCAAACTTCCTGTCGCGCACGACGAAGTGGGCGGCCGTGGTGTTCTTCGTGACGACGGCCGGGTTGGCCTATGTGTCGCACAAGGGTGCGCAGCCGGGCGTGGTCGATACCGGCGTGATGCAGGGATACCAGGCGCCGGCCGACAAGTCCGTGCCGCAGCCGCCGGGCGGTGCCGCCGTACCGGCCGCGCCGCGTGGCGACGCCTCCGTGCCGGGTGCCGTGCCTTCGGCCCCCGCCCCCGCGACGACAGCACCGGCCAAGCCGGATGCGTCGGTGCCCCAGGCGCCGGCCGCGCCGGCCACCCCCGCCAAGTAAATAAAAGCCGGCCGGCAGTTGTCGGCGGCAATCCAAAGGCCGTCCGGCAGCCGCCGGCGGCAATCGCTCATATCGCGCCCGCGCCGACCAGCGCTTCCCGTAGTCCCGGTACCGCAGGGTTGTTGTCGTCCTTGCGGTAGGCGACATACAGGATGGATCGCGGCAGCACCTTGGCCTTCAATGGCAGGTAGCGCACCCCCCGCGGCCTCAGGTCGCTGATGGACGCGGGCACCACCGCCACGCCCACGCCGGCCTCCACCGGTGTCAGCAGGGTGGGCAGCAGGCTTTCCATGATGATGTTCGGCGCAACGCCGTTCGCGCTGAACAGATCGTTCAGCAAGGCATGGAAGTATTCCGACTTGGCGCGCACGAAACCCACCAGCGGCAGGTCGGCGAGTTCCGCAATATCGATGTCATCGCGCCCGGCCAAGGGGTGATGCGCGGGCAAGGCCACCACCAGCGGTTCGCTATCGATGGGCTCCATCCGCAGGTCGTCGTCGACCAGGTTCTCGTGGCGTCGCGTAATGGCGATGTCCAGGCGGTCCTGGCGCAGTAGCGCGTGCAGTTGCGCGGTATCGGCCTCGACCATGGATAGATGCACGCCCGGATGGCGCTGGTGATAGATGCCCACCGCGGCAGGAACCAGCCGATACGCGGCGGTGGGCGTGAACCCGATGCGCAGCAGTCCTGCTGCGCCGATCGCCACGCGGCGCGCCGCCGTGACAGCCGCATCGCCATCGTCCATCAGCCGTTGCAGCGCGTCGCGCAATGCCAGGCCCGCCACCGTCAGCCGGACGGTCCGCGTCGAGCGCTCGATCAACGGCACGCCGATTCTTTCCTCGAACAGGCGCACTTGCTGGCTTAGCGGCGGCTGGCTGACGTGCAGGCGCTGCGCGGCGCGGCCGAAATGCAGTTCTTCCGCGACCGCCATGAAGGCGATCAGCTGACGGGAAAAAAGCGCCATGGGGAACCCGCGAGTGATTGAGACGATTTTCGTATCAAGAATCGCATAATTTTATATTGGATATATGAATCTCCTTTTCCTACGATGGCGGGACATCGCGCGGCGTTACCGCGCATACCAACCAGCCACAGGGGATTCCTATGTTCATCCGTAAACGCGGCTTGGCGGCCTTGGCCGCCGGCCTGGCGCTGGCCTTGGCCGGCACGTCCGCCGTTCGCGCGCAGGCGCCCGCTTATCCCAGCAAGCCTATACGGCTGATCGTGCCCTTCGGCCCCGGCAGCGTCACCGACCAACTGGCACGGATCGTCGCCTCCGGCCTGGCGGAACGCCTGGGGCAATCGGTGGTGGTAGAAAACAAGGCAGGCGCGGGCGGCAATATCGGCGCCGGCTTCGTGGCCGAAAGCGCGCCCGACGGCTATACCTTGTTGATGGGGGCGGCCAGCACCAATGCCATCAATCCCAGCCTGTACACGAACCTGAAATTCGATCCGATGAAGGACTTCGTCCCCGTCGCCAACGTCGCGTCGGTGACCAACGTCCTGGTCGTCAATCCGCAGGTGAAGGCGCGCAGCGTCAAGGCCCTGATCGAAGAGCTCAAGACCAACAACTACAGCTATGCGTCCGGCGGCGCCGGCGGCAGCCAGCACTTGTCGGCCGAACTCTTCAAGAACATGTCCAAGACCGACATGGTGCACATTCCCTACAAAGGCGGCAGCGAGCCCTTGCCCGATCTGATGAGCAATCGCGTGCAGCTGATGTTCTGCAACCTGCCCGTGTGCCTGCCGCATATTCAGGCCGGCAAGCTCGTGGCCCTGGGCGTGACATCCACGCAGCGCTCGCCGCTATTGCCCGATGTGCCCACGATCGCCGAGTCTGGTCTGCCGGGTTATTCCGTGGACGGCTGGTTCGCCCTGTTCGCGCCCGCCAAAGTGCCGGCCGACATCGTCGCGCGCCTGCATGACGAGACCGCCAACGTCCTGGCCACGCCCGCGACCATGGAGCAGATCCGCCGGCAGGGCGCGGAACCGAATGCCAGCAGCCAGGCGGAGTTCGCGCGGTTCGTACAGGCCGAGCACGACAAGTGGGCCAAGGTTATCAAGGACGCCGGTATCCGGCTTGAGTAGCAGACGATGAATTGCCCTACGACATTGCCCAGCATCGCGGAGGCGCTGTGCCGCCTGGAGACGGGCGAACTGCGCGCGCGCGATCTGGCGCAAGCCTGCCTGCAGCGTATCCAGGCGCGTGACGCCGAAGTGCAAGCCTATGTCGCCTACGACGCGAACCGCGTGCTCGCGCAGGCGGGCGAAGTCGACTCGGGCCGGCGCCGTGGCTTGCTGCGCGGCGTGCCCTTCGCCGTCAAGGACGTCATCCAGAGCGCCGATTACCCGACCACCTATGGCTCGCCCATCTATGCCGGCCACCGGACCGGCCGCGACGCGGCCTGCGTGGCCTTGTCGCGCGAGCAGGGCGGGGTGCTGATGGGCAAGGTCGTTACCAGCGAATTCGCCACGCAGACGCCCGGCCCGACGCGCAACCCCTTGAACCCGGCGCATACCCCCGGCGGGTCTTCCAGTGGATCGGCGGCCGCCGTGGCGGACGGAATGGCGATGGTGGCCTGGGGGACGCAAACCACGGGTTCCATTACACGGCCCGCCATCTATTGCGGGGTCGTCGGCTACAAGCCCAGCTTCGGGCTGGTCTCGACGGCGGGCGTCGGGCTGCTCAGCCCCTTGCAGGATACCGTCGGCATCCTGGCGCGCGACGTCGGCGACGCGGCCGCCACGGTGCTTGGCATTCATGGCCGGCGTTTCCAACCGGCGCCGGCGGATAGCCGATACAGGCTGGGTGTGTGCCTGTCATCCCAATGGGATCATGCCAGCGCGCAGGCCGTGAACGCGCTGCACGCGTGGATACGACGCCTTGCCGCGGCGGGCTTCGAGGTTAGCGAGCGCGCCTTGCCCGCCGATTTCGAAGCCTTGATCGTCGACCAGGGGCGCCTGGTGGCCTACGATGCCCGCCACGCGCTGGCGCACGAGCGCCGTACCGACGCCGGACGGCTCAGCCCGCGCCTGACTGAACGCATGGCCGGCGGCGAGGCCATCGATCTGCCCGCCTATCTGGCCATGCAGCAGCGGGCAGCGCTGGGGCGTCATCGCGCCGACGCATTGTTCGAAGGGGTGGACGCGCTGGTGTATCCCGCGACCGACGGCGAGGCGGAAGCGGGGCTGGAGAATTCCGGGTCGCCGCGCTTTGGCGCGCTGTGGACGCTGCTGCATTTGCCGACCGTGGCCTTGCCTGTGGCGCGAGGTTCGGGTGGCTTGCCGCTGGGGGTGCAGCTGGTGGGCCGGTATGGGCAGGATGAAGCGCTGCTGCAAATCGCCGAGCGCGCCGCGTCGAGCGGGGGCGGGGTGGATGGGTAAGCGGGAGGGTGGCGGAACCGTGCTAAAATCTCGGGCTTTCCAGCTGCACGATCGCTGGAAGCAGAGTTACCCTGCCGACGTGGTGAAATTGGTAGACACGCTATCTTGAGGGGGTAGTGGCGAAAGCTGTGCGAGTTCGAGTCTCGCCGTCGGCACCAAGAATTTTTCCGGGGTTGTCCCTGGTAATACCAAGAGCCCGTATTTCTCCTATGAGGAGGATACGGGTTTTTTGTTGCCTGGCGTCTCGGTTGGTCCACCAGCATCCGTGGCGTTTGAGTACGTTTACCGGCCAAATACTCAAAACGGGCCCCATGCCTAGCTTGGCGAAAGGATTGACCGATCTAGCAGTCAGAAACTTGAACGACAGGACAAGCTATACACCCCAACAGACGGGTTGGGGTTGCACCTCGGGGGCTTGGGAAATTACGGTTTACGTGATACCGATTGCCGGGCGGCTGGCACCGCACTGCAGTGTAGGATCTATATCCAGATATTTGCCCGCCGATGCCCGGTTGAAAGCGGCAGACATCTGGTTAGCGGTAGGGCTGCTGTGCCGATGATCGGTGCACGGGGGAATCAAGATGCGTGGTCCTGCGCATACCGCCGATCAACAGATTGCGCTGCGGGCTTCGGAGGAGGCGAAGCTCTACTCGTTCACCCGCTTATCCGAAGCATGGCTAGCATCTCGCAAGTAAAGTTGGGCGGAAGAAAGTTATCGGAAGGCGGATTCCGTAATTCGGAGCTCCGGACCCTAGCCGCCGCCCATATAAATGAGGGCCCGAGTTTATTGGAAGTGAATGATTTTACATGCGCGATTTCATGTGCTTTGGGGTTTCTATTTTTGAGCTTTCGGAAAACCGCGGTCATAATTTCTAGCTTTGTCGCATCGGATATCCACGGACACCCCACGGCGTCTATGAATAACACGCACAGATCCGCGGCCGGAATCGGGGCTCCGCGCTGAGCTGCGCCGTCTATGAATACCGCGGCGACCACCATGCCGCGGTGAGAAGTTTGAGGCTGTTATGAGGGCGGATTTCACCGCCGCCACGCAGTCTCTGTTGCCCATCGCTTTGAATTCATGCCTTGGGAAGAGGGGGCAGTACGTGAATCTCACGCAACTGTCGAAGCAATCGCTTAATCGGCTCCTATATGAAAGCGCCCATATTCTGGGCTCTTCTTTATCGCCGAGTTAAGGGCTCCTGCGGGGCGTCATCGCGGTATGGTGCTCTAGAGGTTGCGGAGAGGATTGACGATAGGGGCTACGTCCATGCATCGCAGGGAGCGTCCGTGTGCGGTCCCCTTATAAGATCCCCGTGGGTGAGAAGTGATGGAGGCTGGGAAGTTACCATTTAAGCTGACAACCCTCGAGCCTCGCCCAATAACAAATCCGATGATGACGGGTTCGCCAAGAGCTTGCGTATGTAGTCTAGCTTTCGCCGTACCGGTATCCACACTGTTCCGTCTCCCCTGTTCATCAGAGTGACGAGCTCATGCTGTTGCAGAATCTTTATGATCGGTGCTACATACTGCTTCTCTGCTGTATCGAGGCCGCGATATAGTGCAGGCTCTGTACGCCCCCCTAGGCTCTGCACGAATAGCTTGCGTAGGACAGTGAGCAATACCTTCTCCCCAGGTGTCAGGGCAGCCGCCGCCCGGATCGAGGCGTTGGTGGTGGCGACTACTTCGAAGCGGTTGATTTCTGTTTGTATGAATCGCTCCGGCGGCAGCCCGTCTGCGGACTGTCTCCCGAGGAGTCGCTGGACCACGCATCCGCGGAAGGTTGGCATAACCTTAGATTCCGACTCTCCGAGTTGGATTTCTTCGAAGTAGCAGTCTATGAAGGTAACCCCATGGATGTCCGGAAGGTCCTCGTCGATTTCGAGCGTATCCGGTTGAAAGAACACCCCTTCTATTGCGGTGGGGAAGGGGATTTCCAGCTTAAGGTGAATCGCCAATAAGAGGAGGTCCGCCCGCAATGCATTTAGTCCCGAGCTATTCGCAACGGACGATAGCAGGGAGTGCAACTTCGGTGTCGTTAGATCGTACTGCAGCTTTCTGGCCGCTATGGCGACAGCCTGATGTCCGATACTGGTTCCGCATTGGGAAAATGCATCAGTGAAGTCGGCATTGGCCAGCGCACCCATCGGATCGTGAACGAAATCCACGAGGTCGCTTGATCGGTAGACCGCTACCATTTCTCCATCGATGAACTTGCGCGAATCCTCTTCCACTTCGTAGATTACCAAGCCGGGCAAACGTTGGAGTATTAGCCATGCCTGATCGTCTGGTTCGAATCCACAGACCTCGTAGTATGCGCGCTTTAGATGCTCAGGTCGCAGGGGGCCGAGTCCGTCATCGGAGGCCCGTGCATACGTCGCAAGTCGTCCCAGAATTTTCCGGATCGTGGGTCCGTCGAGATAGCGAGAGTCAATTCTAGCTTCACGATCACAGATTTGGTCGACGAGATAGTCCCATCCCGCTGCGGCGTCCGGAAATTTTTCGCCGTCCGCAATCGCGCTAATTAGTCCGGTTGACGCTAGATAACTGACGAATAGTGGCTTAGTGGGCAGCCATGGCGGGAACCGATGCAGGTTGTTGTCGGGCTGGCGTCGAAGGAACTGGACGACCTGCTCTTCAGTAAATTCGCATGTCGTGAGATGAGTTATACGCCCGGTCAAGCCAAGAGTGTCTTCTGCTTCCGCTTCGTCGGCGAAGAAATGGTCACGGCCAGCGACGATAACACCTACCCCGGGCGGCGTTTCTCTCACGATCTGCCGCACTGCCTCTAGCGCACGCTTACGGATGGTTCGGAGTCGTCCGAAGGTCGCTCGCTGGACGCCTAATGCCGTCAGTTCATCAAAGCCATCAAGAAGTAGAATGCAGAACTTCGCTCGCCAAGCTCTTACAAGACTTGCGGGAGAGTCAAAGCCAATTTTGCGGGCATGTCTCTCTAAGACTTCGACCGCATCGATCTGACCTGTGTGCTCACGAAGATTGACATAAACAGGGAAGAGGGCGGTGCGACCACTGAGGTAATCTTCCCGCAAGTCGCGGAAGACTTGACGCAGTGTCATACTCTTGCCTGCACCAAATTGTCCAGTCAGGACTAGTCGTTCGCCCCGCTGCAATGCTGTGCAAATTTGGCGCACGGTCCACTTGTCTGCCCCGAGCCTGCTTTCTAAGGTAATCGGAACATAATCGGTTGCAGGATTAGGCTGTTTCGTTTCCGGATCTAGTACGCTTCCGAAGACATGGTTCATGCGTGCCGATAGATATGCGCCGACGTCAATCACAGACTGTTGGAATTGTGCAAAAGATACGGCTACGACTTGCCCTTTGCCCGTTCTTTCGACTTCCTTCCTCTGGTCTGCAGTGGGCTCTTCTGCAGTGACGAACCATCCGCGGGCCCCTTTTAGTGGTGTCTCTTTGATCTGCTGAACGACCGCTTGATGAAGTTTTTTTGAATCTTTTCGGGCCTTGTCTTGTGTGCGTGACGTGGTCGCCTCAATAAAGTGCACCGCTTCTTCTGTCTGAAAAACGCCGTCGCGCTCCCTACCGTCTAACATAGTGGCGCCTTGCAGCGCGCTAGAAGGCCATTTTGCGCGCGCTATTCTCAGGACCTCAGCTTCGAACGCTCTATCATCAACCCAAGCCACTTGAAAATCCTCCGTTTTCGTAGGGCAGATGATTGCGGAGTTCGGTTTCGGAGTCAATACAAAAAGTTACTAATCGGTAATGCTTATCTTTTGCGCTTTGCGTCGCCATGGTACTGAATTGAGGAGTCCTCCACTGCTGATTGGTTTTAGCCTAGGCGCGCTATCCCGTTGCGCAACTTGCAACTGGCAACTGCCAGCCGGCACCCTCTTCGTTGGTTTTGGGTCGCCGCAGCAGTACGGCCATGCCGCCCCTCTCCAGCGCCATGTTTTTGCATCGCAATAGCACTAAATTTAGGGCGCCGAAAAGGGGTCTGTAAATTCCGTCAAACAGCAGTTGCTCGATCTCGTGCAGTCCTCATGGGCTTTTGCTGACCTTCCAGGGGTAGTAGCTTTAAGAGCTCATCTTGACGAGGGTTCGGAACTTCTGTCGTCGCGCTCCCAGGGGGCACCGTATGCCCCACATCATCTGACGAATGCGGGTATGCGCTTGCCGGATAACGTAGGTCTTGGTCGTGATTTGCTCGGTGGATATTGATACGTCTTCGCCAAGTAGCAAGCCAATGGCGGGTACAGACTCTAGTGGGCGATGGAGGACTTAGTGCGATCGGGTCGCCACTAACAGCCCTACTCCAGAGATGTCCTGATGCGTCGTCTGCATCGCCGACCTGTCGAGGTTTTTAGGCCCACCGGATACTTGGAAAGCGGCTTTGATTCAGTGGCAATCAGGCCGCACCACATCAAAGCGGCAACCTCTGCTCATGCTTGATTTCCCGCAACGCCACGATCGTGCGCGTTTGCCGTATGCCGGGCAAGTTGAATAGAAACCGATGCAGGAACCGGTCATAGGCCTCGGGGCTCTCCACCAGTATCTTCAGCAGATAGTCCGAATCCCCCGTGACGGCATAGCACTCCAGGATTTCCGGCGCATCGCGCACCGATCGTTCGAAGTTTTCCACGGTCTCCGACGAGTGCCGCTCCAGGCTGATCTGCGCGAACATGCAGCCGTGCAACCCGACTTTGTTGCGATCCACCTGCGCGGCGTAGCCGAGTATCGTGCCGTCGGACTCCAGTGCCTTGACCCGGCGCCATACGGGTGCCGTCGATAGGCCGACCTGATCCGACAATTGCTGCGCCGAAGCACGGCCGTCCGTTTGCAGGGCTTTCAGGATCGCGATATCGGTTTTATCCAAGGCCATCTCCGAAAATCTGGCTGAAACGAAATATTCATTTCGAATTATAGGGAAAGCACGATCCGATAACGCAATAAACGCGTTTCCAGGCGCTCCTATCATGTCTTCAGCGTAAGGAGCTCGCATCATGGACGGCACCCCCTTCCCGGATCCTGGCCTGGACCTGGACTACCAGCTCGGCGATAACTACACCCGCACGGACGGCCGAATTTTCCTGACGGGGACGCAGGCGCTGGTGCGCATGCTGCTGACTCAGCGGCGAGCGGACCGCGAGCGGGGCCTGGACACCGCCGGCTTCGCGTCGGGATACCGCGGGTCGCCGCTGGGCGGCGTGGACATGGCCATGTGGAAGGCAAAAGACGTCCTCGACGCCAACCAGATCGGCTTCCTGCCGGCGATCAACGAAGACATGGCCGCCACCGTCATCATGGGCACGCAGCAGGCGGGCGTGCGCGAGGACCGCAAGGTCGATGGCGTGTTCTCTCTCTGGTATGGCAAGGGTCCCGGCGTGGACCGCGCCGGCGACGCGCTGCATCATGGCACCGCCGCGGGCGCGTCGCGCCATGGCGGCGTGCTGGTCGTGGTGGGCGACGATCACACGGCAGTGTCGTCGTCGATCCCGCATTCCAGCGAAGCATCGCTGATCGCATGGCAAATGCCCGTGTTGCATCCGGCATCGGTCGACGAATACGAAACCTTCGGCCTGTACGGCTGGGCGCTGTCCCGTCATGCGGGCACCTGGGTGGCGTTCAAGGCCGTTTCCGAAACGGTGGAAAGCGGGCGTTCCTTCATGCCCGCGCCGGTGCCGTCCTATGACATGCCGGAAGATCCGGAGCTTCCGGCCAGCGAGCTGGAATACTCGGCTCGCGAGTTCCTGTCGCTGGCGGTGGAAAAGCGCATGAATACGCGGATGAAAGCGGTGCGCGCGTTTGTCCGCCGTCATTCGATCGACAAGCTGGTCTGCGCCGCGCCCAAGGCGACCCTTGGGATCGTGATGGTCGGCAAGGCGCATCTGGATACCATGGAGGCGCTGGCGCGGCTGGGCATCGATACCGGAACGGCCGATGCGCCCGTGCGGATCTACAAGCCTGGCGTGACGTGGCCGCTGGATGCGGACCGCCTGCGGCATTTCGCGCAAGGCCTGAAACACATTCTGGTGGTGGAAGAGAAAAACGCCGTGGTGGAAGGCCAGGTCAAGGATCTGTTCTTCAACCAGCCCGACCGCCCCACCGTGGTGGGCAGGAACGGCCTGGATGGCGATCCGCTGATCCCTTGCGCGGGTCAGCTGCGGCCCTCGCTGCTGGTCGAACCGCTGGCGGCCTGGCTTGCCCGGACCTCGGATCTGCGGCCAGTGATAGACCCGTCGGAATTCGCCTGTCCGGCTCCGGTGTCCAACGAAGCCGACGGCATGCGGCGCCGTCCGTACTTTTGTTCGGGCTGCCCGCATAACACCTCCACCAAAGTCCCCGAAGGCAGCCAGGCCCTGGCCGGCGTCGGCTGCCACTACATGGCGGCGTGGATGGACCGGGACACTGGTGGCCTGACGCAGATGGGCGGCGAAGGCGCGGACTGGATCGGCCTGTCCCGATACATAAGGGCCCCGCACGTGTTCCAGAACATGGGCGAAGGCACTTACTTCCATTCGGGGTACCTGGCGATACGGCAAGCCATCGCGGCCAAGGCCAACATCACGTACAAGATTCTGTTCAACGATGCGGTAGCCATGACTGGCGGGCAGCCGGTGGACGGCGCGATTTCGGTGCCGCGGATATGCCGGCAATTGCGGGGCGAGGGCGTCGAGCGCATCGTCATCACCACCGACGAACCGGAAAGATACCGGGGGGTGGACGTGGCGGATGCCACCGTGCACCATCGCCGGGAGCTGGACGCGCTGCAGCGTGAGCTGCGCGAGGTGCGCGGCGTTACCGTGCTGATCCACGATCAGGCCTGTGCGGCCGAAAAGCGCCGCCGCCGCAAGAAGGGCGCGCTGGCCGATCCGCCGCGCCGCATGGTCATCAACAGCGCGGTCTGCGAGGGCTGCGGCGATTGCGGCACGACCTCGAACTGCCTGTCGGTGGTTCCGCTGGAAACCCCCTATGGCCGCAAGCGCGCGATCGAACAATCCAGCTGCAATAAGGATTACTCCTGCGCCGACGGTTTCTGTCCGAGCTTCGTTTCGGTCGTGGACGGCAAATTGCGCAAAAGCGCGGCGCCGGCGTTCGAGCAGGACCGCCTGCGTACCTTGATCGCGGCCCTGCCCATGCCGGCCGTCGAACCCGTATCCGCGCCTTACCGGCTGCTGGTCGCCGGCATGGGCGGGACGGGCGTCATCACCATCGGCGCGCTGGTGTCCATGGCGGCGCATCTGCAAGGGTTGTCGGCGTCGGTGCTCGATCTGACGGGGCTGGCGCAAAAAGGCGGCTCCGTCATCAGCCACATCCGGTTGGCACCGCGGCACATGCAGGGCGGTCCCGTGCGCCTGGACTGGCAACAGGCCGATGCCGCAATCCTGTGCGATCCGGTGGCCTCCATCGCGCCCGATGCGCTGGGCGCGCTGCGCAAAGGCGCGACGCGCGTGACGATGAATACCTATGTGGCGCCGGTATCCGATTTCACGCGGAATCCGGATGCGGCCATGCGGCCCGACGCGCTTCTGGCCAAGGTAAAACATGCGGCGGGCGAGCATCGGACGGCCGCCATCGATGCGCACGGCGCCGCGTTGGCGCTGTTCGGCGACAGCATCCTGTCGAATATTTTCATGCTGGGTTATGCGTGGCAGCGCGGCGATGTGCCCGTGACGTACGAGGCGCTGTCGCGCGCGATCGAATTGAACGGCGTGGCGGTGGCCTCCAACCGCGCGGCATTCGATGCGGGGCGTCTGGCCGCGCATCAGCCGCAGGCGTTGGCCGATGTGCTGGAACCTCGCGCATCGGTGATTCACCTGAGCGTGCCCGAAACCCTGGATGCCGCCATCGAGCGCCGCGTTGCGGACCTGACCTTGTATCAGGACGCGGCCTATGCCGCGCAGTACCGGCAGTTCGTCGAACGCGTGGCCGAGCGCGAGCGGGAAGTGATCGCGCTGTCCGGCGCGCGGCGTTCGTCCCGCCTGGCGCTGGCCGTGGCACGCAATCTATTCAAGCTGATGGCTTACAAGGACGAATACGAAGTCGCGCGCCTGTACACCGATGGCGGTTTCGCGCGGCAATTGGCGGACCAGTTCGAGGGCGTCGCGGGCCGCGATTACCAGCTGCGGTTCCACCTGGCGCCGCCCGTATTCGCGCGCAAGGATCCACGTACGGGTGTACCCCGCAAGATGACGTTCGGGCCGCGCATGCTGTCGGCAATGAAGCTGCTGGCCCGCATGAAGGGGCTGCGGGGCACCTGGCTGGATCCGTTCGGCCGCAGCGCCGAACGCAAGATGGAGCGCGAACTGATCCAGCAGTATCGTCAGGCGATCGACACGCTGCTGGCCACGCTAAGCCCGGACAATCTGGACCGCGCCGTCAGGATCGCCGCGCTGCCCGAGCAGGTCCGGGGTTATGGCCATATCAAGGCCGCCAGTGTGGAACGCTATCGCGCGCAACTTGCGCGGGAGCTGCAGGTGACGGAAGCCCCGGCCGGTGCCATGCATGGCCTTGAGGGCCGCCGCATTGCGTGACGTCCGGCGCTTTCATCCGACCTTGGCGCCGGACCGGCGCACCACGTCGCCCCACTTGGCCGATTCCGATTTGATGAAAGCGGCGAATTGCTCCGGCGTCGAGGACTCCGGGTTGAAGTAGTTCGCCTCCATTTGCTGGATGACGGTCCTGTCACGCAGTGCTTTGGTGACTTCGGCGTTCAAGCGTTTGACGATGGCCTCCGGCAGGTGGGCAGGGCCGACCAGTCCGTACCAGACGCTGGCCTCGTATCCGGGCAGGCCCGACTCGGCCAGCGTCGGGACGTCCGGCAACTGCGGCAATCGCGTTTTGCTGGTGGTGGCCAGCGCGCGCAGCTTGCCGGCCTGGATCAGCCCGACCACACCGGGCGTGGAGGCGAAACTCAGGTCGATCTGCCCGGCCAGCAAGTCGTTGGTGGCGGGCGCCGCGCCCTTGTAGGGGACTTGCGTGATATCGATGCCGGCCTTCATCCTGCACAGCTCCGTGGCCAGGTGTGCCGCGCTGCCGGGCACCAGGCCGTAGTTCAGCTTGCCGGGATGCGCCTTGGCGTACGCGACCAGGTCCTGGAAGGTCTTGAAGCTGGACTTGGGGTTGACCACCACCACGAAGGGCGCGGTGGCCGCCAGGCTGATCGGCGCGAAATCCTTGATGGGATCGAACGGCAGGTTGCCATAGAGCGTGGCGTTGATGGACAGCGGGCCCGATGTCCCGAGGAACAGCGTGTAGCCGTCCGGATGGGACTTGGCAACGTACTCGGCGCCGATATCCCCGCCGGCGCCCGGGCGATTCAGGATGACGACGGACTGTCCCAGGCTTTGGCTGAGCGGCTTGGCGAGGATGCGCGCCAAGAGATCGGTCGGTCCGCCGGCGGTCAGCGGTACGACCACTTCGATCTGGTGGTCCGGCCACGCGCCGGCCGCCCTGGCCAGAGCGGGCAGCAGCGTGGATGTGAGCGAGTACGCCAGCATGGCGCGCCGGGTCATGGGCATGTGTCTGTCTCCGAGTCTGCCATGTAGACTGTGTCGCGCGTTGGCGTTGCTGTCGCGCGCGCTGCTTTGCGGAAAGTCTAGCGAGCGTACCGCCGGTTGAAACACGTAAATGCGCTGGGACGTCCATAATGTGACCGCTCCAATGTCGTGATGCCGAGCCATGCCCAGCCAGATACAGGTTCGCGGTACCCAGCTGATTGCGCGCAGCGCGCTGTTGCTGCGCCTTATCGCCAACGCCAACCACCAGGGGGCGCGGCTGGTCGATCTGACCCTGCATTCGGGGCTGGAGCGGCCTACCGTGCGGCGCATTCTGCAGGGGTTGATCGAGGAGGGGCTGGTGCGTCAGCAGGACAGCGACCGCCGCTACTTTCTTGGCGTATTTACCTATGAGCTGGGCCTGGCGGCGGCGCGCGGCATCGCCATGCCGTCCATCGCGGCGGCGTCGCTGGATCGTATCGCGCGCGAGACCGGCGACACCGTGTATCTGGTGCAGCGCAGCGGACCGGATTCGGTGTGCATCGACCGGCGCGAAGGGAATTTTCCGGTGAAGGTGCTGACCATCGATGTCGGTGCGCGGCGGCCCTTGGGGGCCGCCGCTGGCGGCCTGGCGCTGCTTGCCGGATTGCCGGCGAGCGAGCGCCAGGCCATCCTGGCCGATAACCGTAGCCAGATGGACGCTTACGAGAAACTGTACGGGCGCTCGATGGAGGCCGCGGTGGCGGACACATTGCGGCGCGGGTACGCATTGATGCCCACCAATGTGCTGCCCTATGTCAGCGGCGTGGCGGTGACGGTGCCGACACGGACCGGCACCCCGCATACCGCATTGGCCGTATCCGCGCTGGCCAACCGCATCATGGACGATGAACGCTACACGCGTATCGCCGCGATCCTGCGCGACGAGGCGGCGGCGGTCGCCGCGCTGCTTTGATCGCGTCCATCGGCGCGGCATGACGCGGGACCGGCGAACGATTTTGCTGTCCTGACGCGATGCCGCAGCGGACGCGTCAGGCGAAGCGGGCGCGAGGTTTCGGTTTCACGGCGCCGCGGCATCGTCGGACAGGTCTCGCGCCAGGCGCATCACCGTGACTCCGGGCTTGAGCTGACGTAGCGATGGCATGACCAGCGTGCATCGGTCGTAGGGCGTAACGAAGGGCTTGCCGTCCGCGTATCCCAGGACCGTGCCGGCATGCGCCAGGGTTTCCAGTCCTTGCCAGGGTTGGGCGAAACGCACGTCCATGGACGGGGCGACCACGGCGTCGGTGACCTGGATGACTTTTCGGGGGGCGGGATCCGGCAATAGCCATTCCGGCGGGATGTCCTCGCGGTCGACGACGCCGGAAGCCGCCAGCATGCGCGCGACCAGGTCGCGCGCCACGCGGTGGGAAGACAAATCGCCGTGGAAGCCGCACTCGATCAGCAGGGCGCATGCGTCCTCGCGCGCCGCGTCGCCGAACTGGGCGAAGTCGCGCATGCGCACGCCGTCCTTGTGGCCCGCGTCGACGATGATGTGCGCGGGACTCTTCAGGCTGCGGGCCAGGGCGATGTTGCGCGGCAGGATGCCGGTCAGCAGCAAGGGGGCTCCGGGTTCATGCATCGAGTGCAAGTCCAGCAACCAGTCCGCGCGCTCCACCCAGGGACGCAATTGCGCCGCGCGGCGGGCGTCGGCCGTTGCCGGCTCGTCCAGGCGGGGGGCGCTCCATACCCGGTTCATGTCTTCCTGCACGAAGCGCGACGCGTCGCAGTGGGAGGGATCGAAGCTGGCGAAGGCATCCAGGTTGCAGAAGGCCAGGATCAATTGCCCTCGGCGAGGACGTAGCCCCGTGGCGAGCAAATCCTTCAGCGCCCAGCCGCCGCATAGCTCGTTGCCGTGCAGCAGTGCGGAAACCATCAGCGTGCGGCCGGGCAGTCCCGAGTCGAAGTGCCATATGCCGGGCGTACCGGTATTGCCGATGCGTTCGGCTTCGAGGTCGGGCGTGGCAAGCTTGAACTCCATGACGCTATCCATAAGGCTATAAGACTGTGGGAGCCGGGCAAGAACGCGGCGGTTACTGGGCCTCGATACGGGCAGCCTTGACGAGCGCGCCGTATTTTCCGGTTTCCGCGACCTGGAAGGCCGCGAGATCCACGCCGGGCTGTGCGACTTCGGCGCCGGCATCCCGCATCTTGGCGCGGAAGTGCTCGGAAGCCAGCGCGTCGTTCAAGGCCGCGCGTAGTTTGTCGACCACCGGCTGGGGCAGCCGGGCGGGACCGTACAAGGCAAACCAGAGGTTGATGTCCACGGATTCGAATCCGGGCGTGGACGCCAGCGGCGCCAGTTCGGGCGCGGCGGCGGAAGGGCGGTTTTCGGTAAGGCCCACGCCGACGATTTTCCCCGCGCGCACTTGCGGCAGGGCCGAGGACAGCACGAAGATGCCGAAATCCAGCTGTCCGCTTATCAGGTCGGTCACCAGCGGCGCCACGCCGCGGTACGGGACATGGCCGACCTGCGTGTGGGTGGCCTGGTTGATCATTTCACCGGCCAGGTGCAGCGCCGTGCCTACGCCGGAGGACCCGTAGTTGTAGGTGCCGGGGGCGGCGTCACGCACTTTTTTCAGGTAGTCCGCGGCGGTTTTCACACCGGATTGGGGACTGGCGGCCAGTACCATCGGCTGCGAGGCCACCAGGCCCACGGGACTGAAGTCCTTCGCGCCGTCGTATTGAACGGCGGCGTTGATCATGCGCGCGATCACCATTTCGTTGGTCGAGCCCAGGAGCAGCGTGTAGCCGTCGGGGTCGGCGCGTGCCACACGCTGCGCGCCGATGGTGCCGCCGGCGCCGCCCAGGTTTTCGATGATGACCGTCTGGCCCAGGCGTTTGCCCAGTTCTTCGCCCAGCAGCCGCGCGGTAAGGTCCACGCTCCCGCCGGCGGGGTAGCCGACGATCAGCGAAATGGTGCGCGCGGGATAGTCAGCCGCGGATGCGGCCGCGGGCAAGGCGAACGCGGCGCTCGCGCATAGGATGGCCAAGGCCTTGTGCAGGCGGTGCGTCATGGATCTCATGAAGGTGTCTCCTTGGGGACTGGATGGACGGCTGGGCCGTCTCTTTGGACTCGCGGCTATTGTCCGGCGCCGCGGCGCGCGCGTCGTGCCGAAACGGCACGCCTGCGTGCTTTTTCAGTTTTCGCGCGGGCGCGGTCAGGGAGTGCGCCGCGTGGTCGCCGCCCAGGCCGCTTCGGCCAGTTCCGTCATGCGGGCGCGCGGCCGATACAGGCGGACTTCGAACGCCACTTCGTCGCCGCGTCCACCCAGCGCGGCCAGGGCGCCGCGCCGGCAGTCCGCGAACACCATGGACCACGGCAGCCAGGCCACCCCAAGCCCGTTTGCCACCGCGCCATGCGCCACGTCCAGGGAATCGGTACGCAGGAAAGGCGTCAGCGCGTGCGGCGTGGTTTCCAGGCGGTCGCCCAGGATGCGCGCCATGGCCAGGCCGCCGGCGTAGGCGATCAAGGGCGTGGGACGGCCGCCTTCGCCCAAGACATAGCGCGGATTCCCGCGCGAATCCACCTGGGTGACCGGCACCAGTTTGTCGGTGGCCAGGGTGATGTATCGGAAGCGCTGCGGGCTTAGCGAGACCGACATGGCGGGATGTTCGTAGCAGCACAACATGTCGACCTTGTTCTGCTCCAGCCTGACGGACAGCTCCTGCATCACTGCCGTGGATATTTCGACCTGCGCGTTGCCCGTGAGGACCTTGGGGGTGCGATGCCGCAAGCGCGCCACCCAGTCGGCAACGAGCGTCCGGGCCAGGCTGCGGCCGGTGGCGATGCGCAGCACCGCGTCGCCGCCGGCATGGGACCCGTGCATGCGGTGGCGGGCCAGCTCCATCTGCTCCACCACTTGTATCGCGGTCCGCAACAATGCCTCGCCTTTCGGTGTCAGTGTCGCCGGCTGTTGGCCACGGTGCACCAGCGGCGCGCCCGCCCATGCCTCCAGGGCACGGATGCGGCGGCCGAAGGCGGGATGCGTGACGTGGCGCAGTTCCGCCGCGCGGACGAAGCTGCCGGTCTTCGCCAGCGCGATCAGGTCTTCGAGGAGCTTCAGGTCGGCCATGGGCTTCGTCCGGCGTGCAAAGCCCAGATTCAACCACATGAAGCCGGAAATGCGCTGCCCCCGGATACGCATCCGTGGGCAGCGGCAAACCGGTTCAGCGGCCGGACGCCGCGGCGGTTGCGGCGATGGGCGCGCCGCCTTCGTTGCGCGCCCCCGTGGCCCGCAGGCGCAGGATCAGCGCGGCGGCGGCCGCGATCGTCGCGATGGTGACAACGCCGATCCAGCCGAAGTTTGCCAGCGCGAGGCTGCCCAGGGCGCCGCCTACCGCCATGCCGACGAACACGCCCACCATCAAAACCGCGTTGAGCCGGCTGCGCGCTGCCGGGTCCAGGGCATACACGATGGTCTGGTGCGAGATCAGCGCGATCTGGATGCCCAGGTCGAAGCCCACGGTACTGACGCCCAGCAGCCACAGCGCGCCTTGGGGCGACAACGTCGGCATCAGCGCCATCGCGGCGAAAGAGGCGGTCACCAGGGCCGCACCGATACGGCTGACCATGGCGGGGCCGCGACGGTCCGCCATGCGGCCCGCCAGCGGGGCGGCCAGGGCGCCGGCCGCCCCGGCGATACCGAAAGCGCCCGCCGCGCCGGCACCCAGGTTGAAGGGGGCGGCATGCAGCATGACCGCCAGCGTGGACCAGAAGGCGCTGAAGGCGAGCGACAGCAGACCCTGGGAAAGGGCCGCCAGGCGCAGCCCGGGATGGGCCCGCCATAATTGCGTGATGGAGCCCAGCAGCGCGGCGTAGGGCAGGCGCGTGGTCGGCGCGAACGCCGGCAGGCCGCGCCACAGCATCAGGCCCAGGACTACGACGGCCACGGCCGCGGCATGGAACATCGCGCGCCATCCGAAATGGTCCGCGACGAAACCGCTGACGACACGCGACATCAGGATACCCAGCAGCAGGCCGGTCATGACGGTGCCCACGGTTTTGCCGCGCTGGTCGGGCGAGGCCAGGGTGGCGGCCGCCGGCACGATGTCCTGTGCCAGGGTCGCCGACAGTCCGATCGCGAAGCTGGCGGCCAGCAGCGCGCCTATCGACGGCGCGATGCCGCTCAGCATCAGCGCGACGGCCAGCACGGCGGTCTTGACCAGGATGATGCGTTTTCTGTCATAGCGGTCGCCCAGCGGCGCCAGGAACAGGATGCCGGCGGCATACCCGAGCTGGGTCAGGGTCGGCAGCCAGCCGACCGTCCGGGCTCCGGCATGGATATCGGGGCCCAGGATGCCGAGCATGGGCTGGCTGTAGTAGAGGGAGGCGACGCTCAGGCCGGCGGCGACCGCCAGCAGCAGAAGGAGGGCGGTGGACAACGGGGCCGGGGTGGCCGGGCCGTCATGCGTGGAGCGAATATTCGACATGATGAAATCCGGGTAAGTGGTCAGTGGCGCTATTCTGGCCGCCCGGGCGCCGTAACGGTAGACGGCGCGCACGCAGATCGGTTATACGTATGGCGTATGAACGAGCTCATTTCCGGGCAGGGCAGCGCGGACCGCCTGACGCTGATCGACACCTTCGTCCGCATCGTCAACGCCGGCAGCCTCAGCGCCGCGGCCGAACAATTGGGGGCCACGCAGCCCACGGTAAGCCGCCGGCTGCAGGCCCTGGAACGCGCCGTCGGCGTGCGCCTGATCCAACGATCCACGCACGGCATGCAATTGACGGAGGACGGCCGGCGCTGCTACGACCGCGCGGAGGAGTTGATCGCGTCCTGGCAGGCCTTCGATAGCGAAGTGCGCGGTGCCGGCCAGCAACCGGTCGGCACCCTGCGCGTCGTCGTGCCGCACGCCTTCGGGCAGCAGCAGTTCGTCGATCCCCTGGCGGTCTACCTGGAGCGCTATCCCGGAATGCGGGTGGAATGGCTGCTCAACGATCGCATGCCGGACTTCGTGGCCGACGGCGTGGACTGCGCGATCCGTGTCGGCGAAGTGCGCGATGAGTCCGTGGTGGCGCTGAAGCTGGGCGATGTGCCCCGCATCATCGTGGGCGCTCCCGCGTTGCTGGAGCGCGGGGGTGTGCCGGCGCATCCCGCCGATCTGGGGCGATTGCCCTGGCTGGCGTTGCGTACGTTCTATCGCGACGAGATCGCCCTGAGCCATATCGGCACCGGCGAGTCGGTCCGGCTGTCCATCCAGCCGCGCATGTCCACCGATAGCTTGTACGCCCTGCGTACGGCCGCCATGCTGGGGCTGGGCGTCTGCGTCGCGTCCGGATGGGTGTTCGAGGACGACCTGCGGGCGGGCCGCCTGCGGCAGCTGGCGCCGCAATGGCAAGCGCCCGCCTTGCCGCTATACCTTGTCTATCCCGCCAGCAGGCTGCAGCCGCGGCGGCTGCGCTGTTTCATCGATACGATGCGGGCGGAACTCGCGCCCGGGCTTTACGCCCCCGCCGCCGCGGGTTGATCCCCGGGGATCGGTGCGCGGTCTCCCAAGCGGATCGCCGGCGGCCGCGGCTCGCGGGGCCGCGGTCGCCTACCAGTCCCGCACCGAACCATCCAGCCCGATGGGCGCATACGGCGTCAGGTCCTTTTTGGGCTGCGCGGCCAGCACCGCATCGTTCAATTCGATACCCAGGCCCGGCGTCTCCGGCACGATCAGATAACCCCGCTCCAGCCGCAGCGGCTGGTTGACCATGTCGCGCTTGGGGGGCTGGTCTTCGCCCACGTATTCCTGCAAGGCGAAGTTCGGAATGCAGGCATCCAGTTGCACGCATGCGGCCGTCGACACCGGCGATAGCGGATTGTGCGGAATGACTTTCACATGGTGCGCCTCGGCCAGTGCGGCGGCCTTCTTGCTGCCGGTCAGTCCCAGGCACACGCAAACGTCGGGACGGATGTAGTCGCAGCCGTTGTGCGCCAGCAGATCCTGGAACTGGTATATGGACGTGAAGCGTTCGCCGGTGGCGATAGGCAGCCCGCACCGGGCCTGGACCACGCCCATGCGGGCCGGGCTGTCCGAACGCATGGGGTCTTCGTAGAAGAACGGCTTGAAGGCTTGCAGCCGCTGGGCCAGCGCGATCGATTCGGCCGGGTCCATCTGCCGGTGCAGTTCGATGCACAGGTCCGCATCCTTGCCCACGGCCTCGTGCAGCGCGCCGACGCGTTCGACGGCGTCGTTGGCCCAGGATTCGAAGGACGGGTGCAGGTGGAAATCGTCGCGGAATGGCGAAAAGCGCAGGGCGGTAAACCCCTGGGACTGTTTGGCGCGGGCGTCCGCGACCAGGTCTTCCACGCTGCCGCCATGCACGTGTACATAGCAGCGCACGCGGTCGCGCGTCTTGCCGCCCATCAAGTCGTAGATCGGTACGCCATGGCGCTTGCCCTTGATGTCCCACAAGGCGATGTCGATCGCCGAAATCGCCGCCGACAGGACCGCGCCGGTGAAGTGCATGCTGCGTTGCAGGTACTGGGCGTGATGCTCGATCAGGTTGGCGTCCTTGCCGATCAGATAGCTGCCCATGTGCTCGATCATGGACGCCGTCGGACCGGGCCAGGCGTGCACGCCCGCTTCACCGATTCCCGTGGTCCCATCCTCGCAGGTAATCCGCAGCAGGCACCAGCGATCGACAAGGAAGGTTTCCAGGGCGGCTATCGGGTTGCGCTTCACGGTACTCAATTTGCTTCGACTCCACTGGCCTTGATCACGTCGCTCCACCGGGCCATTTCCGATTTCTGGAATGACGCCAGTTCGGCCGGCGTCTTGAAAGCGACGTCGTCCATCGCCACGGATGCGATCTGGTTCGACACCTCGGGGGTGGCGCGGGCCGCCTGCCATTGGTCATTGAGCGAGGCGACGATATCGGCGGGCGTTCCCTTGGGCGCATAGATGGCGACCCAGGCCAGCGATTCGACGCCCTTGACGCCCGCTTCGGCCACCGTCGGAATGTCCGGCGCGGAGGCCATGCGTTTGCTGCTGGCGACAGCCAGGGCCCGCACGCGGCCGGCCTTGATCTGCGGGCCCAGCACGTTCATGGTCGAGAACATCATGGCGACCTGGCCGCTCATGACGTCGATGGCGCCCTGTCCGTCGCCCTTGTACGGGACATGCACCAGCTTGATACCGGCTGCCTTCGCGAACAGCTCTCCGGTCAGGTGGGCGGCGGTGCCCGTGCCGCCGGACGCATAGGCGATCTGGTTGGGCTTGGCGCGTGCCAGGGCGACGAGGTCGGCGACGCTGTGCACCGGCAGGCTGGCGTTGACGACAAGCACCATCGGGCCCGCGCCCAGCAGGCAGACCGGGACGAAGTCCTTGGCCGGACTGAAACTGAGCGAGTGGTACATGTGCGGCGCCACGATCATGACCGTGGGCGTGGTCGCCAGCAGCGTATAGCCATCGCCGGGCGAACGCGCCACCTCGGCTGCCGCCAATGTGCCGCTGGCACCGCCGTGGTTCTGCACGACAAAGCTTTGCGACGTGCGCTGCGACAGGCACTGCGCGAACAGGCGGCCCATATAGTCGGTGATGCCCCCCGGTGCCGTGCCGACATAGACCTGGACGGCGTGGGTGGGATATTGGGCGGCCTGGGCCAGGCCGGTGCGCATGGCGCAGGCCGCGGCTCCCCAGGCGCCCAGGCTTTTCAGGGCGGTGCGTCGGTTCATCGGCTGTCTCCGTTTGTTGGTCGAGTGCCGCGTATTCTGCGCAAGGGGGCGATAAATAACTAATAGAATATGGGCGCTACCTATAGAGAACGTCGATATCATGACCATCGCCACGTCGGTCCTTGCATCCCGCCTGATGGTGCATGCCCGCCTGCGCCACATCGAAGCCCTCGTCAAGGTCCGGGAGTTGGGCAGCGTCAAGCGCGCCGCGCAGGCGCTGGGGCTGACCCAGCCTTCCACGACGCATATCCTGCATGACCTGGAGCGGCTGCTCGATTGCCAGTTGTTCATCCGGCACGCGCGCGGCATGACGCCCACGCCCATCGCGCTGGCCTTGCTGCCTTACGCGCGGCGCATCCTGGAATCCGTGCATGCCTGCGCGGAAGTCACTTCGGCCATGACCACCACGGCGGATTCGGTGGTGCGTATCGCGGCGATCACCAGCGCGGTTTCCGGCTTGTTGACGCATGCGCTGCAGCCTTTCAGCCAGCGTCATCCATCCATCTGGTTGAACGTGCTGGAAACGGATGTGCGCGAGATCGGCGAGCTGATCGCGCAGGACGGGATCGACCTGGCGCTGTGCCGCGAACCGGCCATCGTGCCGGAAGGCTGGACGTTCGTTCCGCTGATCGAAGACGCCTATGTCATCGCCGCCGGGCCTTTGCACCCCTTGGCCAAGCGGCGCAATCTGGCGCTGAAGACCTTGTTCAAGGAAACGTGGATCCTGGTGCCTTCGCCGGCATCGCCGCGCTATGCCTTCGATCAATTGATCGAAGGCGCGGACGCCAATCCCGCGGTCAAGACGGTGGCCACGCGTTCCCAGACGATCCTGCAGGCTTTCCTGCAGCAGGAACGCCTGATTACTGTCCTGCCCAAAAGCATGATCCAGCATGCGCTGGATCGCGGGCAGCTGGTGCAGCTGGACATCGCGCTGCCGCTCTACTGCGAGCCCCTGGGCATGCTCACGCCTGTCGAGGGCGCCGGCGCCGCCGCGATCGCCTTTTCGCGTTTTCTTGTCGAGCGCCTGCCCGGGCTGCTGGGGCGCGCGACGGCCTGAAACCCGCCGCCGCGCCAGGCCCGACCGCCCCGCTGTTCGGCCGGGAGGTTTGCGCGCGATGGGAAATCAGTGTGCGCTGTCCTGCAAGCGTTCAAGGTCGGCGAGCAAGCCGGGGCCGTTGGGCTGCCATCCCAATGCCGCGCGCGTCAGCGCGCTGGAGGCCGGCACGTCGTGCTGCGCGAACATCGCCAGCCAGCCGAAATACGCTGCGGCCTCGGTGGGATCGAGGGATTGGACCGGCAGTCCCAGCCGCCGTCCCAGGGTGTGGGCGATCTCACGCAACGGTACGCCTTCTTCGGCGACCGCGTGGTATTTCGCGCCGGGGGCCGCGCGTTCCACCGCCAGCCGGTAAAGCCGGGCGACATCGGTGACGTGCGCCGCCGACCAGCGGTTGCCGCCTTCCCTGATGTAGGCCAGGACGCCTTTTTCCCGCGCCAGTGCAACCATGTACGTAATGAGTCCCTGCCGGGCCGTGTCGTGCACCTGCGGAAGCCGGACCACCGACACGTTCGCCCCATGGGCGAGGGCATCGGCCGCGGCTTCTTCCGAAGCCGCGCGTGGGATGTCGGCGGAGGCTATGACCGGGCTGTCCTCCGTGGCGAGCTGGCCCGGCGGCGGGTTGGCGATTCCGATCCCCGAGGTGACGATCAAGGGCTTGTCCGTGCCGGCAAGCGCCGAGGCGAGAATCTGGATGGTGCGCCTGTCGTCTTCGCAGTTCTGCTTGAACCTGGAAAAGTCGTGATTGAAGGCCAGGTGGATGACGCCATCGGCCCGGGCCGCGCCTTGCGCGAGGCTATCCGGATCTTCCAGCGACCCGCGATGGACGGTGGCGCCGGCGGCGGCGAGCAAGCCGGCTTTTTCTTCGGAGCGGCACAGGCCCGTCACCTGGTGGCCGGAAGAGATCAGTTCGCGGACAACCGCCGTCCCGATGAAGCCGGTGGCGCCGGTAATGAAGATACGCATGGAGAGGGTCTCCGAAATGGGGAGGAGACAATCTGCGCCGATCTTTTATCCTGGTAAAGTAGTGTGGTTATCAGGGTATAACGTTTAACAGCATGGCTGCCATCGACACGGACGTCAACCGACTCGGCAAGTACCTGCGGGACCGGCGCGAGAAGCTGGACGCGGCGGCGTTCGGCTTTTCCGGCGGCCGGCGGCGCACGCCGGGGCTGCGTCGCGAAGAGGTCGCCCACCGGGCCAATATCAGCCCCACGTGGTACACGTGGCTGGAACAAGGGCGGGGCGGCGCGCCATCCGCGGAGGTGCTCGACCGCATTGCCGGCGCCTTGATGCTGACGGACGTCGAGCGCGAGCATCTTTTCCTGCTTGGCCTGGGGCATCCGCCTGACGTGCGCTATCGCAAGGAAGAGGGCGTCAGCCCGCGGCTGCAGCGCGTGCTCGATGCCCTGGACCCGGTCCCCGCGCTGGTCAGGACGGCCACCTGGGATGTCGTCGCGTGGAATCGCGCGGCGACCGTCATGCTGACCGATTACGGCGCGCTACCGCCGCGCCAGCGCAACATCCTGAGGATCGTCTTCCTGGACCCGCGCGCACGCGCGTTGCAGTACGACTGGGAAAGCGTGGCGCGCTTCGTGGTGGGGGCTTTCAGGGTGGACGCGGCCCGGGCGGGCGCGGCGGCGGAAGTAGAGCCCCTGGTCAAGGAACTCTGCCTGCTCAGTCCGGAGTTCAAGGCAATGTGGGACGCCAACGACGTTCAGGGCGCGCATGGCGAGGCGGTCAAGCATATCCGTCATCCCGTGTTGGGGCCGTTGAGTTTCGAGTATTCCGCCTTTGCCGTGGATGGCAGGCCCGATCTTGGCATGGTCGTCTACAACCCCGCGACGCCGCAGGACGCCCGGCGTATCGAATCGCTGATAAGTCCGGCGCCGAAAGGCGTATAGCGGGGCCGGGGCCATCGGCAGGCCGGCCGGTGCCGATCGCGCGAAGACTGTCAGGTTCGCTTGCCGGCGAGGCCTTTGCCGTCGCCATTTTCCCCGTCGCGATCGTCCATCTCCGAGGCCACCGCGGCGTGATTGATCATCGCCACCAGCGACACCCCGCCGATGATGTTGCCCAACAGCGTAGGGGCGAAGAAGCGGACAAGGAAGTCGCTTGCCGACGCCTGGTGCGTGAATACCGCATAGGCGGCCTCTACCGATCCGGCGATGATGTGCGACAGATGGCTGATCCCCACGATGTAGCTGATGAACAGGATGGTAAGCAGGCGTGCCGCGCGGGCGCTCGGCAGCAGCCATACCATCAATGCGATCAGCCAGCCGGCGAATACGGCCCGCAGCACGGTGGGCCAGAATGCATCCGGCATGGCCTGCATGGCCAGCGTTCCCAGGCTGTGCACGACTTCCGCCTGAAACACGCCCGGCACGAGCAGCAGCGCGGCGAATGCGATCGTTCCCGCCACGTTCACCGCCAGTACGACCGTCCATAGGCGCAGGGCGGCGAGCAGGGTGCGCGCATCGCGATGCATCAGTACGGGCAGGACCACCGTCAGGGTGCTTTCGGTGAAGAGCTGCTGCCGCCCCAGGATGACGATCACGAAGCCGGTGCAGTAGCCCAGGCCTGCGACCAGATGCCGCCACGACGTATCCGGCATGCCGGCCGCGAGAACGGCCTGGACCAGGAATGAGAAGCCCATGGACAGGCCGGCGG
Organism: Bordetella genomosp. 11; assembly: GCF_002261215.1. Taxonomy (NCBI): domain Bacteria; kingdom Pseudomonadati; phylum Pseudomonadota; class Betaproteobacteria; order Burkholderiales; family Alcaligenaceae; genus Bordetella; species Bordetella genomosp. 11. Next base: position 2,982,385 of record NZ_NEVS01000004.1, on the reverse strand, counting down.
CCAGGGCCGACCAGGCCAGTGCGCCGACCGGGCGCTGCAGCGCGGCTTCGCCTTCCTCGCGGACGACCTCATGGATGACCAAGGCCGGCGGCGTGGAATGCTGGGCCGCCTGGCCTTGCTCGTCCGTCGAAAGGTGAGGAGAGTGGCCGCCGGCATCTTGGTGATCGGGCATGGTGATCCTTCGCGGACGACTGCACCGCGTGGGTGGTCGGGCCCGCATGCATGATGGCATGCGCGTGACGCGCGGGTCGCGGCAGCCCTATGCCGACGGGCGCGTGTTGCGCCGCATGGCGTCATCGGGATCCGCCGGGTTGCTGTTGCCGAAGCCGGCGGTTTCGCCGCATTCTCCGGGCGCGTACAGCGTCCCCTGGTGCGGATGGGATGGCGCGTTGCGCTGCTGCCGTCCCATCTGCTTTTTCGCCATCCTGTCCGCCAGTCCGGGCAACAGCTTGAACATGGTGGTGTTGATCACCGACAGTGCGCCGACCTTCACTTCGCGATCGGGATCCGCCGCGGCCTCGAGGATGGCCGCCGCGACTTTTTCCGCGGGAATCATGGGCGACGGCAGCTTGGCGGCCTGGTCCATATAGTTGGCCGCATGTTCGGGAAAAGGCGTATCGACCGCCGTGGGCTGGATGAGCGTGACGGATACCGGCGCCTTGTCGGCTTCCAGCTCGATACGCAATGCATCAGTAAAACCTTTCACGGCGTGCTTGCTGGCGGAATACATGCCCTGCAGCGGCACGGAGGCATCCGAGACCTCGCTTCCCACATTGATGAGCGCGCCGCCATGGGCCTTGAGCAGGGGCAGCGCGGCGAGCGATCCATGCACCACGCCCCAGAAGTTGACCTGGAAAAGCCGCTGGGCATCTTCTTCCGGGGTCTCGTCGAGGCGTCCGAAGATGGAGAGCCCCGCATTATTGACCCAGGTATCGACGTGGCCGTACCGCTCCATGGCCACGCGGGCTACCCGGTCCATATCGTCCCGTACCGATACGTCCGCCTCCACGGCGATGGCATCGAAGCCGTCGCGGACGAGTTCGGCCGCAACGTGTTCCAGCGTACTGCGGCTGCGCGCGGCCATTACGACGCGGGCGCCCTGATGGGCGGCCAGCATGGCGGTCGCCAGCCCGATGCCGCTGGAGGCCCCCGTTATGACGATGACTTGTTCGGCGACGGGCTTGAGTTTAAGGGCCATGGCGGTTCTCCGGTGGGGGACGCGGAGCGCACTGCAATCGCCATGCCGGGAGGCCGTCGACGCGTCGCCGGGCGTGTGTCACGCACCGGTCAGCCCGCCGAAGAACCGCGTCGCGTTCGATTCCAGCCCTTCGATGTAATACCCACCTTCCTGCACGACCAGCGTCGGCAGCTTCAGCGCCCCGACTTCCCGCCCCAGGCGCTCGAAGCCGCGCTCGCTGACGGCGACTTTCGCTTGCGGGTCTTTTTCGAAGATGTCGAAGCCCAGCGCCAGTACCAGCGCGTCGGGTTGGAAGAGGGTAATCGCGCGCAGGGCCTGCGCGAGGCGGTCGAAGAATACCCCTTCGGCCGATCCATGCGGCATGGGCAGGTTGATGTTGTAGCCGTAGCCCTCGCCCTCGCCGCGTTCGTCCTCGAAGCCCGCGACGGCGGGATAGAAGTTGTGCGGATCGCCGTGGATGGATACATAGAGCACGTCGCTGCGGGTGTAGAAGATCTCCTGGATGCCCTGGCCATGGTGCATGTCGGTATCCAGGATCGCCACCTTGGGGTACTTCGCGGTCAGCTGTTGCGCGGCGATGGCGGCGTTGTTCAGGTAGCAGAAGCCGCCCGCGCCGTCGCGCCGCGCATGGTGGCCGGGCGGCCGGCAAATGGCGTAGGCGTGCCTATCCCCCGCGATCAAGGCCTGTGCCCCGGCAATGGCGCCTTGCGCGGACCAATAGGCGGAATGCCAGGTGTGTTCGCCCACCGGGCAGCTGCCGTCGGCCAGGTAGCGCCCGGCCTGGGCGAGCACGCCGCGCAGCGGATTGCGCTCGCGCACGAAAATAGTCGACATGACTTCCTCGCCCCAGTCCTCCGGCATGCGCTTCCATTGCTCGTGCGCGGATTGCAGGAAGCGCAGGTAGTCCAGCGAGTGGACGGCGGCAATGGCGCCGGCCCCATGGTCGGCCGGTGCCCGCACATCGAAGCCCAGCTTGCGGGAGGCTTGCACCAAGCCGTCCAGACGCGAAGGAATTTCCTGCGGGTCGCGCATCTTGCCGCGCGAAAAATACGTGCGTGGGTGATGGAGTTTCTGGTCTTCGTGGAAAAAGGCTTTCATGTCCGTGCGTCCTTATGCCGCGGCGTTACGCCGCTGTCCTCGTGTCGACGGCGGAGCAGGCCGGCGGCTGCTCTCCGACGCCATGCTTTTCCTGGTAAAGCGCGCGCACGTGCAGCCGCGCGTCTTCCAGATGCAGGCGCATCGCCGCCGATGCCGCGTCCACATCGCGCCTGCGCAGGCAGTCAACGATGGGCTGGTGCGTTTCGGCGACGCGCTGCGGATCCTGGTAGGCCAGCTCGATCAGCGCCATGATCATGCGCAGCTCCGTGCGCATATTCATGAACAGGCGCAGCAGGTAGCCGTTGCCCGAGAGCTCGCAGATCAAGGTATGGAACTCCAGGTCGCGCATCACCCGCTGCGTCTGGGGTGTCGTGGCGGCCCCGGCCACCATGCGCGCCAGTGCCGCCTGCAAGCGCTGCATGCCCGCATCGTCGGCGTTCCTGCAGGCGAGCTCGACCGCTTGCAGCTCCATATGCAGGCGTACCTGGTACAGGTCGTCGATCTCGCTGGCGGTGATGGTCCGCACCGTGAACCCGTGGCGAGGGCGGGCGACGACAATGCCCTGGCGCTCCAGGCGGCGCGCGGCTTCCCGCACGGGCGCGCGGCTGATGCCCATGCGGCGCGCCAGATCGGCCTCGACGATGCGGCCGCCCGGCGGCAGGCGGCCTTCGGCGATCGCGTGTATCAACTGGGCTTCGACCTCGGCCACCAGATCGGTGCTCGAAATGGAGGCGAAGCCCCCAACGTCGTCCTGCGTCGTGGTTGTGTTCATTATTTATGGGGCCGTGGACTTGCCGCTGTGGGGTACGCCGGGGGGCGGATCGCGACGGGCGGCTGCTTGTTCGCATATTGCCACGCCGCTGCCGCCACCGTCGGCCGCAGGCCGCGCCCGGGGCAGCGCCAGCCATGCGCCGCTGCCTATGATGAGCGCGATGCCGGCCATTGCGACGGCGTCGGGCGGCCTGTCGAACCAGAAGGCGCTGATCAGGACGGCCAGCATCAGCTGGATATAGTTCAAGGGGGCAAGGACGGACGCCTGAACGCGGCGGAAGGCGGCCAGCAATAGCAGCTGGGCCAGGCCGCTGCACGCGCCGCCGGCGAGCAGCAGCAGAAGCTGCGGCCATTCGGGCCATGGAGAGGGCAGGACAAAGAAGGCGGGCGTGCCGGTGATGACCAGGCAGGCCAGGGCCATGTAGGCGTATTGCACCGGCGCGGGCACCAGGCCCGAGAGCCGGCGCGTCAACAGCTGGAAGAACGCATAGCACACCGCGGCGATGGCCATCAGCACGGTCCCCGCCCACGGCAGGTCGCCGCCAGGCCGCACGATAAGCAGCATGCCCGCGAAGCCGGCGATGACGGCGCTCCATTGCATGGGACCGACCCGCTCGCCCAGCAGCCACGGCGAGAGCGCCACCATGATCAGGGGCGAGGTGAAATAGATCGCCGTCGCCTCGGCCAGCGGCATGATGGTCAGGGCCGTCATGAAGGCAGTCGCCACGGCGGCCAGCGCCACGCTGCGCGCCAGCAGCAATCGGCGATGCGGCGCGCGCCACACGCGCCATGGCAGGCCGTGGCGCGCGTCTCGCGCCAGCCAGAGCAGGGCGATCGTGCTGACCGCGATGTAGCGCGTCAGATTCATGAAGGGCGACGAATAGGTCGCCAGCATCTGCTTGCAAAAAGCATCGTAGGTGGCGAAGGCGCACAAGGCGGCGAGAAACAGCGCAATCCCGTTGCGCACGGAGGTGGTGGGTCCATCGGCAACGGTGGCGGCGGCCGCGGGAGCTTTCATCTCAGTAACCCCGGGCCGGGTCGACGGCCACCATGGCGGCATTGCCCTGCAGGACCCGCGCCAGGTTGATCCTGGTCAGGCGCGCGATCGCACGCGCGGGCGTGCGCGAGGCGATGTGCGGCGTGACCAATACCCGGGGATGCGTCCAGTAGGGATGGTCCGCCGGCAGCGGTTCCTCCGTGAAGGTGTCCAGTGTGGCGTAGCCCAGTTGACCGTCGTCCAGGGCGCGCAGCAGGTCGCCTTCCACCACGTGGGCGCCACGGCCTACGTTGATCAGGTGGGCGCCCCGGGGCAAGCGCGCGAAGGATTCCGCGTCCAGGATGCCGTGGGTTTCCGGCGTGTAAGGCAACAGGCAGACCAGGGTGTCGCAGTCGGCCAGGAAGGCCGCGCGCTGTGACTCGCCGTGGAATAGCGCGATGTCGCCAGGCAGCCCGGACTTGGCGGTGCGGCTCCAGCCGCTGACGCGGTAGCCGATGGCATGCAAGGCAAGCGCGCAGCGTGTCCCCAGGGCGCCCAGGCCGGCGATGCCCACGCGGTGGGCGCCGGGCGGTTCCACGGGCTGCTCCTGCCACACGTGCGCCGCGGCCGAGGCCACATAGTCCTGCATGTGGCGTTGCCGGTGCGTCACCGCCCAGCACACGTAGGCCGCCATGCTCGCCGCCAGGTCGGTATCGACCATGCGGCACAAGGGCACCGGGGGCAGCGCGGGGTCGCCGGTGATGTGATCGATGCCGGCGGCGATGGACTGTATCAGCTTCAGCCCGGGCATGCGGGCCAGCAGGCCGCGCGGCGGCATCCAGCACACCGCCGCGTCGATCGTCCGCAGGTCGCCCAGCGCAGCCTGCACACATACTTCGGCCTCGGGAAACAGCTCGGCGAAGGCCGGCAGCAGATATGCCATATCGAGCTGTGTGCTAAGCAAGGCAACGCGCGGGCGCCGGCCCTCGAATGCGGCGGCGGGCGCGTCGGCGCCCAAGGCTGCCATGTCCGCGTCGTTCATCGGGATATCGGTCATCGTCGTTCCGTCTTTCCTTTACGCCATCCGGGCCTGCGCATCTTCGATGCGCGCCAGCCTGGGCACGGCATCGATCAACGTGCGCGTATACGCATGTTGCGGGTCGCGCAGCACTTCGGCGGTGGCGCCGTATTCGACGATTCGCCCGCGCTGCATGACGGCGATGTGATCGCACATTTCGCCGGCCACGCGCAGATCGTGGGTGATGAACACCATGGCCAGCTTGAACTGCTCGCGCACGCGGGCGAACAGTTCCAGGACCTGGGCCTGGACGGAAACGTCCAGCGCGGAAACCGGTTCGTCGGCGACCAGCAGTTCCGGCTCCATGGCCAGGGCGCGCGCGATGCCGATACGCTGGCGCTGCCCGCCGGAGAATTCATGCGGATAGCGATCGGCGGCCTCCGGCCCCAGTCCGACCAGGCGCAGCAGTTCGATGGCCTTTGCCATGGCCTGCTTTTTCGGGGTGCCTTGGGCGATGGGCCCGGCGGCGATGGCCGCGCCGATGCGATGGCGAGGGTTCAAGGACGCATAGGGATCCTGGAACACCATCTGGATGCGGCCCTGGGATTGTTCCTGGAAACGCGGCCCGGAAAGCAGGTTCTGGCCTTTGAACAGGATGCGCCCGCCATCGAACGGCTGCAGGCCGACGATGCAGCGTCCCACCGTGGATTTGCCGGAGCCGGACTCTCCCACCAGTCCCAGGGTCTGCCCACGGCGCAGCGTGAAGCTGACGTCGCTGGCGGCCTGCACCTCTCGGCCGCGGCGAAACAGGCTGCCTGCCGTCGCATAGGTTTTGCATAGCCCTTGTACCTGAAGGACATGCAGCGAATCCGGCGTCTCGGCGGGGCGCGGCGTGCCGTGCGGGATGGCGGCGATCAGCTGCCGCGTGTAGGGCTGGCGGGGGTGCGACAGCACTTGGGCCGCGGGGCCGGCTTCCACCACATTCCCGGTCTGCATGACCACGACGTGGTCGGCGATCTCCGCGACCACCCCGAAATCGTGGGTGATGAAAAGCAGGGCGGTGCCCCGGCGCCGCTGCAGCTCGCGCATCAACGCTAGGATCTGCGCCTGCGTGGTCACGTCCAGCGCCGTGGTCGGCTCGTCGGCGATCAGCAGCCGCGGCTCCAGCGCCAGGGCGCAGGCGATCATGACGCGTTGCCGTTGTCCGCCGGACAGCCGGAAGGGATAGGCGTCCATCAGCAGTTCCGGATCGGGCAGCCCCACATCGGCCAGGGCGGCGACGATGCGGCGGCGTTTTTCCGCGGCGGGCAGCTTGATGTGCGCGTCGAAGACTTCGGCGATTTGCTCGCCGATGCGCATGACGGGATTCAGCGCGGACATCGGTTCCTGGAAGACCATGCCCATGCGGCAGCCCCGCAGCGCGCGCAGCCGGCCTTCATCCAGGGTCAGCAGATCCTGCCCTTCGAACAGAATGCGGCCGGCAACGGGTTGCACGGCGGGCCGCGGCAGCAGGCCCATGACGGCATTGGCGATCATCGACTTGCCCGAGCCGGATTCGCCGACGACGCACAGCGTCTGGCCGGGCAGGATGGAAAACGAAGCCTCGCGTACCGCCAGCTCGCGATCGCCGCCCTTGGGCAGCCGGATGCTCAGGCCCTGTACCTCCAGCACCGGCGCCGTATCGCCGCCCACGCCAGGCGCGATGGCCACGCTCATCGGTTTCTCCCGTCCAGCCGGGCGTTCAGCCCGTCGTTCAGGCCCTCGCCCACCAGGTTCAGCGCCAGGACGGTCAGCAGGATGGCCAGGCCGGGGAATACCGCCATCCACCACGCCTGCTGCAGCACGCTGCGCGCGGAGCCGACCATGTAGCCCCAGCTTATCTCGTTGGGGTCGCCCAGGCCCAGGAAGCTCAGGCTGGATTCCAGCAGGATGCTGGTGGCCACCATCAGCGAGGCCATCACCACGATGGGCGACGCCGCGTTGGGCAGGATTTGCGTCAGGATGATGCGTGGGGTCGATTGGCCCGCCAGGCGCGCGGCGGCGACGAAATCGCGCTGCCTCAGGGTCAGGAATTCCCCGCGCACCAGGCGGGCCACCGGAGGCCAGGACACCACGCCTATCGCCGCCACGATGGATCGCACGGAGGGCTGGAAGATGGCAACCAGCACGATGGCCAGCGCGAAACTGGGTACGCACTGGAACAGTTCGGTGAAGCGCATCAGCGCCGCGTCGATCCAACGGCCGAAGTAGCCGGCCACGGCGCCGATGCCCACGCCGATCACTACCGATACCGCGGTGGACACCACGCCGATCAGCAGCGAGACCCGGGCGCCATAAATGACGCCGGACAGGATGTCGCGGCCCAGGGTGTCCGTGCCCATCAGGACGCCCGGCTCGGCGCCCGGCGCCAGGAAGGGCATCTGCGTCATATCCCAGGGGTTGCCGGGGGCAAACATGGGCCCGAAGATGGCCGCCCCCGCGGCCGCGATCAGCACCAGCAGGCCGATCACCGCGCCCTTGTTGCGGCAGAAGCGCCGCCAGAATGCACTGCTCATGGGTTTTCCCCTTTGTTCCGCCCAGGCATGGTGGGCAGCCTCTAGTTCAACTCGATGCGCGGATCGACCAAGGTGTAGACGAAATCGGTGATCAGGTTGAAGACCACCGCCATGGCCGCCGCTACCAGGAAGCAGCCCAGCAGCAGGTTGTAGTCGCGCTGCATCAACGCATCGAACATCAGCCGGCCGATACCCGGCCAGGCGAATACGGTTTCCGTCAGGACCGCGCCGCCTATCAGGCTGCCGGCCTGGATGCCCGCCAGCGTCACCACGGGCAGCAAGGCATTGCGCAGGATATGGGCACGCTGTATCCGGCCAGGCCGCAGGCCCTTGGCGCGCGCGGTCTTGACGAAATCCATTTGCGCCACCTCCAGCATCGAGGCGCGCGTCATGCGTGCATAGACGGCCATATAGAACAGCGCCAGCGTCAGCGCCGGCAGGACCAGATGCTTGGCGATATCCCATGCCAGGGCCATGCCGTGCAGGTCCGCGCCCACGGTGAAGTAGCCGAAGCCGGGCAGGACGCCGAGTTTGACGGTGAACAGCAGTACCGCCATCATCGCCAGCCAGTAGAGCGGAGTCGCGTAGAACACCAGCGAGACCACGGTGACCAGGCTGTCCACCCAACTGCCGGCGCGGCGGCTGGCCAGCGCGCCCGCCAACACCCCAAGGGCAAGCGATAACACGAAAGCGCTGCCGGTCAGCAGCAGCGTCGCCGGCAGGCGGTCCGCGATCAGATCGATCACGGGCTGCTGCTGGCGGTACGAATATCCCAGGTCCAGGTGGACGACGTGCTCCAGGTAGGTGAACAGCTGGGTGCCCAGGGGTTGGTCCAGGCCGAACTGCCGGCGCAGCTGCGACACGAACTGCGCGTCCGAAGCGCCGGCCTCGCCCGCCATGACCGCTACCGGATCGCCCGGGGCGGCGCGTATCAGCAGGAAATTGACGGTGGCGATCAGCATCAGGGCCGCGAGGCCCTGAGCCAGCCGGGTCAGCATGAATTGCAGGCGTCTCATCGCTCGCGGGTCAACCGAGCCAGGCGCGGCTGAGGCTGTCGTTCAATCCGATGGCGGAACTGACCGGGTCATGCACCTTGGTGCGGTACAGGGTGGGAAACTCGATCTCGTGCAGCCAGGCCACCGGCACGTCCTGCAACAGGATTTTCTGCACCTGCAGATAGAGTTCGGCCCGTTGCTTCGGATCGACCGCCCGCGCCGCGCCAGCGAACAGTTCGTCCACCTTGGGATTGCGATAGCCCTCGACGTTGTTGAACGGCGAACCCTTGGCGATGGTGCTGCTGGTGTAGTTGCGCGCGACCCCCAGCGCCGGGTCGCCGTACTGGTACACATAGGTGAACGCGATGTCGTAATCCCATTCGTTCAGCCGCTGGTTCCAGCCCGCGACATCCGTGGGCGTGATGTCGATCTTGACCCCCGCCTGCATCAGGTTCTGCCGCACGATCTCCGCCTGGCGCTGCCAGGTCTCGCCATAGGGCAGGGGCAGCAGGCGCAGCGGTTCGCCCTTGTAGCCGGATTCCGCCAGCAACTGTTTGGCCTTGTTCAGGTCGTGCGGATATTTGGCCACATCGTCGCTGTAGTACTTGATGTGGCTGTTGAAGGGGCCGGTGGCGACCTTGGCATAACCCTGGTAGGCGATCTTGACCATGGCGTCGCGGTTGATCGCATACATGACGGCCTGCCGGAACTTGACGTTGTCCATCGGCGCCTTGCGGTTGTTGAGCCACAGCCACGATTGCGGGGCGAAGAACTCCCAGCCCTTGGTCGTGACGGCCGCGCCGGGCAGCTTGGCCAGCCGCGCGACGTCGAAGAACTCCACCGCCCCGCCCGGCACGATGTCGACCTTGCCCGATTCGAAGGCCGCAGCGCGCGAGGCGGCATCGGGGATCACATGGAAGTAGACATTGTCGACCAGGGGCAGGTCCTTGATGTGGTACTTGTCGTTGGCCACCAGGTGGATGTACGAACCTTTCACCCATTCCTTGAACTTGAAGGGGCCCGTCCCGATGGGCGTGTTATTGGCCGGGTTGGCGAGGAAGTCCGTGCCTTCGTAGATATGCTTGGGCACCATGGGCATGGTGCCGTTTTCGAACAGGCCCATGAAAGGCCCGAAGGGATACTTCAGCTTGAACTCGACAGTGAGCGGGTCCAGGGCCTTGATGGTGTCCACGGCGTCCAGATTGCCGCGCAGCCGCGCGTGGGTCTTGCGCAGGAAAACGTCGACGGAAAACACCACGTCGTCGGCGGTGAAGGGCTTGCCGTCATGCCAGCTGACGTCCGGCTTGAGCTTGAAGGTATAGGTCAGGCCGTCGTCGCTCATGGTCCACGACGTGGCCAGTTGCGGGTGCGGCTGCAGTTTCTCGTCGTAGCGCAGCAGGCCTTCGTAGATATTGCCGGCCACCATCTGGGCGGGGCCGTTCTGGATGATGCCCAGCATCAGTCCCGGCGGTTCCGGTTGCACGATCACGTTCAGGGTACCGCCCTTCCTGGCTTGCGCCAGCGCTGACAAGGGAACCCCTGCGATGGAAATGCCCAGGCCGGCGGCGCCCAGCTTCATTAGCTCACGACGATTCATGACTGGCGGATCCTTCTGGATAAGCGAAATGGATAGGGCGCGCGCGCGTCCGGGCGCCCGCGCGGGGGGACGTCAGTCCCGGTACGAGGCGCTGGTGGGCGGCTCCAGGCGCTGGAGCATCGCGCGCCATTCGCGCGCATGCGGGTCGCCGTGTCCCGGCAGGCGGTTGCTGTCGCCGCTTTCGTACTGGCGGGCAGTGCGCTCGGCGACTTCGTCGCTCACGGGCTGGATGGGCTGGCCGCTGGCCTGGATCGCCATCTGCACGCGGCAGGCGCGCTCCAGGTTCACATGCAGGATGAAAGCCTCGGCCACGGTGCGCCCCAAGGTCAGCAGGCCATGGTTGCGCAGGATCATGGCGCGCGCGTGGGGGCCCAGGTCCTCGATCAGGCGCCGTCGCTCGTCGTGATCCAGGGCGATGCCTTCGTACTCGTGGTAGACGACGCGGTTGTAGAACTGCAGCGCCCATTGGTTGCATGGCTGAAGGCCGCAAGCCAGCGAAGATACCGCCACGCCCGCGACGGTATGGGTGTGCAGGACGCAGGCAGCGTCATGTCGCGCCAAATGCACGGCGCTATGGATGGTGAAGCCGGCGGGATTCACGTCATGGCCGTTGGGTTCGACGATGCGGCCTTCCAGGTCGATCTTGACCAGGGAGGATGCGGTGATGTCGCGAAACAGCATGCCGAAGGGGTTGATCAGGAACTGGTCTTCCGTGCCCGGCACGCGCGCGGAGATGTGGGTGTAGATGCTGTCGTCCATACCGTAATGGGCGACCAGCCGATAGGCGGCCGCGAGGTCGACGCGCATTTGGCGCTCTTCCTCGGACATGGAGCGGGGGCGCTGCTGCAGGGTTTGCACTGCCATGGACTCACCTTCGTGGCGTTGGTGGCCCGGCCCGAACGGCGGCCGGGGTACGGGCGCTGCACAACTGTCGTCTGTCGACAGCTTGCGGCGCTTCAACATCGCATGGAAGAGGGATAACCCGCAGGGCTAGGGTTATTGCTGAGCTTGCCGGTAGGCGCGGCGAGGCCGTACCGGCTGGCGGTGGCGGGGGTACATGGCGACCCGCCGCGATGTCAGGGCCGTTCAGCTCTTTCGCGATGACGGGACTTCGCGCGCGACCGCCTTTCCCGTTCGCTGCGCGCTTTTTCCAGGCCGGTCTGGTACGACCTGGCGGCCGCCTCGCATCGGGCATGCAGCACTTCCAGCTCTTTGTCAGTGAGCTTTTCTATTCCCATGAACTCGTCCTCGGCGTTCGATGTCCGGATGAGTTCGTCCAGCTTCGTCTGCAAGGCGTGCCCGTCGCGATTCTGGGTGTTCTGGATCAGGAAGACCATCAGGAAGGTAATGATGGTCGTGCCGGTGTTGATGATCAGCTGCCAGGTTTCGGAGTAGTGGAATATGGGGCCGGTGGCGGCCCAGACCAGGACCAGCAGGACGCAGGCAATGAATGCGTATGGACTGCCGGCCGCGCGCGCCGTTGCGTTGGCGAATTTTGCGAATAGGCGATCCATCGTTGTCTCCCAGTCCCACACGGGCCTGATGGTAGAGCAAATGACGTGCCTTGCGGCGAACCGGCATGGCGCGGGCGTGCCGCCTTGCCGTGTCCGCTTATTTTCTTTTTCGCGGCGCTGTCAGTTCGGCCTTGATCTGCCCCAACTCCTGGACGCAGGGCTCCGCCGCCAGGTCGCTCTGGAATTTCTCCCAGACGTGGTCCAGGCAATTGGCGGGTTTCGGGAATCTGTCGCGCAGTTGCTCCGCGCGCAGCAGCATCGCGCGCAGGCGCTTGATTTCATGAAGGAGGGCGATGATGTCGCGCCAGACGATATCGTCCTGGTAAGCACAGGGAGCGCGATCCGGCGTCACCTCGTAGCGGGCGCGGATACGCGCGAGATCGTGATGGGTGAGGGGTGGCCGCAGCGGCATGGTAGAGCAACTTATACTGTATGGATAAACAGTATATCGCCGGGCGCACGCATGAGCAGATAGGTCGGGGCAACGGCAACGATCCGTGCCGGCGTCCGCCGCCCCGGCCAAGGCCGGGGCGAGGCGTCTTTCCGCGTCAACAGGGCGCGGGCATTACTTCTTCGGACGAGTCGCTTTGCCCGCTCCGAGTTCCGCCCCGGTTTCCGGATTGGATTTCGGATCGGACGCGGTGCGCGCGACCAGGCCTTGCAGCGCCTGGGTTTCTTCCGTCGTCAACTTCTTCACACTGGCCGTGCCGTCGCCATCCTGGGGGCCGGCCTCGGCGGCGCTCGCGACGAACTGGAAGTTCTCGTCGCTGTTCCACGGCCCGCGCGTGTCGCCTTCTCCTTCCGACAAGTTGAAGTACGTATTGGCGAAACGCGGATCCGGCGGCAGCTTGCCCGGCGGGAAATTCGGCTGCATCGAGTACAGCGCTTTTTCGAACGACTTCTGGTGCGACACTTCGCGTGTCATCAGGAACGTCAATGCATCCTTGACCCCGGGATCGTCGGTGACATTGATCAGCCGTTCGTAGATGATCTTCGCGCGCGATTCCGCGGCGATGTTGGAACGCAGATCACAGGCCGGATCGCCGATGGAGTCGATGTAGCCCGCGTTCCACAGCTGGCCGCCCGAATTGGTCAGCGCGGGGCCGCCGCCGTACAGCACCTGCGTGACGTGCGAATCGTTGCCCGCCCCGTGGATCGCACGGTAGAGCTCCGCTTCGGAATCCACGGCTTCGGCCAGCTTGCCCTTCGCGCCCTTGTTCAGCATGGCCACCAGCGTACCGATCACTTCGAGGTGACTCAGTTCCTCGGTCGCGATGTCGATGAGCATGTCCTTGCGGCCCGCGTCTTCCTCGGCGACGTATTGGGTGAAATAGCGCATCGCGGCCGCGAGTTCGCCCTGCGGCCCGCCAAACTGCTCCAGAAGCAGGTTGGCCAATCCAGGATTCGTTTCCTGGACGCGCACCGTGTACTGCAATCGCTTGTTGTGAGCGAACATAAGTCCTCCGTTGGGGATCTGTGCCGCGAGCCCGCTGCTCGCGATCGACCCACCCCCTACGCAACCGGTATTCCCGGTCGACGAGGGCGCCGACATGCGCGGCAATGGCGACCCATGCCGTGCCGTACGCGATGCGTTTCCGCGTCGCCGGCCGCTGCTACGCCACGCGCGATGACGGGCATGTCGCTTGCATCGATGTGCCGCGAACCAGGCAAGACGCGCTGCGTTCGTCAAACAAATCATCCGCTACACATCATCCAGTACAGGAGCACATTCATGGCTGCGAAAACCCTTCAGGATCTTTTTCTGCATGAGCTGTCCGATATCTATAGCGCCGAAAAACAACTTACCAAGGCCTTGCCCAAGATGGCCCGCGCGGCCACCAATCCCGACTTGAAGGCGGCCTTCGAATCGCATTTGCAGGAGACGCAAGGACAGATCGAGCGTATCGACCAGATCGTGGAGAAGTCCGAGCTGCGACTCAAGCGCGTTAAGTGCATGGCCATGGAAGGCCTGGTCGAGGAAGGCAAGGAAATCATCGATGAAATCGAGAAGGGCGCGGTGCTCGACGCGGCCCTGATCGGGGCCGCGCAAAAGGTGGAGCACTACGAGATCGCCAGCTACGGCACGCTGGCCGCGCTCGCCAAGCAACTGGGTCAGCAGGACGCGCTGAAGCTCTTGCTGGAGACGCTGCAGGAAGAAAAATCCACCGACGAGAAGCTGACCGGCCTGGCCGGCAAAGTCAATCCGAGCGCCAAGGGCTGACGCCGGGTTGGCGTGCGGAGCCGCCGGCCAACGTGCCGGCGCCCGCGCCGGGCGGCCATTCCCCGATGGGAAGCACCGCGCGGCGCGGGCATTTTTATGCCTACCAGCGCAGTAGCCGCGGGCCGAGCAGGGCGCCCACCAACGCAGGCAGCAGCATGCCGGCGACATACCATATGGCCCAGAACGCGACGCCCATTTCCGGGCAGTGCAGGCAATAGGCGATGGTCGCTATGGCGCCGGCCAGCAGCCCCGAGACAGCGCCGGCCACGCGCAGGCGCGTGGGTGCGAGCCCCTTCATCGCCCAGAACGTGCCGATGAAACCCGGTACCGACAACAGCGCGATATTGAAGGGGCAGGTGCGCCAGGTGGCCCCCAGCAACATGGGAAGGCGTTCCGGCGCGGCGGCGGCGGCCAGTGTGGCGGCCGCGGCGATCCAAAGGAGCACCGGCGGGATGGCCAGCCACTGCCAGGCCCGGCCGATGGGCATGCCAGGGCGCGACAAGCGCACGGCGAGCAGCAGCGCGGCTGCCGCCACGGCGATCGGGAAGGCGATCTTGGTCCAGAACAGGGGCGTAACCAGCATGAGGCGGATGTCGGGCCGTATGCCGAATTTTTCTGCCATCAGCAGGACGGCCCCCAGCGCGCCCAGCAGGATGCCCCAGCGATAGCGCCGCGCCACGACGCCTCGGTCCACCGGGACGACGTTGGCTGCCAGCAGTGAAATCATGTCGTCGGTCTTCATAGCGTGCCTCGTATTTTCGCCGCCAGCGCCTTGAGCCCGCGGTGCACGCCCACTTTCACCGCGGATTCGGACAGGCCCGTGATCTGGGCGGTCTCCGCGACCGAAAGCCCCTGCAGCTTGACATGCAGGATGGGCAAGCGGTGCCTGTCCGGCAGTTGCGCCAGCAGTTTGTCGACATCGCGCCGGGCCTGCGCCGCTTCCTCGTCGGATTCCGCGAAGATTTCCTGCTGGTCGTCCAGGGGCTCGTGCAGCGCATCCTGGCGCGAGCGATGACGCAGATAGTCGGCTACCTTGTAGCGGGCGATGGCGTGGGTCCAGGCGGTCAAGGGCTGTTCGGGCAGATAGGTATGGCGTCCGTTATGTACGGCGATCAGGATTTCCTGGACGATATCCTCGATATCGTCGGGGATGCGGTACAGCCGTCTGCGCAAAAATGCACGCAGATGCGCACCCAACGCTTGCAGGAAGGCGTGGTAGGCGCGCGCGTCGCCATCCAGTCCGGCCATCAGTAGAGTACGCAGCCTGTTCTCGGCGGACTCTGGCGATCCATTTTGCGGTGCTCGGTTCATGGCGGCTTCGGTGGCTGGGGATCCCGAAAATTTTTTCGTGATTCTACGCCCAGGCCGGGATAGCGCACGGACGCAACGGAAAGGGCTACCACCGCAGGCAGGTGGGGGCGAGCGCGGCGCCGATGCCGGCGGTAACCGCGATCGCCAGCACGTGCCCCACGCTCCAGAATGCCGCCGGCATTTCCGGGCAATAGAGTGAATAGACGAGTAGCCCTTGCGCGCCGGCCAGCAGGCCGGCACCCGCACCGGCCGGTATCAGGCGCGTGGGGGCCAGCCGTCTCATCGCCTGCATGGCCGTGGCCAGCGACGGCAGCGATAGCAAGACCACTCCGGCCGTCGTGGCCCGCCAGGTGTCCCCAGCTATCAATTGCAGCCGATAATCGGATGGCGTCGCGAGCTGGAAGCCGGCGGCGACCAGCAGCGTGGTCGCGATGGGAACCGTGGCGGTGAACCAGGCCCATGCCAGCGGTGCGCCCGGACGACCCAGGCGTTCGGTCAGCTTCAAGGCCGCCGCGATGATCGCCAAGGGAAACGCGAGCCGTATCCAGAACATGGCCGTCAGCAGTTGCTCCGGCATGTCGCCCGCCACGCCGTGCAAAGCCACCAGCAGGGCGGTATTGCCCGCCAGCCCGCTCATCAGTGCCCGGTTCAGCGTGCGCGGCACCACGCCGCGGTCGATGGGCGCCAGATCGCCGGCCAGTCTGGAAACCAGATCCTGGGTTCTCATTCCGGCAATCCGCTCAGGATCGGGGAGAACGGTCGCCGAGCAGCCAGTCGATCGACACGCGTCCGGGGCCCCACGCCGCGATGCCCATCGCCATCGCCGCCCAGGTCAGGTGCACGGGCCAGCCGTCCGGCACGGTCAGTTCGATGACGCAGGTCATCAGCAGCACGCCGATGGCGGCGAAGCGCGTTCCCAGTCCCAGCACCAGCAACACCGGGAATGTGACTTCACCGCAGCCGGACAGGAAGGCGAAGACGGCCGGTGCGGGGAACGGATACGGTCCGCCGGGCAAATGTAGTTGGAACTCGTCCGTGAACAGCGTGATTGCCGTGTCGTTCAGTTGCAGGAAGCCCTGCCATTTCAGGATGCCGGATTTCCAGAACGGTACGGCCAGCGCGATGCGCAGCAGCAGCTGCACGAGCCAGGGCTGGCTTATCCGTTCGACCGCGCGCCGCGCCGCGATGGCTAGCCTGGCGGGACCGCGCGAAGCGGGTTGTCGCCTGTCTGGTATGGCTGACATGATGGTGGGTCTCCGTGAAGAATGCGGGTGAATACCCCGGCCTCGATCATCCCGGCCAGGTTGGCGTGTAGATCGAAGCCGGCGGCCTGGTTGAATGCGTCCGCGGCGGCCGCGGCCAGCGGAGCGCCTTCCAGCAGGCGGGCCAGGAAGATCGCCCCGCCCGGCGGCAGGCGCGACACGATGACGTCATGGGCCGGGCGTGTCACCAGCGCGTCTTCCGCCTCGCTGGAGCACAGCGGCGTCACCGGGCCTTCCGCCCGGTTCATGCTGAATATCGAAACGGCGGGATAGATGGATCGCACCATCGCGGCGGCCGGGTGCGGCACGAAGCGCACAGTCGGCAGGTCTTCCGGGGGAACGGCCGCGAGCGCTTCGGCGGCGAGCGCGTCGGCGTCGGCGGCATGATAGGCATCCAGCCAGGCGCGTTCGATTCGCGCGGTATCGGCGAGCCAGGGCATATCCCGCGCGTATTCGTAGGTCTCGATAAAGGCAGGGAAGTCCCTTCCGTACTCGAACAGCAGCGGCGATGCGGGCGGCGTGGCACGGATATGGAAGCGGGCCATCGCGCGAAAGAAGTCCACGCCCGTGATGCGCTGGACGGCCGGGTAGACGGCGGCCAGGGCGTCGATCAGGCTGACGACGACGTTGTTGCGATAGACGTTGTAGCGCTTGACCACGCCCTTGCCATGCGTGGCGATGACATCCCCGGGCGCCGCGCGCCCCGGGTCCATCAGGCCTGGCGCGAAACAGGCCGCGTGATCGACCGCCTCGTCCTGTGCACGATCGGACTTATGCCACATGACCCGTCTCCCCGGCCGGCGTGCCCTGGTGCGCGGACATGATCCGGTAGGCCGTCCGCGCCTGGGCCCGCAGCACGGGCCAGTCGGGCAGGTTGCTGTCCCATTCGACCAGCGTCGGCCTGGGGCCGATGTGCCCGACGACACGCTTGTACAGACTCCAGACGGCATCGGCAACGGCACGATCGTGGCTGTCTATCAGCAGCGGCTCGTCTTCGTCGTCGCGCTGTTCGTCGTGGCCGGCCAAGTGGATCTCGCCGACGTGCTCGAGCGGAAATTCATCGAGATATGCGGTGGCTGGATAGCCGTGATTCGTCGCCGATACGAAGACATTGTTGACGTCGAGCAGCAGTCCGCAGCCGGTGCGGCGCGCCACCGCGCGGATGAACTCCGTTTCGCTCATCGTCGACGAGGCGAAGGCGACGTAGGTCGATGGATTCTCCAGCAGCAACGGACGCCGGATAGCCTCCTGGACCTGATCGATATGCGCGCACACGCGTTCCAGCGTATCCGCGGTGTAGGGCAAGGGCAGGAGGTCGTTGTAGAACGCTCCGCCATGGGAAGACCAGGCGAGATGTTCCGATACCAGCACGGGTTCGTATCGCAGCACCAGATCGCGGAAACGCGCCAGGTGTCGCGCGTTCAGCGCCTCCGGTCCGCCGATCGACATGCAAACGCCATGCAGGGATAGCGGGTAGTCCCGCCGAATGGCGGCGAGCACCCGATGCGGCGGGCCGCCCGCGCCCATATAGTTCTCGGCATGGATCTCGAAGAACGAACCTTCCGGATCGTCCGCCAGGATGGCGGCGAGGTGTTCGTGCTTGAGACTGGTGCCGGCGAGCAGCGGCAGGGCTGGCATGGCGCGATGGGGACGGCCAGGCGCGCGCGGTGCCGCTGATTCGGTCCAGGCGTTCATGACCATCCCGTTCCCGTCGTTCGTCGATCAGGACTTGATCGGCGTAAGCGAGCCGTGGCCGCCGCCCGGAACCTGAATGCTGGTGCAGGTGCCGCCTTGCACGAATTTCCATGAGTTGCCCTGGAAGTCCATGGTGGACGTGCCCTGGCAGGTGGTGCCGGGGCCGGCGGCGCAATCGTTCTGGCCTTTCAGGGCAACCCCGTAGCACTTTTCCTTGTGCGCGGCCAGGGCGGCGTTGGCTTCCGCCTGAGTCAGGGGAGCGGCATGGGCGATGGACGCGAAGATGCTGGCGACAGCGCTGGCCAGCAGGGCGGAAGTCACGGTGGTTTTTGCGGACATGGGTCTCTCCGGTAAGTGGGCTTGGAAGGTATCCGTGACGGATACACAAGCTAATTCGGAGGAGACGGACCGCGGGTTACAGCGGATGAGAAATTTATTTTTCGATCCGGATCAGGCGCACCGTGCAAAGCAGGTGTCCAACCCGATGCCGTACGTCCTGGAGAAGTCCTGCGCCGGGACGGGCGGGCTGAACAGATACCCCTGGCCTTCGGCGCAATCGATGGCCAGCGCATCGCGCTGCTCACGGGTTTCCACCCCTTCGGCGATGGCCTCGACCTTGAAGGCCCGCGCCATGTCCAGCACGGCGCGTACGACGGACGCGTCGCGCTCGGATTCGAGCATGCCCTGGACGAAGGTGCGGTCGATCTTCAGGCGGTTCAAGGGATAACGCTTGAGGACGGCCAGCGATGCGTAGCCGGTGCCGAAATCGTCGAAGGCAATGGACACGCCCAAGTCGTGCAGCCGGCGCAGCATGCGCAGGACGACTTCATCGTGATCGAGGGCGATGTTCTCGGTGATCTCCAGTTCCAGCGCATTCGGCGGCAATCCATGCCGCTCCAGGGCTTGCATGACGTCCGCGGCAAGGTCGCCGACATGGAATTGCGCCCTGAACAGGTTGATACCCATGCGGAATTCGCGCGCGCCTGTGTGGCGCCACATCGCCGCCTGCGCGCAGGCTTCGTCCAGCACCCAGGCCCCCACGGACGCCGCCAGCGGGCCGTCTTCCAGCGCGGGCAGGAACGCGGCCGGAGACAGCAGGCCGCGCCGTGGGTGACGCCAGCGGATCAGCGCTTCCGCGCCGACCAGCGCGCCGTCGGACAGCCGCACCTGCGGCTGGTAGAAGAGCACGAATTCGCCGTCCGCCACGGCCCGGTGCAGCTCCATGCAGTGCAACCGCCGCGACGTGGCTTCCATCCGCAGCGCCGGCATGAAGGCATAGGCGTGGCCTCTGCCGACCGATTTCGCGCGCGCCAGCGCCAGGTCCGCGTCGCCGATCAACTCCAGCGCTTCCTGTCCCAGGGCCGGCGCGACCGCCACGCCGCAGCTTGCCGCGATATGTACGTCCTGCCCGTCGGTAAGGAACGGTGTGGACAAGGCGGCGACGGCCTGCCGCGCGATGTCCATCGCGGGATCGAGCGCTTCGATGCCTGGCAGCAGCGCGGCGAACTCGTCGCCGCCGATGCGGGCCACCGTGGCTTCCGGCCCCGCCAGGGGCAGCAGGCGGCGGCCCACTTCACGCAGCAGATGGTCGCCGACCGAATGGCCGAGCGTATCGTTGACGTCCTTGAAGTTGTCCAGATCGAGCATCAGGACCGCGGCTGGCCGCGGTTGGGCGAGCGTGGCCTCGACCTGGCGGTAGAAATGATTGCGATTGGCCAGGCCGGTCAGGGGATCGGTACGTGCGAGATGCCGCGCCGCCGCTTCCTCCTGGTACCGGGCCGTTACGTCCTGCAGATGGGCATGGAAGGTCATGCATCCGCTTTCGCGCCAGCTGAACAGCGACAGGCCCAGCATGAATCCGCTGCCGTCGCGGCGCCGTCCATGCAGCGCGTCCGGCATCGCCACGTCCTCTACCGTACCGGCCGCGACGGCGCGCCGCACCAGGTCCTGGAAGTCGATCACACTATCCCCGGCCAGCAAGGTGTCGAAACTGCGGCCGGCACCTGTGTCTATGTCATAGCCGAGAAGCGCGGCCGCGGCGCTGTTCCATGCGACGATGTCGCGCTGTTGATCGAACCAGACGACCGCGGTGGGCGAATCCTTCGCATAGTCGTCGAAGGGGCGGCGGGCGGATTCGGTGGACACTTCGATGCGGCGAAGTTCCAGCCTGTCCGCGGCGACCTGCGCCAGTTCGCGCAGGCGCTGGCGGTCCTCCGGAGAAAAGTCATGGTGCGGCTTGTCGTCGATGATGCAAAGCGCGCCCAGGGCCAGCCCGTCCGGCGAGCGCAAGGGTACGCCGGCATAAAAGCGCAGGCCTGTCTTGCCGGTCACCAGCGGGTTGTCGTGAAAGCGTTCGTCCAGCGTGGCATCCGCGACAACCATCACGCCGGCCTCGTTGATGGTGTGGGCGCAAAAGGAGACGTCGCGTGTCTTGTCGACGTCGTCGGGAATGCCGGTCTGAGCAGCCAGGAATACGTGATCGCTGCCGATGATATTGACCGCCGCCACGGGCATGTCGAACATGCGGGCGGCGATTCGCACGACCGGGTCCAGGCTGGGCAGCGGACGGTCGCTACCCAGGCCGTATTGGGATAATGCCTTGAGTCTCGCGGTCTCTGTCGCAGGTATCTCGGGGCACTTCATCGAACCCTCCGTTGGCGTTTTGCCAAGCTTCGATGGAAACGGTACCGGCAGGCGGGCTGCCGCCCAGCACAGTATGGTCAACTTATAACATCAAGTAACAGCATTGTGTAGCACATGGTAATAGTTACGGGCCTATTTATCGCTCCCCGCGCCGGCGGTGCAGTGGGGCGCTGTTTCAGGTTGTAAACGTGGTCCGCTTTCCCCGGGCGCGAGGGCCAGCTCAGCGTGCGTTCAGCTCGACATGAGACTCTATGGGGGGCATCAACGGCAGCTCTCTCATGGCCACTCAGCAAACTCCCGCTTCCACCCCCTTGCCGCCCCTGCAGGGCGGCCAACTCGTCCTGGCTACCGTCGCGGTCGCGCTCGCGACGTTCATGAACGTGCTCGATACGTCGATCGCCAATGTGGCCATCCCCACGATATCCGGCAATATGGGCGTGTCCGTGGACGAGGGCACCTGGGTCATTACGGTATTCGCCGCGTCGAATGCGGTCTCCATCCCGTTGACGGGCTGGCTGACGCAACGGGTGGGGCAGATCCGGCTGTTCGTCGGCGCGATCGCGCTGTTCACCCTGGCCTCCTGGTTGTGCGGTATCGCCCCCAGCCTGCCGGTGCTGTTGTTCGCGCGGGTGGTGCAGGGCGCCGTCGCCGGGCCGCTGATCCCGATGTCGCAGTCCATTCTGCTGGGCTCCTATCCCAAGGAGAAAAGCTCCATGGCGCTTGCCTTATGGGCCATGACCGCGACCGTGGGGCCGATTGCGGGGCCCTCGCTGGGCGGTTGGATCACCGACAGCTACAGCTGGTCCTGGATCTTCTATATCAATATTCCTGTCGGGATATTCGCCGCCCTGGTGACCTGGGCCATTTACCGTCGCCGCGAAACACCGACGCGCAAGCTGCCTATCGACCTGGTCGGCCTGGTGCTGCTGGTGACCTGGGTGGCCGCGCTGCAGATCATGCTGGACAAGGGCCGCGACCTGGACTGGTTCAATTCCTCGGTGATTGTCGGGCTGGCGGTCGTCGCGTTTGTCAGCTTCACGTTTTTCATGATCTGGGAGCTGACCGAGGAACATCCCATCGTCGACCTGCGCCTGTTCGCGCAACGCAATTTCAGCGGCGGCACGATCGCGATTTCCATTGCCTACGGCTTGTTCTTCGGCAACCTGGTGCTGCTGCCGCAGTGGATGCAGGAATACCTGAACTACCGGTCCATCGATGCCGGCCTGGCCATCGCCCCACTGGGCATCTTCGCGCTGCTGCTGTCGCCTCTGGTGGGAAAACTGTTGCCGAAATCGGATGCCCGCATTATCGCCACGATCGCATTCATCTGCTTTGCCGTGGTGTTCTATATGCGTTCGAACTATGTCACGCAGATCGATACGTGGCATCTGGTGTGGCCGACGCTATTGCAAGGCATCCCGATGGCGCTGTTCTTCGTGCCGCTGACGGCGATCATCCTGTCGGGCCAGCCCCCGCAGCGGATACCGGCCGCGGCGGGTCTGTCGAACTTCGTCCGGGTGTTCTGCGGCGCGGTGGGCACGTCCATCGCCGGAACGGTATGGAACAACCGCACCATCCTGCATCATGAGCGGTTGACCGAAGTCGCTACCGCCACCAATCCGGTGTTCAGCCAGCAGATCGAATCGATGCGTTCCCTGCTGCATCTGAATACCGGCGCGGCGGATGCCCTGTTCGATACGGTCCTGAATGCACAGGCGGCGATGATGGGGCTGAACGACATTTTCTATGCCTCGGCCGCCATCTTCCTGCTGATCATCCCGCTGATCTGGATCACCCGCCCGGCCAAGGGGGGCGGTGGCGC
Source organism: Bordetella genomosp. 11 (assembly GCF_002261215.1). Classification (NCBI taxonomy): domain Bacteria; kingdom Pseudomonadati; phylum Pseudomonadota; class Betaproteobacteria; order Burkholderiales; family Alcaligenaceae; genus Bordetella; species Bordetella genomosp. 11. The sequence goes on along the minus strand of NZ_NEVS01000004.1, from coordinate 2,959,709 downwards.
CGACGCGTCGGCCGCCCATTGAGCATCCCGTCGCCCGCTCGCCCGGTCAGATCCACGCGACCGCCTTGCCGATCTGCTCGCGCGCTTCGATGCGCGCATGGCCATGGGGAATTTGGTCGAACGCATAGCGGTCGGCGATTTCGATGACCAGGCTGCGGTCCAGGATGGCGCCGAATATGTCATCGGCGCGCCGCTGCACGGTGGCCGCGTCAGCCATATGGTCGGCCAGCCTGGGGCGCGTCAGGAACAGCGATCCTGCTTCACCCAGCTCGTAGGGATCCAGGTCGGTGACCGACCCGGATACGTTGCCGTAGTTGACGATCAGGCCGCGGGGGCGGGTGGCTCGCATGCTGTCGCGCAGCGTGGCCTTGCCCAGCGAATCGAATACCACGTCCACGCCCAGCCCGCCGCGCAGCGCGCGCACCCGGTCGGCGAACGCGCCATCGGCGTAGGGCAGGGCGGTGTCGGCCCCGCGCCGCAGCGCGACGGTACGCTTGTCGTCGGTGCTGGCGGTGGCGTAGACGGATGCGCCGATACGCTTGGCCATCTGGATCAGGATCTGGCCGATGCTGCCCGACGCCGCATGGATCAGGCAACTGTCGCCCGGTTGCAGCCGCGCGACGTCGTGGACCAGGTAATGCGCGGTGCACCCCTGGAACATCGCCGCTGCCGCGGTATCGAAGCCGATCGCGTCCGGAATGGCGGCGGCCAGCCGGGCGGGGATGGCGGCGTATTCCGCGAAGCTTCCCCAGGCGATACACCAGGCCACCCGCTGGCCGACCGCGGGCCGCGTCACGCCGGGACCGGTCGCCACGACGATGCCCGCGCCTTCCATTCCCAGGGTGCAGGGAATGCGGACGGGATAGGTGCGCGATTCGGCGTACTTCCCCTGGCGCGTATGGATGTCCATGAAGTTGACGCCTGCGCACACGACCTTGACCAGGACTTCGCCCGGCCCGGCGACCGGGATGGGCGCGTCGTCGCGCAGTCGGACCACTTCCGGTCCGCCGTAGGCGTCGATGGTGATGGCGCGCATGGAAGTTGCGGAGGGTGATGTCATCGCGTAGCCCGGTTCGGGTTCATAGCAGCGCGGCCAGTTCGTCGGCGGACGCGAGGGTGTCCAGCCGGTGTACCAGGTGGGCGATGCGCCGCGCGGTATCGTCGGCGACCCGCCCTGCCACGCTGGAGAAGAACTTGGCTTCCACTTCGTGGCGGGCGACCGGGTTTTCCGGGCTGCCGCGGCGGTTCCAGACGTCATGGGACATGCAGGCCCCCGAACGCGTCACGATGCGCATCGTCGCGGCATGGCGGAAGGCGGCGCCTCGGCTTTCGATGCGTTCGTCTTCGAAGGGGTGGATGCGCCGCATGAAGTCCAATACCGTGGGGTCGCCGATATGATCGTCGTCATAGTCGTCGACCGTCAAGCGCCCACGCAGGGCGAGCACGGAAAGCCCATAGAACAGGTTCATTTGCGCGGCGGTGACGCTGACGGGGCGATAGGGCCAGGCGACGTGCACATAGGTCATATGGCCGCAACCGACCTCGATGCGCTCGATGTCGTCCGGACCCAGGCCGTGGGTCGACCTGAGGTGGTCGAATGCGTCCAGCGCGGCATGCATGCTGGTGACGTTGGGGTACATCTTGAAGCCGACCTCGCCGGCTTCCCACTGCGTACCCAAGCCCTCTGTCAGTCGTTCCATGCGGGGTGCGCGCGCATAGCTGCTGAGAAAGCCGCCGTAATCGGCTTCCAGGACGTTCTCGATGCCGGTGAAGCCGCGCCGGGCCAGGTAGGCGGCATAGACGCCGCTCTGGGCCGCGCGTCCGGCATGCAGGCGCTTGACCATGGCGCCTTCCTGCGCCGCCATCAATCCCGATCCCATCGAGCCGGCGATGCCAAGCGCGTGCGTCATCGCATTGGCGTCGAGCCCCAGCATGCGCCCCGCCGTCGCCGCCGCGACGAAGGTGCCGGTGACGCCTTGCGGATGGAAGCCGTTCAGGAACAGGGCCGTGGTGGCGGCATTGCCGGCGCGGGTGCCGACTTCGTAGCCCGCCACGATGGCGGTCAGCACGTCGCGGCCGGTGGTGCCCGGCAGGGTTTGCGCCAGGGCCAGGGCCACGGGTACCGCCAGCGAATTGGGGTGCAGGATCGATTCCTTGTGGATATCGTCCATTTCGAAGGCGTGGCCGGCCGTCGCATTGACCAGGACGGCCTGCGACACCGACGTCATGGCCTTGTCCGCGCTGCCGTGGCCCCACAGCGAGGCTGCGGGGTTGCCGCCTTCGGCCAGCACCATGTCGGAGAGGCGGCGTGTCCACGGCAGGGAGGCACCGTGCAGGCACACGCCGATGCCGTCCAGGATGTGCAAGCGGATCTGTTCGACCAGGGGTGGCGGGATGTCCTCGAAGCGCAGCCCGGCCGCGAAGGCCGCGAGCTGTCGCGTGGGCGGGCTGGCGGCGTCGTGCGCCGCCGAAGGCGCAGCGGTCGGGGATGTGGAAGTGTGCATCGGATTCCGCATGGTTCACTCGGGTTTGATGCCCGCGGCGGTCACGGCCTGGTGCCAGCGGGCGGTTTCGGTTGCGATGAAGCTGCCCAGGTCGGCGGTGCGCACCGGCAGAAGATCGTGCGCGGCGGCGGCCAGCGAGGATGCCACCGGTTGGGAAGTTCCTGCCTGGGCGAAGGCGTCGCCGAGCTTTTTCGCGACCGCTGCCGGGGTGCCGCGGGGGGCCAGTACGGCGTTCCAGGCATACACCTGGAAGCCGGGCACGCCCTGTTCGGCGACGGTAGGCACATCCGGAAGACCAGGGTCGCGATCCAGCGTGGACACCGCGATGGCCCGCATCTTGCCGGCCTTGACCAGTGGCAGGAGCGATCCGCCCGAATCGAACAGGGTCTGTACTTCGCCGCCGATCAGTCCATTGAGCGCGGCGGGCGAACCCTTGTAGGGGATGTGGCGGGCATCCAGCCCGGTGGCGGACTTGAGCATTTCCATCGCCAGGTGCGACGTGATGCCGATGCCGCCGGAACCGAAGCTCAGCTGGCCCGGGTGCGCCTTCGCATAGGCGAGCAGGTCCGATAGCGTGCGCACCGGCAGGTCGTTGTTCACCACCAGGAACAGCCGGCCGCGGGCGATCGGCGCCACGGGAACGAAGTCCTTGGTCGTGTCGTAGCTTAGCCGCGCATAGAGCGACGGGTTGATGACCATCTGGCCGGAGGTGCCGAACAGCAAGGTATAGCCGTCCGGTTCCGCGGCCTTGACGAACTGTGCCGCCACGATGCCGTTCGCGCCTGCCTTGTTGTCGACGATGATCGGCGTTCCCAGCGTGCCTTGCAGGACGGCCGCGTAGGCGCGCGCGATGACGTCGGTGGTCTGTCCCGGCGGAAAGCCGACGACGAAGCGGATGGGCCGGGAAGGCCAGGTTTCGGCCGCGGTGGCGCTGCGCGCCAGCAGCGCGTGTGCGGGTAGCGTCAACGCGGCCGCGGCCGTTTGCAGGAATGTCCGCCGCGGCACGCCCGCGTGTCTTCGCGCGGGTGCGCGGGCTGTCGTATCGGTCTGCTGTTTTCTCATTCGATGTCTCCTCACTGGACCGGATTGGCAGTCTAGACACCGATTTTTTGTCTGTCTAATATATTGTCAGACCATTCCCAATACAAAAATTGTATGGAGTCCCCGCCCATGGACCTGCGCCACCTTCGCTACTTCGTCGTCACCGCGGAGGAACTGCACTTCACCCGCGCGGCGCAACGTATCGGCATCGCGCAACCGCCCCTGACCTATCAGATAAAAATGCTGGAGCGCGAATTAGGTGTGCGCCTGTTCGACCGGCAGCCGGGCAATGTGCGCTTGACCGAAGCGGGCAGCGTGCTGCTGGAAGACGCGCGCGAGATCCTGGACCGCGTGGGCAAGGCCGCCACGCGCTGCAAGCAAAGCGCGCAAGGACTGGTGGGCCGCATCGGCGTCGGTTTCACGGAATCGGCTTCCTTCTGTACGGAAGTCACGACGGCGCTGCATCGCTATCGGGACCGCTATCCGCGCGTGGAGATGACGCTGGAAGAAAACCGGTCGGTGCAGCTGATGCAGTCATTGCGGCAAGGCCGCATCGATATCGCCTTCGTGCGCCTGCCGATCGGCATGGACGATGCGGTGCATTTCCGGCTGATCTCTACGGAGCCCATGGTGGCCGCGTTGCCGCGCAAGCATCGGCTTGCGCGCCGCAAGGCGCTGGGCCTGGAGGAATTGAAGGACGAGCCTTTCCTGCTGTATCCGCGCGCCACGCGTTTCGGCTTGTCGGACATGATCGTCACCGCGTGCGAAGCGCTGGGTTTCAGCCCGCGGATCGTCCAGCACGCACCGCAGATTTCTTCGACCATCAACCTGGTCGCCAGTTCGCTGGGCGTGACCATCGTGCCCACGTGCATGCGCCACGCCCGTATCGACGATGTGCGCTATGTGCCGCTGAAGGATACCGATTTGCGCGCCACGCTGGGCATCGCTTACCGGTCCGGCCCGCTGGCGCCCGCGGTGGCCAATCTGCTGGCGATGGTGCCCACGCGCCCGTACAGCGAGGCCGCCCGCGAAACGGCGCCTAAACCACGGGAGAAGCGCCGCCGTCCACGTTGATGGCGGTGCCGGTGATATAGGACGCCCAGTCCGATGCCAGGAAGCACGCCGCGGATGCGAACTCGTCGGCGCGGCCCACGCGCCCGAGCGGAATACCGGCGGCCATTTCCCGCAGGACGGTGTCGACCGGCACGCCCCGCGCGTCGGCGCGGCGCACCCATTGATCGCTTTCGATCCTGCCGACCAGCAGGGCGTTGACCAGGATATTGTCGGGCGCGCCTTCGGCCGATAACGCCTTGGTCAGCGCCATGCCGGCCGCGCGCGATACGGACGTCGGCACCGATTTGGCGCCCGGCGCCTTCGCGCCGATGTTCAGGACGTTCACGATCCGGCCCCACTGGCGCGCCTTCATCTGCGGCCAGACCAGCCGGGCCAGGCGGATGGCGGCGAAAAGCTTCAGGTCCAGGTCTTCCTGCCAATCCTGGTCCGTGACGTCGTTGAAGGGGCGGGCGGCGGAGGTGCCGGCGTTGTTGACGACGATGTCGATGTGGCCGAAGGCGGCCATGGCATCGTCGTACAAGCCGCGCACGCCATCGGCCGTGGACACGTCGCAGGCGTGGGCGTGAACATTGCCGGGCCCGCGCCGCGACAGCATTTCGCGGGCGGCCTGCAGCGGGGCCTCGGTGCGGGCGGCGATGACGACGTTCGCGCCGCATTGCACAAAGCGATCGGCAATGGCGTGGCCGAGCCCTTTGCTGGCGCCGGTGACAATGGCGGTACGTCCTGCCAGGCTGATTTCCATGGGTCTTCCGTGGTCCGGTTGAAGGGTTGGCGGCAAGAAGCCAGTGTAGGGCAAAGCGGTATTTTCGATGCGGCGCCGCATGGCCGGGGCCGGCACGCCATGATTTTTTGTCATGCGCTCCGTGCGTTTATTTGGCTTGCGAAGCCGCGTCCGCATACCGGAACATGCGGCTCGCAAGACCACAATAACGATCAGGAGACAGAGCACATGGATACGCACGCTACCGCGGGAGCGGTACCGGGGGCCGCGCTGCCGGCCGCCCCGGGCCATCCGCCCGACCGGGCACAGGCCGCCGCCGCGCCGGCCTTGTCGAACGACGAATACGCACTGCAGGTCGCGGCCCGCCTGGACCGCCTGCCTTATTCGCGCACCGCCAAGCACTTCGTCTTCCTGATTTCGATCGGGGCCATCTTCGAGCTGTACGACCTTTTCATGACGGCCTACATCGCGCCGGGACTGGTCAAGAGCGGCCTCTTCGCCACCAGTTCGCTGCACTTCTTCGGGCTGAGCGGCGTCGGCTTTTTCGTCTTTTGCACCTTCGCCGGGATGTTCGTCGGCACCATCTTCTTCGGCTTCATTGCCGACCGCGCCGGGCGCCGGGCGATCTTCACGGTGTCGCTGGTGTGGTATTCGCTGGCCACGCTGGTCATGGCATTCCAGCATACGGCCGGGGGTATCGACCTGTTCCGTTTCATCGCCTCGATCGGGCTGGGACTGGAGCAGGTGACCATCGACACCTTCATTCCGGAACTCGTACCGCCGAACGCCCGCGGCAGGGCCTTTGCCCTGTACCAGTTCATCGAATTCCTGATCGTGCCCGTGGTGGCCCTGCTGGGCTGGTTGCTGGTGCCCCGGCAGCCGCTGGGCCTGGATGGCTGGCGCTGGGTCGCGATCATCGCGTCGGTCGGCGCGCTGGCCGCATGGTGGTTGCGCCGCGCGTTGCCGGAAAGCCCGCGCTGGCTGGCCATGCACGGGAAACGGGAGCGTGCCGAACGCATCATGCGGGATATCGAGGCCAGCGCGGAGCGCGACCTGGGACATCCCTTGCCGCCGGCGCAGGTGCCGGCCACGGCGCGCGTCGAATCGAAGGGACATTTCGTCGAGTTGCTGCGCCCGCCGCATCGCAAGCGCCTGATCGTGATGTCGCTCTTCAATCTGCTGGCCGTGATCGGCTTCTACGGATTCAGCGCCTGGGTGCCCACGCTGCTGATCGCCAAGGGCGTCGATATCACGAAGAGCCTGCAGTACGCCTTCATCATCGCCATCGCCAACCCGTTCGGGCCGCTGCTGGGCCTGCTGGTCGCCGACCGGATGGAACCGAAATGGCAAATCGTGTGCGCCGGCATCGGTATCGGCGGCTTTATGGTGCTGTTCGCCATGCAGGTCCACCCCGTGGCGGTCATCGTCTTCGGCGTATTGGTGACCTTGTCGAACAATTGGCTGTCGTTTATCTTCCATAGCTACCAGGCCGAGCAGTTCCCGACGCGCCTGCGGGGGCGCGCCGTGGGCTTCGTGTATGGATGGGGGCGCGCCAGCGCGGCCATCGTCGGTTTGCTGATCGGGTTTTTCCTCAGCGTCGGCGGTACGCCCGGCGTCGCGGCCTTCATGGGCGTCGCGATGGTCCTGATGATCCTGGTCATTGCCGTCTTCGGCCCCCGCACCCTGCGCCGGCCGCTCGAGGAGATCTCACGCTGATGGATACGCACGACCGCGAACCGATCTGGGCGGTGCCCGACGTTTCACCCCTGATGGTTGCCGGTGCCGGCGGGGTGCGGGTCGCGGCCTACGAATGGGGTAATCCCGACGGCAAGGAAATCCTGCTCATTCATGGCGTGGCGCAATGCCATCTTTGCTTCGCCCCGCAGATCGCCAGCGACCTGGCGCGCGAGTTTCGCATCGTCGCGGTCGATCTGCGCGGCCATGGCGCCGCCGACAAGCCGCCGGATGCTTCCGCGTACCAGCATCGCAGCGCGTGGGCGGACGATATCGCCGCCGTGCTGAAGGCCAAGGCCATGCGGCGGCCGGTCGCGGTGGGATGGTCCATGGGCGGCCGCGTATTGCGGCAATACCTGATGCGCCACGGCGATGGCGCGCTGGCGGGCGTGAATTTCGTCGGGTCGCGCGTGATCGAGGACCCGCGCGCGGTCGGGCCCGCCACGCCCACGGGGCAGGCGCCGGCCGATTGGACGGTGGCGCGGGAGGTCGAGCACACCATCGCCTTCCTGGGCGCCTGCTATCACCGGCGGCCCGCCCGGTCCTTGTACGAACGAGCGCTTTGCTACAACGCGATCGTGCCGATGGCCGTTCGGCGCGCGGCCGCCGCCTGGCACACCGACCCCGCGGAAACCATCGCGGCGCTGCGCAAGGTGCGGGTGCCCACGCTGGTAACCCAGGGTACGCACGACACGATCGTGTTGCCGGAGGCCGCGCGCATGACCGCGCAAGCCATTCCCCATGCGCGCATATCCTGGTACGAGGAATGCGGGCATTCTCCTTTCCAGGAGGACCCGGAACGCTTCAACCGGGAACTGGCGGCCTTCGTCCGGGAAACCTGAGCCCTATATCCCCGTGTCGCGGCATTCGCCTTCACATCACCAGCGAGAGCCCGTAGGTCAGGATCAGCCCCATCACCGCCAATATCGTTTCCATCAGGGACCAGGTCTTGATGGTCTCGCCCACGGTCAGGCCGAAGTATTCCTTGACCAGCCAGAAGCCGGCGTCGTTGACGTGAGAGAAAAACAGCGACCCGGCGCCGATGGACAGCACGACCAGGGATAGGTGATTGGCCGGCAGGTGGGTGGCCAGCGGCGCGACGATACCCGCGGCGGTGACGGTGGCCACCGTGGCCGAGCCGGTCGCCAGGCGGATCAGCACCGCGACGATCCAGCCCAGCACCAGCGTCGACAGGCCGGTGGCCAGCGCGATCTTGGCGATGGCCGTGCCGGTGCCGCCGTCCACCAGGGCCTGCTTGAAGCCGCCGCCCGCGCCGACGATCAGCATCACGCCGACCACCGGCAACAGGCTGGCGGCGATCTTCTTGCCCAGCACCGAGATATTGAAGCCGACCGAGGTGCCGAAGGTGACCATGGCGAGCAGGACGGCCACCAGCAGGGCGAAGACCGGGTCGCCGATGAAGTCCAGGACGTGGCGCACCGGATCGTCCTTGTCCATCCAGATATCCGCGCCCGCCTTGACCAGCATCAGGACGATGGGAGAGAGCAGCGTGATGAGGGTCACGGCGAACGACGGGCTGCGCGCCGCCGGGGTGTCGGCCTCGTCGGTGGCGCCCTGGGCCTGCCTGTCCGGGCCGGTCACCGCCAGGCCGGCGCCCGCCGCGCCGATGGGCACCATGCGGGAGGCCAGCAAGCCGAACAGCGGGCCGCCGACGGCGACGGTGGGGATGGCGATCAACAGGCCGATGGCCAGCGTCAGGCCGACATCCGCGTGCAGGATCGCGATGGCCGCCAGCGGGCCGGGGTGCGGCGGGATAAACCCGTGCAGCACCGAAAGCCCGGCCAGGGCCGGAATGCCCAGGCGCATGGCCGGGCCCCGCGATTTGTGCACGGCCAGCATGACGACCGGGATCAGCAGCACCAGGCCGATTTCGAAGAACATGGGGATGCCGATGATGCTGGCAACCAGGGCCATCTTCCACGGCAAGGTGGCGGGGCGGCCGCGCAGAATGCGCTCCACGACCTGATCCGCGCCGCCCGAGTCGGCCAGCAGCTTGCCCAGCATGGCGCCCAGCGCGATAAGGACACCCACATAGCCCAGCACGCCGCCGACGCCGGCCTCGTACGAGCTGGTCACTTTCTCCAGCGGAATGCCGGAACCGACGCCGACGAACAGCGCGCCGATGGTCAGCGCGATGAAGGCGTGCAGTTTCAGCCAGACGATCAGTACCACCAGCAGGACGATGCCGATGGCCGCGACGATCAATACCTGGGTATCGTGGGACGTCAACGCAGCGGAGGGATTCATTGGTTTTCCTTCTTTCCGGTCTTCGCGTTCAGGCCTAGCGTTTGAATGATGGTGTTGGCGATTGCCGAAGGCGCGGGGCCGATGTCCACGCGGATGGCCGGTTCGTCGGCCGTGGGCTCCTGCAGCGCGTCGAATTGGCTGTCGAGCAGCGAAGGCGGCATGAAATGGCCATGGCGCGCCGCCAGGCGCGCGGCGATGGTTGCCTTGGATCCGGCCAGGTAGACGAATTGCACGCCGTGGCCGCGGCGGTTGATGATGTCCCGATACGAGCGCTTCAGCGCGGAGCAGGTGATCAGCCCGTTTTCGCCCTTATCCAGGCATTCCTCGACCCATTGCGCGACTTTTTCCAGCCAGGGCGCGCGATCCTCGTCGGTCAGCGGCTGGCCGGCGTGCATCTTGTCGATGTTCGATTGGGGGTGCAGGGCGTCGCCTTCTTCGAAGGGCCAGTCCAGCCGGCCGGAAAGAATGGCCGCGACGGTGGTCTTGCCGCAGCCGGATACGCCCATCAATACCAGGACCACCGGTTCGTCGTTGGAAGCCGCCATGCGTATTCCCTCCTTATCGTTGTCTGCATGCCCGCTGTCAGATTGTGGTCAGCTATAGGCGGGCTCTGGACAGATTAGCGCAACTCGGACGATCGGGGTTAGCGGTGTATCGGGAGATCCGGCCTGCCGCGCGGCCATCCCGCGCCGATGTCAGTCGCGCCGGCGCAGGCGGTATGCCAGTGCGTCCAGCCTGCTGACGCCAGCCTTCTGGAACTTGGGTTCCATGTCGAGGATATCGCGGCGGTAGATCAGTTCCGCGGTGGAGTGGCCGGCGTACAGGGCCTGCACCTCTTCGTCGTCGACGGAGAAGGGCGGTCCATCCATTTCCTGCTGCGGATAGTCCAGGGTCACGAGCAGGCCCTGGTACCGATCGGGAAGCTGGCCGTATACATGCCGCACGTAAGGACCGCGCATATCCGCGGGCAGCGCGACCAGGGCCGCGCGATCGAAGACGCCGGCGCAGCCGCGCAGCGTATCGGCATCGAGGTCGAATATGTCGCCACGGATGATTTCGATGTTGCCGGCGACATAGTGGTCGCCCATCGCGGAGCGGCGCACTTGCGGCGCCAGGCCGTTCTCATCGAAGAATTGTTCGACGGCCAGCGGCGACAATTCGACGCCCAGCACGCGCAGGTCGCGCGCGGCCAGCCACAGCATGTCCAGGGACTTGCCGCACAAGGGGACCAGGACGCGGCTGCCGGCGGCGAGTTGCAGCGTCGGCCAGAAGCGTTCCAGCGGCGGCGTGATGCGCGTTTGATGAAAATGCGTGCGCCCTTCGCGCCACCGCTCCAGCCAGAATTCCGCGTCCATGCCCGTTCCTCGTTTTTCCTGTATCGAGGCGACTATTGTAAGGACGCGGCGTTCTCAAGGCCGTGCCGTCAGAGGGTGGCCATGTCGATCACGAAGCGGTACTTCACGTCGCTCTTCAGCATGCGGGCGTAGGCGGTCTCGATATCCTGCATATCGATCATCTCGATATCCGAGGTGATGCCGTGTTCCGCGCAGAAGTCCAGCATTTCCTGGGTTTCGGGAATGCCGCCGATCAGCGAACCGGCGAGCGAGCGGCGGTTCATGATCAGGTTGCCGACGTTGGGCGATGGGTGGGCCGCGGCCGGCACGCCGACCAGGGTCATGGCGCCGTCGCGCTTGAGCAGCGCGGTGAAGGCATCCAGGTCGTGCGACATCGCGACGGTATTCAGGATGAAGTCGAAGCTGCGCGCATGCTTGCCCATCGCATCCGCATCGCGGGATACCACCACTTCGTCGGCGCCCAGCTTGCGCGCTTCCTCGACCTTGGAGGGCGAGGTTGTAAAGGCGACGACGTACGCACCCAGCGCATGCGCCAGCTTGATGCCCATATGCCCGAGTCCGCCGATGCCGACGACGCCGACTTTCTTGCCGGGACCGGTTTTCCAGTGCCGCAGCGGCGACCAGGTGGTGATGCCGGCGCACAGCAGGGGAGCGGTCGCGGCCAGGTCGGATTCGGCATGGCGGATATTCAGGACGAAGTATTCGTCGACGACGACATCGGCGGAATAGCCGCCGTAGGTGTTTTCGCCGCTGCCGTCCAGCCAGCCGTTGTAGGTGCCCTGGAAGCCGTGCGGGCCTTCGCAATACTGTTCCAGGCCTTCCCGGCACGAGGGGCAGGTGCGGCAGCTGTCCACCATGCAGCCCACGCCGACGATATCCCCCAGCTTGAATCGGGATACGTCCTTGCCGACGGCGCTGATGCGCCCGACGATCTCGTGTCCCGGCACGGACGGATAGCGGATGCCCGGCCATTCGCCGCGGACGGTATGCAGGTCGGAATGGCACACGCCGCAATACAGGATCTGGATGGCGACATCATTGGGGCCGGGCTCGCGCCGGTCGATGGTCAGGGGGGCGAGCGCGGTCGTCGGGGATTGGGCGCCGAAAGCCTTGGTTTGCATGGAGTTCCTTTCGATGATACGGACGGCCGCGGAGCGCGCGCTCCGGTGGCGGCGGCACGGTTGCCAAGCAGTATAGGGACGGGGAATTGTTGGGTCTATGCCATAGAATTGGCATGGCCTACTGGTGAAATCCCATGAATCCACGTCCCAGCCTGACCGAACTTTCCGCTTTCGCCGCCATCGTGCGCCACGCCAGTTTCCGCGCGGCGGCCGATGAGCTGGGCATGTCGGCCTCCACGCTAAGCCATATGATGCGGGCGCTCGAACAGCGCCTGGGCCTGCGCCTGTTTCATCGCACCACGCGCAGCGTGGCGCCCACCGAAGCCGGCGCGCGCTTCTTCGGCAACGTCGCGCCCATCCTGAACGAGCTGGACCGGGCCTTGATGGATGTGGGAGGCTTGAGCGATCGTCCGACCGGCAGCGTGCGGATCAATGCCGCGGAGCCCGCCGCGCGCCTATTGATGGATCGCTTCATACCGACGTTCCTGGAGCGCTATCCGGGCATCCATGTCGACCTGGTCGTGGAAGGCCGGCTGGTGGACATCGTCGCGGAGGGCTTCGACGCCGGCGTGCGGCTGGGCGAGTCGCTGCCGAAGAATATGGTGGCGGTCCCCTTCGGCGGCGATGGCCGGCTGGTATGCGTGGCGTCGCCCGCCTATCTCGCGCGCGCCGGCACGCCGCGCACGCCCGATGAACTGGCGCGGCATCCCTGCGTGCGGTTTCGCCTGCCCAGCGGAAAAATGTACCGCTGGGAGTTCAAGCATCGCGGGCAGGAATTGAGGTTCGATGCTACTGGCCCCATCACGCTGGACAGCATGGACCTGATGATCGAGGCGGCGATCAGGGGCCTGGGCGTCGCCTTCGTCTGGGAGGACACGGCCCGGCCGGCGATCGATGCCGGCAAGCTGGCCACGATACTGGACGACTGGACTCCGCCGTTCGAAGGGCATTACCTGTATTACCCCAGCCACCGCCTGGTTCCCGTGGGGTTGCGGGCCTTTGTCGACGTCCTCAAAGACGTCGAAAGACAGGCGCGGCAATCGCTCCGCGAGCGCTATCGGCATGGCGGAGCGTGACGACGGCCGCATCCCGCCGGTCCAACGGCGCCGGCGGGATGCGGTGCCGGCTAGACCGGCCGCCGCGTGTAGCTTCCTGCTCCAGGCCGCGTGGCCATCCGCCAGCGCACGACGTCGACCATCATGAAGGCCAGCAGGCTCAGGCCCATCAGCGGCAGGCCGTATCCCAGCGCGGCGGCGAGCACAAGCGCGATGCCGCGCTGCATGGCGGACAGCCGTTTCCAGGCGTGGGTAACCGTCAGGCCGGGTGAGCCGGGCGCGGGGCGGCGGCGCCACCACATCATGTAACCCAGCACGATCATGCTGCTCAAGGCGATGCCGAAGCTTGCCATCAGCAACTGGTTGGGCCAGCCGAACAGGATGCCCATGTGCGTGTCGATGCCCCAGCGGATCAGCTTGGCCACCAAGGGGAATGTGGCGAAGTCGGCGCGGCTGACGATGGAGAAATCGCGGCCGTCGATGGCGATGGCGTCGACCTGGGTGGGCCAGGCACGATCGACTTCGCGGACTGTCCAGGCCTGGTCGGGCTGGCGCGGCGGCCGGACTTCGATTTCGCTGGCGTCGATGCCGGCGGCGCGCGCCGTGGCCACGATGCGGTCGAATTGGCGCGCGTAGGCATCCGCCCCCGGCGCTGTCCCGGCCATGGCGCCCATGCCTTCCATATGCGCCATATGTCCCATGTGTCCGGCATGCTCGCCACCATCGGCGCCCAGCATCGTGCCGCCCGGCTTCAGGCTGGTCGATAGGGAGGGCGTGACCCAGCCAAGCTTCTGGCGCGCCACCTCGATGTTCCCTCCCGCCCAGCGCGACCACGTCAGGCCGGTGGCGGACAGGAAGAACAGGCCGATGGCGATCCATAGCCCGATCAGGCTATGGACGCGCCGCAGGCGCAGCCTGGCATTGGGCGACGCGGAGGCGGACTGCGCGCCGCGGCGCCGGCCGTATGCCCATAGGATGATGCCGCCCAGGGCGGCGAACCACAGCCACGATGCCGCCAGTTCGCTGTAGTTGCGGCCCAGGTCGCCGAGCAGCAGGTTGCGGTGCATCGTATCGAGCGTCGTTCGCAGGGGCAGGGTGCCGCTGGTGCCGTATACGTTCAGGTCGCCCTTGACGGCCAGTGTGACCGGGTCGATGAAGATGCCGCGGTGTTCGGAGCTTTGCAGCCCCGGCTCGCTGAAAAGGACGCGCGTGGTCGTGCCGGGACGCGGGGCGGGACGCACCGCGAATAGGCTGGGCGCCGGTCCGACGGCGGCGCGCGCGGCGGCGATCTGCTCGGTAAGGGTGTGCGCGGGCCCCGTCGCATCGCTGTACAACTGATCCGCGTACAGGCGGTTTTCGATTTGAGGGGTAAGTACGAACAGCGTGCCCGTGACGGCGGCGACGAGGATGAACGGCCCCACGAAAAGGCCGACGTAGAAGTGCAGGCGCGCGATAAGCGCGATCAATGCGGCGCCGCCGGGCGGCCGCGCCATATCGCCCGGCGCGGACGCGGGGCGATGGTATGCCTTGGACATGATGGATCCACCTTGTCTTGTGAACGGACGAGCGGCCCCGCGCGTCGCGTGGCCGCGAAATGAAGCGTTCGAGCGTCAGGTGGAAGGCGGTGCGCGGGGGCCCAGCGGCGGCCCGGCGGGCGGCAGCGCGGGCAGCGCGGCCGGTGGAGTAAAGCGGACGACCCGGTCGCGGATGGCGGCCAGCAGAGGCACGATGGCAAGAGGCGGCAGATCCACCGCCAGGTGGGCTGCCGCCCAGAACGGGCATTCGGCGCCGGCCGCATGGTCCTGGTTCTGGTCCGGATGATGATGGCCGCCATGATCCCCGTCGATGTGGGACATAGGGCCATGCCCGGTCTCGGTCTGGCCCAGCATCTGCACGATGGAGACCATGCCGGTCGATGTGCATAGCCCGATGCGGACGACGCCATGCCGCAGCGCGGCGGGGTCCGGCATGTACCCCACGGGGATCATCGCCCGCAAGCTGACGGCGAGCAGCATGAGGCACAGCAGCATGCGTGTGCCCCGGGCGGCGCGAGGGATCCGGGTGGCGGAAAGCATGGGGCGGGATTTTAGTCGTTTAGCGCTTGCCATGCCGCCGGCGGCGAAACACCAGCGTATAAACGATTGCGTTGCCCCCCAGCAGCAAGACCGCCAGCAGTGCCTGCGTGCCGCGCGTCAGCGCTGGCGGATAGATCAGCGCGGTCAGATAGTGGTGGATGAAATCGCCGGCGTAGGGGGACTGCCCGGCCTGGACCCGCAGGGTGTTTTCCAGCGGGGTAAGAGGGCAGATCCACCCCATCCCCGCCACGGTCGCGCCCCAGGCCAGGGCGGGCAGGTGCAGCCAGGCCAGCCATCCGCGCCAGAAAGCGGCCAGCCCGCCGAACACCACCCAGGCGACGAAAAGCCCATGCGCGATCAGAACGGCGTCGGCCAGGATGCGATATGTCATGTGGGCTGCGAGCTTGGCGCGGCGATGTAAGGAAAGGAAAAGATAGAGCGGGAAGGCCGGCGGCGGCATAAGCTCATGGCGTATCTTACGCGTCGCGGCGGCCGGCAACAGGCGGATAAACATCGGGCCGCCACGGCGGGCACATGGCTTGCGTACGTATTCCCTCGGTACAGCGGACGCGCATGTCGGCGCGGCGGAGCAAAGATGGCAAAAATCATGGTGGTGGACGATGAGGCCACCCTCGCAAGAGTGGTGCGCGACGCGCTGAGCGGCGCCGGCCATACGGTATTCGTGGAGAGCGACGGCCTGACGGCGCTGACGCGGATGCTGGAAGTGCAGCCGGACCTGGTCGTATCCGACGTCATGATGCCGGGGATGGGCGGCGCCTCGCTACTGACCGCCATGCGCGATAACGCCTACCTGGAAGAAGTGCCCGTCATCGTCATGAGCGGCCTGCCCGAGGAGTCGGTCGTCGACGCATGCCCGCGCTATTCGGCTTTCATCGCCAAACCCTTCGACCTCTGCGCCATCGTCGATATGGTTGACCGCGTGCTGGCCACCCGGCACTAGGCGCGACGCCAGGGTTTGCCTTGGGGCAGGACCGGCCCGAAGCCGGGCAGGATTGCTCCATAATGGCGCATCCCCTGGAGAAATTCATGTACGTGCCGCCCGCCTTTCTTGAAGAAGACCGGTCCACCATCCATCGCGTCATGCGGGAAGCGCGGCTGGTGCAACTGGTGACTTCCGGCCCGGATGGCTTGCTTGCCACGCCGCTTCCCATGTTGCTGGAGGCCGATGAGGGCGAACACGGTGTGCTGTACGGCCACATCGCGCGGGCCAACCCGCACTGGCGCACGCCCGTCGCCGGAGACGCCCTGGCCATCTTCATGGGGCCCGATGCCTATGTCTCGCCCTCCTGGTATGCCACCAAGCAGCGCGACGGCAAGGTGGTGCCGACGTGGAACTACGTGGCCGTCCATGCGTATGGGCCGGTGGAGTTTTTCGACGACGCCGCCCGCCTTTTGCGAGTGGTTTCCGGGCTGACCGAACGCCACGAAGCGGGACGGGACGCGCCATGGGCCGTATCCGATGCGCCGGCCGAGTACGTCTCGTCCATGCTGCGGGGCATTATCGGGGTAAGGCTGCCCATCGTCCGCATCGACGCCAAGCGCAAGATGAGCCAGAACCGGAACGCGGAGGACCGTGCCGGCGTGATGTCCGGCCTGGCGGCCAGCGCCGATCCCCTGGATCGCGCGGCTGGCGCGCTCATCCCCGAATAGCGCGGGCGGGCCCCCGAAAGCGCGACTGGCGGTCCCCGCCGTTCGCCTTCAGGGGCGATGGCCTTTCCCCGCGCCATCTCCCTGCCGCGCGCCGCCCTGTGGCGCGGCCGCGTCCGCGCCCGTCGGGACCGCCAGCGGCGAGGTGTCCGTGGGCAGCAACAGGCTGGCGCGCGGGTTGGCGATTTCGATGCCCAGCTCGCGGAAGCGTTCCAGGATGCGCCGGTTGATTTCGCGCTGCACGCCCCAGCGTCCCTTGTCGCTGCAGCGCATCTGGCCGACCAGGGTGACCATGGATCCGTCGACCGAATCCACGCCCCACACCTCGATGTCGTTCAGGATCTGGTCCTTGAAGTTCGCGTCCTGGCGCAGCGAGGCGCCGATCTCCTTCAGTTCCCTCACCACCATGTCGATGTCGGTATCGTAGGCAACGCTGATGCGCACGGCCGCATTGCCGATGCCGCGATTGCTGTTGCTGACGGTGGAAACCGAGCTGAAAGGTACGATGTACAGCGCGCCATCCCCGCCGCGCAGGCGCACCGTTCGTATGGACAGGTATTCGACGCTGCCGGAGACGCCCGCCACCGTCACCCAGTCGCCCACGCGCATGGCGTTCTCCATCAGCAGGAAGATGCCGGTGATGAAGTCCTGCACCAGTTTCTGCGAGCCGAAGCCCAGCGCCACGCCGATGATGCTGGCGCCGGCCAGGAGCGGGGTGGTATTGATGCCGATTTGGTTCAGCGCCGTCAGTCCCACGATCAGGGCCACTACGATGAACAGCGCGGTGCGCAGCATGGGCAGCAGCGTGCGCAGGCGGGCGGCCCGCACGTTGTCGCCAAGGCGCGTCCAGCGCGCCAGGCGCCGCTCCACCGCATATTGCGCCGCTTCCCAGATCACGATGGCCACGATGATCGCAATCACGATGGTCAATGCCGCGGACGCCAGGCTGCGGCCCAGCGACCCGCTGGCAAACCAGCTCAGCGCATCGACGCCCCACGATTCGAACAGGACCACGATGGTGCACAGGGTAAGGAACACCGATACGAGGCCGCGCGTCCAGGGGTAGTAGCGTTCCGACAGGCGCACGGCGCCCCGCGGATAGGCGTCGTCGCCGCGATCGCCTTCGCGGCCGGCCGAGAACAGGCGCCCCAGGCTGCCCAGGATCAGGATGGCGAGCAGGCGCGCCACGACCAGCACCGCGGCCGATATCAGCACGAAGTGGATCAGCTTGGGAAAGCCGTTCTGCACGCCCATGGCCCATACCACCCATACGCCCATGACCAGCACGATGGCGATGATCGCCCATGCCTCGGCGAACCAGTTGCGGGCGACCGCGAGGGGGCCGGCCGCGCCGGGCGCGGCGCGCAGCGCATGGCGCACGGGCCGGCGCAGTTTCAGGATCAGGACGACCGCGCTCAGGTGCACCAGCAGGGACACCGCCTTCAGGAAGGCCATGCCGAGAGCGGGCGCCGTGCCCAGCAAAGGTATGGTGTCCGCGATGGCGACGCCGAACAATGCCAGTCCGGCAATCCAGCGTATCCACGTGATCAGCTCGTGCGCCGTGGCGGGTCCGATGCTCAATAGCCGCAGGCCTTGTCCGGCGGGCGAGACCAGCAGCCGCATGACGGCCATCACGATGCGCAGCGCCACATAGGCCGCGATGAAGCCCGCGACGGCCTCCCGCACGCGCGGATGGCCGCCGGCCGCGTAGCGCAGCGCCATATTGGCCGCGACGAAGAACAGCGCGACCGGCAGCAGGTCCAGCAGCAGCGCGCCGATCGCATAAGGCATGTTGCGCAGGGTCCGGGAATGATGGCGCGAGTCCCGCCGCCCCGATGGGACGGGCGCTTCGCGTGGCGCGGCCGCGTCCGGGATCGGCGCGGATGCCGGTGCCGCCGAACCGGCGGCATTATCCTTGCCCACCGGTACGGTTTCGATATGGTCCACGCCGTCGCGATGCGTCTGGATGACGGCCACGCCGTCGGCGGGCGGCGTCAGCCCCGCCTGGGCCGCGTCCGCGGCCGCCGTCGCCGGCCCGGCAGGAGCCGTAGGTACCGCCGGGGGCGGGCCGACGCCTCCGCCGGTCTGGATGGCCTCGTTGCCGGCCAGGTGTTGCCGGGCCGGCCGGTTGGCATGTTCCTCGAGCGCGATTCGTGGACGGCGCAGCGCGCGACGCAGGCCCCACTCCAGGATCAGGCCCGCGGCGAAGGCGGCCAGCAAGGACAGCCCGAGCAGTCCCAGCAGCCGTTGTCCCGCCTCGGTGGTGAGCGCGCGCGAGTGCGCGAGCAGGGCGGGGAATTCCTTGGCCGCGCTGCCGACCTCGCTTGCCTGCGCGGCGAAGTTGTCCATCCAGCGGTCCAGGCTGCGCAGCATGCGAGCTGTCAGGCCGTCGCTTTCCAGCGGCACGATGGTGGCCGGCTGGTCGGGTTCGGCGCTGGCGGGCTGGGTGGCAGCCGTGGCCGCGGACGGGGTCGCCGGTACTGCCGGGGGGGCGCCCGCTGCCGTGGTCGCCGGGGCGGTGTGGGATGGCGTCGCGGATTCGGCCGGCGCGGCGGCCGCGATGGTGTCCAGGGTGCGGATCAGTTCCGCGCGACGGGCATCGTTGCGCAGGATATCGGCGGTGCGCCGGGCCTCCGCCGGCGTGATACCCGTGGTGGTGGTGGCGGCGGCGGAGGAGGGCGGGACGGGTCCCTGCTGCGCCATCGCCGGTCCGTGCACGGACAGGAACAGGACGACGCCGCACAGGGCAGCTTTACATGTGTCGCTTTTACGCATGGCGGAAAGCCGGCGCGGCCGGCGCCGGCGTAACGATCAAAAGCGACCGCTGTTGCAAGCCCCATACCTAGCGATGGGCTGCCTGCGCGTCCTGTATCGATTCAATACACGAGCGCTTGTCCCTCGAATCTCACGCCGGCCGGCAGGCCGGTGGGCGGCGGGTCCCCGCTGGCTTCGGCGGCGCCGGCGTGCCGTTCTCCCCATTGCCGCAGCGCGAGCAGCACCGGGACCAGGTCCCGGCCCTTGTCCGTCGGCACATATTCGCGGTAGACGCTGCCGTCCGAAGCGGGGGCGACCGACAGGATGCCGAGTTCGACGAGCATGCGGAGCCGCGTGGTCAGGATGTTGCGCGGGATATCGAGGTTCTTCTGGATGGCGTTGAAACGCCGGATGCCCTTGAAGGTGTCGCGCAGAATCAGCAGTGTCCACCAGTCGCCGATGCAATCCAGCGCCCTGGCGATAGGGCATGGTGAAGCGTGCAGGCACTTCCTTTTCATCGACTCGCTCCTTTGGTTGGCCGGGGTCGTCGCGGTGTCCGCCCACGGCATGGCTTGGACTTTTATTTTTTTGGCGTCAGGCGCAGCAGGCGGCCGTCGGAGGCGTCCTCGATCACCCATAACGCGCCGTCCGGGGCGACCGCCACATCGCGGATCCGCTGCCCCATATCCCATAGGTCGGCCTGCGTCGCGCCGCCGCGGCCATCGAAGGCGATGCGCGCCAGCGCCCGCGCGCGCAGTCCGCCGATGAAGGCCGATCCTTGCCATTGCGGGAACATCGGGCCCGTGTAGAACGCCAGCCCCGCCGGCGCGATGACCGGTGTCCAATAGATCACGGGCGCTTCGAATTCGGGTCGCGTGGCATGGCGCGGGATGGGCGTGCCGTTGTAGTTGTCCCCGTTCGATACGATGGGCCAGCCGTAATTGCGCCCGCGCAGGATCAGGTTCAGCTCGTCGCCGCCCTTGGGGCCCATTTCGTCCATCCACAGACGGCCGTCCGGCGCGAAAGCCAGGCCATAGGGATTGCGATGGCCCGTGGTCCAGGTCTGCGCCCGCACGCCGCCTTGGGCGAACCACGGATTATCGGCGGGTGTGCTGCCGTCCGGATTAAGGCGCAGCACCTTGCCCAGGGGAAGGTCGGGATCCTGGGCCGTTTCGGGGCTCATGCGGTCGCCGACCGTCAGGAACAGGTGCCGGCCATCGGGAGAGAAAGCGATGATGCCGCCGGGCTGGCCGCCGGCGCCCTGGTATGCCTGTCGCCATATGACCGACACATCCCGCAGGGCCGCACGGGCACCGGTTTCCTCCAGCCGGGCGCGCGCCAGCGCCAGGCTGCTGCCGCCCGCGCCGGGTTCCATATAGGTGAAATAGACGGCGCGCGAGGCCGGGTAGTCCGGCGCGGCCGCGATGTCCAGCAGCCCGTTCTGGCCGCCGTAGGCGACCTTGGGGACGCCCGCCACCGGTGTCTTCCGTCCATGGGGATCGACCAGGAAGATCCGCCCCGGCTTTTCCGTAACCAGCATGCGGCCGTCCGGCAGGAAGCCGATGGCCCACGGCTCGTCGAAAGTGGCGACCGGGGCGGCGGCGAATGGCTTATCGCCGCGCGGCTTTATCTGCCCGGCATTGGTTTCGGCGATGGCCGCTGTCGGGCCGGCCGCGATGCCGAGCGTCGCGGCGAGGATGACGCCGATCCCGCCCAGGGTGATGCGAGCAAGCTGCATGAGTCCACCTCCTGCCTCCGTGTTTCGTCATCGCCACCGTCGGCACCGGGCCCGGGCAGGGCATGCTTCCATGCGCCGCCCCCGGGCCTGCGGTGTGCGGTCGTCGCCGCGCGCACCGTCCAGCGTGCCGCGTCAGGCCTCCAGCGGGGCCACGCCCACGCTCTGTGCCAATGTATCCAGCGCCGCGCGCAGTTCCGCATGAATGGGAACGCCGTTGGCCATGCGTTCTTCGTAGGTGCGGTGCGACTGTTCCCCGGGCAGGCGGATTTCGTCCCATCCGGGCAATAGTTCCGACGACTTCATCTGCGCCCAGATATCGTCCACCTGCTCCTCGAACTGCCGCAGCGGCATGAAGGCCTCCACGTCCAGCGCGATCACAGTGTGGCCCGTATTCGTGGTCGTCGCATAGTCCTGGTTGAAATCCACCACGTCCCTGCCGAAGGCCGCGCCGTTCAGCGTACCGGCAAGCAGTCCGAACATCATCGCCAGGCCATAGCCCTTCGCGCCGCCGATGGGCAACAGGAATCCCTCGCCGGATCGCTTGGGATCCAGCAGCGGTTTGCCGTCGCGTCCCACCATCCAGCCTTCCGGCATCATCTCGCCTCGCTGTGCCTTGGCCTTGACCTTGCCGTACGCCGCATTCGTGGTGGCCATGTCCAGCACGATGGGCGGTCGATTCCGGCCCGGGACCGCGATGGCGATGGGGTTGGTCGACAACAGCATCTCCGTGCCGCCCCAGGGCGGCATATGGTTCGCGCTGCCCACCGCCATATAAATACCCACCATCCCATGCTGCAGCGGCATGCGGGCATAGATGCCCGCCGGGCCGGCGTGGTTGCTCATGCGCGCGCCTACCCACGCCACGCCGGTATTGCGCGCCTTCTGTACGGCCAGGTCGGCGGCCTTTTTCATGATCAGGTGGCCGATGCCATTGTCGCCGTCCAGCAGGGCGGAGCCCGCGCGCTCGGACACGATCTGGATGTCGGGGCGCATATTCATGCCACCCGCCCGGATGCGCTTGACGTAGGGCGGCAGGCGGAAAATGCCGTGCGCGTCGGCGCCGCGCGCGTCGGCCTCGGCCATGATGCCGCCCACCACGCGGGCATCGGCCTCAGGCATGCCGACGGCGGCCAGTACACGGGCAATGAAGTCCTGGAGCCGGGCGGCGGGAACGCGGGACTGGGTCGGCGCATGGGCGCCAGTGGCGGTATCTTGGGGCATCGAACATACAGGCTCGGGGGCCTGCCATATCACTTTGAACTGAGGAGTCCAAAGTATAGGAAGCGGGTCCCTGGGAGGCCAATGCTGTTTTCTTACCAAGCCATAACGATTCGTTCTAGACTGCGCCATCAAGACGCCGGTTCTCCATCCTGACGCGATCGCCGCATGAACCTGAAAGCACTCCGTTATTTCGTCGCCATCGCCGACACCGGCAGCTTCACCGCGGCCGCCGCGCTGGTCCGTATCGCCCAGCCCGCGCTCAGCCGGCATGTCAGGGAGCTGGAAAGCGAGCTGGGCGTGCCCCTGCTGCGCCGCAGCGCGCGCGGCGCGCAGCTGACGCACGAGGGCGCCGCCTTATGCGAGGCCGCCCGCCGCATCCTGGCCGAGGCCGACCAGGTCAAGACGCAGCTGACGACCCGCGCGCAGATGGGGCAATCGACCATTACCGTGGGAGCATCGCCGACCCTGGGCAGGGTATTGCTGC
Organism: Bordetella genomosp. 11; assembly: GCF_002261215.1. Taxonomy (NCBI): domain Bacteria; kingdom Pseudomonadati; phylum Pseudomonadota; class Betaproteobacteria; order Burkholderiales; family Alcaligenaceae; genus Bordetella; species Bordetella genomosp. 11. The sequence goes on along the minus strand of NZ_NEVS01000004.1, from coordinate 2,936,896 downwards.
CTGGCTTGTTCGAGCGATGCGACAACGCGCTTGGCGACTTTCGCATCGCGCTGCGCGAATCCTTCACACCGGTTTTGTCGGACTGGCTGGCGCGTGGCCTGATCGACGTCGCCTTCCTCACCAACCCCGAAGGATCGGGCGATTTCGCCCTGCACCATCTTTACAGCGAACCTTTCGCCCTGGTCACGGCGGCGCCCCGCCGCATTCCCCCCACGGTGCCGGTGTCCGCGCTGCCGGACATTCCGCTGCTGATGACGCGTTTCCATCGCAGCATCGTCGAGCGGCAGCTCAGCGTCGTCGGCGGACGGTTGAATATCTACGCCGAAATCGACTCGGTGGAATCGATAAGCGAACTGGTCATGCAAGGGCGCTGGGCCACCGTCATGCCGGTGTCGGTGTTCAAGCGCCAGCGCGAGGCACGGACGGTAGCGTTGTCCGAAGTCACGGGCGTACAGTTGAACCGCCTGTTGATGCTGGCGGTGCGCCGGGACGGCCGGACCAGTCCCGGCATCGCCCTGTTCACGGACATCGTCAAGGCGGAGTGCGCCGAGCTGGTCGCCAAGGGGGTATTCAGCTTTTCCGACGGTCTCGGGCCGCCGCGCGACGCAGGGATGTAACAGGGCGCGTTGATATATCAAGCTTGGATACAATGCCCGCTTTGTCCTGCCGGCGACCCGCATTCGGCGGTCGGCGCGCGGCCGGATCGCAATCTGGAGAAGTCTCATGCGAAAACTCTGCCTGGCCATGACGGTGGCCGGCCTGTTGGCCAGCAGCGCGGCAATGGCGCAATCCACCCTGCGTATCGGCTTGCAGGATGACCCCGACGTGCTCGATCCGGCGCGCGCGCGAACCTTTGTCGGCCGCATCGTTTTCGCGTCGCTCTGCGACAAGCTCGTCGAAATCACTCCCGACCTGAAGATCGTCCCGCAGTTGGCCGTGTCCTGGTCGACCAGCGCCGACGGCAAGACCTTGACGATGAAGCTGCGCAAGGGCGCCGTCTATCATGACGGCACGCCCATCGACGCCGCCTCGGTCAAGGCCAACCTGGATCGGGCGCGCACCTTGCCGGACAGCAACCGCAAGAGCGAACTGGTCACGCTGTCCAGCGTGGACGCTCCCGATGCCGAAACCGTTGTGCTGCACCTGAGCGAACCCGACGCCTCGCTGCTATCGCAGTTGTCGGATCGTGCCGGCATGATGATTTCCCCTGCTTCCTTCGACAAGGACCCCGGCAGCAAGCCGGTGTGCTCGGGCCCCTACAAGTTCAAGGAACGTGTGCAGAACGATCGCATCGTCCTGGAAAAATTCCCCCAGTACTGGGATGCCGCCGACTATCACTTCGACCGCGTCATCTTTACCCCCATCCCGGATGCCACGGTGCGCGTGAACAACCTGCGCGCCGGCGATCTCAATATCATCGAGCGCGTGGCGCCTTCCGACGCCAAGGCGGTGAAGGACGATCCCAATCTGCGCCTGGCGCCGGTCACGGGCCTGGGCTATCAATCGTTTTCCTTCAACCTGGCCAATGGCGCGCGCGCGAACAACCCCTTCGCCAAGGATAAGCGGGTGCGCGAAGCGCTGGACCTTGCCATCGACCGCGATGCCATCAACCAGGTGGTGGGCGAGGGCATGTTCCAGCCGGCTTACCAGCCTTTCCCGCCGGCCAGCTTCGCCTATGACAAGCGCCTGGAGCGCAGCGGCCGCGACCCCAAGAAAGCCAAGGCGCTGCTCAAGGAAGCCGGTTTCGATCGTGTGAAGCTGGAAATCACCTTCGGCAACAACACCACCATGCAGCAGGTGTACGAACTGATCCAGGCCATGGGTGCCGAAGCCGGTTTCGATATCTCGCTGCGTCCGGTGGAATTCGCCGCGCTGCAATCGGCGCTGGCGCGCGGGGACTTCGAGGCCGGGCAGAGCGGATGGTCCGGCCGCGTCGATCCCAGCGGCAACATCTATCAGTACATGGCGACCAAGGGCAGCCTGAACGACGGCAAGTTCAGCAATGCCGAAGCCGACAAGCTGCTCAACGAGGCCCGCGCGGAGCCGGACGAAAGCAAGCGCAAGGTGTTGTACGGCAAGGTGATGGACATCATGCATGCCGAAGATCCCATCATCTATCTGTTCTACCTGCCGTGGACCTTCGGCGTGCAGAAGAAGATCCAGGGCTTCGTGCCTTACCCGGACGGCCTGATCCGCCTGAAGGGCGTGACGATGGCCGCCAAGTAAGCGTCCCGGCATCCCGCCGCCCCATAACGTGTACGGCCGCGGCGCGGTTTCGCGCGGGGCGGCCGGGAGACCGACATGATGTTCACCACCCGCCCGGAGATCCTGGGCACTTTCGGCGTCGTGACCTCGACGCACTGGCTGGCGACCGCCGCCGGCATGGCCATGCTGGAGCGCGGCGGCAACGCCTTCGATGCCTGTGTCGCCACGGGCTTCGTCCTGCAGGTCGTGGAACCCCATCTGGTCGGGCCGGCCGGCGAGGTTCCCATCGTTTTTCATTCCGCGGCCCGGGGCAGGGTGGAAGTGCTCTGCGGACAGGGCACCACGCCCGCCGCCGCGACCCTGGACCGCTTCCGCGCCGAGGGACTGGACCTGATTCCCGGCAATGGGCTGCTGCCCGCGGTCGTTCCCGGCTCCTTCGACGCCTGGATGCTGCTCCTGCGCGACCATGGCAGCATGCGCTTGCGCGATGTCCTGGAGCCCGCCATCCACTACGCGGAAAACGGGCATGCGCTGATGCCGCGCATTTCCAACACCATCGCCGGCCTGAAGGACTTCTTCGAGAAGAACTGGCCCACCACGGCGCAGATCTACGTACCGAATGGCAGCGTGCCCCAGGCCCGCAAGCTGTTCCGCAATCCGAGCCTGGCGCGGACCTGGCAGCGGGTGCTGCGCGAAGCCGAAGCCGCCGGCGCCGACCGCGAGCGGCAAATCGAAGCCGCGCGCGACGCCTTCTATCGCGGCTTCGTCGCCGAGGCGATAGACCGTTTCGCGCGCCAGCCGGTCATGGACGAAAGCGGCACGCCGCACAGCGGCGTCATCACGGGCGACGACCTCGCGGCATGGTCGGCGACCTACGAGGCGCCCCGGACCTACGACTACGAAAACTACACCGTCGCCAAGGCCGACGCCTGGAGCCAGGGGCCCGTCTTCCTGCAAACGCTGGCTTTGCTCAAGGGCGCGGACCTGGGCGCCATGGGCCCGTCCAGCCCGGAGTTCGTTCATTGTCTGACCGAAGCGATGAAGCTGGCCTTCGCCGATCGCGAGGTCTATTACGGCGATCCGGCTTTCGTCGACGTTCCCTTGGCGGATTTGCTGTCCGAGGCCTACAACGCCCCGCGGCGCGCCCTGATCGGCGACCGCGCCTCGCATGAATTGCGCCCGGGCGTGCTGCCGGGCTACGAGGACCAGCATGCCCGCATGATGGATGTCCTGGGCCGGCTGTCGCGCATCACGCAGGCCGGCGCGGCCACCAATGAGCCCACCATGGCCGATATGCGCGCCTCGGCGCCGGTCAGGCGCGGCGATACCACCCATGTCGACGTGATCGACCGCTGGGGCAATATGGTCTCGGCCACGCCCTCCGGGGGCTGGTTCCAGGCCTCGCCCGTGATCCCGGAGCTCGGCTTCGGCCTGACCACCCGGGCCCAGATGTTCTGGCTGGAGCCGGGCCTGCCGGGCTCGCTGGCGCCCCGCAAGCGGCCGCGCACGACCCTGACCCCCTCCCTGGCCCTGCGCGACGGCCGCCCGTATATGGTGTTCGGCACGCCAGGCGGCGACCAGCAGGAGCAGTGGCAACTGCAATTGTTCCTGCGCCACGTCCATCACGGGCTGAATCTGCAGGAAGCCATCGACCTGCCGATGTCGCACACCATGCATTTCCCGAGTTCCTTCTACCCCCGGGACCGCAAACCCGGCCACCTGGCGGTGGAGGCGTCGTTCGGGCAGGAGACCATCGAGGCGCTGCGCGCGCGCGGGCACCGGATCGAGGAAGTGCCCGCCTGGTCGGTGGGCCGCCTGACCGCCGCCTCGCTGGACGATGACGGGATCCTGCACGCCGCGGCGACGCCGCGCCTGATGCAGGCCTATGCCGCCGGCCGCTGACCGGCCATGCAAGGGGAATTTTCTGGGGCGGGGCGGCTGGGAAGGTGCCCAAACGGGGCTTTTGGTTCCTGCCGTTCCGGGCCAGAAACCACCCTGTTGCCTCTCGCGCACCGTCCCGATATTCTTCCCGGCGGGGTCGACAAACGGGGACGCCATCATCGCCCTCGGCTTCCCCATGTTGTATGAACCCAACAAAGCCTTGGCCCAAAGCCGTGGTTTTGCGGCACGACCATAGCCAGTCCCCTGGATTTTTGATGCAATAGCGTCAACTTCCCTTCGCGGAGTTAGGGGGGCGGCAGGCTGGTGTGCTGGATTGCTGCTCTTGTCACTCAAATCAACGGAGATTTCTTAAATGAAAAAGACTCTGCTCGCTGCCGCCCTGCTCGCCGGTTTTGCCGGTGTTGCACAGGCAGAAACGTCCGTGACCCTGTACGGGATTCTGGACACCGGCATCGGCTACCAAAGCATCCGCGGCCATGGCATCAATGACCAGTCCAAGATCGGCATGCTGAATGGCGTGCAGAACGGTTCGCGCTGGGGCCTGCGTGGTTCGGAAGATCTGGGTGACGGTCTGCGCGCGGTGTTCACGATCGAGTCGGGCTTCAACTCCGGCGACGGCAACTCCGCTCAAGGCGGCCGCCTGTTCGGTCGTCAAGCGACCATCGGTCTGGCCAGCAACAGCTGGGGCCAACTGGACTTCGGCCGTCAGACCAACATCGCTTCCAAGTTCTTCGGTTCGATCGACCCGTTCGCTGAAGGCTTCGGCATGGCGAACATCGGTACCGTGTTCAGCTCGTCCAACACGACGCGCTTCGACAACATGGTCCTGTATCAATCGCCCGTGTTCGGCGGCTTCCAGGTTGGCGCTGGCTACTCGTTCAACATCGACGATACCAACTCGGCCCAAACCGGCTTTAACACCAACAACAACCAGCGCGCCATCACGACCGGTCTGCGCTACGTGAACGGCCCCCTGAACCTGGCCGCCGCGTACGACCAAGTCAACCGCAACACGGCCGTTGCTGACGCTGACACCACCGGTGGCGGCGATCGCATCCGCGCCTGGTTGCTGGGCGGCGCCTACGACTTCGAAGTCGTCAAGGTGTCGGCTGCCTACGGCCAAACCAAGGGCGGCTGGATCCAGGCTACCAGCCTGACCGGTCTGTTCACCAGCGGTTCGCCCAGCCTGGGCGGCAGCGTTCTGCCCACCAACACCTACAGCGACGACTTCAAGTCGCAGCAGTGGATGCTGGGTCTGAGCGCCCCGATCGGCGGCGCGACGAGCGTGTTCGGTTCGTGGCAGCGTGCCAACGTCAAGAACGGCAGCCTGTACACCACCGGCAACTTCACCGGCGAAGACAGCAACATGAACGTCTACTCGCTGGGCGTGACGTATGACCTGTCCAAGCGCACGAACCTGTACGCTCTGGGTTCCTACACGAACAACTACGGTTTCGTGGACGGCCTGAAGAGCACGCTGGTCGGCGTCGGTATCCGTCACCGCTTCTAAGCAAAATGTCGATGCGGGGCGATTCGTCGTCCCGTATCGAATGCATTTCGTCTGGCCGGGATTTTTCCCGGGCGACGCGAGCATACAAAGCGCGGCCAGTTCATCGGCCACGCTTGTTTGAAGCCACCTTTCGAGGTGGCTTTTTTCTTGCCGGCACGTTTCCTGCGCGTCGTTCGGCGATTTTGTCCCGCCGCGGTTTTTTGGTATTGTGAGCGCCCGTGCCGTCGGTTCCGCGTAATCGCGGATCGCGCCGAATTCGGCCCTTTTTTATACCGGCCCGGCAATGCGGCCGGGTCTGTGGCCTCTGTTTTCCTTGCGTGCGTCGCAATTGCGAAAGGCGCGTGCAAAGTGGCCCCGATACTTGTCCTCCAGCTACAGAGTTCAGCGGGAAGTAACGGCGCGAATGCTACAATCCAAAGGTTTGAGCATAGACGGACGCGCCCTCCCAAATGAACCTGCAACAGTATTTCCCCGTTCTGCTATTCATCATTGTGGCGACGCTGATCGGCTTTGCGTTGATCACAGCGGGCTCGCTGCTTGGACCCCGGCGTCCTTACGCAGAAAAACTGTCTCCCTACGAATGCGGATTCGAAGCATTCGAAGACGCGCGCATGAAGTTCGACGTGCGTTATTACCTCGTCGCCATCCTTTTCATCCTCTTCGACCTCGAGATCGCGTTCCTGTTTCCGTGGGCCATCGCGCACGGTGCTGTCGGTCTGGTCGGCTTCTGGACCGTGATGATTTTCCTCGCGGTCCTGACGGTGGGTTTCATCTACGAATGGAAAAAAGGCGCGCTCGATTGGGAATGATGCCAACCGGCCCATTCCCCATCCACGCCACCAGAGATCAATATGGCTATTGAAGAAGGCATCCACAAGCAAGGCTTCATCACGACGAGCGCCGACAAGTTCATCAATTGGGCGAAGACGGGTTCGATGTGGCCGATGACGTTCGGCCTGGCCTGTTGTGCCGTGGAAATGATGCACGCCGGCGCGGCGCGCTACGACCTTGACCAGTTCGGTATTATTTTCCGCCCCAGCCCGCGGCAGTCGGACCTGATGATCGTCGCCGGCACGCTGTGCAACAAGATGGCGCCGGCCCTGCGCAAGGTGTATGACCAGATGCCGGAGCCCCGCTGGGTCGTATCGATGGGTTCTTGCGCCAACGGCGGCGGGTATTACCACTATTCGTATTCCGTAGTGCGCGGGTGTGACCGCATCGTTCCGGTGGACGTCTACGTACCGGGCTGTCCGCCCACGGCCGAGGCGCTGGTCTACGGTCTGCTGCAAATGCAGAACAAGATTCGCCTGACCAACACCATCGCGCGCTGATCGGGCACTCGCCCGCATCGCGTGTCTCGGCTTACCTAATCGTTGAAGATGATGACCAGGCTCGAAACCCTGAAAACCAACTTGCACGCCGCGTTCGGTGAATCCATCGTGCTGACCGAGGCGCTGGGCGAATTGACGCTGGAAGTGCCGGCGGCCCAGTGGATCTCGGTGTGCAACCGGCTGCGTACCGACGCGGCCCTGCAATTCGAATCCTGTATCGACCTGTGCGGCGTGGACTACCTTACCTGGGGTAACGGCACGCGCCCGCAGGCCGACGAACGTCCCGGCACGCGCACGCAGCGCGGACGCTACGCGGTCGTGATCCATCTGCTGTCCATCGAGCACAACTGGCGCCTGCGCGTGCGCACCTGGGCCCCGGACGACGACTTCCCCATGATCGCCTCGCTGATCGAATGCTGGCCCGCGGTGGGCTGGTACGAGCGCGAAGCCTTCGACCTGTACGGCATCGTCTTCGAAGGCCATCCCGACCTGCGTCGCATCCTGACCGACTATGGCTTCATCGGCCATCCGTTCCGCAAGGATTTTCCGCTGTCGGGCAACGTGGAAATGCGCTACGACCCCGAGCAAGGCCGCGTCATCTATCAACCGGTCACCATCGATCCGCGTGAGATCACGCCGCGCGTCGTGCGCGAAGATACCTATGGAGCCGGTCGCTGATCATGGCTGAAATCAAGAACTACACCCTGAACTTCGGTCCCCAGCACCCGGCCGCGCACGGCGTGCTGCGACTGGTGCTCGAACTGGACGGCGAGGTCATCCAGCGCGCCGACCCGCATATCGGGCTGCTGCACCGCGCCACCGAAAAACTGGCCGAACACAAGACCTTCATCCAGGCGCTGCCCTACATGGACCGCCTGGACTACGTGTCCATGATGTGCAACGAGCACGCATATGTCATGGCCATCGAAAAGCTGCTGGGCATCGAAGCGCCGCTGCGCGCGCAGTACATCCGCGTCATGTTCGACGAAATCACGCGGATCCTGAACCACCTGATGTCGCTGGGGTCGCATGCGCTGGACGTGGGCGCGATGGCGGTCTTCCTGTACGCCTTCCGCGAACGCGAAGACCTGATGGATTGCTACGAAGCGGTATCCGGGGCGCGCATGCATGCCGCCTACTACCGCCCGGGCGGCGTGTATCGCGACCTGCCGGATGCCATGCCGCAGTACGGGGGCTCCAGCAAGTATCGCGGCGAAAAGGAAGTGCGCGCCATGAACGACGCGCGGTCCGGCTCGATGCTGGATTTCATCGAGGACTTCACCAACCGCTTCCCCGCCTGCGTGGACGAATACGAAACGCTGCTGACGGACAACCGCATCTGGAAGCAGCGCCTGGTGGGCATCGGCGTCGTCTCGCCGGAACGCGCCAAGGCCCTGGGCTTTACCGGCCCGATGCTGCGTGGTTCCGGCGTGGCCTGGGACCTGCGCAAGACCCAGCCATACGAAGTCTACGACCTGGTCGATTTCGACGTGCCGGTTGGCGTGAACGGCGACTGCTACGACCGCTACCTGGTGCGCGTCGCCGAAATGCGCCAGAGCAACCGCATCATCCGCCAGTGCGTGGAATGGCTGCGCAACAACCCCGGCCCGGTGATGATCGACAACCACAAGGTTGCGCCGCCCAAGCGTGCCGCCATGAAAACCAACATGGAAGAGCTGATCCACCATTTCAAGCTCTTCACCGAAGGTTTCCATGTGCCGCCCGGCGAAGCCTATGCGTCCGTCGAGCATCCCAAGGGCGAATTCGGCATCTACATGGTGTCGGACGGCGCGAACAAGCCGTATCGCCTGAAGATCCGCGCCCCCGGCTTCGCGCACCTGCAGTCGCTGGATGAAATGACCCGCGGACACATGATCGCCGACGCCGTCACCGTCATCGGGACGCAGGACATCGTGTTCGGCGAAATCGACCGCTAGGGAACGCGCACGACCTCGAAGAAGACCCGTAGGGGCCTCTTGCATATTCCGGATTCAAACTATGCTGCTTTCCGAACAGGCTTACCAGAAAATCGACCGGGAGCTCACGAAGTTCCCGGGCGACCAGAAGCAGTCGGCCATCATGGCCGCGCTGGCGATCGCGCAGGACGAGAAGGGCTGGCTCTCGACCGAGATCATCGAAGACGTCGCCACCTATCTGGGGGTGCCGCCCATCGCGGTCCAGGAAGTCGCCACGTTCTACAACATGTTCAACGTGACGCGCACCGGCAAGCACAAGATCTCGGTCTGTACCAACCTGCCGTGCGCGCTGCGCGACGGTGAAAAGGCGGGCGACTACCTGAAGCGCAAGCTCGGTGTCGACTACCGCGGCACCAGCGCGGACGGCATGTTCACGCTGGTCGAAGGCGAATGCATGGGCGCCTGCGGCGATTCGCCGGTGGTGCTCGTGAATAACAAGCATATGTGTGTACGCATGACCGAGGCTCGGCTGGACGAGCTGATCGATGCCCTGCGCGCGCAAGGAGAAACGGCATGAATGCGCCGGACCTGTACCGCCAGTTCGCCCAGGGGCTGGATCCCAACCCGCTGCGCGACCTGTCGCAGTCGATGTGCCTGCATGGCCGCCACCTCCAGCCGCAGATCCTCGCCGACCTGGACGGCGCCAACTGGCGCCTGGAAGACTACGTCAAGCGCGGCGGCTACGAGGCGCTGCGCAAGATCCTGACTACCGGCATGAAGCCCGAGGAAGTCATCGCGGAAGTCAAGGCTTCGGGCCTGCGCGGCCGTGGCGGCGCAGGCTTCCCGACGGGCCTGAAGTGGAGCTTCATGCCCCGCACCTTCCCGGGCCAGAAGTACCTGGTGTGCAATTCGGACGAGGGCGAGCCCGGCACGTTCAAGGACCGCGATATCCTGCGCTTCAACCCGCATATCGTGATCGAAGGCATGGCCATCGCCGCCTATGCCATGGGTATTTCGGTGGGCTACAACTACATTCACGGCGAGATCTTCGAAGTGTACGAACGCTTCGAGGAAGCCCTGGAAGAAGCCCGCGCCGCCGGTTTCCTGGGCGACAAAATCCTGGGGTCGGATTTCAACTTCCAGCTGCATGCCTTCCATGGCTACGGCGCCTACATCTGCGGCGAAGAAACCGCGCTGCTGGAATCGCTGGAAGGCAAGAAAGGCCAGCCGCGCTTCAAGCCGCCGTTCCCCGCCAGCTTCGGCCTGTACGGCAAGCCCACGACCATCAACAACACCGAAACCTTCGCCGCGGTGCCGTGGATCATCCGCAACAGCGGCCAGCAGTACCTGGAAATCGGCAAGCCGAACAACGGCGGCACCAAGATCTTCTCGATTACCGGCGACGTCGAGCGTCCCGGCAATTACGAGATTCCGATGGGAACGCCGTTTTCCAAGCTGCTCGAGCTGGCCGGCGGCATGCGCGCCGGCCGCCAGCTGAAGGCGGTGATCCCGGGTGGTTCCAGCGCGCCGGTGCTGCCGGCGGGCATCATGATGGATACCACCATGGATTACGACGCGATCGCCAAGGCGGGTTCCATGCTGGGTTCGGGCGCCGTCATCGTCATGGATGACACGCGCTGCATGGTGAAGTCCCTGCTGCGTCTTTCGTATTTCTATTTCGAGGAAAGCTGCGGTCAATGCACGCCGTGCCGCGAGGGCACGGGCTGGCTGTATCGCATGGTCAACCGCATCGAACACGGCGAGGGCAGGCCAGAAGACCTGGACCTGCTCGATAGCGTGGCCGGCAACATCATGGGCCGCACGATTTGCGCCCTGGGCGATGCCGCGGCCATGCCCGTGCGCGGTTTCCTGAAGCATTTCCACGACGAATTCGCGTACCACGTCGAGCACAAGAAGTGCGTGGTCCCGCATTATCTGTAGGTCCAGGAACAGACAATGGTTGAACTAACCGTCGACGGCAACAAGGTAGAAGTGCCCGAGGGCAGCATGGTGATGCATGCGGCCCAGAAGCTCGGGCAGTACGTGCCGCATTTCTGCTACCACAAGAAACTTTCCATCGCCGCCAACTGCCGCATGTGCCTGGTCGAAGTCGAGAAAGCGCCCAAGGCGCTGCCGGCTTGTGCCACGCCCGTGACCAATGGCATGGTGGTGTTCACCAATTCGGAAAAAGCCAAGGCCGCGCAGAAATCGGTCATGGAATTCCTGTTGATCAACCACCCGCTGGATTGCCCGATCTGCGACCAGGGCGGCGAATGCCAGCTGCAGGATCTGGCGGTCGGCTACGGCGGCTCGGCCTCGCGCTATCACGAAGAAAAGCGCGTGGTCTTCCACAAGGACCTGGGCCCGCTGGTCTCGGCGGAGGAAATGAGCCGCTGCATCCATTGCACGCGCTGCGTCCGCTTCGGCCAGGAAATCGCCGGTGTGATGGAACTGGGCATGGTCAACCGGGGCGAGCACTCCGAGATCACGTCCTTCGTCGGCCGCTCCGTCGAATCCGAACTGTCCGGCAATATGATCGATCTGTGCCCGGTCGGCGCGCTGACGTCCAAGCCGTTCCGCTACAGCGCCCGTACCTGGGAACTGGCGCGCCGCCGTGCCGTCAGTCCGCACGACAGCCTGGGCGCGAACCTGGTCGTGCAGGTCAAGGGCGACAAGGTCCTGCGCGTGGTGCCCTTCGAAAACGAAGCGCTGAACGAATGCTGGCTGAGCGACCGCGACCGTTTCTCGTATGAAGGCCTGAACGCCGACGACCGCCTGGCCACGCCCATGATCAAGGGCGCGGACGGCGAGTGGCGGGAAGCATCCTGGGCGGACGCGCTGCAAGCCGTCGCGCAGGGCCTGTCCCGCGTACGCGACAACTTCGGCGGCGGGCAGATCGGCGCGCTCGCGACCGAATACGCCACCACGGAAGAATTCGCGCTGCTGGGCCGCGTGGTCCGCGCGCTGGGTTCGGAAAATATCGACTTCCGCCTGCGCCAGACCGATTCCGCCTTCGGCGCCGCGCTCGAAGGCGCGCCGTGGCTGGGCATGCCCGTGGCCGACCTGGATACCCTGGATCGCGTGCTGGTGGTCGGTTCGGTGTTGCGCAAGGACCATCCCCTGATGGCCCAGCGCTTGCGGCAGGCCGCCAAGCGCGGTACCCAGATCCTGATGGTCGACAGCCTGGCGGACGATCCGCTGATGCCCGTCGCCGGCCGCCTGACCGTCGCGCCTTCGGCCCTGCCGCGCGCGCTGGCGGAAGTCGCCGTGGCGCTGGCCCAGGCCAAAGGCCAGGCCGTTCCCGCCGAATTCGGCGGTGTGGTGCCCGGCGAGCAGGCCAAGGTGATCGCGGCCAGCCTGGCCTCGGGCACCCAGTCCGCGGTGCTGCTCGGCAACCTGGCCGTCGCTTCGCCGCAAGCCACCACGATCGCCGCCAACGCCCAAAGCATCGCCACGATGGCCGGTGCCCGCCTGGGCTTCCTGACCTCCGGCGGCAACACGGTCGGAGGCTATCTGGCCGGTGCCGTGCCGGGCAAGGGCGGCAAGACCGCCGCCGCCATGCTGGCCGATCCGCTCAAGGCCTACATCGTGCTGCATGCCGAACCGCTGCTGGATGCGGACAACGGCCCGCGGGCGGTTGCCGCGCTGCGCGATGCGCAGTTCGTCGTGGCGCTGACGCCTTACCGTTCGGCGGCCGAGTCATGGGCCAACGTCATGCTGCCCGTCGCGCCGTTCACCGAGACCTCCGGTACGTTCGTCAACGCCCAGGGCCTGGCGCAAAGCTTCAAGGGCACGGTGGCCCCGTTCCAGCAGACCCGTCCCGCGTGGAAGGTGCTGCGGGTGCTGGGCAATGTGCTGCAACTGGCCGGCTTCGATGACGAAACGTCCGAGTCGGTGCGCGACAGCGTCCTGTCCGGCGGGGTGGAAGGGCGCCTGTCCAACCGCATCAACGCAACGCCGGGCCTGGGCGCGAGCCTCGACGGCCTGGAACGCGTGGCCGACGTGCCGATCTACCGCACGGACGCCATCGTTCGCCGCGCCGAATCGCTGCAGGCCGCGCCGGCTTCGCGTTCGCCCGCGGTGCGCATGAACGGCCAGACGCTGGCCGGCCTGGGGCTGACCGCCGGCATCAAGGTGCGCGTGCGCACCGCGACCGGCGCCGTCGAACTGGAAACCGTGCAGGACGAGACGGTCGCCGACCGTGCGGTGCGGGTTTCCGCCGGCTTCGAGCAAACGGCCGCCCTGGGCGGTGCATTCGGTGAAATCAGCGTGGAGCGTGCCTGATGGAATGGCTCAACACTTTGGAAAGCCAGGGGCAGGCCTTGCTGGGCGCGACGCCCTGGCTGGTGGTCTGGACAGTCGTCAAGGTCGTCATCATCGCGGTACCCATCATCCTGTGCGTTGCCTACCTGACGTACTGGGAACGCAAAATGATCGGCTTCATGCACGTGCGCAGGGGCCCCAATCGCGTGGGCTATCGCGGTCTGCTGCAACCGTTCGCGGACGTCTTCAAGCTGCTGACCAAGGAAGTGGTGGTGCCGACCGAGGCCAACCGCATCCTGTTCATCCTGGCTCCGGTGGTCACGCTGATGCCGGCGCTGGCCGCCTGGGCGGTGATCCCCTTCGGCCCGCAAATCGTGCTGGCCAACGTCAATGCGGGCCTGCTGTACATCATGGCGATCACGTCCGTCGGCGTCTACGGTGTCATCGTGGCCGGTTGGGCGTCCAATTCCAAGTACGCCTTCCTGGGCGCGCTGCGGGCGTCGGCGCAGATGGTGTCGTATGAACTGGCGATCGGTTTTGTGCTGGTGACGGTGCTGCTGGTGTCGGGCAGCCTGAACATGACCGAGATCGTGCTGGGGCAGACGCGCGGCTGGTTCGCGGACCACCGCCTGACCTTCCTGTCCTGGAACTGGCTGCCGCTGCTGCCGCTGTTCGTGATCTACGTCGTGTCGGCCGTGGCGGAAACCAACCGCGCGCCCTTCGACGTGGTGGAAGGCGAATCGGAAATCGTCGCGGGCCACATGGTCGAGTATTCCGGCATGGCCTTCGCGCTGTTCTTCCTGGGCGAATACGCCAACATGATTTTGTTGTCGGCGTTGGCTTCGATCATGTTCCTGGGCGGCTGGACTTCGCCTATCGACGTGGCGCCGCTGACCTGGATTCCCGGCTGGATCTGGCTGGGTCTGAAGACTTTCTGCGTAGTGTCCCTGTTCATCTGGTTCCGCGCCTCGTTCCCGCGGTATCGCTATGACCAGATCATGCGCCTGGGCTGGAAGATTTTCATTCCGTTGACCGGCGTATGGCTGCTCGTGGTGGCGATCTGGATGCAGACGCCCTGGAATATTTGGCGCTAGCGATAGGCAAAAGGCAGGATATGGAAGCGATCAAGGATTTCTTCGGCAGCCTCTTGCTGTCCGAACTGCTCAAGGGCATGCGCCTGACGGGCAAATACTTCTTCAAGCGCAAGGTCACTTTGCGCTACCCCGTGGAAAAAACGCCGGCGTCGCCGCGTTTCCGCGGGTTGCACGCGTTGCGCCGCTACCCCAACGGGGAAGAGCGCTGCATCGCCTGCAAACTGTGCGAGGCGGTGTGCCCGGCACTGGCCATCACCATCGAGTCGGATGTGCGCGATGACGGCAGCCGCCGCACCACGCGCTACGACATCGACCTGACCAAGTGCATCTTCTGCGGTTTCTGCGAAGAAAGCTGTCCGGTGGATTCCATCGTGGAAACCCATATCCACGAATACCACGGCGAAAAGCGCGGCGACCTGTACTTCACGAAGGACATGTTGCTGGCGGTCGGCGACCGCTACGAGGCGGAAATCGCCCAACGCCGCGCCGAAGATGCGCCCTACCGTTGATGCCGGGTACGACTCCATGACTTTCACCACCGTTCTGTTCTACATACTGTCCATCGTGCTCGTGGTGGCGGCCTTCCGCGTCATCACGGCACGCAGTCCCGTCACCGCGGTGCTGCACCTGATCCTGGCCTTCTTCAACGCGGCCATGCTCTGGATGCTGCTGGGCGCGGAGTTCCTGGGGCTGCTGCTGGTCCTGGTGTACGTCGGCGCCGTGATGGTGCTGTTCCTCTTCGTCGTGATGATGCTGGACATCCGCATGGCGGCCCTGCGCCACGGCCTGAAAACCTATCTTCCCCTGGGCCTGGTCATCGGCCTGATCCTGGTGCTGGAGATCTCCTTCGTGCTGGGAACGGCATGGTTCGACGCGGGCGCGCCGGCCGCCATGGCGGGCGACTACAACAACGCCCGCGCGCTGGGTACCGCCATGTACACGCAGTATGTGTACGCGGTGGAAGTCGGTGCCGTGCTGTTGCTGGTGGGCATGGTCTCGGCGATCGCGCTGACGCTGCGCCGCCGCCGCGACGTCAAGTACAACAACCCGTCGGCAGCCGTGCGCGTGCGCGCCAAGGACCGCTTCCGCCTGGTGAACATGCCGGCGCAGAGCGATCGCGCCCAGGCCCGGACCGCCGCGGCCGTTCCGTCCCAAGGAGAACAGAAGTGACGCTGACGCTGGCCCATTACCTGATACTGGGGGCGATCCTCTTCGCCATCGGCATATTCGGCATCTTCCTGAACCGCCGCAACCTGATCATCCTGCTGATGTCCATCGAGCTCGTGCTGCTGGCCGTCAACATGAACTTCGTGGCTTTCTCGAGCTGGTCCGGCGATACGGCCGGACAGGTCTTCGTGTTCTTCATCCTGACCGTCGCCGCCGCTGAAGCGGCGATCGGCCTGGCGATTCTGGTGCTGCTGTTCCGCAACCTGAACACGATCAACGTTGACGAACTCGATCGCCTGAAGGGCTGACGGAGTCCAGGAATAATAATGTCTAGCTCTCCCAATCTTTACCTGCTTATCGCGCTGGCGCCTCTGGCCGGCGCCATCCTGGCCGGTTTGTTCGGAACCGGGTTCCTCGGCAAGCCGATCGGGCGGCGCGGCGCGCACCTGATCACCATCCTCGGGGTGCTGATCTCCACGATCGGCGCCTTCGTGGTGCTGGGCGACGTGCTGGCCGGCCACACCTACGACGGCAACGTCTACACCTGGAGCCTGATCGGCAACGCGCAGCTGAACATCGGCTTCCTGATCGACCCGCTGTCGGCCCTGATGATGGTGGTGGTGACCAGCGTATCGCTGATGGTCCATATCTACACCATCGGCTACATGGCGGACGATCCCGGCTACCAGCGCTTCTTCGCGTATATCTCGCTGTTCACGTTCTCCATGCTGATGCTGGTCATGTCCAACAACATGGTGCAGCTGTTCTTCGGCTGGGAAGCGGTGGGCCTGGTGTCGTACCTGCTGATCGGCTTCTGGTATACCCGGCCGACGGCGATCTTCGCCAACATGAAGGCGTTCCTGATCAACCGCGTTGGCGACTTCGGCTTCGTGCTGGGCATCGGCCTGCTGTTCGCCTATGTCGGTTCGATGCAGTATTCGGATGTGTTCAGCCAGGCCGACAAGCTGGCCGGCATGAGCTTCCCCGGCGCTGACTGGAAACTGCTGACGGTCGCGTGCATCTGCCTGTTCATCGGCGCGATGGGCAAGTCGGCGCAGGTTCCGCTGCACGCCTGGCTGCCCGACTCCATGGAAGGCCCGACGCCGATTTCCGCGCTGATCCACGCCGCGACCATGGTGACCGCCGGCATCTTCATGGTGGCGCGGTTCTCGCCCCTGTTCGAGCATTCCGATACCGCGCTGTCCTTCATCATCGTCATCGGTGCCATCGGCGCGCTGTTCCTGGGTATCCTGGGCATCATCCAGAACGACATCAAGCGTGTCGTGGCGTATTCCACGCTGTCGCAGCTGGGCTACATGACGGTCGCGCTGGGCGCCTCGGCCTACCAGGTGGCGATTTTCCACCTGATGACGCACGCTTTCTTCAAGGCGCTGCTGTTCCTGGGCGCGGGTTCGGTCATCATCGGCATGCACCACGACCAGGACATCCGCAACATGGGCGGCCTGCGCAAGTACATGCCCATTACCTGGATCACGTTCCTGATCGGTACCCTGGCCCTGGTGGGCACGCCGTTCTTCTCCGGCTTCTACTCGAAGGAACACATCATCGAAGCGGCGGGCGCCGCCCACGTGTGGGGCGCCGGGTTCGCGCACTTCGCGACGCTGGCGGGGGTATTCGTCACCTCGCTGTATTCCTTCCGCGTCTACTTCCTGGTCTTCCACGGCAAGGAGCGCTTCGACACCCACGGGCACGGTCATGCCCACCACGACGACAGCCACGGCGCCGAAGCGCAGGTGCACGGTACGGCGGACAGCCACGGCCATGACGACCATGGCCACAGCGGCCCGCCGCACGAGTCGCCCTGGGTGGTGACGCTGCCCCTGATCGTGCTGGCGATCCCGTCGGTCATCATCGGCGCGCTGGCCATCGATCCGCTGCTGTTCGGCAAGTACTTCCAGGGCGCGATCACCGTCCTGCCGCAGCACCCGGCCATGCACGAGCTGACCGAGGACTGGCACGGCTGGGTGGCGTTCGGGCTGCACGCCTTTACCACGACCGCATTCTGGCTGGTGGTGGCGGGCGCGGTGGTGGCCTGGTATTGCTACCTGATCAACCCCAGGGTCCCGGCCGCCATCAAGTCCAGCCTGTCGGGCATCAATGCCATCCTGGAAAACAAGTACTACGTGGATTGGTTCAACGAACAGGTCATCGCCCGTGCCGCCCGCGGCCTGGGCCGGGGCCTGTGGCAAGCCGGCGACCGTGGCCTGATCGATGGCCTGATCAACGGCAGCGCCAGGCTGGTGGGCTGGGTGGCGGGCGTCAGCCGCTACCTGCAGTCCGGCTTCATTTATCACTATGCCTTCGCCATGATCATCGGCATCCTGGCCTTGGTGACTTTCTTCGTGCTGATTCCCCAATAAATGGCTAGCGAGATGGCATCCCACACTTTTCCCTGGCTTACCCTCGCGGTCTTTGTTCCCATCGTCTTCGGCCTGCTGGTGCTCGCCGTGGGCGGGGACGACAAGCGCGGCCTGACGCTGTGGCTGTCGCTGATCGGCGCCGTGGCCGGTCTGCTGGTCACGATTCCGCTGTACACCGGCTTCGACGCCGCGACGGCGAGCATGCAGTTCGTCGAGAACGTGCCCTGGATCAGCACTTTCAACGTCAACTACCACCTGGGCGTGGACGGCATATCGCTGTGGTTCGTCCTGCTGACCGCCTTTATCACCATCATCGTGGTGCTGGCGGGCTGGGAGGTCATTACCAGCCGCCTGGCGCAGTACATGGCGGCCTTCCTGATCCTCTCCGGCTTGATGATCGGCGTGTTCGTCGCGCTGGACGGCCTGCTGTTCTACGTGTTCTTCGAGGCCACGCTGATCCCGATGTATATCATCGTGGGGGTATGGGGCGGACCCAACCGGGTCTACGCGGCGTTCAAGTTTTTCCTCTACACGCTGCTCGGTTCCCTGCTGACGCTGGTGGCCTTCATCTACCTGTGGAACGCGTCGGGCGGTTCGTTCGATATCCTGCAATGGCAGCAGCTGAAGCTGGGCATGACGCCGCAGGTGCTGGTGTTCGTCGCCATGCTCGCCGCGTTCGCCGTCAAGGTGCCGATGTGGCCGGTCCATACCTGGCTGCCGGATGCCCACGTGGAAGCGCCGACCGGCGGCTCCATCGTGCTGGCGGCCATCATGCTGAAGCTGGGCGCCTACGGTTTCCTGCGCTTCTCGCTGCCCATCGCGCCGGACGCGTCGCACAGCCTGGCCGGCCTGATGATCGCCTTGTCGCTGATCGCGGTGATCTATATCGGCCTGGTCGCCATCGTCCAGGACGACATGAAGAAGCTGGTCGCGTATTCGTCCGTGGCGCACATGGGCTTCGTGACGCTGGGTTTCTTCATCTTCAATACCGCGGGTGTCGAAGGCGCGATCGTGCAGATGATTTCGCACGGTTTCGTGTCCGGCGCCATGTTCATGTGTATCGGCGTGCTGTATGACCGCGTGCACAGCCGGCGCATCGCCGACTACGGCGGCGTGGTCAATACCATGCCGCGCTTCGTCACATTCTTCGTCCTGTTCTCCATGGCCAACAGCGGCTTGCCCGCCACCAGCGGTTTCGTGGGCGAATTCATGGTGATCATGGGCGCGGTGCAGCACAACTTCTGGATCGGCCTGGCCGCGGCCACCGCCCTGATCCTGGGCGCGTCGTACTCGCTGTGGATGGTCAAGCGGGTGGCCTTCGGCGAAATCGCCAACGACCACGTGCGGCAGCTCACCGACATCAATCGCCGTGAATTCCTGATCCTGGGGCTGATGGCGATCACCGTGCTGTACATGGGTATCTATCCCAAGCCCTTCACCGACGTGATGCACGCGTCGGTCCAGGCCCTGATGCAACACGTCGCCATCTCCAAACTGTAAGCCAAGACAATGATGCACTCCTCACTCGATTTCGCATTGGCGACGCCGGAGATCCTGCTGCTGATTCTGGGCGCGGCCATCCTGCTGATCGACGCGGTCAGCGACCATCCCACGCGCAAGCTGAGCTATCTGCTGACGCTGGGCACCCTGGTGGCGGTAACCATCGTTTCGCTGGTGCAATGGCACGACGGCGTGAAGGGCAGGGGGTTCGGCGGCCTGTATGTCGCCGACGACCTGGCGCACCTGCTGAAGATCGCCTCCTATGTCGCCGTGTTCGTCACGCTGGTCTATGGCCGAATCTATTCGCAGTCGCGCGACATGCTGCGCGGCGGCGAGCTGTACGTGTTGTCGCTGTTCGGCCTGCTGGGCCAGATGGTGATGATCTCGGCCGGCAACCTGATCACGGTGTACCTGGGCCTGGAACTGATGTCGCTGTCGCTGTACGCGCTGATCGCGCTGCGCCGCGATGACGCCACCGCCACCGAAGCCGCCATGAAGTACTTCGTGCTGGGCGCGCTGGCTTCGGGTTTCCTGCTGTATGGCATGTCGATGATCTATGGCGCGACCGGCCATCTGGACCTGGCGGAGATCGCCGCCGTCATCGCCGGCGGCAAGGCGCAGAACCTGCCGCTGGTGCTGGGTGTCGTCTTCATCGTGGCCGGCCTGGCCTTCAAGCTGGGTGCCGCGCCTTTCCACATGTGGGTGCCGGACGTCTACCACGGCGCGCCGACGGCCGTCACGCTGCTGCTGGGCGCCGCGCCCAAGCTGGCCGCCTTCGCCATCACGCTGCGCGTGCTGATCGAAGCGATGCATTCGCTGGCCGCGGATTGGCAGCCCATGCTGCTGATCCTGGCCGTGCTGTCCCTGGCCGTGGGCAATATCACCGCGATCGCGCAAAGCAATTTCAAGCGCATGCTGGCCTATTCGACGATCTCCCACATGGGTTTCGTCCTGCTGGGACTGGCGGCCGGCGGCAGTTCGCCCGCGGTGGGCTACGGCGCGGCCCTGTTCTACATGGTGACCTACGTCCTGACCACGCTGGGCAGCTTCGGCATGATCCTGCTGCTGTCGCGCGACGGTTTCGAGTGCGACACCATCGACGACCTGAAGGGACTGAACCGGCGCAGCCCGTGGCATGCCTTCATCGTGCTGCTGCTGATGGTTTCGCTGACGGGCCTGCCGCCCACGGTGGGTTTCTATGCCAAGCTGGCCGTGCTGCAGCCCCTGGTGCAGATGGGCCACGTCGGTATCGCGGTGATCGCGGTCATGTTCTCGCTGATCGGCGCTTTCTACTACCTGCGCGTGGTCAAGGTCGTGTACTTCGACGACCCGGTCGGCGAAGCGCATCCGGTGTCCGCTTCCTGCGTGCAGCGCGGCCTGATGTCGCTGAATGGCGCGCTGCTGCTGCTGCTGGGCCTGCTGCCCGGCGGCCTGATGGCGGCGTGCGTGCGCGCGGTCCAGACCTCCCTGGGTCTTTGATCCCATTCGATAAACGGTCACGGCGGGGCCTGCCCCCCGTGACCCGTCTTCTTCCGGGCTGATGAGTCAAACCCTCGCCATCTGGCTGTTGATCGCGCTGGCCCTGGCCTGCGCGAATTTGCCTTTCCTGAGCGAACGGGTCTTTGCGTTGTTCCCCTGGCGCAAAGGGGGGCTGCCGGCGGTCAAGCCGTTCTGGCTGCGCCTGCTCGAATTGCTTGTGCTGTACCTGGTTGTCGGCGGCCTGGGCTTCGCTTTCGAGTCCACCTTGGGTAACCGCTTTTCCCAGGGCTGGGAGTTTTATGCCATCGGCCTGTGCCTGTTCCTGGTACTGGCGTATCCCGGCTTCGTCATCCGCTACCTGTTCAAGCGCCGGCAACCGCGGCGGGATTGAACCAGGCGGCGCGCACCCATAGCGCGATTGCGGCGGCGATCGCTATCCACACCAGAACGACGAAAATCGCGCCCGTGCGGCTGCGCGGGCGAGGCAGCCTGCGCGCGGCCCACGCCTGCGCGCGTTCGCGGCTGTCCGTCCGCACCGGCCCGGGCAGGGCGCGTATCGTTGCCGCGATCAGGATCGGCACCAGGATGATGTCGTCCAGCAATCCCAGCACGGGAATGAAGTCCGGTATCAGATCGATCGGGCTGAGAATATAGGCGACCACCAGGATCGCCAAGGCTTTGGCGTACCACGGCGTCGCCGGGTGGCGCAGGGCGAACCATAGCGTCATCGCGTCCTGCCGGGTGCGCAGCGCCCACAGGCGCGTGAGCTTCAACCAGGCCATTTTGCTTCTCCTGATCCCGGAATGGGATGGCTCCAGCTTATCGCGGATCGTCTTTCAACCGGCGCCGTGCATCGATCCCGTCCGCCGGATGCGGCGCGAAACCTTACTTAATACTGAATGTCTCGTGGGCGAACGTCTGAGCGGACCTGACGTCGAACCGCCACATTTTCTTCACAGGGTTAATAAACATTGTTCGAGGCCACAAGTTTGTCTATGATTCGATACAAAAATTCAAATAAGAATCATTGTCATTATTGTTTTGTCTCGGAGAAGCCCCTTGAAACAGCAGGAGTCGTATTCGCTGAATACGCTGACGCAGTCCCTGGCCGTCGCCCTGGCCAGCCCCGCCTTGTTCATCGCCACGCAGGTTTCCGCCCAGAACGCGCCGGTCACGGAAATGGCGCCGGTACAGGTGGAAGGCGATTCCCTCTACGACGTGCCGGTATCCTCGTCGACGAAATTCACGGCGCCCTTGCTGGACACCCCCAAGTCGGTGCAAATCATTCCGCAGACCGTGATCCAGGATACGGCGGCGACCTCGCTGCAGGATGTCCTGCGGAACTCGCCGGGCATCACCTTCGGCGCGGGGGAAGGCGGCCAGCCCCTGGCCGATCGCCCATTCATACGCGGCAGCTCATCGGGCAGCAATATCTTCGTCGACGGCATCCGCGACCCCGGCGGGCAGACACGCGAGATCTTCAATGTCGAGAGCGTCGAGATCATTCGTGGGGCGGACTCCGCCTATGGCGGCAGGGGATCGGGGGGGGGGAGCATCAACCTCGTCAGCAAGAAACCCAAGCTGGGGTCCTTCGTCCAGGCGGACGCCGGGTTGGGCAGCGACGCATACTGGCGCGGTACGGTGGACGCCAATTGGCAGTTCAACGATAACTCCGCCTTCCGCCTGAATCTGCTGGACGGCAAGGGCAACGTGCCGGGCCGCAACGTGGTCGACTATGACAAATGGGGTGTCGCGCCGTCGCTGTCCTTCGGCCTCGGAACGCCGACGCGCGTCACGTTGAGCTACTACCATTATCAATCCGACGGTATGCCGGACTACGGCGTGCCGCTGGCCAGCAAGATCCCGGGCAAGCGCACCAGCGACGGCATCCTGAATGTGGGCCGGGACAAGTTCTACGGGGTGCTCGACCGCGATTACCAGAAGAACAAATCCGACATCGGCACCGTCGAATTCGAACACGATTTCAACGACCGCATGACGGTACGCAATGCGACCCGCTATGGGCAGACGCTGAACGACTATGTGCTGACCAACCCCGGCGACGGCGGCGCGGCGCGCTTCGACCCCGTCACCAACGAATGGTGGATGCAACGCGGCTTGAAGTCGCGCTGGCAGCAGACGACCCTGCTATCCAACGTGACCGAGCTGTACGGCAAGTTCAACACGGGTACGCTCAAGCATACCTATGACATCGGCGTCGAGTTCACCAGCGAAAGAAACAAGAACGCCAGCTATAACGTCACGACGACGGCCGGCAGCTTCTGCCCCGGGGTGTACGCGGCCGGCGCGATGGACTGCACCCCCGTCTATCATCCCGATCCGCATGACAATTGGTCGGGCAGCATTTCGCGGGGGCCGCTCAGCAACGATTCCACGTCGAATACCCGCGCCATCTACGCGTTCGATACGATCGAGTTCAATGACCGCTGGTCCCTGAACCTGGGCGGCCGGTTCGACAACTACCGCATCGACGGCGACTTCCTGCCACGCGGCGCCACCACGTCGCAAAGCAGCGACGGCAGTTGGAATATCTTCAGCTACCAGGCCGGCGTCGTGTACAAGCCGGCGCCCAACGGCAGCATCTATTTGTCCTATGCCACGGCCTCGACGCCGCCGACAGTCAGCGGTGGCGACCAGGAAAGCCTGGCGGCGAACACCGGCAGTCTCGATCCTGAAAAAAGCCGGACGGTCGAACTGGGTACCAAGTGGGATGTGCTGAACGAAAAACTGACCTTGACCGCGGCGCTGTACCAGACCGAACGGACGGATGCGCAGATCGAGGTCGACCCGGGCGTATTCGCGCAGGCCGGCAAGACGCGCGTGCGCGGGCTGGAGCTGGGTTTCGCCGGCGCGGTCACGCCGAAGTGGAATGTATTCGGCGGCTACAGCTTCATGGACAGCGAACTGCTCAAGGGTGCCTATAACGGCGTGAATCAGGGCGACCCCTTGGCCAATACGCCGCGCAACAGCTTCAGCCTGTGGAATACCTACAAACTGCTGCCGAAGTTCACCGTCGGCGGCGGCATTTACTACGTCGGCAAGACCTATGGCGGAAACCAGGGCGGTGCCGGCGGCGGCACGAACAGCGTTTATATGCCGGCATACTGGCGTTTCGATGCCATGGCGGCCTACCAGGTATCGCCCAATCTCAGTTTCCAGCTGAACGTATTGAACCTGACCGACAAGGAGTACTTCTCGCGGACCAACGGCGTGCACCACGCGGATTATGGACCCGGCCGCCAGGTCATCCTGACGACGTCGCTGCGGTATTGACGCGTGGACGGCGGGCGGACCTCGTCACGCCTGCCTGCCGGCATCAGCCGATCTTGTCCTTGAGCCGGGTGGCTCCGGCCACGATGTTGGCCTGCACCGCCGCCACCGCGGCCTTGTATCCCTTCGCGGGGTCGCCATTGCCGAACAAGGTCGCGATGGTCAACAGCGCCACCGGGCATCGTCCCCCGGCGGCGCCGCGGGCAGTCCGGCAGCCATGGTTCATGGAAGGCTGCCGCGCGCCTTTCAGTAAACCGGTGGCGACCTCATAGGGATGCCGATGGGTCCTCTGCTCGGGACCGCGGAATTTATTGGCGACAGCGTGGGCCTTCTTGTGCATCATGTTCCATGCGGGGATGGGGGCTGTAATGACGTTCAGGCCCATCGCGGCATCCATGGCGGGATTCATGCTCATGTTGACGAGCTCCCGTGTGTACTGGTGGCATTGGCAGTCGCAGTCGGGGTAGTGATCCAGCACCGACTGGATGCCGTCGAGCCTGCTGTACGAGAGCGCCACTTTCAGTGTCGCCATCAGGTGCGCGAACACCGACCCCATGGAAGCGAATGTCGCGGCAAATTGCGAAAAGCCGCTGGCGCTGTTCGAGGTCCAGTGGGCAATCTGGTTCAATAGATTCGCCAGCGTGGGGGATAGCGCGGTCTTCACGCCCAGAGGGGTCGCGAAATGCGATCCGTAGGTCGCGGCGCCATGCGCGTAGCCCGTCACCGCGAAGGCCTGCGAGATTTTGTCCACCCATCCCATCGGCGTCATCACGACGGCCGTGGCACCGGAAACCTCCACCGCATTGTTCACGACCTTGCCGATCCGTGGAAAGTTCACTCCGGCGGCTGCCGCGCCTTTGAGCGCCAGCACGGGCACGCCCTTGACCGGGCCGTAGCCGAAGGGGATCTGCAGGACGATGGGCGCGATCTGCTCGAAGAGATCGAGCCACTTGTTCGCTTCCTCGATGGTGAACCCGCCGACGGCGTGGCATTCGCGGCTTGCGACATCCAGGCCGCCCAATGCGGCCTGCATCATGGCAAGAACCGCATCGAAGGTCTTGCGCTGCCGCTCCATGTAGGCAGGATCCCGGTGTCGGGAGGCCATCATCGCCTGCAGCTCGCGCTGCTTGTACGTCTGGTAACTGGTGGGGTATGGCATCGTGATCTCCTGCGACTGTCCCCGGGGAGGGAAATGAACCGAACATTGGTCCGTCCCATATTCTTGTCTTGTCCCGGGGGCAAGTCGTTCAGAAGTCTCTGATCCATCCAAACTTCAAATTTGCATGCCGTGCCGGCCGGCGCGGATGTTTCGATGTGCCGCGCGCGGTCGGGAAGCGCGCGGCGGATCGGCGGGCGTCAATGCTCGAACCAGTTCAGCACGCCGTCCAGGCCCGATACGTTCAGCGCGAAGCGCGTCTGCTCGCGCACGATGGGCTTGGCGTGGTAGGCCACGGAGTAGCCGGCCAGCCCCAGCATTTTCAGATCGTTGGCGCCGTCGCCCATGGCGATGATCTGGTGCGGCGCGGCGCCGTGGCGTCGCGCGAACGCGCTCAGGCGCTCGGCCTTGCCGGCCGCGTCGACGATGTCGCCCAGCACGCGGCCGGTCAGCCTGCCGTCCACGATCTCCAGCGTATTGGCGTGGGCTTCGTCCAGGCCCAGGCGCTCGCGCAGGCGTTCGGTGAAGAAGGTGAACCCGCCCGATACCAGCAGGATCCGGATGCCGGCGTCGCGCGCCGATGCGATCAAGGTCTCCGCGCCGGGATTCAGGCGCAGCTTATCGCGGTACACCTGTTCCAGCGCCTGCGCCGGCTGGCTGGCGAGCAAGGCCACGCGCCGCCGCAAGCTCTCGGAGAAATCGGTGATTTCGCCGCGCATGGCGGCTTCCGTGATGGCCGCCACTTTGTCCTTCACCCCGGCCACGCCGGCAATCTCGTCGATGCATTCGATATTGATCAGGGTGGAGTCCATATCCATCGCCAGCACCTTGCATTGCGACAGGGCGCTGCCCCTGGGCAAGAAGGCGTAGTCGACGCCCGCGGCCTCGCACCATTGCCGTACATCCTGACGCGTCGCGTCGTCGTGCTGTACATCCAGCAGGCGCGCCGCCGTCGCGCTCAGGCGGTGCAGCCCCTGGGCCTGCGACAGCGCGGCCACTTGCTCGCAATGTTCGGCGGCCAGGGCGGGGGATTGAATGACGAGATGGTGTGGGGTCATGTCCAGGGGGATATCGGGGTTGTTCATGCCAGGGCCCGCAGCACGGTGCGCACGGCGTCGACGCGGGCCGGGATCTGCTGGCCCTTGATTTCGACGCGCAGCTTGTCCTGGCCGGCCAGCTTGATGTGGCGTTGCTTTTGCACCAGTTCGATGATGCGCAGGGAGTCCACCGGCGGATTGGGTCCGAACTGCACCAGCGCCTGGGTTTCGCTCGCATCGATCTTGACGATCCCCAGCGCCTGCGCGGCCAGCCGCAGGCGGTGCGAGGCCAGCAGCGTCTGCGCGGATTCAGGCAGCTTGCCGAAGCGGTCTATCAGCTCTTCCTGGATGCGGATCAGGTCGTCCTCGCCGTCCGCATGCGAAAGGCGCTTGTACACCGCCAGGCGGGCATGGACGTCGGCGCAGTAATCGGCCGGCAACAGCGCGGGCGCGTGCAGATTGACTTCGCAGGATTTGCCGAACGGCGCTTCCAGGTCGGGTTCTTCCCCGGCTTTCAGGGCGCGCACGGCTTCGTTCAGCATATCGGTGTACATCGAGAAACCGACTTCCTGGATGTTGCCCGATTGCGATTCGCCCAGGACTTCGCCGGTGCCGCGGATCTCCAGGTCGTGCATCGCCAGGTAGAAGCCAGATCCGAGTTCTTCCATGGCCTGGATCGCTTCGAGACGCTTCTTGGCGTTGGAGGTGATGGCGTCCTCCCCTGGCGTGAGGAGGTAGGCGTAGGCCTGGTGATGCGACCGTCCCACGCGTCCGCGCAGCTGGTGCAGCTGCGCCAGGCCGAAGCGGTCCGCCCGATGGATCACGATGGTGTTGGCCGTCGGGACGTCGATGCCGGTTTCGATGATGGTGGTACAGAGCAGCACATTGAAGCGCTGCTGGTAGAACCCCTTCATGACCTGTTCGAGGTCGCGTTCGCCCATCTGGCCATGGGCGACGGCGATGCGGGCTTCCGGTACCAGTTCTTCCAGCCGGGCGCGCCGGTTGTGGATGGTTTCCACTTCGTTGTGCAGGAAGTAGGCCTGGCCGCCGCGCTTCAGCTCGCGCAGCAGCGCCTCGCGGATGGTGCTGCCGTCTTCGCGCCGGACGAAGGTCTTGATGGCCAGGCGCTTTTGCGGCGCGGTCGCGATAACGGAAAAATCCCGGATGCCTTCCAGCGACATGCCCAGCGTGCGGGGGATGGGCGTGGCGGTCAGCGTCAGCACGTCGACTTCGGCGCGCAGGGACTTCAGTGCTTCTTTCTGGCGTACCCCGAAGCGGTGTTCCTCGTCGATGATGACCAGGCCCAGCTGCTTGAAGCGCACATCCTTGGACAGGATCTTGTGCGTGCCGATGACGATGTCGACGCTGCCGTCGTTGATGCCCTGGATCGCCGCGGCGACTTCCTTGGCGGACCGGAAACGGGACAATTCCACGACGCGCACGGGCCAGTCGGCGAAACGGTCCGCGAAGGTCTGCGCGTGCTGTTCGGCCAGCAGGGTGGTGGGGCAGAGCAGGGCAACCTGTTTGCCGTTGGCGACCGCCAGGAAGGCGGCCCGCAGCGCGACTTCCGTCTTGCCGAAACCGACGTCGCCGCAGACCAGCCGATCCATGGGCTTGCCGGAAGTCATGTCGTGGATCACGGCCTGGATGGCGGCGGCCTGGTCCGCGGTTTCCTCGAAGCCGAAGCCTTCGGCGAAGGCCTCGTAGTCGTTGGGCTGCAACTTGAAGGCATAGCCTTCGCGCGCCGCCCGCTTGGCGTACAGGTCGAGAAGTTCCGCCGCGGTGTCGCGCACCTGCTTGGCGGCCTTGCGGCGCGCCTTGTCCCATTGTCCCGAACCCAGCTGGTGCAGCGGCGCGGCTTCCGGGTCCGCGCCGCTGTAGCGCGCGATGACGTGCAACTGCGAGACGGGAACGTATAGCGTGCTGCCGTTGGCGTATTCGAGATGCAGGAACTCCATCTCGCCTTCGCCCATGTCCATATTGATCAGGCCATGGTAGCGGCCGATGCCATGCTGGGCGTGGACGACGGGGTCGCCCTCGCGCAGTTCCGACAGGTCGCGCACCATGGCTTCGACGTTGCTGGCGCGCTCCTGCTCGCGGCGGCCGCGGCGGCCGACCGCGGCCTGTCCCGGGTACAGGTCGTTCTCGGTGATGAAGGCGATGCCTTCGGCGGGCAGGCTGAATCCGGACGTCAGCGGCGCTGCCAGCAGGGCCAGGCGCGCCGGAGACAGGCGGAAGTCCTCGATGGACGCTGCCTCGAAATCCGGCGCCAGGTCGAACTCGGCCAGCATCTGGGCCAGGGTCTCGCGCCGGCCGGCGGAATCGGCGCATAGCAGGATGCGCCACTTGCCGGCATCGACCACCGTGCGCAGCCGCGCCACGGGGTCGTCGGCCCGCCGCGTGACCGCCACGTCGGGCGCCGGCCCGATATCGGGATGGCCGGCGTCGGCCGTCAATGCAAGGCGTTCGAAATCCTTGAGCTGGCCGAACAGCGATTCGCTATCGAGGAACAGTGCGTCCGGCGCCAGCACCGGACGCTCGCGGTCGCTCTTCAGGAATTGGTAGCGGCTGGAGGTATCCTGGGCAAAGCGGCGGATGGCATCGTCGATATCGCCGATCGTCACCATGATGGTCGACGGCGCCAGGTAATCGAACAGGGTGGCGGTTTGCTCGAAGAATAGCGGCAGGTAGTATTCGACGCCCGCGAATGCGATGCCGTTGCCGATATCGCGATAGGGCAGGGCACGCGAAGGATCGCCTTCGAAGATCTCGCGAAAGCGTGCGCGGAAGCGATTGCGCGCTTCCTCGTCCATCGGGAATTCGCGTCCCGGCAGCAGCTGCACATGATTGACCGGGTACAGGCTGCGCTGGGTGTCGACGTCGAAGGCGCGTATCGATTCGATTTCGTCGTCGAACAGGTCCAGCCGGTAAGGCACCGCCGAGCCCATGGGGAACAGATCGATCAGGCCGCCGCGCAGGCAGAATTCGCCGGGCGCCGTGACCTGGGTCACGTGGCTGTAGTTGGCCAGCGTCAACCGCGCCCGCAGCGCGGCCTCGTCCAGCTTGTCGCGCTGCTTGAACGAAAACGTATAGGCGGCCATGAACGAGGGCGGCGCCAGGCGATACAACGCGGTAGTAATGGGCACGGCCAGGACGTCGACGGAATGACGCATCAGTGCGTCCAGCGTCTTCAGCCGTTCGGAAATCAGGTCGTGATGCGGCGAGAAGGCATCGTAGGGCAGCGTTTCCCAGTCGGGCAGCTGGCGCACGCGCAGATCGGCATCGAATAGATGGATTTCGTCGGTCAGCCGCTGCGCTTCCAGCGGATCGGCGGTCAGCACGAGCAGCGGGCGGGCGGCCTGGCGGGCCAGGTCGGCCAGCAGCCATGCATCGCCCGAGCCGGGGGGGCGGGGCTGTGCATATCGGGTGCCGGGTTTGAGGGCCGCCAGGATGGAGTCCGTCGACGGGACCAGCGGCGCCGGGGGGGAAGAGGGGAAATCTGCAGGCATGAGAAGGAAGATTATAAAATCTCCAGCCTATGTCCGCCTCTCTTATCGCGATCGTTCCCGCGGCCGGCATCGGCGCCCGTGCCGTGGCCGCCGGCGGCGCCGGTCTTCCCAAGCAGTATTACCCCCTGGCTGGGCAGCCCATGCTGCGGCATTCGGTGCTCGCGCTGCTGGCGGATCCGCGGGTGTGCCAGGTGCGTGTTGCCGTGTCGCCGGGCGATAGCTGGGTGGAATCCGCGCTGGCCGGGTTGCCGCGCACCGTATGGCGCGAATGCGGCGGTCCCACGCGCGCGGTCACCGTGGCCAACGCCCTGGGCGATAGCGGAGCGGCCGACGACGACTGGATATTGGTTCACGACGCCGCGCGCCCCGGCCTGACGGCCGCCGCGCTGGCGCGGCTGATCGACGCGTGCCTGGAAGATACCGTGGGCGGCCTGCTGGCGCTGCCGGTACGCGACACGGTCAAGGCCGGGCACGAGCGCGTCGTGCGCACGGTGGATCGGCAGGAGCTCTGGCAGGCGCAGACACCGCAGATGTTTCGCGCGGGGCTGCTGCGGCGGGCGTTGCGCGAGGCCGCAGAGCGCGGCGTCGACGTCACCGACGAGGCCTCGGCCATCGAAGCCGCCGGCCTTGCGCCGCTGCTGGTGCCGGGCGTCATGCGCAATTTCAAGGTGACCTGGCCGGAGGATTTCGGCCTGATGGAGAAATGGCTGTGAATATTCCCTTCCGCGTAGGGCAGGGTTTCGATGTCCACGCATTGGCGGTGGGCCGTCCGCTGGTCATCGGTGGCGTCACCATTCCGCATACCCATGGGCTGCAAGGGCATTCCGATGCGGACGTCCTGCTGCATGCCATCACCGACGCGGTACTGGGCGGCGCCGCGCTGGGCGATATCGGCCGGCATTTCCCGGACACGGACCCGGCCTATCGCGGCGCCGATAGCCGCGTGCTGTTGCGCGCGGCCATGGCGAAGGTGAAAGAGGCGGGCTGGACTGTCGTCAATATCGACGCCACGGTGCATGCGCAGGCGCCGAAGATCGGCCCGCATGCCGCCGCAATGGTGGGCAACATCGCCGCCGACCTGGGCCTGGACCAAAGCGCGGTCAACATCAAGGCCAAGACCAGCGAGGGGCTGGGCTACCTTGGCCGCAAGGAGGGCATCGCGGCCACGGTAGTAGCCCTGCTGGCACGCGACGCCACGGCCTAGGGCGGGGTTTGCTCCGCTTACTTGCCTTGCGCGGTCAGCACCAGCGCGGCCGCGTTCACCACGGCGGCGATGCGGCCGACGTCGCGCAACTGCTCGACGGTGTAGCCTTCTTTTTTCAGCAAGGCGTAGTGCGACTGCACGCAGAAATGGCATTTGCCGACGATAGAGGCCGACAAAGCGAACAGCTCGAATCGCTTCTTGTCCACACCGCCGCTGGTCGAGTAGGCATTCATGCGCAGTTGCGCGGGCAGGCTCTTCAGCTGGGCATCTTCCGCCATCTCGACGTACGGATACCATACGTTGTTCATGCCCATCAGCGCGGCCGCCGTCAGGGCGGCGTTGGCGTCGGTTTCCGACAGGCCTTTCTTGAAGGCTTCGATCAGGAAGGGACTGCGCGACGCAAAGGCCGCCGCCAGCGCGGCGCCCACCGCGTCTTCCGCGGGCAACGTGGAGCGCGCGATCACGCCGTCCAGGTTCAGCCGGATATCCTTGGCCCAATCCGGCACTGAGTCCTTAATGGTTTGGATAAATTCCATAGTTTTTACCTATAGCGTGAAGCAGCGAAAGCCCGGCGAACCGGGCTGGGGATCTTACAGCGTGTCGCCGCCAACCTTACGGTTGCACGGGCACAGCTCGTCGGTTTGCAGGCCGTCGAGCAGGCGGAGGACTTCCTCCGGATTGCGGCCGACGTTCAGGTTGTTCACCGAAACGTGTTGGATCACGTTGTCCGGATCGACGATGAAGGTGGCGCGCAGAGCCACGCCGGCGGACTTTTCACGTACGCCCAGCTGGTCGACCAGGGCGCCCGTGGTGTCGCCGAACTGGTAGTGGCCCAGCTTGTTCAGGTCCGGGTGCTCGCGGCGCCAGGCCAGCTTGACGAATTCGTTGTCGGTCGAACCGCCCAGCAGGACGGCGTCACGGTCTTCGAATTCCTTGGCCAGGGCGTTGAAGCCGACGATTTCGGTCGGGCACACGAAGGTGAAGTCCTTCGGATAGAAATAGATCACCTTCCACTTGCCAGGGAACGAGCTTTCGGTGATGTCCTCAAAGGCGGACACGCCGTTTTCTTCGTGGTGGTTGAAGCCGGGCTTGACGCCGGCAACCTTGAAAGGCTCGAGTTTGTCGCCAACAGTTTTCATGTGGACTCCTTGCTTTTTGGGTGATGAAACTTAGACCCGTAAATTTTACGCTATTAAGTTTCGCTGTCTAATTGATAATTTCTAAGTCGGGCTTTAGGCAATTCTATCCTCGCCGTAAGCCCGCCGCCGGGGCGGGGCAGCATCTTCAGGGTGCCGCCGACGTGCTTCAGCAGGCGCTCCACGATGGCCAGTCCCAGCCCCGCGCCGCTGACGCCCGTGCGCGCCGCCTCGCCCCGGGAAAAGGGCCGCAGCAGCCGGTCCACGTCGTCGGCCGCGATGCCGGGACCCCGGTCCGAGACCTCGATGGCGATGATATTGCCTTCCGATTGCACGCCCATGTACAAGTGGGCCTGGCCGTCGCCGGACCGTCCGTAGCGGCGGGCGTTTTCCAGCAGGTTGCTGACGATACGCTTGAGGTCCAGCGCCGTGATGCGGGCGCGCAGGCCGGGCGTGATGAAGGCTTCGATTTCGCCGCCGGTAGAGGCGGTATGGCTGCGCTCGCGATCCAGGAGTTCGCCGAGTACCCCCGAGACGTCGGTAGCCATCTGGGGCAGGGTGCCGGCGGGACGGGCATATTCCATCAACTGCCCGATACTGTGGTCGATCTGTGCGAGATCGTCGTCGATCGCCTGGCGAGCGTCTTCGGACACGCCGCTCATTTCGATCTCCAGGCGCATCCGCGCCAGCGGCGTGCGCAGGTCGTGCGAGATCCCCGCCAGCATCAGTTCGCGGTCCGCCTCCGTCTGCCGTATGTCCTTGGCCATGCGGTTGAACGAGGCATTGAGGTCGCGGATTTCCAGCGGCCCGTTTTCCGGCAGCGGGGCCGGCGTCTCGCCGCGGGACAGTACCTGCGCGGCGCGCGCCAGCCTGGACAGCGGCCGGTTGACGAAACCGACGCTGACGGCCGCGCCCACCAGCGACAGCAGCAGGGCGGTGGCACCCCATCCCAGCCATTCGATGCCGCCCGTCAGGCCGATCTGTTCCCGCTCGAACACCAGCCAATACAGGTCATGGTCGATCTGGAAGCTGACCCAGAAGCCGGGCACCTGGTTCACGCCCCAGGCTATCTGCGTTTCGGGCCCGAAACGGCTGCGGATGTGGTCCGCCACCCGTTGCCAGTAGTCGTCGTTGGGCAGGGGTTCGGCAAAATCGGTGAGTTCCCGGGGGTAGACCTGGATGCCTTCGTTCGTGGCCAGGTCCAGCAGCAGCTTGCTGCGTTCGTCCGCCTGCGAATAGACCAGGGCGGTACGGGTGATGTTAACGGCGGTGATCACCCGTTGCGCCATCTGGTTGGCGCGGGGGCCCAGCTCCATGCTGAAGAAGACCTGCAGCCAGGCGCCCAGGCTGACCAGCATGAGCGCGGCGAGCAGCAGGAAGGTACGGCCGAACAGTCCCAGACGTACACGCGACGTCATGACTTTGAGGGCGCTGCGAAAACGGAGCATGTTGCGGCGTTCCTGCCCCGGGAACGATCAGGTTTCAGCTCCCACCGTCCGGCACGAAGACGTAGCCGAGTCCCCATACTGTCTGGATGAACACCGGCTTGGAGGGGTTCGGTTCGATCAGCTTGCGCAGGCGCGAAATCTGCACGTCCAGGCTGCGATCGAAAGCTTCGTATTCACGGCCGCGCGCCAGCTCCATGAGCTTGTCGCGCGACAGAGGAATCTTGGGGTGGCGGGCGAACACCTTCAGCACCGAGAACTCGCCCGTCGTGATCGGCACCTGTTCGTTGTTGCGGGTCAGGGTGCGGGTCGACAGGTTCAGCACATAGGGGCCGAAGGCGATCGATTCGTTTTCCTGGCTGGGCGCGCCCGGATGTTCTTCCGTGCCGCGGCGGCGCAGGATCGCGTTGATGCGGGCCAGCAGTTCGCGCGGATTGAAAGGCTTGGACAGGTAGTCGTCCGCGCCCATCTCCAGGCCGACAATGCGGTCGATTTCCTCGGCCTTGGCGGTCAGCATGATAATAGGCGTGTTGTCGTGCCCACCACGCAGGCGACGGCAGATGGACAGCCCGTCTTCGCCGGGCAGCATCAGGTCGAGCACCAGGAGGTCGAAATGCTCCCGCTGCCACAGCTTGCCCATTTCCTTGGCATCTTCGGCGACGAAGACATTGAAGCCCTGTTCCGAGAGATACCGCCGTAGCAGGTCGCGCAGGCGGGGATCGTCGTCGACAACGAGGACTTTTCGCGTCGGAGTGGTGTTTTGCGTATTCATGGCCGGAAATGTAACAGCGCCCGGAATGAGCGGCTAGTGGTCGTTCACAAGATATTACACATTGGACAGGTTGGTTGAAATCCCCCTTACAAGCGAGGGCAAGTCTTTGGTATTACGTACAATTCCCGGCTATGAAACCGACTTTATTGGCGCTTGAAACGTCATCCTCACGCTGCAGCGTCGCGCTGCTGCGCGACGACGCGGACGGCGCGGCCATCGCCACGCTGGAGCACGAAGGGGCCCAGGAACATGCCGAGCGGCTGCTGCCCATGGCGCGCGAGCTGTTGCGCGACGCCGGCATCGGCCCGGAGGGCATCCAGGCAGTTGCCTTCGGCCAGGGCCCGGGCGGCTTCACCGGCCTGAGGGTGGCGTGCGGCGTGGCGCAGGGCATCGCCATGGCCCACGACCTGCCTGTCGTTCCCATCGTTTCGCATATGGCGGTCGCGGCCCAGGTGCCGGCACGACCGGACCAGGCCGTCATCGTGGCCCTGGACGCCCGCATGGAAGAGGTCTATTTGGCTGTGTACCGCCGTGCGCAGGGGGCGGCGGACGATACGGGCTGGGAGGTCCTGCAGGCACCCCTATTGATCGCCGCCACCGAAGTCGTGCCCTGGATTGAAGGCCATCTGGACGAATGGCGGGCGCGTACCGGGTTGGCGCTCGCCCCCGTGCTGGCCGGCGATGCGTGGGACGCGTATGCCCGGCAGATGACACCGCATGCGGATTGGACCCGCTACGACGCCAGGCGCCCGCACGCGCGGGATATCGCCCGGCTGGCATTGCAGGCCTGGCGTCGCGGCGAAACCGTACCGCCGGAGCTAGCCATGCCCCTGTACGTGCGCGACCGGGTCGCCTACACGACGGCGGAGCGGCTGGCGGGGCAGGGTGGCAACCCCAAGGCCACCCCCGCGCTGGAGACGGCCGCCCCCGCGCCGATGAGCCAGCTTCCCGCCGCCGCGTCAGGGCCGGCGGCCGCGGTGCCGGTCGAGGCCGTTGCCGCCGCCGACCCGGGACAGGCAGCCGCCGGCCCCGAGTCGATCGCGGCCACACCGCGCGGGGATGGCCTGCCGGTGGAAATGTCGCCGATGACCGTGCTGGATCTGGACGATATGGAGCGCATCGAGGCCTCCGTCCAGGCCTTCCCCTGGACTCGCCGCAATTTCGCCGATGCGCTGGCGGCGGGCTACGACACCTGCGTGTTGCGCCGGGCGGGCCGCATGTTGGGATTCGCCATCCTGATGCACGCGCCGGACGTGTCGCATCTACTGGTGGTGGCTATCGACAAGACCTTGCATCGCCAGGGGCTGGGGTCCAGGCTGATCGCCTGGTGCGTCCAGCGCGCCCGCGATCGTGGCATAGGCGGGGTGCTGCTGGAGGTCCGCCCGTCCAACGCGGGCGCGGTGGCGTTCTATGAGCACCATGGTTTCCGGCGCGTGGGCCTGCGGCGCGGGTATTACCCCGCGGGCCGGGGACGGCGCGAGGATGCGCTGGTCATGCAGAAGCCGGTTCCCATCGACGAGGCCGGACATGGCTGAGGCGACCGGCGTCCCGGCGAAGGCCCCGGTGCTCAACCCGCTGCAGCGGGCGTGGCTGCGCGAGATCGGCATGGAGAAAGTATGGCTGCGGCAGGAAGCGCCACAGCCCGCCGCGACTGCCGCCGGCGATGCCGCCGCGGCGTCGGCCCCCGCAGCCCGGGCGCAGTCCGCGGCCCAGGGCCGGGCCGGGGCGGTCGCGCCAGATACGGCGCCGGGTGGGGCCATCGCGCCGCCAGCGCCCGGGGCGCCCGCCGCGGCATCCATCCCAGGGGCGGCATCCTCCGTGGATACCGCCGCAGGCGTGGATACGGCTTCCGGAAGCATGCCGGCGTCCGATGTACAGCCGTCATCCGGCGGGCAGCCGGCGTCCCGGCCCGGCGCGCCGGCGCGGCGTCCAGTCATTGGGCCGCGCCCCGCGCCGTCCTCGACTCCCGCCGCGCGTTCGGCCATGGAGACGCCGCCGCAGCCCGCACCGACGGCCGAATCGCTGGCAATGCTGGACATGGCCACCCTGCGTGAGCGCGTGCTCGAATGCACGGCTTGCGGCCTGTGCCGTGGGCGCCGGCAGGCCGTGTTCGGCATGGGGCCGGAGCAGGCCCGCTGGCTGGTGGTCGGCGAGGCGCCGGGCGAACAGGAAGATCGCCAGGGCCTGCCTTTCGTCGGCCGTTCCGGCCAACTGCTGGATGCCA
Source organism: Bordetella genomosp. 11 (assembly GCF_002261215.1). NCBI lineage: Bacteria > Pseudomonadati > Pseudomonadota > Betaproteobacteria > Burkholderiales > Alcaligenaceae > Bordetella > Bordetella genomosp. 11. The sequence goes on along the minus strand of NZ_NEVS01000004.1, from coordinate 2,900,374 downwards.
TGCTGGCGGCCGTCGGCATGAGCCGCGATCGCGACGTCTATATCGCCAATGTCATCAAGTGCCGGCCGCCGGGCAATCGCAATCCCAAGCCGGAAGAGATCGCCGCCTGCCGTCCCTACCTGATGCGCCAGATCGCGCTGCTCAAGCCGGAACGCATACTGGTGCTGGGCCGGTTCGCCGCGCAGACGCTGCTGGAAACCGACGCGGCCATCGGCAGCCTGCGCGGTCGCGTCCATGTCCTGAAAACGCCGGATGGCGAGATACCCATGGTGGTCAGCTACCATCCGGCCTATCTGCTGCGCAGCCCGGTCGAAAAGGCGCGCGCGTGGCAGGATCTTCGTCTGGCGGCGGGGCTGGCGCTGCCCTAGCCACCGCTGCCGGCGGCGTCCGCCCGCGGGGTCCCGATGATGTCCCAGGGGCCGTCCCCGGGCCGGCCCGGGCCTGCCCCGTCGGGCCTGGCGCGCAGCCTAGTGGGCGCGGCCTTCCAGGGCCTTGCCGTGGCCTTCCTGGCCGATCTGGCCGATCAGATCCGGGCTGTCCTCCATGTTGCGGCGGCTCCAGCGCATGAATATCAGCATCAGGATGGCGACGATGGAGCCGAAGATCACGATGATGATGCCGATCGGCAGGTTCAGCCACAGCAGCAGCGTGTAGATGGCCACCATGAGCAGGATGTTGAGCTGCTCATTGAAGTTCTGCACGGCGATGGAGTGGCCCGCGGACAGCAGGACATGTCCGCGATGCTGCAGCAGGGCGTTCATCGGCACGACAAAGAATCCGGCCAGGCCGCCCACCACCAGCAACAGCAGATAGACGTGCCATGTGTGGTGCACCAGCGGCATCAGGAGTACGACCAGCCCCATGGCGGCGCCGACCGGCAGTACGCTCAGTGCCTTGCGCAGGGGAATGCGGCCGGCCAGGATGGACCCGATGACCGTGCCCACCGCGGCGATGCCCATCAGGATGGACGCCTGGTCCAGCCGGTAGCCCAGTTGGCTGCGGCCCCACTCGATGACGATCAGCTGCAGGGTAGCCCCGGCGCCCCAGAACAGGGTGGTCACGGCCAGCGATATCTGCCCCAGCTTGTCGTGCCAAAGCACGCGGACGTAGCCGCCGAAAATGGAAATGAGCCGGATGGGGTTCTTCTGCTGCGGCGGGTAGCGAACGTGGGTCTTGGGAATCAGCAGGTTGCAGGCCGAGGCCAGCAGATAGACGCCGGCGATGACGAGGATGGCGGCCTCCGCGGGCGTGTGCACCAGCTTGCTGCTCCAGGGGTGGTGCAGGATGAGGCCCGAAATGTCGGGCGAGATCAGGGCCCCGCCCAGCACCGTGCCCAGGATGATGGAAATAACGGTCAGCCCTTCGATCCAGCTATTGCCCTTGACCAGCAGTTCGGGCGGCAGCATTTCCGTCACGATGCCGTATTTGGCGGGCGAATAGGCCGCCGCCCCCACGCCCACCATGGCGTAGGCCAGGCAGACCAGATAGGTTTGGTGGGCGTGCGAGATCCCCAGGCTGGCATAGGAGAACATCAGCAGACAGCCGCCTACCTTGAGGGCATTGGTGGCGAACATGACGCGGCCCTTGGGGTAGGAGTCCGCGATGGCGCCCACGAAGGCTGCCAGCAGCACATAGGCCAACGCGAACGACCACTTCATGATCGGCGCCATCCAGTCCGGACCGCGCAATTCCTGGATGAGGGCAATCGCCGCAATGAAGAGCGCATTGTCCGCGAGCGAGGACAGGGCCTGCGCCGCCATGACCAGAAAGAAACCGCGTTTCAAAGAGATGTCCCCATTCACGTTGCCGGTCAGTATCCGGCAGCGGCCGCGGCATGAATAGGCCCGCGCCAAATTAAAGTGTCAGGGAGTATAGCGTCCGCCCTGGGGCGGGGCGTTGATGCGGCATCCCCGGCGGGGCCGGCCGGGATGGTGTGGCCGTCCCATGGCGGGGCGGATGGGCGGCGCCGCATGCGGCCCGGGCGGGCGGTGGGGTATCATAAGCCCCGAAAAAAGCCGGTCTATAGAACCGGTTCGTCAGCATCGGCCCCGCGGGGCCGATTTGCAATGCGCGGCAGGCCCGTCAACGCGTCCATCAACCCTCCGGTCAGTCAAACAGATACTGTGCGTCTTACCCAGCTAAAACTCGCCGGCTTCAAATCGTTCGTCGATCCCACGGTCATTCCGGTCCCCAGCCAACTGGTCGGCGTGGTGGGGCCCAACGGCTGCGGCAAATCGAACATCATCGACGCGGTGCGATGGGTGCTGGGCGAAGCCAAGGCCTCGGAACTGCGCGGCGAATCGATGCAGGACGTCATCTTCAGCGGATCGGGCAATCGCAAGCCGGCCGCCCGCGCGTCGGTGGAAATGGTGTTCGACAACAGCGAAGGCCGCGCCGCCGGGCAATGGAGCTCCTATGCCGAAATCGCGGTGCGGCGCGTACTGACTCGCGACGGCACCAGCAGCTATTTCGTCAACAACCAGCAGGTACGCCGGCGCGACATCCACGATATCTTCCTTGGCACCGGCCTGGGCGCGCGCGGCTACGCCATCATCGGCCAGGGCATGATCAACCGGCTGATCGAGGCGCGCCCCGAAGAACTGCGCGTCTTCCTGGAAGAAGCGGCCGGTGTGTCGCGCTACAAGGAGCGCCGCCGCGAAACCGAAAACCGGCTGTCCGATACCCGCGAAAACCTGACCCGGGTCGAAGACATCCTGCGCGAACTCAACAGCCAGCTGGAAAAGCTGGAGTCGCAGGCCGAGGTGGCCCGTGAATACCGGGAACTGCAGGCCGATGGCGAACGCAAGCAGCATGCATTGTGGTTCCTGAAGGAATCCGGGGCGCGCGCGGAGCGCCAGAAGAAAAGCCAGGAAATCGACCAGGCGCAGAACGAGCTGGAAGCCGCCGTCGCCGAACTGCGGGCGGGCGAAGCCGCGCTCGAATCGCGGCGCCAGGCGCACTATGCCGCCAGCGATCTCGTGCACAGTGCCCAGGGCCAGCTCTACGAGGCCAACGCCCAGGTCAGCCGCCTGGAAGCGGAGATCCGCCACGTGGTGGAATCCCGCAATCGCGTCCAGGCCCGCCGCGAGCAACTGACCCGGCAGATCGAGGAATGGGAAGCCCAGCAGACCCACTGCACGGAGCAGATTGCCCAGGCCGAGGAAGACCTCGCCGCCGGCATCGAGCGCGCGCAGGAAGCGCGGGCGATGGCCGAGGACGCCCAGGCGGCCCTGCCGGCCGTCGAGGCCCGGGTGCGCGATGCCGCCCAGGGGCGCGACGCCATGCGCGGCGCCCTGGCGCGGGTCGAACAGGACCTGGCGCTGGTCGCCCAAAGCCAGCGCGATGCCGACCGCCAGTTGCAGGCGCTGGAACAGCGCCGCGAGCGCGTGCAGCAGGAAATGCGCGACCTGCAGACGCCGGATCCCACGCGGCTGGAGGAACTGGCCGGCGCGCTGGCTTCCGGCCAGGAACAGCTGGAGGCCGCGCAGGAAGAACTGTCGACGCTGGAAACCCGTTTGCCGGAAGCCGATGCCGAGCGCGGCCGCGCGCAGGCCGCCGCGCAACAGGAGGCGCAGACGCTGGCCCGGCTGGAAGCCCGGCTGACGGCGCTGACCAAGTTGCAGGAGGACGTGCAGAAGCAGGGCGCACTGGAGCCCTGGCTGGCCAAGCACGAATTGGCGGGGCTGGGCCGGCTGTGGCAGAAGCTGCATATCGAGCCGGGCTGGGAAACGGCCCTCGAGGCAGCATTGCGCGAACGCATGGCCGCGCTGGAAGTGCGCAGCCTGGACTGGGCCAAGGCCTTTGCCGAGGATGCGCCGCCCGCGCGGCTGGCGTTCTACCAGTTGCCGGTTGCCGCGCCGGCGCCGGCCGCCGCGCAAGGGCTGCAGCCGCTGACCGGCCTGCTGCGCATCTCCGATGGCGACCTGCGCACGCTGATGAACGAGTGGCTGCGCGATGTCTACGTCGGCGATAGCCTGGCGCAGGCCCTGGCGGCCCGCGCCTCGCTGCCGCCGGGCGGTGCCTATGTGGTCAAGGACGGCCATCTGGTCGATGCCCACAGCGTGCGCTTCTACGCGGCGGATTCGGAGCAGTCCGGCCTACTGGCGCGCCAGCAGGAAATCGAGAACCTGCAGCGCGAACTGAAGGCGCAGCAGCTGATCGCCGACCAGGGGCGTGCCGCCGTGGCTCGCAGCGAAGCGGCATGGCAGCAGGTTTCGCAGGCGGTTGTACCGGCGCGCCAGCGCGTGGCGGAAGTCACCCGTCGCGTGCACGACATCCAATTGGAGTATTCCCGCCTGCAGCAGCAGGCGCAACAATCGGGCGAACGCGGTGCGCGCTTGCGCGAGGACCTGGCCGAAATCAGCGCCCACGAGGAAGAACTGCGCGCGGCGCGCGAAGATGCCGAAGTCCGCTTCGAAACGCTGGACCAGGAATTGGCGGAACACCAATCGCGTTTCGCCGATGCCGAGATCGAAGGGGAAACCCTGGCCGAAAAGGCCGAAGCCGCACGTGCCCAGCTGCGCGAACTGGAGCGCGCGGTGCACGAGTCGGAATTCGCGCAGCGCGGTATCGAGGCCCGCATCCAGGACTTGCGCCGCAACCAGCAACTGGCGGCGGACCAGAGCCAGCGCGCGCGCGCGGAACTGGAGCAGCTGCAGGGCGAACTGTTCGAGCTCGACGCATCGGCTTCGCAGGCCGGGCTGCAGGATGCGCTGGAGTTGCGCGCCGAACGCGAGGAAGCCCTGGCCCGCGCGCGCATCGAGATGGACAATCTGGCGGCCCAGCTGCGTGGCGCCGATGAAGACCGTGTGCGCCTCGAGCAGTCCCTGGAGCCGCGGCGTGCCCGCATCATGGAATTGCAGTTGCAGGAACAGGCCGCTCGCCTGGCCGAGGAGCAGTTCAGCGAGCAGTTGAATGCCCGCGAGGTGGATCGCGAAGCGCTGGCGCAGTCCCTGGAATCCATGCCCGAGGAATGGCGCCGCGCCAATTGGCTGCAGTCGGAAGTCGCGCGCATTTCGCGGCAGATCGATAGCCTGGGTTCGGTCAACCTGGCCGCGCTCGACGAACTGACGACGTCGCGCGAGCGCAAGGAGTTCCTGGATTCGCAGCAGCAGGACCTGATGACGGCCATCGAGACGCTGGAGGACGCCATCCGCAAGATCGATCGCGAAACGCGCGAGCTGTTGCAGGAAACGTTCAATACCGTCAATGGCCATTTCGGCGAACTCTTTCCGCGCCTGTTCGGCGGCGGCGAGGCCAAGCTGATCATGACCGGCGACGAAATCCTGGACGCGGGCGTGCAGGTGATGGCGCAGCCCCCCGGCAAGCGCAACAGCACCATCCATCTGTTGTCCGGCGGCGAAAAGGCCTTGACGGCGACCGCGCTGGTATTCGCGCTGTTCAAGCTGAATCCCGCGCCTTTCTGCCTGCTGGACGAGGTCGACGCGCCGCTGGATGATGCGAATACCGAACGCTACGCCAACCTGGTCAGTGCGATGAGCGAGCAAACCCAGTTCCTTTTCATCTCGCATAACAAGATCGCCATGCAGATGGCGAAGCAACTGGTCGGCGTTACGATGCAGGAGCAAGGTGTATCCCGCATTGTCGCGGTGGATATCGATTCGGCGGTTCAGCTCGCGGCCGAGGCCGCATAACTTAGATTGACAGAGGCGCGGCCCCAAGGGCGCGGAATTGATACATGAGTGATTTGCAGATCGGGCTGATCGTCCTGGGTGTCCTGCTCATCCTGATGGTCCTGGGCTTCAATTGGTGGCAGGATCGCCGGGTACGCCGCAAGATGCAGGCGCATTTTCCCAGCAATGAGCACGATCCTCTGTTTGGCGGCACCGGCCAGGAAGGCAGCGCGGCGCACGTGCCGCATGGCACGACAAGCCCATCCTCCCAGCGCCGCGAGCCGGCCTTCAACGGCGCGGCGCCCGCCAGCGCGGCCGCCGGCGCGCATGCCGAAACGCCGCCCGCAGCTTCCGGCGCCCCCCATGCCGAGGGCGACGATGGCGAAGAAGCCGATCCCGCCTGCGAGGTGGTGATCGAAGTCACGTTCGCCGAGCCGGTGCGCGGCGGCGATCTGTTGCCCGTCACGCAAAGCATGCGCTCGGCCGGCCGCAAGCCCATGCGGGTCTTCGGCCTGACGGACGATCAGCGCCACCGTGCGCGCCTGCGCACCGACGAGCGCTACGGTGCCCTGCAGATCGCCGTGTTGCTGGCCAACCGCAGCGGCCCGCTGACGGCCATCGAATGGTCGCAGGCCTGGGCTCGGGCCCAGGACCTGGGCGAGCGTTTCGATGCCGCCATCGAAGGACCCGATCAACAGGCCGTGCTGGAGCAGGCCGCCCGCCTGGACGACACCTGCGCCGCGCTCGACACGCAGGTGGGCCTGACCTTGCTGCTGGGCGGCGCCCAGCCGGCGGCGGAAGTCCTGGCCGTCGCGCGCGATCTTGGGTTCATCCATGACGGGCCGCGCCTGGTCTGGATGTCCGATGTCGGCTTGCCGCGATTCACGCTCACGCGGGGCGACGGCGCCGCGTTCGATGCCGGCATGGGTGGAGTCGAGCGCCTGAATCTGCTGCTGGACGTGCCTTGCAGCCCGCCCGACGAACGCGCGTTCGGCCGCATGGTGGACGTCGGACGACAGTTGTCGCAGCGCCTGCGCGCCGAACTGGTGGACGACCAGGGCAAGCCGCTGGCCGATGCCTCCGTGGCGGTCATCGACGAGCGCTTGCAGGTTCTGTTCGGCCAGCTGGAGCAGGCCGGCCTGCGGGCCGGCAGCGAGCGCGCGTTGCGGGTGTTTTCGTGAAGGCTGGGGACAAGACCGGCGCGCAGGCGGAAATCGACCGTCTGCGTGTCGAAATCGAGCAGCACAATTACCGGTATTACGTCGAGGATGCGCCCAGCGTTTCCGACGCCGAGTACGATGCCCTGATGCGCAAGCTCCAAGAGCTGGAGTCGGCCCACCCGGAGCTCGTGACGCCAGAGTCGCCGACCCAGCGGGTGGGCGCCACGCCCCTGGCGGCCTTCGGCGCCGTCACGCACGCGGTGCCCATGCTGTCGCTGGGCAATGCCTTCGACGAAGAGGAAGTCCGCGCTTTCGACAAGCGAGTGACAGACACCTTGCGCTCGTCCGGGCAACTGGGGCCGGCCAGCCAGCCGGACTACTTCTGTGAACTGAAGCTGGACGGCCTGGCGATCAGCCTGCGTTACGAGAACGGCAAACTGGTACAGGCCGCGACGCGGGGGGACGGCCAGACGGGCGAGGACGTGACGGCCAATATCCGCACCATTCGCTCGATTCCGCTGCAGCTCAAGCCCGGCGCCCCGCGCGTGCTGGAAGTGCGCGGCGAGGTCCTGATGAATCGCCGCGAATTCGAGCGCCTGAACGCGGCCCAGGCCGAGCGCGGGGAAAAGGTCTTCGTCAATCCGCGCAACGCCGCGGCGGGTAGCCTGCGGCAGCTGGATCCGCGTATCACGGCGCAGCGTCCGCTGCGTTTCTTCGCCTACGGATGGGGCGAGGTACACGGGCTTGCCAACCGCCAGACCGGGCTGTTCGACGAACCGGCTCCGGGCGTGCGCCAGGCCGCCACGCTCCCGCGCGAATCGCACAGCGCAATGCTGGACTGGCTGGCCGAACTGGGCTTGCCGATCAATACCCAGCACAACCGGAAGGCCACGGGCGCGGACGGTTTGCTCGCCTTCTATGCGCGGGTCGCCAAGCTGCGCCCGACGCTGGCCTACGATATCGATGGCGTGGTGTACAAGGTCGATTCGCTGCCGGCGCAGAAAGTGCTGGGCTTTGTCGCGCGCGCGCCGCGCTTCGCCCTGGCCCACAAATACCCTGCCGAGGAAGCGACCACCGCGCTGCTGGACATCGAAGTCCAGGTGGGGCGCACCGGCGCGATCACGCCGGTTGCGCGCCTGCAACCGGTTTTCGTGGGCGGCGTGACGGTCACCAACGCCACGCTGCATAACGAGGACGAGATCCGCCGCAAGGATGTGCGGATCGGCGATACCGTCATCGTCCGGCGCGCCGGCGACGTCATCCCGGAAGTGGTCGGCCCGGTACTCGAAAAGCGGCCCGCGGACGCAGCCCCTTTCGACATGAAAAAGAAGTACCCGGTGTGCCCGGTATGCGGCTCGGCGATCGAACGGCCGGAAGGCGAGGCCATCGCGCGCTGTACCGGCGGCCTGTTCTGCGCCGCCCAGCGCAAGCAGACGCTGCTGCACGCGGCGGGGCGCAAGGCGCTGGATATCGAAGGATTGGGCGAAAAGCTGGTCGATCAACTGGTGGAGCGCGATCGCGTCAAGTCGCTTGCGGATATCTACGGCCTGACCGTCGAGGAATTGGCCGGTTACGACCGCATGGGGACGAAGTCCGCCGAGAACGTGGTGCGCGCCATCGACAAGGCGCGCACGCCCACGCTGGGCCGCCTGCTCTTCGCGCTGGGCATTCGCCACGTCGGTGAAACCACCGCGCGCGACGTCGCACGGCATTTCGGCGACATGGATGCCATCATGGATGCCGGGGAAGAGCAGTTGCTGGAAGTTCCGGACGTGGGGCCAGCCGTCGCCGCGTCCATTCACCGCTTTTTCGCCGAACCGCACAATCGCGACATCGTCGAAGCCCTGAAGCGGCAGGGGGTGCACCCCGTGGCGGAAGCCGCCGCGCGCAGCGGCGGCCTTTCCGGCAAGACCTTCGTGCTGACCGGTACGCTGCCGACCCTGACGCGTGAAGAGGCGACCAGCCATATCCTGGCGGCGGGCGGCAAGGTCAGCGGTTCGGTGTCCAAGAAGACGGCCTATGTGGTGGCCGGTGCCGATGCGGGCAGCAAGCTGGCCAATGCGCAGAAACTTGGCGTGCCCGTCCTGGACGAAGACGGTCTGAAGCAGTTGCTCGGCATGGAGTAAGCCGCCGGCGCATCGGCGGCAAACCCCGCCGGGAAGCCAGGAAGGAAAACGAAAAGTAAAAGTAAAAGCCCCGCCACTTTGCAGTGGCGGGGCTTTTTATATTCCGCGCGTGCCGGCACCGGGCCGGCAACGGGCGAATACGCTTACTGCACCTTGGCCTGGTCGCGCAGCGATTTCTGGTAATCGGCCAGCACTTGCTGGCGCAGCATTTCCTCGAGCTGCGGACGCACCTGGTCCAGCGGCGGGAATTCCACCGGACGGGTGTCTTCGACCTGGATGATGTGCCAGCCGTATTGGGTCTGCACCGGCTTGTCGGCGAGTTCGCCCTTCTTCAGGGAAGTGACGGCCTGGGCGAAAGGCGCGACATAGTTGGTGGGCGGAGCCCAGCCAAGGTCGCCGCCTTTTTCCGCGCTGCCAGGATCCTTGGACTCTTTCTTGGCGGCGTCTTCGAACTTCAGCTTGCCGCTTTTGATCTGGGCCAGCAGATCATTGGCGGTTTTCTCGTCGGAGACCAGAATATGGCGGACCTTGTATTCCAGCTTGCCGGCCTGCTGCTGCTTGACCTCGTTGTATTGGTCCTGGACCTGCTTGTCGGTAACCGGATGCTTTTGCAGGTAGTCGGCCATCAGGGCGCGCACCAGGATGCCCTGGCGAGCCAGTTCCATTTCAGTCTGGACGTCGGGCTGTTTCGCCACGCCGGCCTTCTCGGCGGCTTGCACGAAAATCTGGCGATTGATCATTTCCTGCTTGACCTGCTCGCGCAGCTGGGGCGAATCGGTAGCGCCCTGGCTGACCAGCAGCTTGACGAACTGGTCCAGGCTTTTCTGGGTAATGGGTTTGCCATTGACCGTCGCCACGTTCTGGGCAAAAGCGGGGGCGGCAATCACGCAAGCCGCCACCAGCAGGATAAAGCGTTTCATGTAGGTCCTTTCAAGGAGTTCGGGTTTCCAGCGCAAGCGCGTGGATAGGGTAAGGCATTAAATCATTCAAATGATCATACACCAGGCGATGACGCGCCACCGGTGAAAGCCCTGCGAATTTGGCGGATGTAATCCTCACTGTGAAGTGCGAGGCGCCGCCATGCGCACCGGCATGTCCCGCATGCAAATGGGAGTCGTCCTGGATTTCCAGCTCCACCGGTGCGAGCGCTTGCAGGCGCTGGCGAATGGTAGCAGCCACGTCCGTAGTTTGAGTCATGGAAAGTTATTCAAATCAATTCAGTTTTCGCCCGCCTTGCGGGCGGCTTCGTCGGCGGCTTCGCCGGTATGGCCGGGCGGTTGCAAATGCCGGCCCAGCCAGAGCGATTGCGCGATCACGAAAACAATCATCAGGCCCATCAGGCCGAATGCCTTGAAGGTAACCCATTCGGATTCCGAAAAATGGCCGGAAAATGCCACGTAGAGATTCGCCGCGCCGGCGACCAGGAAGAACACCGCCCAGGTGGCATTGAGTTTGTCCCAGACCGGATCGGGCAGCGCGATCTGTTTGTCCAGGAGCCTGCGCACCAGGTTGCGTTTGAATATCCAGCGGCCGACCAGCAGCGCGCCGCCGAACAGCCAATACAGCACCGTCGGTTTCCATTTGATGAAAACGTCGCTGTGCAGCCATAGCGTGGCGCCGCCGAAGACGACGATCACGGTCAGATTGATCCAGTGCATGCCTTCGATCGGGCGGCTCGTCAGTTTGAGCCACAGGATTTGCAGGATGGAGGCGGTAATTGCCACCGCTGTCGCCGTATAGATTCCCGCATAGCGATATGCGATGAAAAACAGCAGCAGCGGAAACAGATCGAATAGAAACTTCTTCATTCTTCAGCAGGTTCGAATTTCAATGCGAGGGAGTTAATGCAGAATCGCCGGCCTGTCGGCGGCGGGCCATCCGGGAAAACATGGCCCAGATGCGAATCGCATACGTTGCACAATACCTCCGTGCGTACCATGTCATGGCTGGTATCACGTTGCTCGCGCACCAGGTCCGGGCCCAGGGGTTCGTAGTAGCTGGGCCAGCCGCAGCCGGCATCGAACTTGGTGTCGGAGGCGAAGAGCGCGGTGCCGCAGGCAACGCAGCGATAGGTGCCCGGGGTGGTGGTGTCCCAATAGCGCCCGGTGAAGGCCCTTTCCGTCCCCTTTTCGCGGGTAACGTAGAACTCGTCCGGGGACAGCAGAGCGCGCCATTCGGCTTCGGTCTTTCGTACTTTTTCCATGTAGGCGCTGGGGGTTCCGGGGCAATGAACAGGTTCGGGCATAATCGCGCCCCATGTTAATCGAGTTTGATCATGCCGTCGTGAAGACGCCCCGCGCGGAGATTCTGCATGGGGTGAGCGCGGTGCTGAGCGAACGGCGCATCGGCATCGTCGGGCCTAACGGCGCGGGCAAGAGCACCCTGGCCCGGCTCATCAATGGGCTGGTCCTGCCCTCGTCGGGGACGGTGCGGGTCAATGGCCACGACACGCGCCAGGCGACGCGCGCCGTCCGGCGGGAGGTGGGTTTCGTTTTCCAGAATCCGGAAAACCAGATCGTCTTTCCCATAGTGCGGGAGGACATGGAATTCGGACTGAAAACGCTGGTGCCCGACAAGGCCGCGCGCCAGGCGCGGGCGGCCGAACAACTGGCGGCATTGGGCATCGCGCATCTGGCGGACCGTGCCAGCCACTCGCTGTCCGGCGGTGAGCGGCAACTGGTGGCGCTGGCCGCCGTGCTGGTGATGCGTCCCAAGGTGATCGTATTCGACGAGCCCACGACCCAGCTGGACCTGCGCAACCGCAATCGGGTGCGTGCCGCCATTGCCGGCCTGGCGTGCGACGCGGTGGTGGTCAGCCACGACCTGGAACTGCTGGAAGATTTCGACCGCGTGCTGGTTATCGCGGCGGGCAGGGTCGCCGCCGACGACCGGCCCGCCGCCGCGCTGCATTGGTATCGGGAGCATTGCTCATGATGGAGCCGCTGTATGTCGACGGCGACGGCCTGTTGCACCGCATTCCGGCGCCGTACAAGCTGATCGTCCTGGTGGCGGCGGGCGCGGCGCTGTTCCTGGTGCACCGGCTGGATGGCCTGGCGCTCGCTTTCGCGTGCGGCGTGCTGCTGCTTGCCCTGTCGGGCGCGGGCGCCGGTGCGCTGTGGCGTCATGTGCGCGGCCTGTTGCCCATTCTGGCCGTGGTGGGGGGCTTTACCGCCTGGTTCGACGGCTGGGCCCATGCGGCGGAAATCCTGCTGCGCGTGGCCGCCCTGATGGCGTTCGCTCTGGCCGTGACCCTGACGACGCGCACCAGCGACCTGATACAGGTATGCGAACGGGCCTTGTATCCGCTGGACCGGCTGGGCTGGATCGATGCGGGCCGTGTCGCACTGGCGCTGGCGCTGACGCTGCGTTTCATTCCCGAGATATGGCGGAATTACCAGGACATCCGCGAGGCCCAGGCGGCGCGCGGGCTATCGCGCAATGCGCTGGCGCTGACGGTACCCCTGCTGGTGCGCACGCTCAAGCGCGCCGACGAAGTCGGCGATGCCATCGACGCGCGCGGCGGCTGAGGCGGGGATTCCACAAGGGCAGGCATCGATACATCGACGCATTCACGCGTTTCACTATAAAGAAAGAGGAGAGGTCCGCATGCGCACGAGGGATACCGCCACGGTGGCCATGTTTGCTGCCTTTATCGTCGTGTTGAGCCTGGCGCCGCCCATACCGGTGCCGGCGCTGCCCGTGCCGATTACGCTGCAGGCGCTCGGCGTCATGCTGGCGGGCTGCATGCTGGGGCCGGCGCGTGGCGCGGCGGCGGTCGGGCTCTATCTGGTGCTGGCGGCCATCGGGCTACCGGTGCTGCCCGGAGGGCGCGGCGGCCTGGGTGTGTACGCGGGCCCCACGGGCGGATTCCTGATCGGCATGCTGTTCGGCGCCGCGCTGTGCGGCGCCATGGCGCAACGGGTGGCGCGGTCGGGCGCCGGCACGCTGCCGGCGATGCTGGGCTACTTTGCCGCGGCGCTGGCGGGCGGGCTGGTCGTGGTCTACGCCATCGGCATTCCCTGGCTGGCCGCCATCGCCGGCATGACGCTGGGCAAGGCGGCGCTGGCCATGGCGGTGTTCCTGCCGGGGGATATCGCCAAGGCGGTACTGGCGGCCGTCGTAACGCAGCGTGTGCGCCGGGTATGGGCGTTCGACGGCGAGCGCTGAGACGCCGTCGATAAGGGTGACTACCGAGAGCCATACGCCCAGGCAATTTGATACCTTTCTGAACCTATAATCCGATTTTCTGTATAGCTTGCAGAATCGGTTCATATGTTGTTGCTGCCGGGCGCACGGCGCCGGCCACTTCCTGGAGACTTCAATGATGCATCCCAAGCACAAGACGCGCCTCGTGGCGGCGGCGCTGGCCCTGGCCTTGCCCCTGCTGGCGCACGCGCAAATCAAGGTCGGCGTCACTCTCTCCAGCACCGGGCCGGCCGCGTCGCTGGGGATTCCGGAGCGCAATACCGTCGCCTTGCTGCCCAAGGAAGTCGCCGGGCAGAAGATCGACTGGATCGTGCTGGACGATGCGACCGATACGACGCAAGCCGTGAAGAACATGCGCAAGTTCGTGAGCGAGGACAATGTCGACGTGGTGATCGGCTCCTCCGTGACGCCGGCTTCCCTGGCGATGGTGGACGTTGCCGGCGAAACCAAGACGCCGATGATCAGCGTGGCGGCAAGCGTGAAGATCGTCGACCCGGTCGACGGGCCGCGCAAGTGGGCTTTCAAAACGCCGCAGAACGACGCCCTGATGGCGGGCGCGCTGGCCGACGCGATGGTCAAGGGCAAGGTCAAGACCCTGGGCTTCATCGGTTTCGCCGATGCCTATGGCGATAGCTGGCTGCAGGAAATCAGGAACGCGGCGGAAAAGAAGGGAATCAAGATCGTCGCCGTCGAGAAGTACAGCCGGACGGATACCAGTGTGACGGGTCAGGTGCTGAAGCTGGTCGGCGCGCGTCCGGACGCCGTGTTGATCGCCGGTTCGGGCACGCCCGCCGCGTTGCCGCAGAAAGAACTGCGCGCGCGGAACTACGGTGGGCTGATCTATCAGACGCACGGCGTGGCCAATGGCGATTTCCTGCGCGTCTGCGGCAAGGATTGCGAGGGTATGCTGCTGCCTGCCGGCCCCTTGCTGGTGGCGGAACAGTTGCCCGATAGCAACCCGGTGAAGAAGTCGGCGCTGGCCTACGTGGCCGCCTATGAAAAAGCGCATGGCGCCGGCTCGGTCAGTACCTTCGGCGGCCACCTGTGGGATGCCGGCCAGCTCGTGCTGGCGGCCGTTCCGGTCGCGCTCAAGACGGCCAAACCGGGTACGCCGGAATTCCGCGCCGCGATGCGCGATGCCCTGGAAAACGTCAAGAATCTCGCGGCCTCGCAGGGCGTCTTCAATATGAGCCCCACCGATCACGCCGGCTTCGACGAGCGCGCGCGCGTGATGGTGAAAGTGCAGAACGGCAAGTGGGTCTACCAGCCGGGCCTGTGACACGGCGTACATGAAGCATGCATCGGCGCGCGCGCCCGAGGGGTCGCGCGCGCCGATGTCTTCCACGGTAAAGGGACGATGGATTCTTCCATAGCGTTCATCCTGCTGCAGGACGGCGTGGTCAGCGGGTCGATCTACGCCTTGCTCGGCATGGCGCTGGTGCTGGTATTCGCGGTGACGCGGGTGATCTTCATCCCTCAGGGCGAATTCGTCGCGTTCGGCGCGTTGACGCTGGCCATGCTGGTGGACGGCAAACTGCCGGGTACGGTGTACCTGCTGCCCCTGCTGGGCGGCGTGGTGTTCCTGCTGGAGCTGGGGCGCGCGGTGCGTCTGCGCACCGTTGCCGCCTTGCCGAAGGTCATCCTGGTTAATCTGGTGCTGCCGGCGCTGTTGTACTGGGCGACCAGCCGGCTGGTCGGCGCCGATACGCCGCTGTGGCGCAACATGCTGCTGACTTTGCTGCTGATCGTGCCGATGGGGCCGATGGTGTATCGCATTGTCTACCAACCGCTGGCCGAAGCCAGTGTGCTGGTCCTGCTGATTACGTCCGTCGCCGTGCATTTCGTGCTGGTCGGGCTGGGCCTGGTCTTCTTCGGCGCGGAAGGCTGGCGCACGCCGGCCTTCGTCGATGGGCAGGTGGACCTGGGCGTTACCGCCTGGTCGGCCCAAAGCCTGTTCGTGGTGGGAACGTCCCTGGTCTTGATCCTGGCGCTGTGGCTGTTCTTCGGCAAGACGCTCTATGGCCGCGCGCTGCGCGCCACCGCGGTGAACCGCCGTGGCGCACGGCTGGTCGGCATCAGCAGCACGATCTCCGGCAGCATTACTTTCACCCTGGCGGCGCTGATGGGCGCCATCTCCGGGATACTGATCGCACCGGTCACCACGGTCTATTACGACACGGGCTTCCTGATCGGCCTGAAAGGCTTCGTCGGGGCGATCATCGGCGCGCTCGCCAGCTATCCGGTGGCCGCCGCCGGGGCGCTGCTGGTGGGACTGCTGGAATCGTTCTCCTCGTTCTGGGCCAGCGCCTACAAGGAAGTGATCGTATTCACCCTGATCATCCCCGTGCTGCTGTGGTTGTCGCTGCGCGGCGGCGGCCACGCCGAGGCCGAGGAATAGGGACGCTCATGAAGACGACCTTGCTGCGGCGACTGCCCCTGCTGCTGTTCGTGGTGCTGCTGGCGGTGTTGCCGCTATTGGCCGCCACACCGGAATTCTGGATAACCCAGCTGAATTACATCGGGCTGGCCAGCCTGGTGGTATTGGGGCTGGTGGTGCTGACCGGCGTCAGCGGGCTGACCTCTTTCGGACAGGCCGCCTTCGTCGGCATCGGCGCCTATGCCACGGCCTGGCTGACGACCGCGCTGGGCTGGTCGCCGTGGCTGGGCCTGTTGGCCGGGCTGATACTGACGGGCGCGATCGCCTGGATGCTGGGCGCGGTGACGCTGCGCCTGTCGGGTCATTACCTTCCCCTGGGGACCATTGCCTGGTGCCTGGCGCTGTTCTATCTATATGGCACCGTGGACGCCCTTGGACGCCACGACGGTATCGCGGGCATCGCCCCCCTGACGCTGTTCGGCGTGTCCCTGGCCGGCGGCCGCGATATCTATTACCTGATCTGGCTGCTCGTGCTGGCGGCCGTCTGGGTGACCGGCAATCTGCTGGATTCGCGTCCCGGCCGCGCCATCCGCGCGCTGCGCAATGGCGCGGGCATGGCGGAATCCATGGGCGTGAATACCCGGCGCTACAAGGTTATCGTCTTCGTCTATGCGGCCTTGCTGGCCAGTGTATCCGGCTGGCTGTACGCGCATATGCAGCGCGCCGTCAGCCCCAGCCCCTTCGGCCTGAACTATGGCATCGAATACCTGTTCATGGCGGTGGTGGGCGGCGCGGCCTACGTTTGGGGCGCCTTGCTGGGGTCGGCCATCATCCTGGTGCTGAAGGACCAGATCCAGAACGTCCTGCCGCGACTGCTGGACACTACCGCCAACTTCGAATTGATCGTATTCGGCGTCCTGTTGATCGTGATGCTGCAGCATGCCCGCGATGGCGTATGGCCCATGCTGGCGGCCGGCTGGCGGCGCGTGGCGGGCGGTCCGTCGGCCCGCGGCCGGGCCGTGCCGCCGCGCGAGGCGCCGGCGCTGGGGCGCCGTACCCGGCCCGCGACGGGGCAGGCGGTACTGGAAGTGGATGCCATCCGCAAGACCTTCGGCGGCCTGGTGGCCGTGAATGATATTTCCTTCACCGTGCGCGCCGGCGAGATCATGGGCCTGATCGGCCCCAACGGCGCTGGCAAGAGCACGACCTTCAACCTGATCACCGGCGTGCTGCCCTGCACGCGGGGCGGCGTAAGCTTCATGGGAGAGCGCATCGAACGCCTGTCCGCGCGCGACATCGCCCGGCGTGGTGTCGGTCGTACCTTCCAGCATGTGCAGTTGCTGCCGGGCATGACCGTGCTGGAAAACGTGGCCCTGGGCGCACACCTGCGCGCCGACGTGGGTGTGCTGGCGGGGGCCTTGCGCCTGGACCGTCCGGCGGAGGCGCGGCTGCTGCACGAAGCGGCGCGCCAGCTCGAACGGGTGGGACTGGGCGACTGCATGCACGAACAGGCCGGCAATCTGGCGCTGGGCCAGCAGCGGATCCTGGAAATCGCGCGGGCGTTGGCCAGCGACCCCATCCTGCTGCTGCTGGACGAACCCGCCGCCGGATTGCGCTACAAGGAAAAGCAGGCCCTGGCTCAGGTGCTGGAGCAATTGCGCGACGAAGGCATGAGCATCCTTCTGGTGGAGCACGATATGGATTTCGTCATGCGTCTGACCAATCATCTGGTCGTCATGGATTTCGGTACCAAGCTGGCCGAAGGTATCCCGTCGGATATCCAGCGCGATCCGGCGGTGCTGCAAGCGTACCTGGGCGGCCTGGACGACGACGACGCGGTCCTGCCGGATACGGCGGGCGCGGCGGCATCGCCGGAAGCATCCGGCGCGGCGGCGGGAGAAGCGCGATGAACGCTCCTGGTGTGTCCGCCGATACCGGCATGCCGCTGCTGCGGGTGGAAAGCCTGGCCGCGCGCTACGGCAAGGTGGCGGCGCTCGCTCCCGTTTCGCTGTCGGTCCAGGCAGGCAGCATCGTGACGGTGATCGGCGCCAACGGCGCCGGCAAGTCGACGATGCTCAATGCCATCATGGGCGCCTTGCCGCAAACCGGACAGGCGTCTGGCCAGGTATGGCTGGACGGCAAGGATGTGTCGGCCTGGCCCGTCGAGAGGCGCGTGG
This sequence comes from Bordetella genomosp. 11, assembly GCF_002261215.1. Taxonomy (NCBI): domain Bacteria; kingdom Pseudomonadati; phylum Pseudomonadota; class Betaproteobacteria; order Burkholderiales; family Alcaligenaceae; genus Bordetella; species Bordetella genomosp. 11. Next base: position 2,882,695 of record NZ_NEVS01000004.1, on the reverse strand, counting down.
GCGCCGGCATGTCGCTGGTGCCGGAACGGCGCGAGCTGTTCGCCAGCATGTCGGTGGAAGACAACCTGCTGCTGGGTGGATTCCGCCGCTATCGCATGCGCGAGGCCGGCTGGCGTGACAGCATGCACGACATCTTCGAACTCTTCCCGCGCCTGAAAGAGCGCCGCGCGCAGCAGGCGGGCACCTTATCGGGCGGCGAGCGCCAGATGCTGGCCGTCGGACGTGCCCTGATGGCCAAGCCGCGATTGCTGATGCTGGACGAGCCCAGCCTGGGCCTGGCCCCACGCATCGTTCGCGAAATCTTCCACATCATCGCGCGCCTGCGCGAAGCGGGTGTGTCGATCCTGCTGGTGGAGCAGAACGCCCGAGCCGCCCTGCAGGTGGCCGACCACGGTTACGTGCTGGAAACCGGCGAGGTCGCGCTGTCGGGCCCCGCCGCGGATCTGGCCCACAACCCGCGCGTCGTGGAAAGCTATCTGGGGTTGGGCAAGGCGGCTTGATCGACGGCCATGCCGTCGCGCAATTCCACCGGCGCTTGCCCGTGGCGGAATACATAGCCCGCATGCGGCCCGTGGAAAGTCATGCGCTTGCCGTCGCCGGCCAGCCAATCGCCTTCCGGCAAGCCCACCACCGTGGCGGCCGGATTGGCGACGAGGAATTCGGCGATGCGGTCGTTGCGCGTTTCGCCCTGATGTCCGGCCGGCAGGGCGTTGGTGTAGTGCGGATTGATCTGGAAGCCGATCAGCCCCAGGGCATCGAAACCGCCCGGGTCGACGATAGGCATGTCGTTGGTGGTGCACAGCGTGGGGCATGCCAGGTTGGCGCCGGCGCTCCAGCCGGAATACGGCGTGCCGGCCCTCACGCGCTGCGCAATGGCCTGCAGCCAGCCCCGGCGGCGGCATTCGGCCACCAGCTGGAATGTGTTGCCGCCACCGACCAGGATCAGGTCGTAGCGGTCGGCGGCGCCGGCGTCCACCGTATGCGCGCCGGTCAATTCCAGGCCCAGCGGGGCCAGGCTTTTGCCGACATTGGCGGTGTAGTCGTCCCAGCTGGTGGTGACCCCGGCGAAAGGCACGAACAGGGTCTTGCGGCGCTCGCCCGCCAGGGCGCGCAGGGGCTCCCGGGCATGCGTCAGGTAGCTGCCGTCGGGAGACCGGGAGTTGCTGAAAAGTAGCAGGTGCATGGACATCAGGTTACGAGCTCCGCGACGAGTTTTGCGATCAGGGCGTTGGACAGGACCGTGGGCAGGCCGCTGGCGCGCCGTGCGGCGGCACGGTGGTCCTCGACGAAGCCCATGCAGTCCATCAGCAGCATCTGCGCGCCGCGCTCGCGCAGCGTCCGCGCCGCCGTTTCGACGGCCCGCAGGCCCTCGTCGTAGGGCGATGCGGCCGCGCACAGGGGCGTCCGGGACAGCATGGAAAACTTGCCGGCTTCGCTGGTGGCCTGTTCCGCCAGGGGCACGATGATACCGACCTGGCGGTCCGCGGCCAAGGCGGCGACGGCCGGCGGCACGATGCGGTCCGGTTCGACCAGCCAGGCGCGCCGCGTCTCCAGGCCGTGGAATTCGCCCGTGCACAGCACCAGGATGACGGCGCAGCCGCTGGCTTCGAGTTCCGCTACCTTGCCCGTCAGCGCGTCCCGCACCGCGGCCTTGTCGAGGATGACGGAGTTGCCGTCCAGCAGCCGCGTGACCAGCAGCGGCTGGCCCGGCCGGGGCGCGTAGCGCGCCGCGATATCTTCGGCCGACAGGCCGTCCAGCACGCCCACGTGCAGGGTCCGTACACCGTCCGGCAGCGCCGCCTGCAGGATGGGCGTAATGTCCGCGCGCGGGGCCTGGCCTATCGTGATCGTGCCCAGCAAAGGGGTGTCGTACATCATGATGTTCTCCGCGTCGGCCGCTACTGGCGCTTTTGCAGGTGTTCCAGCGAGCCGTACATCGAAACCAGCCTGTCGTATTCCTGCGCGTCGTGGAACGCGCAGGTACCGCGGGTGAATTCCTTGGCCACCTCTACCGCGAAGCGCACCGCCGCCGCGATATCGGCTTCGTCGCTGGCGCCGGTACCGCAGCCCGGTACCACGCTGATGGCCGAGATCGCCACGCCGACGGTAGGCGCGCGCGTGGCCACCGACGGCTGCAGGATGCTGTTCAGGTGGTAGATGCCGTTGCCGTACGGCGTGATGTCCTGGATGGTGATGGGGAAGGTCACGGCAGGCCGGCCGCTGGTCATTTCCATGATGCGGACCAGATCTTCCGACACGCGCAGGATATAGCCCTGCTTGACGGTGGGCGAGATCGCGTAGCCTTTGTGGTTCAGGATGCGATTGCCCTTGGTCGTATCGATCGATAGCACCGCGTCCATTTCTTCCGAGACTTCGTTCTCGTTCAGGGTCTCCGTATCCATGGGCGAATCCATGAAGTCCACGGGCTCGTGAGGCCGTGTCGGCGCGTCGGGGCAGACGTGGGTGCTGATGACCACATCGCCGGGCAGGCGGTCGCCCTGGCTTGCCATATGCGCGAGCTTGAGCGCTGCGGCCACTGCCGCAACGGCGCCGTCGCCGTCCGATACCAGGCCGATGCGGCTGGGGCGCGCGCCGATGCCGCCCAGGCGGCCGACGATGCCCAGCGTGGGGGCGTTGCCGCCGGCCTGCTTGCCGTCGGTGCCGCGGATTTCGATGCGAACGAAGTCGGTTTTGCCCTTGGGGCCGGTGATGGTCTTTACCGCGACGGTGGCGTGATCGGCGTAGGGACGCAGCAGGTCCGCCACGGTCTGGCCGCTGGCAAAGGCGCTATCGAAGGCTTCGAAGACTTTGAGGGTATGGGTAAGGCTCATGTCGGATCTTCCATATGGGTTGTCGATGGCGCGCTATTGCCGGCGCCAGCGTTTATTTCCCCTTGGCCCGATACTGGATCAGGGAGTTGAAGAAGCTGTACAGCGCATCGCCGGCGATCGTGCCGGCCGCGAAGACTTCCAGGCTGCTGCGCACTTTGTCGCCCCACAGGCGCAGGGCCAGCACGCGCAGCGCGATGCCGGCCAGCACGGCCCAGCCCGCCAGCGGATTGGCGATCAGCAGGCCGGTGGACAGCAACACGCCCAGCTGGCGCCGGGGGCCGCCCAGCCATTGGATCAGCGCGCCGGGGATGGCCCAGATCAGCAATTGCGTTGCCACGCCCGGCGCCACGCCGGCCTTGATCGTGGCGACGTAGACGGCGGCAACCGGCGGCGTCAGCCCCTGGTCGAAATAGCTGTGATAGGTGAAGTACACCATCGGCATGCTGATGACGAAGGCCAGCATGCCGGCGGCCAGCTGCTGGCGCCGGCCGTCGAGTTCGAAAGCGGGATCGATGCCGTTGCCGCGCAGCAGATAGCCGGCCTTCAGGTCGTAGCCCATGTCCGCGAAGGCCGGTCCCGTTGCCGCGGCGAAGCCGCAGAGGATCACCAGCGCCACGGGAGGGAAGCCGATCAGCATGCCGATAAGCAATGTGATCAGCGCCACCGCGAAGGCGGGGAACCAGCCGGAGTGCATGGCCGCGATACCGACCAGCAATTCATGCACGAAGGCGGCGAAGGCGGCGTACGCCACGAAGCCGATCAGCATGGGCAAGGACATGCCCGCATACACGCCGCTGCCCATGGCAAGCAGGGCCGCCAGAACGACGTAGGCGATCGCGCCCAGGCGCAGGGTACGGCGCATATCCTCCACCGTGCGGGTGGGGCCCGCCGCGGGTTCGGCCTCCGCCGTCGCCGCCGGCATGGCGGCGCCGTGGCGCGCGGTCGCGCCGGCCGCCGGCCGTGCCGCCGTCTTCGCGTCGCCGCCGCGCGAGCGGATCTGCGCGATCACCTGGACCAGCGCGACCAGGCCGGCGCCTATCATCAACCCGTGCGGGATGTAGAGGGCGTTGATGTCCCAGCCCATCAGCGGCTTGGCATAGCCGCGTATCAGCAGGCCGATGCCGAACATCGTCAGCGCCCAGATATTGCCCAGGAAGGCCGTGCCGAAGGCGGACATGGGTATGTGCAGCCAGGCGCCGATCAGCCCCACGCCGATGCCGGCGCCCAGCAGCCGCGCCTGGCGCCCGCCGCTGTCGCCCGCCTTGATGGCTTCCGCGGCGGCCACCCCGGGCGGCCATGCGCCCGCGGCAGGGAACACGCGGCTGTCGAACAGCCGGTACAGCAGATAGCCGTCCAGCAGCATGGCCGCGGCCACGCCGATGAACATGGCCGGTACGAGGTCGGCGCGGCCGAAAAGATACGGGATGGCGATCGGCAGCAGCAGGCTATTGGCCGCGCCGAAGGTCGCCGACGAAATCGCGCTCTGCGCGAGGTTCTGTTCGTGTATCGAGCGAAAGCGCGCGAACAGCGTCAGCGGAATGCGCGCCAGGATCATCGCGACCAGCGCGCCGATGATGGACGTATTGGGCGTGACGCCCAGCGACACCAGCAGCTGGATGCCGATGATGGCGCCGAAGACGCTCAGTAGCGCCAGAAGGATAAAGGTGCCGCCGCTGAACGCGCGCGGATGTGAGGCCGATGGCTGCATGTGTGTATTCCCCTTGTGGTCGTTTTCAGTGGTCCGTTGTTTCCCGCGTCACCCTTCTCGCGCATTTGCCATGGATTGCCAGAAGGGGTCGCCGGCGGCGCGTCCGATGGACGCGGCGTATCCGACCAGGCGATGGGCCAGCGCGTCGACGAAGCCGGGCTGGTTCAGCGAGGCGGGAAAGCTCAGGCAGAAGGCGAGTGTCTCGCCGCTTTGCGGATCGCCGACGGTGGCGCTGACGGACCCGATGCCGGTCAGGCTTTCATCCAGCGCCCAGGCCCAGCCGCGCTTGCGCACCTCGTCCAGCTGCGCGCCCAGCGCCGCCGGGGTGCGCGGCGCGTGCGGCAGCACGGCGGCGCGCGCGTCCGTCGCGGCCGGATGCGCCCGGCGCGCGGCCGCGTCGTCCAGGCGGGCCAGCAGGGCGCGTCCCGTCGAGCTGGCGTAGGCGGGCAGGCGGTGCCCCGGCTGCGTCACCACGCGCAAAGGATGGGACCCCTGGAAGGCGCGCACGACCACCACGTCCTGTCCATTGCCGTCCAGCACGGAGATATAGCCCGTGTGCCCGGTCTCGGCCACCAGCGATTCCAAAGCCTGTTCCATGCGGCGAATCAGCGGCGTACTGCCCCGTGCCTGATGCGCGACTTCCAGCAGAAGCAGCGCCGGGCGGTATCTCAGCGTGTCCGGATCGCGCTCCAGCAGCCCGCTTTCCTGCATCTGCTTCAGCAGCCGCGAGGACGAACTCTTGGGCAGTCGCAAATGCGTCACGACGTCGGTGACGGTGAGCTCGCCACCGTGCTGGGCGAGGACGCGGAGGACGCGTGTCGCGTTGTCTAGTACGCTCATATGCAGTTCCAGAATATGGAACCAGGTATCAATATACGGAATACGGAAATTGTAGCGTCGCGCGCCGCGAGCGGTAGTGCGGGCTTTCCCCAGGGCATTGCAGTGCACCATCGAAGGGCGGGAAACGCCGCATTCTCAAATGGGCAAGCCCAAAAGCCCGAAGGCTCGTAACATCCTCTTTCTGGCGCCGTCCCGCCCGGATGGGCGGGCATGCCCGTCGCCAGTCGCGGCGCCCAGAATGCGTCCGCCGTATCGCCAGGCCAGGAGACCAACCATGATGAAGCACGAACTGAAGATTTCTTCGATGAAAGAGCAATGCAGCGAAGCGGAATGGGATGCCCGCGTGGACCTGGCGGCCTGTTACCGGCTGATCGCGCATTACGGCATGTCGGACATGATCGCCAATCACATTTCGCTGCGCGTGCCGGGCGAGGCGGGCGCATTCCTGATCAACGCCTACGGCCTGCTTTATGAAGAAATCACGGCCTCCAGCCTGCTGAAGATCGATCATCACGGCAACATCCTGAGCAAGCCGGATTTCGGTCCCCATCTTTCCTACGGCGTGAACAAGGCGGGCTTCGTCATCCATAGCGCCATCCACGAGAAGCGCCCGGAAGTCGACTGCGTGATCCACACGCACACCTGGGCCGGCATGGCGGTATCTTCGCTGGCCTGCGGACTGCTGCCGATCAACCAGACTTCGATGCGCTTCGCGAAAATCGGCTACCACGACTACGAAGGTGTGGTGCTGGACCTGAGCGAGCAGGAATCCCTGTGCCGCGACCTGGGCCAGAACGAAGCGCTGATCCTGCGCAACCATGGCCTGCTCACCGTCGGCCGCTCCATCGGCGAAGCCTTCAACTGGATGCATAGACTGGAAGTGTCCTGCCGCGCGCAGTTGGCCGCGATGGCCTGCAATGCGCCGCTGAATCCGGTATCCAAGGACGTCATCCAGGCCACGTGGAACCAGTACCAGCCGGGAACGCGGCGCCCCTACGGGCAGATGGAATGGCCGGCGCTGCTGCGCCTGGCGGACCGCCTGGACCCGTCCTACCGCACGTAATCGTTTTTTTCCAAGAAGTCCGGAGACTTTAATGAAGCAGTTGAAAGGCGCTGTCAAAGCGCTGGGGATCGTTGTCGCCCTGAGCCTGGGCACCCACGCAGGCCAGGCGGCGGCCGAGGGCTTTCCCGACAAGCCGATCCGCCTGGTGGTTCCCTATCCGCCCGGAGGCAACCTGGACATCACCACCCGCGCCATTACCACCGCCATGGCGCGCTACCTGAAGCAGTCCATCGTGGTAGAAAACCTGGGCGGCGCCGGCGGCTCGATCGGTGCCGGCAATGTGGCGCGATCGGCGCCGGATGGCTATACGGTGCTCTCCACCACCATTGTGCCGCTGGTCGTCAACCCGACACTGGTGCCCGGCACCAAGGTGAAGCTGAGCGACTTCGAACCGGTGGGGATGCTGGCCGTGGTGCCTTCCGTGCTGGAAGTGAACGCCAAGAACAAACAGGGCATCACCGACTTCAAGGGCTTCATTGCCTATGCCAAGGCGCACCCCGGCGAACTGGCCGTGGCGCATTCCGGGACGGGCACCACCAACCACATCGCCGAGCTGCTGCTGGAGCAGGACTTCGGCATCAAGATGAACCCGATCCCGTACAAGGGATCCGCGCCCGCGCTGGCGGATCTGCTGGGTAATCAGGTCGACGGCATGGTGGATCAGCTGACCAGCTCGCAGCCGCAGATCCAGAGCGGTGCCCTGACCGCGCTGGCCGTGACGTCCGCCAAGCGCGTGTCGCAGTTGCCGAACGTGCCGACGGTGGCCGAGCTGGGCAAGCCGGACTTCGAGATGGTGACCTATTCGGCGCTGATGACGCCCAAGGGCACGCCGCGGGCCGTGCGCCAGGTGCTGAACGACGCGCTGGCCAAGGCGGTGGCCGATCCCGACGTGCAACGCCAGCTTGCGAGCATCGGCTCGGAGGTCGTGCCGTCCACCATCGACCAGGCCGGTCAGATCTTTGCCAAAGAGGAAGCCAAGCTGCAGCCGCTGCTGACTTCCGGCGTGCTCAAGCCCGAGAACGCCCGCTAGGCGATGCCGCAACACCCGAAACCGATAACAGCGAACGAGACATGACCAAGCCCTGTTTGCCGCCTCATTCCGGCTTTGCGCCGGTGCGCTTTACCGTGCCGGCGGGCGCGTGCGATTCGCATGCGCACGTCTTCGGTCCCTACGACCGCTTTCCCTTGAGCGAAGACCGCAGCTACACGCCGCCGGAAAACGGCGCCGAGCGTTTCATCGCCCACCTGGATCGCCTGGGCCTGACCCGGGGCGTGCTGGTCACGGCCAGCGCGCAGGGCGACGACAACCGCAACGTGCTGCAGGCTCTGGCCGCCTATCCGGAGCGCCTGCGCGCCGTGGCTGTCATCCGCGGCGATATTTCGGACAAGGACCTGGACGCGTTGGCGGGCCAGGGTGTGCGTGGCGCCCGCTTCAATCTGTACAAGCATGACGGCAAGGCGGTTTACCGCAATGGCGTGGGCATCGACGATTTCGTCGCGCTGGCGCCGCGCCTGAAGGCGCGTGGCATGCATGCCCAGATCTGGATCCATGCGCCGGATCTGCAGGAACTCGCGCCGACCCTGCTGGCCACCGGTGTGGACCTGGTGGTCGACCACCAGGGCCGCATGAACGCATCCCGTGGCGTGGGCGACCCTGGGTTCCAGTTCCTGTGCAAGCTGCTCGCCGAGGGCAAGGCCTGGACCAAGATATCGGGCGCGGATCGCAACACCGCGGTGGGATCGCCGTTTGCCGATATCGCGCCCTTCGCGACGTCGCTGTTGAAGGCCAATAGCGAGCGCGTCGTCTGGGGCACGGATTGGCCGCACATCAATTACTACGACGCGGCGCACGTGCCGGATGACGGCATCCTGCTGAACCTGCTGGCGGACTGGATGCCGGACGAAGCCACGCGCAAGCGCGTGCTGGTGGACAACCCGGCGCGGCTGTACGGTTTCGGCGCCGTTTGATGGCAATCGGGGCGGAAGGCAGCAGGAGTCGAACCTACGTGGGAACGTCTGACGTCCCCAACCGGGTTTGAAGCCCGGCCGTGCCACCGGGCACGGATACCTTCCGAACGTCATGCATTGTATGGGATAGCGCGGCGCGCGCGGCATGCGGCGCCCGCGCGCGCTCGCCGATCTTCAATCGGGCGGGCGCTGGAACATGCGCGCGCCGCCGTCGGTGCGCAGCATATGCAGGTTGCGCAGGCGGCGCGTGTAGCCGATGCGATCGAAGAACTCCAGGATCTGAATGGCGCGCTTGCGTCCCAGCCCCGTGGCGTCGCGGAAACCGGCGGCGTCGACGGCTCCCGCGCTGGCGCCGGCCGTGAGCGCGGCGACCAAGGCCGCCAATTCCGCAACCCTGTCGCGGTGATAGAACAGGTCGGTGACGACCTGCGCCACATCCCCGCGGCGCAGCAGTTTGCGCAGGACTGCGCGCACCGCGTCTTCCGGAATATTGTGGTCGCGGGCCAGGTCGCGCACCCAGGGCGGATCGTAGGCGCCGGCATGCAGCAGGGGCAGCAGCCGTTGCGCCAGCGCGCCTTCCTCGCCATCCAGGCGCACGGCATGCCCGGGCAGATGCAGCCAGGGGCCGTTGCGGGCGATGACGCCGTCTTTCACCATGTCGTCGATCAATGACTGCCAGAGCCCGTCGTTCAAGGTGGGCAGGGCGATGCGGCGCAGCCGCGCGCTGTCCGCGCCGGGCTCGTCCGGCGTTTCGCGATGCAGGCGCGCCAGGGCGGCCAGGACCGCCTCGCGCAGGGCTTCCCAGTAAGGCCGCAGGATCAGCGTGCGCGGCGCATGGGCTCCCCGCGAACTGATCCACAGCGCGTCCTCGGGCAGCGGCAGATCGTCGACCGGACATCCGGCCAGCCGCATCAGCACATCCTCGGCCAGACCGCGGGGCGCTTGCGAGAGCGGTTCGCGGATGCCGCCCCCGTCCAGCATGGCACCGATGGCCGTCAGCCATGCCAACCGTTGCGGCGTGCGCCGTCGGCGGTCGGGGGCATCGGCGTCCAGCACGCGGCCGCCGCCCAGCGTCTGGCTGGCCTGGGCGTTGCGCACGATATAGCGATCGCCCGGCATGGCGCAGACCGGCGCCTCGAAGACGAGCTGGGCGAGTCCGGTTTCCCCCGCCGCCAGGCCAGGGCCGGATAGCGGCACGATATGGGCCATATGATGGCCCGCGCCAAGGTGGACGTGGACGGGAAGCCAGGTCGTGACCGGCGTTTCGGCCGACGCCAGCAGCCGCAGGTCGACATCGATGTGCCGGGATGGCCTGAAGCAGCGTTCATCGGCGATCCAGTCGCCGCGCGCGATGGCCGATTTATCGATGCCGGCGAGGTTCAGCGCGCAGCGCTGGCCGGCCTGGCCCGTATCGCTGGCCCGGTTCTGCGCATGGATACCGCGTATCCGCACGGGGGTGCCGGCCGGCATCAGCTTGAGCGTGCCGGCGCCGTCGGTAACGCGCCCCGCATGCACCGTCCCCGTCACGATGGTGCCTTGCCCGGACAGGCTGAACACGCGATCCACGGCCAGCCTGAAGAGGCCGGCGGCCGCGCGCGCGGGCAGCTTCGCGGCGGCTTCTTCCAGGCAGGCGCGCAGGGCGCGCGTGCCCAGGTCCACGTTGCTGGTTGCGTTGACCGCGAACACCGGCGCCTGTGCCAGGAAGGTGCCGGCGGTCAGCGCGCGCGCCTGTTCGCGGACCGCGTGGATACGCTCCGCATCCACGCGGTCCACCTTGGTAATCGCGATCGCGCCATGCCGTATCCCCAGCAATTGCAGGATGGCGAGGTGCTCGCGTGTCTGCGGCATGACGCCGTCATCGGCGGCGATCACCAGCAGGCCGAAATCGATGCCGCCCGCGCCGGCGGCCATCGTGTGCACCAGCTTTTCATGGCCCGGCACGTCGATATAGCCCAGTACGTCGCCATTGCTCAACGGGGTGTACGCGTATCCCAATTCGATGGAGATGCCGCGCGCCTTTTCTTCTTTCAGCCTGTCCGTATCGACGCCGGTCAGGGCGCGGACCAGCGTCGTCTTGCCATGGTCGATATGGCCCGCGGTACCGACGATCATGCCAGCGAGGCTTCTAGCTGTGCCAGGAACGCGGCTTCGTCGCGCGCTTCCAGGCAGCGCAGGTCCAGCCACAAGGCATTGTCGGCGATACGTCCGATCACCGGCCGCGGCAAGGCGCGCAGGCTGGCCTCCAGTTTTTCCAGGGCCCGTCCCGGTCGTCCGGTGCCCGCGTGGCGGATCGCATAGCCATAGCTGGGCAATTGGTCCACCGGCAAGGCGCCGCTGCCGATCTGGCTGAACATCGGCGCGGCCACGGCTTTGTAGCCCGCGCCCAGCGCCTGTTGCAGCACGGGCAGCATGCGTTCGGCTTGCTCGCGCATGTGCATGGCGGGGCGCGTCAGCAGCCTCAGCGTGGTCAGCCGCTCGGCCAACAGCTCGGGCGCCCGGTATAGCGCCAGCACGGGTTCCAGCGCGGCCAGCGTCAGCTTGCCTACCCGCAGGGCCCGCTTCAAGGGGTTCTTTTTAATCTTGCGTATCAAGTCGGCGCGTCCCACGATCAATCCCGCCTGGGGGCCGCCCAGCAGCTTGTCGCCGCTGAAGGTCACCAGGTCCGCCCCGGCGGCCAGGGTGTCCCGCACGGTCTCTTCGCGCGGCAGTCCCCAGCGCCCCAGGTCCAGCAGCGTGCCGCTGCCCAGGTCCACCGTCATCGGCAGGCCGGCCTGGTGGGCGATGCGTGCCACCTGCGCCGCGCCCACGCTATGGGTGAAGCCGGTCACGGCGTAATTGCTGCAATGCACCTTCATCAGCATGCCGGTGCGCGGCCCGACGGCGGATTCGTAATCGGATGGATGCGTGCGGTTGGTGGTGCCGACCTCGACCAGCTTCGCGCCAGCCCGCTTCATGACGTCCGGAATGCGGAACGCGCCGCCGATCTCGACGAGTTCGCCGCGCGACACAATGACTTCGCGGCGATCCGCCAGGGAATTCAGCATCAGCAACACGGCCGCGGCATTGTTGTTGACGACCGTTGCCGCCTCGGCACCGGTCAGTTCGCGCAACAGGCCTTCGACCAGGTCATCGCGATCGCCGCGTCCGCCGGTATCCAGATCGAATTCCAGGTTCGCCGGCGCGGTCAGCGCCCGCACGACCGCCGCCACGGCGTCGTCGGGCAGCAGGGCGCGGCCCAGGTTGGTGTGCAGCACCGTGCCAGTCAGGTTGAAGACCGCGCGCAATCGCGGCCGCGCGGCGGCATCCAAAGCGGCCTGTACCTGCCGCGCGATGTCCAGGACATCGATCGATGCCTGCGCCAGCCGTCCCAGCAGGGCCGCCTGGCGCAGGGTATCCAGATGGGCACGCAAGGCAGCGACCACCTGGGTATGTCCGTACGCCTCCAGCAGCGGGTGCATGGGCGGCGCATGCAGCAGGCGGTCCAGCGAAGGGATATCCGCCGCGCGCGCGGTATCGGCATCGGCGGCGGCTACCGGCACATCGGCAACGACGTCACGCGCATCCACCGCATCGGCGGGAGCCGTCTCGCGCGGAATTTTTCGGCCCGTCCGTCCGGCCATGGCTTATTCCTCTTCCTGCCACAAGAGGGGGTTACCGCTGGAGCGGCTATAGTCCGCTTCGCCCATCAGGACGTCCAGCACCAGGCTGGCAAGGTCGTCGGCCACGGGCTCCACGTTCATGTCTTTTTCCTGATAGAAGATCTTGCGGTAGGTGCGGCAGTGTTCGCAGGATTCCGCCTTGATGGCTTCCGGGCCGCCTTCGACCCCGTGATAGGCGATGCCTTCGGTCGACTCGCAGTGCGTGCATTTCACGCGCACCATATGCCATTCGGTCGCGCACAGCGAGCAGCACAGGTAGCGGTAGCCTTGATATTGCCCGCCGATCCGCACCACGCTGGCCACGGGCAGGCTGCCGCATAGCGGGCAGACACCGGACGGGCTGACGACAGGCAGCTGGCCGGGATCGAAGCGACAGGCGAGGTCTGTCCAGACGACTTGCAGGGCGGCCATGATGAAGGGCGCGGCGGCGCCGTCGGCGATCGCTTCGCTTTGGCCGAGCAAGGCATCGGCCAGCGTCTCGATGCGGGCCGGATCGTCATCCAGGGCTTGCCGGATTTCCCGGCATGCGGCCACCGCCTCGGGCGGTACGCCCGCCGAGCGCGCCACATCGTCCAGCAACTGGCGCAATACCTCATGCCAGCCGGGATCGCGCTCCCACCCCGCCGCCTGCAGGGGCGGCATGCCGTGGGCCTGCGCCAAGGCGATGCGCTCGGCCGAGGCACCCGGCGTCGCGCAGGCGGCCAGCGCGCGCTGCTGCGCATCGGCCAGGCTGGCCATCAGCAACAGGTAATCGCCCACCGGGCTGTCCGCGGCCAGCTGGCGCAGCCTGGCCGCGCGGCCGGCAAAGACGCTGTCCCGCGCAGGCAAACGCAGGCGTGGCAGGGCGTTATGGTCCAGCGCTTCGATTTCGCCGCGTTGAAGAATACGTTGCAAAACGGTCTCCGGTGAAAAACAAAAAAAGCCCCCACGCTACGCCGGCAAGCCGGCTTGCTGCCCCCGAGGGGGCTTTTTTGCCTTGGGGCGGCCCGGCGGCAAAAAATGCCCCCACGCTACGCCGGCAAGCCGGCTTGCTGCCCCCCGAGGGGGCTTTTTTGCCTTGGGGCGGCCCGGCGGCAAAAAATGCCCCCACGCTACGCCGGCAAGCCGGCTTGCTGCCCCCCGAGGGGGCTTTTTTGCCTTGGGGCGGCCCGGCGGCAAAAAACACCCCCACGCTACGCCGCCCCAAGGCAAAAAAACGGCTGCCCCGCATCGACGCGGCGGCAGCCGTGGTGTGGGGGCCGATGCGCCGGGCGCTACTTACCCAGCGGTTGCTTGCGGACTTCGCGAAACCAGGCTCGATGGTGTTTCCAGGCCCAGCCCCAGGTGACCGTCCCGCGCACCATGGCGCCCAACGATCCCTTCACCCAGATCGCCGCGTAGATATGCACAATGATCGCGCAAATCATCACCAAACCACAAACGGCGTGGAGTACCGACGCGGCCCGGATGATCTCGATGGGGAAGTAAAAGGAAAAATACTGCCGCCAGATGACAAACCCGCTTAGCAGCAGGCCGACCATGCAGACGATCAGCACGAAGTACAGCAGCTTCTGGCCCGCGTTGTAACGGCCGACTTCCGGCAGGCGGTCTTCGCGGTTGTAGATCACATCCCGTCCGCGCTTCAGCCATTCGGCATCCCTGCGATCCATCGAATTGTGCCGCCACATGCGGGCGGCGAACAGCGCGAAGCACAGGAACATGAACACCCCCACGAAGGGGTGGAGGATGCGCGTCCAGGGGCCGCCGCCGAACAGGCTGGTCAACCAGAACATGGCCGGATGGAACAGCGCCAGCCCCGACAGCGCCAGCAGTACGAAAGTCAGGGCAATCAGCCAATGATTGGTGCGCTGGCCGGGGCTATAGCGCTCGATCAGGCGATGGCGCCCGCTCATGGTTTCATGGTCTCTCATTGCGCGCCTCCTGTTCCGGCGGTGTGCGGCCTTGTGGCCCGGCCCCGTCCTGCATGGCCTCGGCCTCGCGTTCGTCTTCCTCGCTGACCTCGTTGGGACCCACGCGCACGTAGTGGAAGAATCCCGCCAGCGCGGTCAGCGCGACCGCGGCCAGGCCCAGCGGCTTGGCGATGCCTTTCCACAGCGCCACCATGGGACTGATGGCGGGGTTTTCCGGCAGGCCGTGATACAGCGTGGGCTGGTCGGCATGGTGCAGCACATACATGACGTGCGTGCCGCCCACGCCGGCGGGGTCGTACAGGCCCGCCTTGTCGAAGCCGCGCGATTTCAGGTCCTCGACGCGCTCGGCGGCATGCTGCTTCATGTCGTCCTTGGTGCCGAACACGATGGCGCCTGTGGGACAGGACTTGACGCAGGCAGGCTCCTGGCCGACGGCCACGCGATCCGAACACAGCGTGCACTTGTAGGCCTTGTGGTCCTGCTTCGAGATGCGCGGCACGTTGAACGGGCAGCCCGTTATGCAGTAGCCGCAGCCGATGCATTTTTCTTCATGGAAATCCACGATGCCATTGGTGTACTGCACGATGGCGCCGGGCGAGGGACAGGCCTTCAGGCAGCCCGGATCCTCGCAATGCATGCAGCCGTCCTTGCGGATCAGCCATTCGAGGTCGCCTTTCGGGTTTTCGTATTCCGAGAACCGCATGACCGTCCAGGAATGCTCGGTCAGGTCGGCCGGGTTGTCGTACACGCCGACGGCCTCGCCGACGACATCGCGCAGGTCGTTCCACTCCATGCAGGCGCTTTGGCAGGCCTTGCAGCCGATGCATTTGCTGACGTCGATCAGCTTGGCGACGCTGCCGGTCACCGGCTCGCGCACGCCCGGCGGTGGCGTGGTGGTGGCCGAGACGCGCTTGATGTCCAGGGATTGCATACTCATCATTCGCTCCTAGGCTTTTTCCACTTTCACCAGGAAGGACTTGAACTCCGGTGTCTGCGAGTTGCCGTCCCCGACGAAAGGCGTCAGCGTATTCGCCAGGAATCCCGGCTTGGCCAGTCCGACGAAGCCCCAGTGGATGGGCACGCCGACGTGATGGACGGTTTTGCCTTCCACCGTCAGCGGGCGTATCCGCTTCGTTACCAGCGCCACGGCCTTGATATAGCCGCGGTTGGACGAGACCTTGACCTGCTGGCCGTTGGCGATGCCCAGATCCTTGGCCAGCGCCTCGCCGATTTCCACGAATTGCTGCGGCTGCAGGACGGCATTGATGCGGCAATGCTTGGTCCAGTAATGGAAATGTTCGGTCAGGCGATAGGTGGTGGCCACATACGGGAACTTGTCCACCGTGCCCATGGACTCGAGATCGCTCTTGAAAACACGCGCCGCCGGATTGCTCGTGACCCCCTTGGCTTGCGGGTACAGCGGGTTGTATCCCAGCGGCGTCTCGAAAGGCTCGTAGTGCTCGGGGAAGGGGCCTTCGGCCAGCCCGTTTCGGGCGAAGAAGCGCGCAACGCCTTCGGGGTTCATGATGAAGGGGCCCATGCCGCCGGCGGGATCTTCGTCCAGCTTGAAATCCGGCACGTCGGCACCCACCCAGCTTTTGCCGTTCCAGGACACCAGGCTGCGCCGCGGATCGAAGGGCTTGCCGGACGGGTCGCAGGACGCGCGGTTGTACAGCACGCGGCGGTTGGCCGGCCAGGCCCAGGCCCAGTTCAGGGTCTGCCCGATGCCGGTGGGATCGCTGTTGTCGCGGCGTGCCATCAGGTTGCCTTGCGGTCCCCATGCGCCCGCGAAAATCCAGCAGCCGCTGGACGTGGAGCCATCGTCGCGCAGTTCGGCGAAGCTGGCCAGCTGTTCCCCGGCACGCCGGGTGATGCGCGACGGGTCTTTCGGATCGGCCAGGTCCGTCACGGCCTTGCCGCTGTATTCCCTGGCCAGTTCCTCCGGCGTCGGGCTTTCGGGATCGGAGTAAGGCCAGTCCAGATTGACGATAGGGTCCGGGTACTTGCCGCCTTCCTGCCGGTACATCGTGCGCAGGCGGGTGAACAGCAGCGACATGATCTCGATATCGCTCTTGGCTTCGCCCGGCGGCTCGGCGCCTTTCCAGTGCCATTGCAACCAGCGGCCGGAATTGACCAGCGCGCCGTTTTCTTCGGCGAAACAGGTGGTCGGCAGGCGGAAGACCTCGGTCTGGATCTTCGATGGATCCACATCGTTGTGCTCGCCGAAGTTGCGCCAGAACTCCGACGTTTCGGTGACCAGCGGGTCCATGATGACCATCCACTTCAGCTTGGAGAAGCCCTGGATCACCTTGCCCTTGTTGGGCGCCGCCGCGAGGGGGTTGAACCCTTGCGCGATGTAGCCGTTCATCTTGCCCTGGTTCATCAGCTCGTAGACCTGCAGCATGTCGTAGAGCCGGTCCAGCTTGGGCAGGTAGTCGTAGCCCCAGTTGTTCTCGGGCGTGGCTGCCTTGCCCCACCAGGCCTTCATCAGGCTGACGTGGAATTTGCGGTAGTTCTGCCAGTAGCTGAGCTGGTTGGGACGCAGCGGCTTGAGCGCCCGCTTGGCGATGTACTGCTCGAAGTCCTGTTCGCTTTCCACCGGCAGCGTCATATAGCCCGGCAGCAGGTTGGACATCAATCCCAGGTCCGTCAGGCCCTGGATATTGGAGTGTCCGCGCAGCGCGTTCATGCCGCCGCCCGCGATGCCGATGTTGCCCAGCAGCAGCTGCACCATGGCGCCCGTGCGTATCATCTGCGAGCCCACGGAATGCTGGGTCCAGCCCAGGGCATACATGATGGTCGCGGCGCGGCCGGCGGAGGCCGTCGTCGCGAGCATTTCGCACACTTGCAGGAACTTGTCCTTGGGCGTGCCGCAGACGCGTTCGACCATTTCCGGCGTGTAGCGCGAATAATGCTGCTTCAGCATCTGGTACACGCAGCGCGGGTTCTGCAGCGTCGGGTCCGTCTTGACGTAGCCGTCCTCGCCGCGTTCGTAGTCCCAGGTGGACTGGTCGTAGGCACGCTTGTCGGCGTTGTAGCCCGAGAACAGGCCGGCGTCGAAGGCGAAGTCCGAACGGACGATGAACGAAAGGTCGGTGTAGTTGCGGACGTACTCGTGCTGGATCTTGTCGTTGGCGATCAGGTAATTGATGACACCGCCCAGGAACAGGATGTCCGTGCCGGTGCGTATGGGCGCGTAGAAGTCCGCCACGGATGCCGAGCGATTGAAGCGCGGGTCCACGACGATCAGTTTGGCCTTGTTATGGGCCTTGGCTTCGGTCACCCACTTGAATCCGCAGGGGTGGGCCTCGGCGGCATTGCCGCCCATGATAAGGATGATGTCCGCGTTCTTGATGTCGACCCAATGGTTCGTCATCGCTCCACGGCCGAACGTCGGGGCAAGACCTGCCACCGTCGGGCCATGTCAGACACGAGCCTGGTTGTCGAACGCCAGCATCCCCATGCTGCGCACGGTTTTGTGCGTGATGTAGCCCACCTCGTTGCTGCTGGCGGAAGCGGCCAGCATGCCCGTGGTCAGCCAGCGGTTCACCGTTTTGCCGTCCGCCGTTTTCTCGACGAAGTTGGCATCGCGGTCCTGTTTCATCAGCTTGGCGATGCGCGTCAGGGCGTCATCCCAGGAAATCCGCTGCCACTTGTCCGAGCCCGGCGCCCGGTATTCCGGGTACTTCAGGCGATTGGGACTGTGCACGAAGTCGATCAGGGCGGCGCCCTTGGGACAGAGCGTGCCGCGATTGACGGGATGGTCGGGATCGCCTTCGATGTGGATGATGCTGGACGTCGCATTCTTGGCGCCGTCGCCAAGGCCGTACATCAGGATTCCACACGCTACCGAACAGTAAGGACAGGTATTGCGCGTTTCGGTCGTCCGCGCCAGCTTGTACTGGCGGACTTCCGCCATGGCCTGCCGGGGCGCGGCCCCGAGCAATGCCAGGCTGGAACCCGCCAGCGTCGCACCCGTCACCTTGAAGAACTGGCGCCGGTTCATGTTGACCATGGCTCTCCCTTCTTGGTTATGTGTAGCAAAACCGCTTTGCATGCCGATGGCGGACCCTCGTGAAGCCGCCAACGCATCGCAGCATAAGGCTGAGCATTGTCCGCCGTCAAACGTTCGCCCTCGGCGCGAGGAAATCGTCGTCAGGCCCTTGTCCGTCAGCTACCGGCCTTGACGAGAAAGTCAAAAAGATCCCCGGCTGCCATGCGCATGTGCGCGCGGTCCCTGGCACAGACATAGAACTGCCGTTTCGCCCAATCGTCAAGCAGCGCGATCTTGACCAATCCCAGCAGGCTCAGGTAAGTATCGGCGATCGGTTCCGGCATGACGGCGATGCCCAGGCCCTCGCGGACCATGCGGCAGCGGGCCTCGTAGTTGGCGACCTGGATCTTTACGTTCAGCGGCCCGCTCAGGGTAGGCCCGACGAGCTCCATGAAGGCCTCGAAGGAGTGGCGGGGAAAGTAGCCCAGGAAGTCGTAGTCGCGCGCCTGGTCCAGGTGCAGCGCGGGCGAGTCGGCCAGCGGATGGCCGCGCGGCACCACCAGCACCACATGGTCGCTGCGGTAGGGATAGGACACCACGCCCGGCGCGGCGCCCGCGGCGTGATAGATCCCGATGTCGACCTCCTGGTCCGACACCATGCGGGGGATGTCGCCGCTATAGGCCTCCACCAGGTCCAGGCGGGATTTCGGGCTGCCTGCCTGGAAAGCGCGGATGTCGGCGGGCAGGAATTCGACGATGGCCGAACGGTTGGCGGCCAGGCGTATCTTGGGAATGCCGTCCGGCGAAAATTCCTCGCACAGGCTTTCTAGCGTGCGCACGCTGGTCAGGATGGCCTTGGCCTTGTGATACAGCGCGGCGCCCGCGGGGGTCGGCTCCACGCCCCGGTTATGGCGGACAAGCAGCGCGGTGCCGATCTGGCGCTCCAGTTCCGCGATCCGCTTGCTGGCGGCCGAGGTGACCAGGTGTTCGCGCTCGCCCGCCTTGGCGAGGCTGCGCTCTTCGACGGCGGCCACCAGCATCTGCAGCGCCGATAGGTCTATCTTCATTGCCATGACGGCCGGCGGCCAGCGCCCGGGACCCAGTTTTCCATGGGACAGAGTGTACCCGCGGGGGCGGCCGCCTAAAATCCGGTTGACCCGGCCCCCGGGGGCGGCCTCATGCTGATTTCAATCGGTCAACAATGAAGAGGTGAATCGTGATTGCTTCCGCTCCCAGCCTGAATGCGTCGGAGGCGGCCAGACGGCTCGGCGTATCGATCAAGGCCCTTCGGCTGTACGAACGGCACGGACTGGTAACGCCGGCCCGTACCGCGGCAGGATACCGGGCGTATGGCCCCCGCGATATGGCGCGGGCCGCGGAGGTCGTGGCCTTGCGCGATCTCGGCTTGAGCCTTGCCCAGGCCGCGCGCGCGCTGGAGGGCGATCCTGACGGCTTGGGAATGGCGCTGGCCGCGCATGAAGCCGCGCTGGACGAGCAGATTCACGAGCTCGTGCGCAAGCTGGACAAGGTCCGTGGCATCCGATCCGATCTTGCACAAGGGCGCATGCCGGCCGATGGCGAGCTGGCACGGCTGGTCGATCGAACCGAGATCAGCGTGGCATTCGAGCTTCCCTGGCCGTGGGGCGGGGAATGGTTCGAACTTCGCGATATCCGTCCGTTGAACTACATCATTGGCCCGCTGGGCAGCGGAAAGACCCGGTTGGCCCGTCGCCTGGCAGAGACCCTCCCCGGCGCGGCCTTTCTCGGCCTGGAGCGGCTGAAAGATCGAAGCGCCGCGGCCATGGAATTGCTGCACTCCGTCCCGGCGCTGAAGGCGGGCGTCAGCCGGGCACTGCGGTGGCTGCTCGACGAAGGCGCGACGGAATCCGCGGCGCTGATCGCGTTGCTGGTCGCCCTGGAAACCGCGGGTCCCGATATCCTGGTTGTCGACATGATCGAACAGGATCTCGATCGATCCACACAAGAGGCATTGATCACCTATCTTCGCCAGCGCGCGAAAACCGGCGGGCGGCCCCTCATTTTTCTGACACGCTCCTCGGCGATCCTGGATCTGGCGGCGGTCGGCCGCGACGAAGCCATCATTCTGTGCCCCGCGAACCACAGCCCTCCCACCCGCGTGGCTCCCTATCCGGGCGCCCCCGGCTACGAGGCCGTCGCCACATGCCTGGCATCCCCCGATGTGCGGACGCGGATCGCCAAGTGCCCGGAGGCGGCGTAATCGCGGCGCGCCGCCCCCGGTGCGCCGATCCGGCCTAGAAGTCGACCGCCACCGACAGCTTGACGGTACGCGGGTCGCCCTGGATCAGGTAGCCGCCGTTGGCGGATGACCAGTAACGCTTGTTGGTGACGTTTTCCACGCCCAGCCGCCATACGACATCGTGCCGTTCGATTTTCATGGCGTAGCGCGCGCCCAGGTCCAGCGTCGTCCAGGGCTTGACCTTCTGGGTGTTCGCCGTATCCAGGTACTGCGAGCCCGCATGGGTGACGCGCCCCTGCAGCGTCAGGCCGGGAACCCAGGGCAGGTCCCATTCCGTGCTCAGGACCGCCGTGTAGTCGGGCACGCCGACGGCATGGTTGCCCTCGGTCGCCGGATTCTTGGTATCGCGCAAGGTGGCGTCGATGACCGACACGCCGCCGATGACGCGGACACCCCGCAGCGGTTCGCCGAAGACGTTCAGCTCGACGCCGCGGTTGCGCTGTTCGCCCGCGACCGAGAATATCTGGGTGGCCGGATCGGTCACGCCCGTCGGCTGCTTGATCTCGAAAAAGGCCAGGCTGGCGCCGTAGGACCCCATGTCCAGCTTCGCGCCGATTTCGTTCTGCTTGGACTTGGACGGCGCGAACGTGGTGTTGGCGTTGATCGCGGTCAGCGGTGCCGTGGGGCCCGGTTGCAGGCCCTCGATGTGGTTGGCGTACAGCGAAACGTGCTGCCAGGGCTTGACCACCAGCCCGTACACGGGCGAGGTGGCCGAATCGTCATACTTGCTGTCGACCTCGCCGGTGTAGGCGTAGTTGGTGACGCGCAGCTTTTGGTGGCGCGCACCCACGGTGACGAAGACCCGGTCGTCCAGGAACGAGACGGTGTCCGAAACCGAGATGCCCGTCATGCGGTTGCGGCCTGTCACGCCCGGATCGTCCATATTGCCGCCGGTCAGGATGGTGGGCGGGGAGGGGACTTCCGGCGTGTCGTCCAGGCTGGTGGCGAAGGACGAACCGAAGGTATAGGCGGAGCGCTTTTTCAGGTAGACGCTGGAGAATGCCGCATTCACGGAATGGGTCAGGGGGCCCGTCTCGAACTTGCCGCGCACCCCGCTCATCATGCCGTAGGTGTCGGATACGTAAGGCACGTCCAGGCGGCTGCCGGTGCCCACGCCATCCCCGTTCACCGTCAGGGAAGAGTACGACCCGCTTTCTCGCGCGTGGTTGCCGCCGATGGCGGCATAGGCGGTCCAGCGTTCGGTCAGGTCGTATTCCGCGCGCAGCATTCCGAAGGTGTTTTCGGTCATGGAATACGTCCATGGCTGCGCGTAGTTGTGCCGCGCGGAGGGCGGGCCGGGAATGTCGTCGCCGATCACCTGCACCATGGGGCGTCCCTGGCTGGTGCGCTGTTTCTGGTATCCCACGTCCAGCGATGCGCGCAGGCGTTCGCCGCGGTAATCCAATCCCACGGAGCCGAAGGTCATGCGCGTGCTGTCGTCGTCGATACCCGTGTCGCCCTCGCGCTGCAAGGCATTCACGCGGATGCCGAACTGGTTGCTGGCACCCCAGCGGCGTCCGATATCCGCGGTCGCGCCGCGCTGCGAAGATGTGCCGTAATCCACCGACAGGCGCGTCAGCGGGTCGTCGCCGGCCCGCTTGGGCTCGATGTTGACCATGCCGCCCACGCCTGAACCGGTCGCCGGCACGCCGTTCAGGAAAGCGCTGGGTCCTTTGAAAATCTCGATCCGCTCGGCACCCTGCGGCGAGATGATCTGGCGCGGCATCACTCCGAACAGGCCGCCGTAGGAAATATCGTCTCCATAGAGCGGAAATCCGCGGATGACGAACGACTGCGCGTCGTTCCCGTAGCCGCGGGTCACCTGCACGGAGGGATCGTTGCGCAGCACGTCGCCCAAGGTGCGGGCCTGCTGGTCTTCCACCAGTTGCGAGGTGAAGCTGGTCACGCTGAAAGGAACGTTGGCGGCATCCTGTTCGCCCAGCACGCCCAGGCGCGCGCCCTTGGCGACCTGGCCGCCGGGGTAGGTGGGTGGAAGCGTGTCGCCTTCCGTGATGGCATTGCCCGTCACCGAAACCGGCGCCAGCGTCGTGACCGGGGTGCTGCTTCCGACGGCACCGGAGGCGGCCCGTGCAGGTGTCGCCGCGGCCGGGGACTGTACCGGTGCCGGAGCGGACATGGTCGTGCCCGATGACTGCGCCAGCGCGGAAGCGGACATCGTTGCGCTTCCTGCTGCCAGGCCGGTGAAGGCGAGGCGCATGGCCAGGGGTAGGGCGCGGGGCGCGGAGCAAGCCACCCGCGGCTGGGGCGACACGCTCGGGCCGGCGGGCGATACGGGCCGGGACACGGACGGGTGAGGCATGTAAAGAATTTCCTTGGAGGCGATCGGGCCCCGCACGGGCGTGCAAGGCACATGAAACAGGCATGCACGCCCTGTCGGGCATGCGGGATGAACTCCCTGCCGCCGGCCGCTCGATACCCGGGAGCAGGCGTCGGGCAGTATGGAAAATAAGTATTCTCCATAATGCGAAGCATTCGCATTATCTTTAATAAGGCGACAAGATGCAAAGAAAATCGCCCGACAAGGCGCGGTGAGCCGCACTTTGTCGGGCGAGAGCGCATCCGGGCGGACCGGTGCGATACCGGCCCGCCGTTTCAGCGGTCGATCAGACTTCCACTACGTCGGCGACGTCCTTGTAGTCGTCGATCTTGTCGAAGTTCAGGTACTGGTAGATCTTGTCGCCGTTCTGGTTGACGACGCCGATGTCGGCCATGTATTCCTCGCGGGTCGGGATGCGGCCCAGCTTGGAGCAAATGGCGGCCAGCTCCGCGGAGCCCAGGTACACATTCGTGTTTTTGCCCAGGCGGTTGGGGAAGTTGCGGGTGCTGGTCGACATGACGGTCGCGCCTTCGCGCACCTGTGCCTGGTTGCCCATGCACAGCGAGCAGCCCGGCATTTCGGTGCGTGCGCCGGCGGCGCCGAAGGTGCCGTAATGGCCTTCTTCGGTCAGCTGGCGCGCATCCATCTTGGTCGGCGGCGCCACCCACAGCTTGACGGGGATATCGCGCTTGCCTTCCAGCAGCTTGGACGCCGCGCGGAAGTGGCCGATATTCGTCATGCAGCTGCCGATGAACACTTCGTCGATCTTGGCGCCGGCAACATCCGACAGCGTTTTCACGTCGTCCGGATCATTGGGGCAGGCGACGATGGGCTCCTTGATCTCGGCCAGGTCGATCTCGATGACCGCCGCGTATTCCGCGTTGGCATCCGGCTCCAGCAGCTGGGGATTGGCCAGCCAGGCTTCCATCGCCTGGATGCGGCGGCGGATCGAGCGTTCATCTTCGTAGCCGTTGGCGATCAGCCACTTCAGCATGACGATGTTGCTGTTGATGTACTCGATGATCGGTTCTTTGTTCAGGCGCACCGTGCAGGCCGCGGCGGAACGTTCGGCCGACGCATCGGAGAGCTCGAAAGCCTGTTCGCACTTCAGGTCCGGCAGGCCTTCGATTTCCAGGATGCGGCCGGAGAACACGTTCTTCTTGTTCTGCTTTTCTACCGTCAGCAGGCCCTGCTTGATCGCGTACAGCGGGATGGCGTTGACCAGATCGCGCAGCGTCACGCCCGGCTGCATCTTGCCCTTGAAGCGCACCAGCACGGATTCCGGCATATCCAGCGGCATCACGCCCGTGGCGGCGGCGAAGGCCACCAGGCCCGAACCGGCGGGGAAGGAGATACCGATGGGGAAACGGGTGTGCGAATCGCCGCCGGTGCCGACGGTGTCGGGCAGCAGCATGCGGTTAAGCCAGGAGTGGATGACGCCGTCGCCCGGCTTCAGCGAGATGCCGCCGCGGGTGCTCATGAATTGCGGCAGCGTGTGGTGCGTCTTGACGTCGACGGGCTTGGGATAGGCGGCGGTGTGGCAGAAGGACTGCATCACCAGGTCGGCCGAAAAGCCCAGGCAGGCCAGGTCCTTGAGTTCGTCGCGCGTCATGGTGCCGGTAGTGTCCTGGCTGCCGACGGCCGACATGCGCGGCTCGCAGTAGGTGCCCGGGCGCACGCCCTTGCCTTCCGGCAGGCCGCAGGCGCGGCCGACCATCTTCTGCGCCAGGGTGTAGCCCTTGCCGGTGTCAGCGGGGCTGACGGGCAGGCGGAACAGCGTGGAAGGCGCCAGGCCCAGCGCTTCGCGTGCCTTGGCGGTCAGGCCGCGGCCGATGATCAGCGGGATACGGCCACCGGCGCGCACTTCGTCGAACAGGACTTCGGACTTGACCTGGAATTCGGCGATGACTTTGCCATCCTTCAGGGCCTTGCCTTCGTAGGGGCGAAGTTCCACCACATCGCCCATATTCATCTGCGATACATCGAGTTCGATGGGCAGGGCGCCAGCGTCTTCCATGGTGTTGTAGAAGATCGGCGCGATCTTGCTGCCCAGACAGACACCGCCGAAGCGCTTGTTGGGCACGAAGGGAATGTCCTCGCCCGTGAACCACAGCACGGAATTGGTCGCCGACTTGCGCGACGAGCCGGTGCCGACCACGTCGCCGACATAGGCGACCAGGTGGCCTTTTTTCTTGAGCTGGTTCAGGAAGTCTACCGGGCCGACCTTGCCGGGCTCGTCCGGCTCGATGCCGGGACGGGCGTTCTTCAGCATGGCCTGCGCGTGCAGCGGGATATCGGGGCGGCTCCAGGCATCCGGCGCGGGCGACAGGTCGTCGGTGTTGGTTTCGCCGGTGACCTTGAAGACGGTGAGGGTCAGGCTCTTCGGCACTTCGGGCCGCGAGGTGAACCACTCGGCGTCGGCCCAGCTTTGCAGCACGGCCTTGGCGTTGGCATTGCCCTTGTCGGCCTTTTCCTTCACGTCATGGAAGGCGTCGAACATCAGCAGCGTGGTCTTCAGCCCCTTGGCGGCGATCGCGCCGACCTGGGCGTCGTCCAGCAGCTCGATCAGCGCGCTGATGTTGTAGCCGCCCAGCATGGTGCCCAGCAGCTCGGTCGCCTTGGCGCGGTCGATCAGGGGACACGATTCCTTGCCCAGGGCGACGGCGGCCAGATAGGAAGCCTTGACCTTGGCGGCGTCGTCCACGCCGGCGGGCACGCGATGCGTGATCAGGTCCAGCAGGAAGGCTTCCTCTCCCTTGGGGGGCGCCTTCAGCAGTTCGATCAGGTCGGCGGTCTGCTGGGCCGACAGGGGGAGCGGGGGGACGCCCAATGCCGCGCGTTCGGCGACGTGTTGGCGATAGGTAGCTAGCATGGATTGCCCTGGTCGTGGTTGGGGAATATCGGCCGCGATTGTAGTATCGCGCGCGGCCAGGGGCAAGCGGTCTTATATCTTATATAAGAGTATCGAGGCTGGCGCGCAACGGCGTGCCGCGCGTCCGGTGTTTAATACGGGGTTCCGGCCCGATTTTCCGGTCCGGGTTTTCGGGCGCGCCCGCTACGAATGCGGCGCGTCGCGCGTTTTCGAGGTCGCTTGTACGTGTTTCGCAACCCCGCTGTCCGATGCGCCCGGATCTGCCTCTTTTGTGGCGCCCGCCCGCGCCTGGCCGGTTTGGCGGCCCTGGTTTTCTCCGTGCTGTGGCTGTCGGGCTGCGCCACGGCGCCTCCACGCAATCCGGAGGACATCTGCGCCATCTTCCGGGAAAAGGACGATTGGTACGAGGCGGCCCTGGATGTGCAGAAAAAGTGGGGGGTGCCCGTGCAGGTGCCGTTCGCCATCCTGTTCCAGGAATCCGGCTTTCGCTATGACGCCAAGCCGCCGCGCGATTACCTGCTGGGCTTCATCCCCTGGGGACGCGTCAGTTCCGCGTACGGATATGCCCAGGCCAAGGACGAAACCTGGGACGACTACGTCAGCCAGAACAACCGCTGGTTCGCCAGCCGGGACGACTTCGACGATGCCCTGGACTTCATGGGCTGGTATATCGACAAGACGCAGAAGCTCAATGGCGTATCGAAATGGGACGCCTATGGGCAATACCTGAACTACCACGAAGGTTGGGGCGGCTATCGCGCCAGAAGCTATGCCCGCAAGCCGTGGCTGGTCGGCGTCGCGCGCAAGGTGCAGGCGCGCGCGGACCGCTTCCGCCAGCAGTACGCCGGCTGCAAGGACGAACTGGATTCGGGCTTCTGGCCCTTCTAGCAGGTCCCGGCGCTAGCCGCGCGAAGCCGGGGCGTCGGCCTCTTCGCGCGCCTCGGGTGGCGCCTGGCCGCCATCCTCGGCCAGGCCGCGCACGTGATCGGAGAGCACGCTCACGAAAGCCGTGGCTTCCGCGCTCAAGGCACGGCGCGGGTGGGTGACGCAGGCAATCTGCCGTATCAGGCGCGGCGAGACCACCTCGTGGCAGTTCAGCCGGCCCCGGCTGGCCCGGTTGCGCACCGCCACGCGCGGCAGCAGCGTCGCATACCGCGTGCGTTCCACCAGCTTGATGATCGAGACGATGGAGTCCATTTCGAACTGGGGCGAGAGGTCGACGTCTTCGGTGCGGGCGAAGCTTTCCAGGATGCCGCGCAGGCCGTGCTGGCGGGTCGGAAGCGCCAGATCCAGCGCTGCCGCCTCGCGAAACGACAGCGTCGGGCCCAGGTTGTGGGCGTGGCCCGTGCCCGTGACCAGGACGACATCCTCGTCGGCGATATGCTCCACGCTGAGCGAAAGCGGCCGGCGGGGCTTGTTGATGAATGCGGCGTCCAATTGGCCGCCGGCGACCAGATCGGCCAGCGTCGCGCTATAGCCGTCGATCACGGTCACCGTAACCTTGGGATGGCGCGCGTTGAATTCCGCCAGGGCGTCCGATAGCACTCCCTGCGCGACCGAGGCGATCATGCCCACGTTGACATGCCCGTTCAGTTCGCCATCCGTGCGCAATACCTGTTCGCGCGCGTGCGTGTAGTCGCGCAGGATAGGCAGGAACAGGCGATACATCTGGCGTGCCGCCGATGTCGGCTGCATCCCTTGCTGGCTGCGCTCGAACAGCTTGCGGCCGAGTTCTTCTTCCAGCCGCGCGATCTGCATGCTCAGCGCGGGCTGCACGATATTCAGGCGCCGCGCCGCGCGCGTGACCGTTCCTTCCTCGAACAGACAGATGAAATATTGGATCTGGCGGAATTCCATGGTCTCTTCGCCCCGACGCGCGCCACGCAGCGCGCCTCTACATCATTATTGCTAATGGATACGATATTAAGGGATATGGGAAGATGCTGGGCCTGCCGCTGTCCAGCATGGCGGGCGATCGGCGAAATGACATCAGATTAAATGATCAAGACAATAATTAAAGATTAATTGACCTGATATATCCATCTTTCTAGACTGGCCTCGAGCAAGTACCGCCGCACGCCGCGGCGGCATAACAGCGTGTCCGCCAAGGACCGAGGAGACAGCATTGACCCACCGACTCGCGCGCCTGCTGGCGCTGACCGTCGTACTTTGCCTGCCCTGGTGCGCCCGGGCGGCCTCTTATCCCGACAAGCCCATCCATATCGTCGTACCCTATCCGCCAGGCGGCTTCAACGACACACTGGGGCGCCTGGTCGCGGCCAAACTGACTGCCGCCTGGCGCCAGCCCGTCATCGTGGAAAACCGGCCGGGCGCCGGAACGATCGTCGGAACCTCCACCGTGGCCAAGGCGCCGGCGGACGGCTACACCTTGCTGGTAGCGCAGTTTCCCTTCGCGGCCAACCCGTCGGTGTACCGCTCCCTGCCGTACGACACCGGCAAGGATTTCGCGCCCATCGTGCTCGCGGGCCAGTCGCCCATGCTGCTGACCGTGCCGAAGGATTCGCCGGTCAAGACCGTAGGCGATCTGGTGCAGGCGGCGAAGAAATCGCCGGCGGCCATCAACTATGGTTCGTCCGGCACGGGATCGTCCAATCATCTGGCCATGGCCTTGTTCGAACGCATGGCGGGCATCCACATGGTGCAGATACCGTACAAGGGCAGCTCGCCCATGATGACCGACCTTGCCGGCGGCCAGGTGCAGGCGGCGTTCGATGCGATCGCCAATTGCTGGGCTTTCGTGCAATCGGGGAAAGTGCGTCCTATCGCGGTGGCCGATACGCGGCGCACGCCGCTGCTGCCGGATTTGCCCACCGTGTCGGAGGCGGGCGTGCCCGGCTATGACGTATCGTCCTGGCACGGCTTTGTCGCGCCGGCCGGCACGCCGCCGGAAATCCTCGACAAGCTGAACACCGAAATCAACGCGATCCTGCGGATGGCCGACGTGCGCGAAGCCTTCGCCGCGCAAGGCGTGGTGCCGGCCGGCGGCAGCCGCGACGCGTTCACGCAATTCATCGGGCAGCAGGTGGCGAAGTGGCGCAAGGTCGTGGACGAGGCCGGCATCCAGCCGCAATAGCGATATCGCGGCCGTCGCGACATGGCCGCCGGCGTGCGGCCCGCTCGACGATAGCGGTGGCTTCGATTGCCTTGCGGCGAGGCTACTGCCCATCCGCGCCGTCTGACGGCTGCGGTGCCGCGGGCGGGCGGGATTCCGCGGCCGCGGACGTCGCCGGCAGCAGCGGCCCCGGCGCGCTGACCAGCATGGTCGGCGGCTTGCCCAGGCCGATGTTGGCTTCTCCCAGCCGCCGCAGGACATCGAACAGCAGGGCGCTGCGGGTGCCGTAGGCCTGCCGCGGCGAACCGACATAGCCGGTCGCGTTGAACATCAGATTGGTGCCGTCGATCCCATCCAGGAAAACATTCGGCGCGGGTGTCTCCAGGATGTCCTCGTGTTCGCGGAAGGCGGACAGGATGATGTCGCGCGTCCGCGCCGCATCCGTGGACAAGGGCATCGGCAGCTTGATCTGCACCAGCCCCAGCGGATTGGCGTGCGTGACGTTGCGCACGGTCTTGGTAATGAACTCGGAATTCGGCACGATCACCGTGGAGCGGTCGCTCATCTGGATTTCCGTGGCGCGCACATTGATGCGCCGGATATCGCCTTCGACCCCGCCCAGGGAGACCCAGTCGCCCACCTTCACCGGCCGTTCGGCCAGCAGGATCAGCCCCGAGACGAAGTTCTGCACCACCGCCTGCAGGCCGAAGCCGATACCCACCGACAAGGCGCTGGCCACCCAGGCCACCCGTTCCAGCCCGATGCCCACCGCCGACAAGGCCAGGCCCACGGCCACCACCACGCCGATATAGCCGAACAGTGTCGTCGCCGACGTCTGCATGCCGGGGTCCAGCGTCGTGGTGGGCAGGTAGCGTTTGATCAGCCAGCGTTTCAGGACGCGGACGCCGAGCAGGCTGACGAGCAGCACGACGATGCCCTGGACCAGCGCGGCCGGCCGCAACTCGACATGGCCGATCGCCAGGCCGTTCAGCAACTGTTCCGCGCGCTGCAGCAGCTCCACCGGTCCTTCGGCGAACTGGCCCAGAACCATCACGAACGCCACCAGGCCGATCAGCACGCGCGCCACGCCCGACAGCACCACGGCGGCCTGGTCGCGGATGCGGGGTTCCTGGCCGTGTTCAAGCGCTTCGGTATCGCGCTTGGACGTGCCCAGCACCGACATGAAGAAGTCGTCGGTCAGTACCGTGAGCAGGTAGGCCGAGCTCAGCACGATGAGAGTCCACACCAACTGCTTCGCCGCGAAATTCCCGAACGCGACATATCCGATCAGCACCGCGATCACCGCGATGCTCATGACGACCCACACCGCGCTGACGGTAATCAGCAGCCACAGCGGCCGCGGCGGCGCGTGTCCAGTTTCGGGATCGCGCAGGACGGCGCGCCGCCTGCGTTCCAGCCGTATGAGCGCGGCGGCAATGACCGCCACCAGCAGGAACGTCACCAGGCAGTTCATCGCGATGGCGGTGCTCAGGCTGGCGTTCAGCGAAACGGGCAGGCGGTCCAGCACCCACACGACGACGATCAGGGGCCCCAGCACATGCGGGAACCAGCGCATTTTCCGCGCGATCGCATCCGGAATGTCCGGCAGCCGCCAGGAGGGCCGGGACGGGGATATCAGCGCCAGGCCCAGGCCGGTGACATAGCCTCCCATGCACAGGATGCCGGCAAAGCCGGAAACCAGCGATTGCGTGGAGTCCGACAATTGCCCTTGCCAATCCAGGCCGATATATAAAAGCTGTCCGATCGCGCCCGGCACCACTGTCGCGACCAGGACGACGATCAAGGCATGAAAAGAGCGGCGCAGGCGGCCCGCCGGCACACGGGACGCCGTAAACCGCCGCACCACGCGCGCGATCGCCACCGATATCGCGACGACCGTGGCCGCCAGCGCCAGCAGCAGCGCCCACACCCATGCCGGCGTTCCGCTCAGCGCGGCGGCCACTTCGTCGCGCAGGCTGGCGAAACGGCTCAGGTCGCGCGGCAGGTCGTCCTTGAGGTCGTCGCGGAATTGGGCGCCCAATATCGAGGGCCGGCGCTCCCCGAGCCTGGCCTGGAACTGCGCGCGCCGCATGGTCGACACCATTTCGGCCGTCTGCACGCCTTCCACGGACAACAGCCGGGCCAGCTTGATCTGCGCATCCAGCGTCGACCGGGCTTTTTCCAGGTCGGCGCGTTGGGCCGCGACGTCGCGTGCCTCCTTGCCGGTATCGGCGGCCGGTCCGAGTTCAGTCAGGCGCGCCTGCACCGAGGCAAGTATCGGCGTGAGCTTGTCGGCGATGGCATCGGCGCGGGACTGGATATCCATGGCCGCGGCGCGCCGGCGCAGCAGTTCCGCGTCATCCGTCTGCTCGGCCAGGTTTTTGCGCAAGGCCTCCATTTCCTTGCGCGCGGTATCCAGCGACTTGTCGATTTCCTGCTGCGGAGCCGGCGCCTGGGCATGGCTCCACACCGGTGCCATGGCGAGGAACAGCGCCAAAAACAGGCGGATGGCCAACACGTGCAAAACGCCGGCGCCGATCTGGCGCGGCTGGACGAGCAACGGCCGGGGGATCGCGGCGCGGCGATGGACAAAGGGGGAGAAAGAAGTGAGACGCATCGGGGCCATGCAAGTCAAGGACGCGGGAGCATACCGCGCGGCAGAGTGCACGGCTGCAACAAATTATGCGGCGCGCTCGCGGTGGCGTCAGGGTTTGTCCCGCTTCATCCGGCAAATATATTTAGGATATCTTGTGGGTTTGTATCGAACACGATACAGGCGTGCGCGCGTCCTTGCGCCGCGCGACGGACCAACCAGGGGAATGCGCCATGCAGCGCCGCGAGTTTCTGAAAAAGTCGGCCGTGACGGCCGTGGGTATGTCGGCGGCCGGGCGCCTCTCGCTGGCGGCCGCACAGTCTTCCGGCACGTTGGCGATGATGACCTGGGGCGGCCTGTGGGGCAACGGCATGGCGCAGTACGTGGATGCGCCGTTCGCCAAAAGCACCGGCTACGCCATCACGCAGGATCGCGGCCCCTCGCCGGTCGAGCGCGTGACCAAGCTGAAGATCAATCTGTCCAGCCAACCCTACGACCTGGTGCAGCTGCACGATGGCGTCGTACCGCTGGCCGAGGCGCAGGGCGTACTCGAACCGCTGGATCCCGCGTCGCCCAATCTCTCGTTCCTGAAGGATATTCCGGCGCGATTCAAGCGTCCCGGCTGGGTCGCGATGATCTATTCGGCGCTGGGCATCGTCTACAACCCCAAGGAAGTGAAGAATCCACCGCGCAGTTACGCGGACCTCTGGCGTCCGGAATTCCAGGGCCGCATCGTCCTGCCCGAGATCACGCACTCCATCGGCCCTTACATCATTCCGATCGGCGCGATGGCGGCCGGCAAGGATCCCAAGGACGAAAAGGCCGGCTTCGACATGCTGCGCAAGATGGTCAAGCTGGACCCGATCTGGGCCAAGGACACGGATACCATCATGAGTTCCCTGCAGACGGGCGAGGCCGTCGTCGGGCTGCTCTATAAATCGCAGACCTACACCGTGCGCGAAAAGGGCGGCCAGGCGGAATGGGTCTTCCCCGCCGAGGGCGCGATATCCTATCTGGCGGGCACCGGCATCGCGAAGGGGACGAAGCACAAGGCGCTGGCCGAGCAATACGTCAATATGACGCTGAACCCGGAATACCAGACGTGGGTCGCGAAGGTATTCAATTACGCCGGCTCCAACCCCGCCATGATCAAGCTGCTATCGCCAGAGCTGCAGCAGCGCGTCCAGTTCTCCGACGCGGAAGTATCCCGCATCATCGACCTGGACCAGGCTTTCATTTCGGGGCGTCGCGGCGACTGGACCGATCAATGGAACCGCGTCATCAGCGGCGCCTGAGGCCTGCCGGCATCTGAAGGAGTTTGCATGGCGTCCCGGCTTTCCTGGTCGCGGCACGGCGATACCCTGGGCATCGCCGTGCTCGCGCACCGCGCCTGCGCGCGCGGTCATGCCATCCGTCTCACGCCGGACGGCTACGCGGGGCCGGACGCGCTCGCGCCGGCCGCGCGTCGCGCGGGCCTGCCCGGCGCGGCGATCGCCGATGGCGCGGTATCGCCGGCCAGGGACGAATCCGCCATCGCCTTGCCCCGCATCGTGCTGTATTGCGGCGCTGCCATCGGCTATCCCTACTACGCGTATTACTCGCACTGCCTGTGGAGTCTCGGCCTGCCGTATCGGCGCGCCAGCGCGGCCGATATCGCCGGCGGTATTCTGGACGACGCGGACGTCCTTATCCTGCCGGGCGGTTTCGCTACCTGGGGGTTGGACCGCATCGAAGGCCAGGCCGGTGTCGACGACGCGATCCGCGGCTTCCTGGCGCGCGGCGGGGCGGGCATCGGCTCCTGTGGCGGGGCCTATTATTTTTCGCAGGGGCGCCCGCACTGGCTGGGCGTGCTCGACGCCAAGCCGCGCTATACCCACGAGTACCTGTATACCGGCGCCGGGCTGCTGAACGTCCGGCTGGACGATGCCGCGCTGCGCCGCGATCTCCCGGAAACGATGGAGCTGGCGTACTACCACGGGCCTGTTTACGAGCCCGGCCAGCGCCGCGCCCGCGTCGGCGGCCGTTTCGAAAGCCACATCATGTCCACGCGGCTCTTCATCGATAACCCGCTGGACGCCGACCGTTTCGACCGCGTGATGCGGGACCGCGTGGCCATCCTGTCGAGCGATGGGGGCGATGCTCGCGTGGTGGGCTTTTCGCCGCATCCCGAAATGGGCGAATTCCTGCGCAAGGCCATGGCGCTGGACGGCTACGTGCGCCACTATCTGCCGATCCGCGGTCGCAAGACCATGGACGAAACCTTGCGGTTCTATGCCCGCGAAGACTGCCTGAGTTTCCGGCTCGTCCTTAACGCGGCCTTGATGCTGGGCGCGTTCGATGGCGACGGCCGTCCGGCCGCCACCGCGGCGGCGACGCCGGCGCGGTCGCTGGAGGCCGACCTGCGGCACGCGCGGCAGGCCTGGGGCACCGCCGCGCAGGCACTGGCCGGCCGGCTGGGCGGGGAAGAGCCCGCCTTGGCCGACCTTATGGGTGCGATGCTGCGCGACCTTACCGACGAATGGGAACACCTGTCGGCATCGCCTGACCTGCCCGGCCTGGACGGCGCGCTGGCGGACGAGCTGGGACAGGTGCTGGAGGACGCGGTGCTCGCCCTGCAAGGCCCGCCGCGGCGGGCCGTCGAGACGATGGTGCTGCTGGAGCTGCCGGTGCGCCTGCTGGCGGCCGTGGCGCGTATTGCGCGGTTCGACCGCGTCATCAAGGAGTCGATGTGAGTGTGGTGGCAAGCGCGGCGACCGATCGCCCCGCACGGACGGCGGATTCCGTTTCCCTGGACGTGCGCTTCGATGGCGTGGAAAAGCGGTTCGGCCAGACCGTCGCGCTGCATCGGCTGGATCTCGATATCGAACGGGGGACTTTCTTTTCCCTGTTGGGCCCCAGCGGCTGCGGCAAGACGACCACGCTGCGCCTGATCGCGGGCTTCGAACAGCCGACCCGTGGCGATATCCATATCCGCGGCAAGCGGGTGACGGGCGTGCCGGCCCACAAGCGGAACTTCGGCATGGTGTTCCAGAGCTTCGCCCTGTTTCCGCATCTGACGGTGGCCGAGAACGTCGCCTTCGGCCTGAAGATGCGCCGCGTCGATAAGTCCGATATCGCCCGCCGTGTGGCCGGCGCGCTGGAGATGGTGGCGCTGGGCGGTTTCGGGCAGCGTTACCCCAGGCAGTTGTCCGGCGGGCAGCAGCAACGCGTGGCGCTGGCCCGCGCCATCGTATTCGAGCCCGATGTCCTGCTGCTCGACGAGCCCTTGTCCGCCCTCGACAAACTGCTGCGGGAACAGATGCAGGTCGAATTGCGGCAGTTGCAACGGCGCCTCGGCACTACGACCGTGTTCGTCACGCACGACCAGGAAGAAGCCCTGACCATGTCCGACCGCGTGGCCGTCATGAAGGACGGCCGCATCCAGCAGGCCGGCGCGCCGCGCGACATTTATGAACGACCCGGCACCGAGTTCGTCGCGACCTTCCTCGGGGCCAGCAATATCCTGCGCGGCGAAGTGCGCGGCCATGACGGCGACAAGCTGATGGTCGGCGTGGCGGGTACCTGCGTGACGGTGGATCCGCCCGCGGCGTCGGCGGGCCCGCGCCATGCCGTCGGCGACGCCATCGACCTGGCGCTGCGTCCCGAAAAACTGCGGCTGGATCCACA
This sequence comes from Bordetella genomosp. 11, assembly GCF_002261215.1. Classification (NCBI taxonomy): domain Bacteria; kingdom Pseudomonadati; phylum Pseudomonadota; class Betaproteobacteria; order Burkholderiales; family Alcaligenaceae; genus Bordetella; species Bordetella genomosp. 11. The sequence continues at coordinate 2,847,902 of NZ_NEVS01000004.1, read as the reverse complement.
CGGCCGCCTTGCGGCCACGTTGAGGGAAGTGGTTTACCGCGGCGCGCAAACCCATCTGCTCATGGAAACCGAAAGCGGGCCGGTGGCGGCCCATCTGCCGAATGACGGCGTCGGCGCCGTCAGCCTGGCGCCGGGATCGGTCGTCCGTCTTGCCTGGGACGACGCCAGTGTCGTGGCGCTGGCCGCCACGCCCGGCGATATGGACCTGCAAGGCCGTGGCGCCGGCCTCTTCGATGCGGCCTCATCGGCGTCGGGCGGGCGCGCCACCGGTCGCGCACCGGCCGGGACGCCGATGTCCGGCGGGAACGGGCAAGCATGAGCCGCGCCCTCGCCACGCCACGCGCGGGCCGCCTGGATGGCGACCCCACGCCGCGCCGCCTGCTGCCGCGCACCGGATTGATGTGGGCGGTCGCGGCGCCGCCGGTGCTGCTGTTGCTGGTCTTCTTCGTCCTGCCGCTGGCATATCTGCTGTTCGTCAGCTTCATGACGAACTCGCAGACCTCGCTGTACGAACTGGAGCCGACGCTGCGCAACTATGTGGAGGTTGCCACCGATCCCTTTTACCTGCTGATCATCCAACGCACGCTGCTGGCCACGGGCGTGGTGCTGATCGCCTGCCTGCTGCTGGGCTATCCCGTCGCGCTGTACGCATCCCGCCTGTCCCCGCGCGGCCGCATGGTCATGCTTCTGTTGATGATGTTCCCGCTGATGGTCAGCAACGTCGTGCGCGCCTATGGCTGGGTCAGCATCCTGGGGCGCACGGGCATACTCAGCGTGACCTTGCGCGAAGCGGGCCTGACGGACCGGCCGATCCAGTTCCTGTACTCATTCGAGGCGGTGGCGATAGGGCTGCTGACCATTCTGCTGCCCTTCATGGTCGTGTCCATCACGAATTCCCTCACGGCGATCGACCAGCGCTATACCGAGGCCGCCCAATCCCTGGGCGCCGGGCCGTGGCAGACGTTCTTCCGTGTCACGCTGCCGCTGTCCAGTCCGGGCGTGACGTCGGGGCTGATGCTGGTCACCTTCCTGATGCTTAGCGCCTACGTCACCATCGCGCTATTGGGCGGCCCGCGCTTCAAGCTGCTGGTGAGCCTGGTATTCGATAGCGCGGCGACGTTCCGCTGGCCTCGCGCGGCGGCCCTGTCCTTCGTGCTGCTGGCTATCGCGCTGGCCATCGCGGTCGTCATCCAGATCCTGATGCGACCGCAAAGAGTGCAGGGGAAGGGCGCATGAGTGCCGGCCGATTCCTGTTGCGCCTCGTCACCGGTATCGCGCTGGTACTGATCCTCGGGCCGATCCTCGTCATCTTCCTGTTCGCTTTCAGCGCGGCCGATACGCTGGTATTTCCCCCGCCCGGCTTTTCCCTGCGCTGGTTCCAGGCATTCTTCACCATCCCCGAAATGCGCCAGGCTTTCGGCCTGAGCCTATGGCTGGCCTTCGTTTCCGCCACGCTGGCGGGCCTGCTCGGCTTGCTGGCCGCGATCTATGCGTCGCGTCGCCGCGGCTGGCTGCCCAATCTGCTGCAGATGCTTTTCATGGCGCCGCTGGTGTTTCCCACCATCATCCTGGGCCTGGCCCTGCTGCTTTTGTATCGCACCCTGGGGGTTTCCATACTGCCAGGGTTGCTGATCGCCCATGTGGTCGTATGCCTGCCCTATGCGTTCCGAACCATCGTCGCGGCGCTGCAGGCATTCGATACCGCGCTGGAGGAAGCCGGCCAAAGCCTGGGAGCCGGCCCGGTCAAGTCCTTCCTGCTGATCACCATGCCTATTATCTGGCCGGCGCTCCTATCGGGCTGGCTGTTCGCTTTCATCGTCTCGTTCGGTGAATTGAACGCCGCGCTGTTTCTTACCGGACCCGGCATCGTCACGCTGCCCATCGAGATATTCAGCTATCTTCAATTCCAGGGCAGCCAGCTGGTTGTGGCCGCCGCATCCGCGCTGCAGGTCATTATGATCATCCTGATCCTGGTGCTGGCCGAGCGCATCGTCGGCGCGCGGCGTATCGTCCAGCGCTGACGGCGCGCGGGCGGGCGCGCCGGTTCCCTCCTGGCGACGGGTACAGCGTTTGCTAAGCGTCGTCTTTCCCGTTGGAGATGCATCGATGGCACCTTACGACCTTTGGTATTGGGACGGCATTCCGGGACGCGGCGAGTTCGTGCGTCTGGCGCTGGAAGCTGCCGGCATTCCGTATCGGGACAGGGCGCGCGAACCCGGCGGCGATGCGGCCATCGTACGGGACATGAAGACTCGCGATCACCATCCGCCTTTCGCGCCGCCTTACCTGGTCGGGGAAGGCATATCCGTGGGCCAGACGGCCAACATCCTGCTTTTCCTGGGCGAAAAGCATGGCCTGGCGCCGCAAGACCTGGCCGGCCGCCTTTGGGTGCACCAGATACAGCTCACCATCGCCGACCTCGTCGCCGAGGCGCACGATGTACACCATCCCATCGCCAACAGCCTCTATTACGAGGATCAGAAAAAAGAGGCCGCGCGCCGCGCGAAGCATTTCCGCGAGGAGCGTATTCCCAAGTTCCTGGCCTGGTTCGAACGCGTTCTGGTGCACGAAGGCTTATGGCTGGCGGGCGGTGAAAAATGGACCTATGCCGACCTGTCGCTATTCCAGCTGATCGATGGGTTGCGCTTCGCCTTCCCCAAGCGCATGGCCACCCTGGCGGGCCAGTACCCGAAGGTCCGGCGCCTGTACGAGCGGGTGGCCGCGCTGCCGGAGTTGCAGGGCTATCTGTCCAGCGATCGCCGCCTGCCCTATGGCGACGGAATATTCCGCCACTATCCGGAGCTCGATGCGGCCTAGGGACGGTGGACGCCGGAGTCGCCCCGCCCAGGGCGCGGGCAACACGGCGATCGTCGCGCCACGCTTGCCCGCGTGCGGCGCGAGCCCGGGGCGGTTGCCGCGCCGGGAGGCGTTATGAACGCGCGTTCACGGACTTCGCTCCCTGAGCAGTTCCGACCGCGAGATTTCCAGTTCGTCATGCATCCACGTCCGTAACGCCTGCAGCGGCGGCCAGTCGCGCAAGGCGGGGGGATACACCAGGTGATAGGCGCGCGCGCCTTCGTAGTCCACCGAGATGGGTGACAGCCGAACCAGGTGCCCATCCCGCAACGCATCGGCGGCCAGGAGTTCGCGTACCACGGCAAGCCCCAGCCCTTGCTCCACCGCCGAAAGCAACAGACCCGCATCGTTGAACACCGCCACCGGCGTCACCTTGCGGCGCAGCCCGGCGGCCGCCAGCCAGTGCTCCCATAAGGCGCTTTCGCCCAGCAATGGCTCATCCAGGTAGGCCTCCGGCGACGCGCCGGCCAGCCTGCGCGCCGCGGCTGGGTTCCCAACCAGAATCATGGACATCGATCCATCGAACAGGCGTTCGGCCGCCAGTCCGGGCCAATTGCCCAGGCCCTGCCGCAGTGCCGCATGAAAACCCTCGCGTTGCAGATCCGCCACCTGTTGCGAGGTTTCGATTTCCAGGGCCAGGTCGGGGTGCTTTTCGCGCCATCGCCCCATGCGCGGCAGCAGCCAGCGTTGCGCAAAGGAGGGCAGCACGCTGATACGCAGTCTCTGCGCCGACGACCCCGCCGCCGCGGCGGCTGCCTGGACGCCTTCGTCCAGCAGCGCCAGGGCGCCCTGGACACTGCGCAGCAGGGCCGCGCCTGACGAGTTGAGGACGACCCGCCGTCCGCGCCGGTCGAACAAGGCATGGCCCAGCCGGGTCTCCAGCAAACGGATCTGCTGGCTGACGGCGCTATGCGTCAGGTGCAGCGCATCGGCGGCGGCACGCAGGTTCTGGGTTTCCGCGACAGCGCGGAAGACCGGCAGCGTATTCAAGGGCAAGCGGGCCATGGGTGCGTAGCTGGTTAGAAAAACCGACCAGAATGACCAAAAAATATGGATTCCTGTCGCCATACTGGTTCGATATTCTAACCACCGTCGCGCGAGGCGCGATCACGGCTTATCCCCCGGCAGGGCAGACCGCCGGGCGAGAGTGCCATGCGCGTTGCGCCGGCCGGGCAGGCGCCCGTCTGATCGCGGCAAAAGAAATCGGCCCGCGGTGGAGGCATCGATTCGACGACGGGATCGCAAGGGGGCGATCTCCGGAATCGAGCACGGATAGCGGCATCTCTTCCTGCGTTGGGATGCCCGGGCTTGCCGGTTATTCAGTCCGGTTGAGCTTGCGCCATCTGCCCCTGACGGAACCGGCGCGCGTGCGGAGGGTACTTCCAGCCGCTTGTTGCCCGACGGTTTCAACGACACCCCTTTGTGTTCTTATTCAGGAGCCCTTCAATGTCCGATATCTCTACCCCCGTGGCCGCCGCTTCCCCCGTTGCCGCGGAATGCCCTGGGGTCTGGCGTACGCTCGGTGGCCTGCTGGCGTTGCCGTTCGTAGCGCTGTGGAAGAGCTGGTCCGCGCCGAACACCGTTCTGGATCTGCGTCAGTACAGCAGTGCAGAACTGCTAGATATGGGGGCGTCGCCGGAGATGCTGGCCGAAGCCGAGGCGCTGAGGGAATTCGAACTAAGCCGGGCCAACGCGCTCATGCTCTATTACTGGTAAGTGGAAGGCTGTGCGCGGTTCGCGCCGCGCACAGCGGCCGGCGTTTGCGTTTGCGTTCGCGGCCCGGCCGGGTTCCCGCCATTCAGCCCAATTCGGCGGGTGTCCCTTCCGGTGGCTGGATATCGAAAGCGCCCAGCGTCATGGCGATCAAGGTGTAGTAGCCGGCGATGCTCACAAGGTCGATAACGCCGGATTCTCCCAGCACATGCACGATGCGGTCATACAGTTCCTGCGGGGTCCGGCGGGTTTCGTGCAGAACCTTCAGGAATTCGTGGACCAGCGCTTCGTCGGCATGCGTGTATTCGATGGGCGTGCCGTCGCGCAAGGCAGCGATCATCGTTTCGCTCACACCGGCCTTGATGGCCCGGGGCTTGTGGGCCCACCACTCGTACTCCGATCCCCAGTGGCGCGCCATGATCAGGATCGCCCATTCCGACAGCCGCGTGGGCAGGCTGGTTTCATAGCGGCAGTACTGGCCCAGGGCCTGCGCATGCTCCGCCATCGCGGGACGGTGCAGCCAGACACCCAGCGGCCCGCGCACCTGTCCGCGAGGTCCGGCAGTGATCACATCATGGATGCGCTTCTGTTCGGGACTCATCTGCGCGGGTTCCAGCAAGGGAACGCGGGGCAAACGGGGGGTGCTCATGCAGGTCTCCAGGTCTGTCCCATACAGATATATCGCGCCGGCTCAGGGAGTGCGCCGCGAAAGGAACAGCGGGTCTATCGGATCGATATTGTGGCGGGTGCGCGCCTACATCGATCTGAAACGGGCCAATCTCCGTTCGTGTGCGGATCCACGCGCCTTTTGCACTCCGCCCCATTGCACGCGTCGACGCCGTGGGATAGCGCGCGGGAACGGCGTTTCTCCGGGGCAGGCTTCTTTGTCGGGTTGACCATACAAGCGTAAGCCTTTCCACGCACGTGCATCCCATGCGATCTTGCTCCGCCCGGTCTTCCGTGCCGGCTCTTCCATGCTGGACGTTGCATGCAGAATCTTGGATGCCGAATCTTCCGCGCCAAGTCCGCAATGCGGGAGCCATAGCCGTGCACCCCGGCACCATCACGCGTGTGCTATAGTCGCGCCCCTTCGCTGTTCGCGAACCGGTCACGACACCGGCGACGCGGAAGCACCACGGTGGTGGTTCTCAACGGACTGCCGGCGCGGGTGATTCCGGTGCCGCTTTGGGAGTCGCGGTGGACGATAAGTGAAGGCGGGAAAGTGAAGTCAGGTTGTCGAGTGCGCGGGTGTGAAGTCGAAGCGAGCTTGATTTGACAGCCCAAAAAAATGTCTTCATAATCTCGTTTCTCTGCTGCTGGCACAGCAAACGACGCGAAGCAAAACGGTGGAAACACCGGGTGGAAACACCAGCGACGCGGCAGGCGAAGTCAGCGGGGGTTGCAAGACCTCCCGGGTAGCGAGCCCACCTGTTCTTTAAAAACTAAACAACCGATAAGTGTGGGCGCTTGATGGATGGCGGCGCACTCGTCCGGGATCGGCACGCAAGTGCAGGGTCTTGGATGGGGCCGAAGAAATCAAGTGCTCATATAAGTAAGTGTCAGGAATCAGGCGAAGTCAAATTCGTCTGGGTCCTCACTTCCTTTGAGAGCGCTAGCGAAAGACAGTCCCGTGTCGGAAGACGCGTGGGCTGTACGAAACAGAGATTGAACTGAAGAGTTTGATCCTGGCTCAGATTGAACGCTGGCGGGATGCCTTACACATGCAAGTCGAACGGCAGCGCGGACTTCGGTCTGGCGGCGAGTGGCGAACGGGTGAGTAATGTATCGGAACGTGCCCAGTAGCGGGGGATAACTACGCGAAAGCGTAGCTAATACCGCATACGCCCTAAGGGGGAAAGCGGGGGATCTTCGGACCTCGCACTATTGGAGCGGCCGATATCGGATTAGCTAGTTGGTGGGGTAACGGCTCACCAAGGCGACGATCCGTAGCTGGTTTGAGAGGACGACCAGCCACACTGGGACTGAGACACGGCCCAGACTCCTACGGGAGGCAGCAGTGGGGAATTTTGGACAATGGGGGCAACCCTGATCCAGCCATCCCGCGTGTGCGATGAAGGCCTTCGGGTTGTAAAGCACTTTTGGCAGGAAAGAAACGGCGCCGGCTAATACCTGGCGTAACTGACGGTACCTGCAGAATAAGCACCGGCTAACTACGTGCCAGCAGCCGCGGTAATACGTAGGGTGCAAGCGTTAATCGGAATTACTGGGCGTAAAGCGTGCGCAGGCGGTTCGGAAAGAAAGATGTGAAATCCCAGGGCTTAACCTTGGAACTGCATTTTTAACTACCGGGCTAGAGTGTGTCAGAGGGGGGTGGAATTCCACGTGTAGCAGTGAAATGCGTAGATATGTGGAGGAACACCGATGGCGAAGGCAGCCCCCTGGGATAACACTGACGCTCATGCACGAAAGCGTGGGGAGCAAACAGGATTAGATACCCTGGTAGTCCACGCCCTAAACGATGTCAACTAGCTGTTGGGGCCTTCGGGCCTTGGTAGCGCAGCTAACGCGTGAAGTTGACCGCCTGGGGAGTACGGTCGCAAGATTAAAACTCAAAGGAATTGACGGGGACCCGCACAAGCGGTGGATGATGTGGATTAATTCGATGCAACGCGAAAAACCTTACCTACCCTTGACATGTCTGGAATCCCGAAGAGATTTGGGAGTGCTCGCAAGAGAACCGGAACACAGGTGCTGCATGGCTGTCGTCAGCTCGTGTCGTGAGATGTTGGGTTAAGTCCCGCAACGAGCGCAACCCTTGTCATTAGTTGCTACGAAAGGGCACTCTAATGAGACTGCCGGTGACAAACCGGAGGAAGGTGGGGATGACGTCAAGTCCTCATGGCCCTTATGGGTAGGGCTTCACACGTCATACAATGGTCGGGACAGAGGGTCGCCAACCCGCGAGGGGGAGCCAATCCCAGAAACCCGATCGTAGTCCGGATCGCAGTCTGCAACTCGACTGCGTGAAGTCGGAATCGCTAGTAATCGCGGATCAGCATGTCGCGGTGAATACGTTCCCGGGTCTTGTACACACCGCCCGTCACACCATGGGAGTGGGTTTTACCAGAAGTAGTTAGCCTAACCGCAAGGAGGGCGATTACCACGGTAGGATTCATGACTGGGGTGAAGTCGTAACAAGGTAGCCGTATCGGAAGGTGCGGCTGGATCACCTCCTTTCAGAGCAAGTGCTGTTGTCTGTTAAGCGGCCACACTTATCGGTTGTTGAAAAAGACTGGATCGATAGCGGATCCGATGCGAATTGGGTCTGTAGCTCAGTCGGTTAGAGCACCGTCTTGATAAGGCGGGGGTCGTTGGTTCGAATCCAACCAGACCCACCACAGTTTATCTGGGGGTGTAGCTCAGCTGGGAGAGCGCCTGCTTTGCAAGCAGGATGTCATCGGTTCGATCCCGTTCACCTCCACCAGTTTCGTTTGGTGGTGCTGTGCTTGGCGCCCGACTCGGGGGCTGGGGCGGCGTGAGGCCGGGTCCGCGAGAAAAGAGAGTTCAACGGTCAGTGTCTGCCGGTGTTTGTTCCGTGAAGCGGGGCGAGCGGCCGGGGTATTGAGCGTTGAGTTTTTGGCTCGACAGTTTTATTCGTTCTTTAACAATCTGGAAGAAGCACAACGAGAAGTATTGGCGGTGCATTGATATTTGATGCGCCGTTGGATACGGGTTGTGATTGCATGATAGTTCAAACTCAAGTGTATTGAGGATTTGAACGGCACAAACGCGAAGTAATCATGTCAGAAGCAAGACGGTTGCTTGAAGAGGTTTTATAGCCATTAGCGTTATAGGATCAAGCGACTAAGTGCATATGGTGGATGCCTTGGCGATCACAGGCGATGAAGGACGTTGTAGCCTGCGAAAAGCTGCGGGGAGCTGGCAAACAAGCATTGATCCGCAGATATCCGAATGGGGAAACCCACCGCCGCAAGGCGGTATCCTGGGCTGAATACATAGGTTCCAGGAAGCGAACCGGGTGAACTGAAACATCTCAGTAACTCGAGGAACAGAAATCAACCGAGATTCCGAAAGTAGTGGCGAGCGAAATCGGAAGAGCCTTTACGATTTAGCGCGTTGTATAGTCGAACGGGATGGAAAGCCCGGCCGTAGCAGGTGATAGCCCTGTAGGCGAAATGCAATGCGTGGAACTAGGCGTAAGAGAAGTAGGGCGGGACACGTGAAATCCTGTTTGAAGATGGGGGGACCATCCTCCAAGGCTAAATACTCGTGATCGACCGATAGTGAACCAGTACCGTGAGGGAAAGGCGAAAAGAACCCCGGAAGGGGAGTGAAATAGATCCTGAAACCGTATGCATACAAACAGTCGGAGCCTCCTTGTGGGGTGACGGCGTACCTTTTGTATAATGGGTCAGCGACTTACATTCAGTGGCAAGCTTAACCGGATAGGGAAGGCGTAGCGAAAGCGAGTCCGAATAGGGCGTTCAGTCGCTGGGTGTAGACCCGAAACCAGATGATCTATCCATGGCCAGGTTGAAGGCACGGTAACACGTGCTGGAGGACCGAACCCACTAGTGTTGAAAAACTAGGGGATGAGCTGTGGATAGGGGTGAAAGGCTAAACAAATCTGGAAATAGCTGGTTCTCTCCGAAAACTATTTAGGTAGTGCCTCAAGTATGACTGCGGGGGGTAGAGCACTGTTATGGCTAGGGGGTCATGGCGACTTACCAAACCATGGCAAACTCCGAATACCCGCAAGTCCAGCTTGGGAGACAGAGCACCGGGTGCTAACGTCCGGACTCAAGAGGGAAACAACCCAGACCGCCAGCTAAGGTCCCCAATTATCGCTAAGTGGGAAACGAAGTGGGAAGGCTTAGACAGTCAGGAGGTTGGCTTAGAAGCAGCCATCCTTTAAAGAAAGCGTAATAGCTCACTGATCGAGTCGTCCTGCGCGGAAGATGTAACGGGGCTAAGCGATAAACCGAAGCTGCGGGTGTGCAGGTCAAACTGCACGCGGTAGGAGAGCGTTCTGTAAGCCTGTGAAGGTGACTCGTAAGGGTTGCTGGAGGTATCAGAAGTGCGAATGCTGACATGAGTAGCGATAAAGGGGGTGAAAAGCCCCCTCGCCGTAAGTCCAAGGTTTCCTGCGCAACGTTCATCGGCGCAGGGTGAGTCGGCCCCTAAGGCGAGGCAGAGATGCGTAGCTGATGGGAAGCTGGTTAATATTCCAGCACCGTCGTACAGTGCGATGGGGGGACGGATCGCGGAAGATCATCAGGGTGTTGGAAGTCCCTGTTGCTGCATTAGAGAGGGCGCTTAGGCAAATCCGGGCGCGTGACTCAAGGGTGTGGCACGAGCGAGCATGTCTCGCGAAGTGATTGGAAGTGGTTCCAAGAAAAGCCTCTAAGCTTCAGCTGTACGAGACCGTACCGCAAACCGACACAGGTGGACGGGATGAATATTCCAAGGCGCTTGAGAGAACTCGGGAGAAGGAACTCGGCAAATTGATACCGTAACTTCGGGAGAAGGTATGCCCCGGTAGTGTGAGGCGCCTGCGCGCTGAGCATGATGGGGTCGCAGAGAATCGGTGGCTGCGACTGTTTATTAAAAACACAGCACTCTGCAAAGACGAAAGTCGACGTATAGGGTGTGACGCCTGCCCGGTGCCGGAAGGTTAAGTGATGGGGTGCAAGCTCTTGATCGAAGCCCCGGTAAACGGCGGCCGTAACTATAACGGTCCTAAGGTAGCGAAATTCCTTGTCGGGTAAGTTCCGACCTGCACGAATGGCGTAACGATGGCCACACTGTCTCCTCCCGAGACTCAGCGAAGTTGAAGTGTTTGTGATGATGCAATCTACCCGCGGCTAGACGGAAAGACCCCATGAACCTTTACTGTAGCTTTGCATTGGACTGTGAACCGGCCTGTGTAGGATAGGTGGGAGGCGCGGAAACCGAGTCGCCAGATTCGGTGGAGCCAACCTTGAAATACCACCCTGGTCTGTTTGCGGTTCTAACCTTGGCCCGTTATCCGGGTTGGGGACAGTGCATGGTGGGCAGTTTGACTGGGGCGGTCTCCTCCCAAAGCGTAACGGAGGAGTTCGAAGGTACGCTAGGTACGGTCGGAAATCGTGCTGATAGTGCAATGGCATAAGCGTGCTTGACTGTGAGACTGACAAGTCGAACAGGTGCGAAAGCAGGACATAGTGATCCGGTGGTTCTGAATGGAAGGGCCATCGCTCAACGGATAAAAGGTACTCTGGGGATAACAGGCTGATACCGCCCAAGAGTTCATATCGACGGCGGTGTTTGGCACCTCGATGTCGGCTCATCTCATCCTGGGGCTGTAGCCGGTCCCAAGGGTATGGCTGTTCGCCATTTAAAGAGGTACGTGAGCTGGGTTTAAAACGTCGTGAGACAGTTTGGTCCCTATCTGCCGTGGGCGTTGGATACTTGACGGAGCCTGCTCCTAGTACGAGAGGACCGGAGTGGACGTACCTCTGGTGTACCGGTTGTCATGCCAATGGCATTGCCGGGTAGCTATGTACGGAAGAGATAACCGCTGAAGGCATCTAAGCGGGAAACTCGTCTGAAGATTAGGTATCCCGGGGCCTCGAGCCCCCTGAAGGGTCGTTCAAGACCAGGACGTTGATAGGTCGGGTGTGGAAGCGCAGTAATGCGTTAAGCTAACCGATACTAATTGCCCGTGCGGCTTGATCCTATAACCCTGATGGTTAGACCCCCATCGAACAACCCTTGCAGCTGACCGCAAGCCGGCGCCTGTTGCCTCGCGCAACCTGCCCCGTGACTTGCCCTGATTGCTTGGCGTAGACGTGCCAATGCGGATCGCTTGCGATCCGCCACGCAGTCCCAACCCGAATCCTGTGCCCAGCCCCCCGCGCGAAAGCGCCAGGCTGGCCACCCCAATACCCTCGCCCGGACCTCACCGCCCGGCGTGCTTCATCCAGATTGGCGTGACGCGCAGCGTCCTTACCGGACCGCGCGCGGCGCGCAACCCTTTACGCCTGACGACCATAGCAAGGTGGTACCACTCCTTCCCATCCCGAACAGGACAGTGAAACGCCTTCGCGCCGATGATAGTGGACGGACGTCTGTGAAAGTAGGTCATCGTCAGGCTCTTATCCCCAAAACCCCGCTGGGCTCCCCAGCGGGGTTTTGCTTTTGCGGCCAGCGGCGGCTGCTTCCAGGGTGAAGCAACTTCCGGAGTTTTGCGGCCCGCTTGCGCGCGACGAAGGAGGGTTCGGACCGCTGCGATGCGACTGCGAGGACCGGTCGCTAGCGTTGGTCCCCGTCGACGTACAGCCAACGGCCGTTTTCCCGGACGAAGCGGCTGGTTTCGTGCATGCGTTGGCCTTTGCCATGCAAACGGCTGCGCGCGACGAACTCCACCTCCGCGTGTTCTTCGTCCTTGACCGTGTGGTGCTTTACCTGCAGACCCAGCCATTTCAAACCGGGCGGGTTGGGCTCCATATGCGTCGGCCGCGTGGCCGGATGCCAGGTGTCGCGTATATAGTCGAGCAGATCGAGCACATAGGCGCTGTATCGCGAGCGCATCAGGGCTTCGGCGGTCGGGGCCTGTAAATGATGCGGTCCCTCGTGCCATTTGCCGCAGCAGGCGGGATAGGTTCGGCCTGTGCCGCAGGGACAAGTCATGGCGGAATCGGTCAAGGTCGTGCTACCTGGTCGGGTCTACGCTAATGCTTCTGTCAACGGTCGGTTTGCCCGTTAACGCCGCCGCCGATGTATTGGCGCGATCGGCCACGCATTATGCCAATGCGTCGGCCTGGCCCTTAACGCTTACCCGGGAATGAGCCCGTTTAACCGTCAACGCTTATGCCAACGCAGGCCGGTCCCGCGCGACAGAGCCTATGCCAGCAGGTCGGCGTATTCCGGGTGGCGTTGGAAGTACGCGGCGGCGTAGGCGCACTGGGGCGCAATCTTCAAGGCATGCGAACGTGCGTATTCGATCGCCGCGACGGTCAGATGGCCCGCAATGCCGCGGCCGCCGACCTCGGGTGGAACGATGGTGTGGAGAATCGCCATGACGCCATCCCGCAATGCGTACTCCAGGTGGCTTTCATGCTGGTCCACGATGGCCTTGAAGCGGTGCGATGCAGGGTCGTGGGTAACCGAAATATCCATCCGGGAGTCTCCTGGCAGGCGTTTCCGGAACGGAAACGTGTCGCTCACTTTAACGCTTCGCGCCGTCCGTATGTATATACCGCCATACCAACGCGGTGCCGATTCCGTATAGCGTTCCCATGGTGCCGAAGGCCAGGACCAGGGAAATATGCCAATCCGCATAGGCGTGCAGGATAGTCCCCATGACGGCCACGCCGACCAGTACGCCGATCTGCCGGTTGGCATTCAGGCACGCGGCCGCGATATTGGCGTGGGACTGCCCGGAGATCTGCATGACCACCGCGGTCATCGCCGGAACGGCAATGCCGACGCCCAGGTTGATCAACGAGACGATAGCGGCGAACAGCCAGTAATCCGTTTCGGGACGGAGTATCCAGGCCGTCGCCGCACTGGCCGTCGCGCACAAGGTCATGCTGCCCATCAGGGCCGCGCGCGGGCCGAAGCGCACCACGAGGCGAGGGGCCGACAGGTTGCCGAGCGTGAACAGCATCATGGTGGGCAGCAGTTGCATGCCGGCCGTCAGGGGCGTGGCGCCGCGTGCTTCCTGCAGGAAGAGGCTTAGCAGGAACAACTGTCCATAGCCGCCGAAATTGATCAGGAAGCCCAGCATATTGGCGGCGGGGAACCGCGCTGTCCTGAAAAGCTCCCGCGGTAGCAGGGGCGTGGCAATACTGCGTTCGCGCTGGACGAAGGCCGCGGCCGCGACCAGCATGACGGAAGCTCCGCAAAGAATGGGAAGCGACGTCCAGCCGTGCACCGGCCCTTCGATCAGCGTGAAACTCAATCCTGCCAACGCCGTGACGCCCAGCAGATGGCTGGGCGCATTCAATGCGCGGGAGTGGCGCACGGATCGCGGGATGATGTTTTGCGCCATTGCCAGCCCGATCAATCCGATGGGAAGGTTGACCAGGAAGATGCTGCGCCAGCCAAACCGGTCGATCAATATGCCGCCCACGAGCGGCCCGGAAACGCCGGCGACCGATACGATGGCCGACCATAGCCCCAGCATGCGGGCACGCACCCGGTCGTCGGGATAGGCGCGAGTCAGCAGGCTCAAGGAGCTGGGCATGAACAGCGCGGCCCCCAAGCCCTGGAGGAAACGTGCGATGACCAGCGTCGTGCCGTTGGCGGCCGCCCCGCACAGCAGAGAGGCCAGGACGAAGACCGCCAGGCCGGTCTGGTAGACGTTCTTCGCGCCGAAGCGGTCTGCCAGGCCGCCGCCGACCAGCAGCATCGCGGCGAAAGTGAGCGTATAGCCGTCCACCACCCAGACCAGGCCCGACAACGGCACTTGCAATTGACCGGCGATATTGGACAGGGCGACGTTGACGACCGTGACGTCCAGGGTGGCCATGACGAACCCCATGGCCAGGGTGATCAAGGGCAGATAGCGGACACGCGGCTCGGGCGCGACGGAAACGGAGGAAGTCAGTTCGGGCATGGGCGGGTATGGGACAGCCGGCGTGTCGGCCAGTGTCTTGGGCGCGGCTTGGGCACGCATTTCTCCTTAGGCGCGAATCATATCTTCTGTCTGCTGATGCAAAAATACGTAGAATTGCGTTTGGGCAATGCAAATTTGCATCGGCATGGACTGGGACGACGCGCGAATACTCCTGGCGATCTATCGTGGCGGCACGCTGCGCGCCGCGGCGGCCTTGTTGCACGTGGACCAGGCCACCGTCGGCAGGCGACTGCGTGCGCTGGAGCAAGCGCTGCACGCCCGCTTGTTCCTGCATACGCCGCGCGGGTACGTGCCGACGCGCGCCGCCGAGCTGGCGTTGCCGGCGGCCGAGGCCATGGAAAGCGCGGCCGATCAATTGGAACGCCTGACGCAAGGCACCGATGAAAGGGTATCCGGGACAGTGCGGGTGACCACGTCCGACACTATTGCCCGCGCGTTCATGATGCCGGCCATCCAGAAGTTGCGCGACGCCCATCCGGATCTGCGCATTGTGCTGACGGCATCCACGCAACTGAGCAACCTGACGCGGCGCGAGGCCGACATCGCGGTTCGAAACGTGCGGCCCGACAGTCCCGATCTGATATCCCGGCGATTGGGCAGGCGCGAGCTCGGCTTGTATGCCAGCAAGCGATACCTGAAGCAGCACGGCGAACCGCGGCGGGGCACGGCTTTCGAGGGCCATTCGGTCGTGGTTTACCAGCGCGCGGTTTTTGGGGCACGTGCGGACACCCTCTGTGGCGAGCCGTTCGGCAACGCGCGCGTGGCGTTGGAGGTGAATTCAGGCTTGATGATGCTGGAAGCCGCCAATCGCGGCTTGGGCGTGGCGGAGCTGTCCACCTACCTGGCCCAGGACGCCTCCAGCCTGGTACGCATCTGGCCGGATTGCGCGCAGTTCTATGACCTGTGGCTGGTCATGCATGGAGACCTGCACCGGACCGCCCGTGTGCGAGCCGTGGCCGATGCCATCGTGGAGGTTTTCGAGCAGGGCCAGGAACAGCAGGCGACGACCGCCCGCTCGAAGAAAGCCTAGCACCGGGCCGGGGAAGCCAGGCACCCGATCGGAGCAAGCCCGGCCGCGGTCTTTGGAAAGCCAGTGCCCCGCGTCTTATCCACAAGGCGGCCGCTTCGCGCGATGTAGCCAAATCTGTCCACATTTACTGTGGACAACCATTTGGACATGTCACGGACAAAACCAAAATTCGCTGTAATCTCAATGAGATAAGGTTCGGGGATCACAAAGCACGCAACCCCGTCCCTTCACAATCTTTACAGGTTGTCCAGCTTTACTTCAAAGCCTCGGCGTGTGGCGGGACGTGCCATCATCGTCTCGTACCAGCGCTTGACATTGGGAAAGTCAACCAGGTCGACCTGATGCCGTTCGTGGCGCCATGCCCAGCCAACGATGGCGAAGTCGGCGATCGAAATATCGCCGGCGACGAACTCCACCTTGTTCAGCCGGCGATCGAGCACGCCGTAAAGGCGGCGGGTTTCGTCCACGTAGCGCTTGGCGCCGTAGCGCTTGTCGTCTTCGTTTTGCAGGCCGAGGAAATGATGCGCCTGTCCAGGCATCGGGCCGAATCCACCCATCTGCCACATCAGCCATTCCAGTACCGGAACGCGCGCGCCCAGCCCCGCGGGCAGGAATTTGCCCGTCTTTTCACCCAGGTACAGCAGGATGGCCCCGGATTCGAACACGCTGATCGGCGCGGCATCGGGCCCTTGCGGATCGACGATGGCCGGGATCCGGTTGTTGGGGCTGATGCGCAGGAAGTCCGGCTTGTGCTGTTCGCCATTGCGGATATCGACGGGATGTACCGTATAGGGCAAGCCCATTTCTTCCAGTGCGACGCTGATCTTGCGGCCGTTCGGCGTATTCCAGGTGTGGAGTTCTATGGTCATGATGGTGGTTGTCGGGTGATAGGTGCGGGAAACGGATACGGGATAGGGAAAAGCCCGTCGTCGACGGGCTTTCGGGGGATCAGGTCAATGCCGGTGCGATGTGGCGCTGGAAAGCCGGACGGCGCTTCAAGCCGTCGTACCAGGCCTGCAGATGCGGTGTATCGGGCCGCCGGATGCCGTCCAGGCCGATGAAACGCCGGCAATACGCGCCCAGCACGATGTCCGCCAGGGTAAAGGCCTGGCCTTCCAGGAATTCGCGTCCTTGCAGATGGAGATCCACCATCTGCCATAGCCTGCCGGCCTCGTCCGCGGATTTCTGGATGGCCGCCATGTCGCGCTTTTCCGGGGGCGTGCGTACCATGCCCCAGAACACGTTGCGCTCGACCGGCTGCAGCGTCGAAAGCACCCAGTCCATCCAGCGGTCGATCGAAGCGCGCAGGCGCGGCGCTTCCGGATACAGCCCGCTTTGCGCTCCGTATTGCATGGCAAGGTAGCGGATGATGGAGTTGGATTCCCACAGCACGAAATCGCCGTCTTCCAGCGTCGGAACCTTGCCATTGGGGTTCATCCCCAGGTATTCCGGCTCGTTGTTGCGGCCGAACTGCAGTCCGGCGTCGATGCGGTCATAGGGCAGCGACAGCTCGTCGCAACACCACAGCACCTTTTGCACGTTGACGGAGTTGACGCGACCCCAGATCTTGATCATGGCTATGTCCTATTGTCGGCACGTCTGCCGTGGATGCGAAGCGGTAAACGGACGAACCGTGCGGGCATTCAGTGGCGCAGTAGCAGGAGTGTCCATACGGTGATCATGGCAAGCAGGCCGACCCAGCATCCCGCCCACAGGCCCATGATCGGCCATTTGATTTCCATGGGGACATGGGCAGGATCGACGTGGGCGAGGTTGCGGTTGGCCTGTCCGAACAGTCCCTTGCGGGCACGCGGGAACATCAGGCGCAGGAAATAGTCCAGGAAGATACCCGCCTGGATGGCGCGCGGGAATTGGCGGAAAGGCCGGTGCTGCAGCAGCGGGTGCCGCAGCACGTCGTTGATGCGATCCAGCTTGAAAAACCAGATCGCCACGAGCGAGACAGCCGCCACGAAAAAGCAGGCGACGAAGATATTGAAGGCGGCGGTAAGCGCGACAATGTAAATGGATTCGTTCATGCCCGTAAGCATAACCTCGATGCGGATAGGGGCCGTCGTGCCCGATGGCGCGCCGGTGCGCGCCATCGAGGGGCTGCGTCCGTGCGGTCCGTCCGCGCAAACGCCGCAGCCCGCGTCGGCGCGGACCCGCTTACGTGGTCGGCCCTAAATGACGTACAGATCCACGTACTCGTGGACCGGCATGGCTTCCAGCTTCTTCTGGTCGAGCGATACGTCCAGGATGCGGTTTTGCTGCCGCGCCGGGAACTGCCGAGCCAGATTGGTGCGGAACTTGGCCTCCAGCAACGGGATGCCGTCCTGGCGGCGGCGCCGGTGCCCGATGGGATACTCGCACACCACTTCGCCCAGCGTGCTGCCGTCGTTGAACTCGATGGTCAGCGCGTTGGCGATCGAGCGTTTGTCCGGATCGTGATAGTCCCGCGTGAACGCAGGGTCCTCCACGCATTCGATTTTCTCGCGCAGCGCGTCGATGCGGGGATCGCGGGCGAACTCATCCTCGTAATCCGCCGCCGTCAGGTGGCCGAAGATCAGCGGCACAGCCACCATGTACTGGATGCAGTGATCGCGGTCCGCCGGGTTGTTCAGCGGGCCTTTCTTGTCGATGATGCGGATGCAGGCTTCGTGCGTGCGGATGGTGATCTTCTTGATGTCCTTGGCCTGCTTGCCCTGCGCGGCCATCTGCTGGTGCAGCTGCATCGCGCATTCCACCGCGGTCTGCGAATGGAATTCGGCGGGATAGGAAATCTTGAACAGCACGTTCTCCATCACGTAGCTGCCGTACGGGCGCTGGAACTTGAACGGCTGGCCCTTGAAAGAGACGTCGTAAAAGCCCCAGGTCTTGGCGGTCAGCACGGACGGATAGCCCATCTCGCCGGTGCGGGCGATCAGGGCCAGGCGCACGGCGCGGCTGGTGGCATCGCCCGCCGCCCAGCTCTTGCGGCTGCCCGCGTTCGGGGCGTGCCGATAGGTGCGCAGGCTTTGGCCATCGACCCAGGCCAGTGACACCGCATTGATGATCTCTTCGCGGCTCAGGCCCAGCATTTCGGCGACCACGGCCGTGGAGGCCACCTTGACCAGTACGACGTGGTCCAGCCCGACCTTGTTGAACGAGTTCTCCAGCGCGATGCAACCCTGGATTTCGTGGGCCTTGATCATGCCCGTCAGCACGGTGCGCATGCTCAGGGCGGGCTTGCCCGCGGCGACCGCGTTGCGCGACAGCCAGTCCGCCGTGGCCAGGATGCCGCCCAGGTTGTCCGACGGATGGCCCCACTCGGCGGCCAGCCAGGTGTCGTTGAAGTCCAGCCAGCGGATCATGGCGCCGATGTTGAACGCCGCCTGTACCGGATCGAGCTGGAACTGCGTGCCGGGCACCTTCGCCCCATTGGGCACCACCGTGCCGGGAACGATGGGCCCCAGCAGCTTGCGGCAGGCCGGATATTCCAGCGCTTCCAGCCCGCAGCCCAGCGTGTCGATCAGGCAGTTGCGCGCGGTCTCGTAGGCCAGCTCGCTCTTGATTTCATAGTTCAGGACGTAGTCGGCGATGTCGACCAGGACCTGGTCCGGCTGCGGCCGGACATTGGAGATATGCGAGGACATGATGTTGCCTTCCCGTTGCGTGAGGCGGATTACTTGCGCTTTTCCAGGGGGACGAATTTGCGGTCTTCCGGCCCCACGTAGTTGGCCGTGGGCCGGATGATCTTGTTGTCCACGCGCTGTTCGATGATGTGCGCGGCCCAGCCCGCCGTGCGGGCGATCACAAAGAGCGGCGTGAACATCGCCGTGGGCACGCCCATCTTGTGGTAGCTGACCGCGGAATACCAGTCCAGGTTGGCGAACATCTTCTTGGCGTCCCACATCACGCTTTCGATGCGTTCGGCGATGTTGTACAGATGCATGCTGCCGCTGTGCTTGGACAGCTTGTGCGAGATCGCCTTGATGACTTTGTTGCGCGGGTCAGAGACCGTATAGACCGGATGCCCGAAGCCGATGACCACTTCCTTGTTCTCCACGCGGCGGCGGATGTCCGCTTCGGCCTCGTCCGGCGTCTCGTAGCGGCTTTGCACTTCGAAGGCGACCTCGTTGGCCCCGCCGTGCTTGGGACCGCGCAGCGCGCCGATGCCGGCGGAGATCGCCGAATACATATCCGAACCGGTCCCCGCGACGACCCGGCAGGTGAAGGTCGAGGCATTGAACTCGTGCTCCGCGTACAGGATCAGCGAGCTGTGCATGGCCTTGACCCAGTCATCGCTGGGCTGCTCGCCGTGCAGCAGGTGCAGGAAATGGCCGCCAATACTGTCGTCGTCGGTCTCGACGTCGATGATGCGCCCATTGTGGCTGTAGTGATACCAATACAGCAGCGCCGAGCCCAGGCTGGCCATGAGGCGGTCGGCGATATCGCGCGCGCCCGGCTGATTGTGATCGTCCTTCTCCGGCAGGATGCAGCCGAGCACCGACACGGCCGTGCGCATCACGTCCATGGGATGGCTGGACGCGGGCAGGGCCTCCAGCGCAACCTGCAACTGCGCCGGCAGGCCGCGCAGCGCCCGCAGTTTGCGCTTGTAGGCTTGCAGTTCGGCTTTATTCGGCAGCTTGCCGTGGACCAGCAGGTGGGCGATCTCCTCGAACTCGCTGGTGTCGGCGATGTCCAGGATGTCGTAGCCCCGGTAGTGCAGGTCGTTGCCGCTGCGGCCCACCGTGCACAACGCCGTGTTGCCGGCCACCACGCCCGATAGCGCGACCGATTTCTTCGGCTTGAATCCGGGTTTTTGCTGTTCTTGTTCGGAAGTGCTCATGTCTGCTCCTTTCCTTTCCTGAGGGGACCTATCGCGCCGCTTCGTGGGCGACGCCATGTCGTTTCGATGCGTACCTGCCGCGTGGGACGTCCGCCCGGCGGCGGCTCGAAGCCGGGTGTATCGAACCGGGAAAAGCGACTGTCCTGCCCCAAACCGGCCAAAAAAAGGCCCGCACGGTACGGGCCTTTTCTTTGGCGCTGGCGGGTTACTTCAGCAAGTCTTTCACGCCGTCGCGTTCTTCGAGCAGTTCCTTCAGCGTCAGGTCCATGCGCTCGCGCGAGAAAGCGTCGATTTCCAGCCCGGTGACACGGGTGTACTTGCCGTTCTCGGTGGTGACCGGCACGCCGTAGATGATGCCTTCCGGGATGCCGTAGGAGCCGTCGGACGGAATGCCCATGGTGACCCACTTGCCGTTGCTGCCCAGGACCCAGTCGCGCACGTGGTCGATGGCGGCGTTGGCGGCCGAAGCGGCCGACGACAGGCCGCGCGCATCGATGATGGCGGCGCCGCGCTTGCCCACGGTCGGGATGAAGACGTCGCGGTTCCACGCGTCGTCGTTGATCAGCTTGGCCAGGCTTTGGCCGCCGACGGTGGCGAAACGGATGTCCGGATACATCGTGGGCGAATGGTTGCCCCAGACGATGAGTTTTTCGATGTCGGCCACGGCCTTGCCCGACTTGGCGGCCAGTTGCGACAGGGCGCGGTTGTGATCCAGGCGCAGCATGGCGGTGAAATTCGCGGCCGGCAGATCCGGCGCGGACTTCATGGCGATGTAGGCGTTGGTGTTGGCGGGGTTGCCGACCACCAGGACCTTGACGTCGCGCTTGGCGACTTCGTTCAGCGCGCGGCCCTGGGCCGTGAAGATCTGCGCGTTGACCGTCAGCAGATCCTTGCGCTCCATGCCGGGGCCGCGGGGACGGGCGCCCACCAGCAGGGCGACGTCGGCATCCTTGAACGCGGTGCGCGGATCGCTGTGCGCGGTCATTTCCTGCAGCAGCGGGAAGGCGCAGTCATCCAGTTCCATCATGACGCCCTTCAGCGCCTTTTGGGCCTTCTCGTCCGGGATTTCGAGCAGTTGCAGGATGACAGGCTGGTCTTTGCCGAGCATTTCGCCGGAAGCGATGCGAAACAGCAGGGCGTAGCCGATTTGACCGGCGGCGCCGGTCACGGCGACGCGCAAAGCGGGCTTGGACATGAACATTCTCCGTAATGGTCGTCGAGAAAAATCTCGCCGGATAGTGTAATCGCTGCGTGCGCGGCTAGCGATGAGCGGCGCCGTAAACGGCCCCCATGCTAGGTCGACTTGACGTTAACGTCAATTGCCCATCGGGATAAAGGATGTATGGGTTTGGTTACCTTAGATTGCTCTAGCGGAGTGGCGGCAAGGGCTTATCTTGGCATCGACCGGGCAGCGTAAACGCCTGCAGCCGAACGTGACCCGGCAACCCTGGGCAAAACTACTGCGCCGCGGGCGCCAAGCGGACATGGAGGAAATCATCGTGAAAAGGCTTCGGACCTGGCTTGCGGTATCTGTTCTATTTTTGCCGTTATGGATGTGGGCGAGCAACGCCGTGGCATCCAAGGACTATACGGTGGTCATCGAAAATAATACCGACCTTACGACGACGCTGGCCAAAACCGCGTCGCACTGCATGTACGCGGACGGACCAAGCACTATTTCGGTGGATCCGAAACAGTCGAAGCAATTCCCGATGACGGACGACGACCAGCCACTTAGCGAGTGCTGGAGCGCGCCCAAGACCGTGACGTGGAAATTCGCGGATCCCCCCGAGGGCGGGCAGTTCTACTTCGATCACTCCAAGACCGGAAGCTGGTCGACCGCGTTTTGGCCGGAGGTCGCTGGATTGATGGCCATGACCGTATGGTGCGGCACCAAGGAGAATCCCAAGGCCGCGCAATGTTTCGGTCATGCCGTGAGCGGCGATTTTGACTATTTCACGATCTCGTATGCCCCGAAGGGGGCTGACGTGGTTGGAATGAGGTTTGTGCAGGGCGCCGAGGGCGACCTGACGCTCAAAAGGCTGAACAGCGTCAATATGGCGGATAACGGTCGCCCGGAAGCCACCTTCGCAAAGGAGGAGGATTTTTATATCCAGAAGGCCGCGGTCAAAACGGATTCCATCGTCAAATGGCAAGTATCCAATAGCAGGGGTTCAACGGTTTTGCATTACGTGAATTCATTTAGCGACAACAAGTGGCACACACAAATCCTGGTGGATTCCAATCCCCCATCGAATGCGCCCGAAGTCGAGACCGCGCTGTGCGACGGCAAAAACTGCCTGAGCAAAAGCGTTCCATACATCCCCAAGGCACTCTCCATCGAGTTCGGGGTGGCGGACTGAATCCACATAGCGTTATCGGCGCAGGGCAGAGCCGATAAGCGGGCGGGCGGGGAGGTCGGCTGTCGCGATGTCCCTGCGGGATTACGCGCTCCCGGTATGGGCGCGCGGGCTCGTCAGGGCGGCCTGGCGTGCCGGGACGCGAGGGCACGATCCAGGTATCGCCGCCGTGCCACTCTTCACTCTTATATAAGATATTGGACAGTGCTGGTTCGCTGTGCGACAATTTCGCGCTAAGTTCCCGCGCCGTTCGACTTCCGGCCACGTCGGCTTGCGCCGCTCACGACGTGGCTTTATCCGTACCCCATGGCAGACCCCCGGCCCGAAACCTCTTCGCGCACCAAAGGCGCCGCCGGTCCCGGCGGCGCGAGCGCCGCTTTCAGTCCGCTGTACCGCCAGATCAAGCAACTGCTGGTGCAAAGCCTGGACCGTGGCGAGTGGAAGCCGGGCGAACCGATCCCCAGCGAGATCGACCTGGCGGCGCGTTTCCAGGTCAGCCAGGGTACTGTGCGCAAGGCCATCGACGAGCTGGCCGCCGAACACGTGCTGTTGCGCCGGCAGGGCAAGGGGACTTTCGTCGCCACCCACCATGAGGCCCGAGTCCGGTTCCGCTTCCTGCGGCTGGCCAGCGACGAGGGCGCCGAGGGCGACACCGCCGAAAGCCGCATTCTGGAATGCCGCCGCGTGCGTGCTTCAGCGGAAGTGGCGCGGGCCCTGGAATTGCGGGCGGGCGAAACCGTGGTCGCGATCCGTCGGCTGTTGACCTTCGGCGGCGTACCCACGGTGCTGGACGATATTTACCTGCCCGGTTCCATCTTCCGCCGCCTGACGCTTGAGCTCTTGATCGCCAACAAGGCGCCCCTGTACGGCTTCCTGGAATCCGAGTTCGGCGTGAGCATGATCCGCGCCGACGAAAAACTGCGCGCGGTGGCCGCGACGCCGGAGGCGGCCGCCGCCCTCAACGTCGCGCCTGGCTCGCCGCTGCTGCAAGTGGATCGTACTTCCTACACCTATGGCGACCGGCCGATGGAGATCCGCCGCGGCTTGTACCTGACCGATCGCTACTACTACCGTAATAGTTTGAATTGATGGACTTTTTCTCGCGATTTGATAGCAACCCGTTACATGGGCGAAAATAATACGTTTTTCCCGCAAGGGCCAGGCACTCCCGCCGTTACGATTTTCTAGTTCCGAAACCCCGAGGCCGTCATGTCCGACTCAGCTGCCAAGCCGCGTCCGCAGTTTCGCAATATCAGCGTTGCGCAGATCCTAAGCTACCGCCTGCCGCTACCCGGCAAGGTATCGATCCTTCACCGCGCCAGCGGTGCGCTGCTGTTCCTCTGTCTTCCCTTGGTCCTGCTGCCGCTGCTCGCGGCCAGCCTGGCCTCGCAGGAAAGCTTTGCGAACGTCGCCGCGATCACCGGCAATCCCATCGTCAAGCTGATCCTGCTGGCTTTGATCTGGGGCTATCTGCATCACTTCTGTGCGGGCATCCGCTATCTGCTGCTGGACCTGCACAAGGGCGTCGACAAGGCGCCCGCGCAGCGCAGCGCCGGTGTGGTGCTGGGGGTCAGCCTGGCGCTGACCGTGGTGTTCGGTCTCAAACTGTTCGGAGCCTGGTAAGCATGGCTGTCACCAAGAATTATGGCGCCAAGCGCCTGGTCGTAGGCGCGCACTACGGCACCATGGATTTCATCGCCCAACGCATTACCGCGGTCATCCTGGCCCTGTACACCATCGTTCTGCTGGTGGGCATCCTGGTCATGCCGGGCTTCACCTACGAGAGCTGGAAGGCGCTGTTTTCCTTCCACGTGTTCGCCTTGCCGCTGGGCCAGGTGCTGGCCACGCTGGCCTTTGTCTCGCTGATCTGGCATGCCTGGATCGGCGTGCGGGATATCTGGATGGACTACGTCAAGCCGGTGGGCGTGCGCCTGCTGCTGCAAGTGCTGACCATCCTGTGGCTGGTGGGCTCCCTCGCTTACTTCGCGCAAATCATCTGGAGGCTCTAAGCCGTGGTCGCTGTCATGAATTCCTTGCCGCGCCGCCAATTCGATGTGGTGGTCGTCGGCGCCGGCGGTGCCGGCATGCGCTGTTCCCTGCAATTGGCCCAGGCGGGCCTGTCGGTGGCGGTGCTGTCCAAAGTGTTTCCCACCCGCTCGCACACCGTCGCCGCGCAGGGCGGCGTCAGTGCCTCGCTGGGCAACATGAGCGAGGACAACTGGTACTGGCACATGTACGACACCGTGAAGGGCTCGGACTGGCTGGGTGACCAGGACGCCATCGAGTTCATGTGCCGCGAGGCGCCGAGCGCGGTGTACGAGATGGAACACTTCGGCATGCCGTTCGACCGCAACCCGGACGGCACTATCTACCAGCGGCCCTTCGGCGGCCACACCGCCAACTTCGGCGAAAAGCCGGTGCAGCGGGCCTGTGCCGCCGCGGACCGTACCGGACACGCGCTGCTGCATACGCTGTACCAGCGCAACGTCGCGGCGCGCACGCAGTTCTTCGTCGAATGGATGGCGCTGGACCTGCTGCGCAACGAGAACGGCGACGTCGTCGGCGTGACCGCGCTGGAAATGGAAACCGGCGAAATCTACATCCTTGAAGCCAAGGCGACCGTGCTGGCCACCGGCGGCGCCGGCCGCATCTGGGCGGCTTCGACCAACGCCTTCATCAATACCGGCGACGGCCTGGGCATGGCCGCGCGTGCCGGCATCGCGCTGCAGGACATGGAGTTCTGGCAATTCCACCCGACCGGCGTGGCCGGCGCGGGCGTGCTGATCACCGAGGGCGTGCGCGGCGAGGGCGGGATCCTGCTGAACAAGGACGGCGAGCGTTTCATGGAACGCTATGCGCCCACGCTGAAAGACCTGGCGCCGCGCGACTTCGTGTCCCGTTCGATGGACCAGGAAATCAAGGAGGGCCGCGGTTGCGGTCCGGACGGCAGCTACGTGGTGCTGAAGCTGGACCATCTGGGCGCCGAAACGATCAACAAGCGTCTGCCCTCGATCCGCGAAATCGCGATCAAGTTCGGCAACGTCGATCCGATCAAGGAACCGATCCCCGTCGTGCCGACCATTCATTACCAGATGGGCGGCATCCCGGCGAACTACCACGGCCAGGTCGTGTCGTGGCAGAACGGCGAAAGCAAGATCGTCAACGGCCTGTACGCCATCGGCGAATGCGCCGCGGTGTCGGTGCACGGCGCCAACCGCCTGGGTACCAACTCGCTGCTGGACCTGATCGTGTTCGGCCGCGCCACCGGCAACCATATCGTCGGCGAGCATCTCGAACGCCAGCACACCTTCCAGACGGTGTCGCAGTCCTCCGTGGATTATTCGCTGGACCGCGTCAACAAGCTGGAATCGCGCACTTCGGGCGAAAAGACCCAGGACGTCGCCAACTCCATCCGCATGTCCATGCAGCGCCACTGCGGCGTGTTCCGTACCTTGCAGCTGCTGAACGAAGGCGTGGGACAGATCGAGGAACTGGCCAAGCAGGCGGATCACATCGCCTTCAAGGACAAGTCCAAGGTGTTCAATACGGCACGCGTGGAAGCGCTGGAACTGGCCAACATGACCGAAGTGGCGCGCGCCACCATCAAGTCGGCCGCCAATCGTACCGAAAGCCGCGGCGCGCACGCGCTGAACGACCACCCCACCCGCGACGACGAGAACTGGCTGAAGCACACCCTCTGGTATTCCGAGGGTAGCCGCCTGGACTACAAGCCCGTACAGATGCAGCCGCTGACGGTCGAGTCGTTCCCGCCCAAAGCGCGTACTTTCTAAGCAGGATGCCGGCATGAGCACCAAGCGAATCGTGAAATTCGAGATCTACCGCTACGATCCCGACAAGGACGAGCGTCCCTATATGCAGAAGCTGGAGGTCGAACTCCAGCCGACGGACAAAATGCTGCTGGACGCGCTCGTCCGCATCAAGAACGACGTCGACGACAGCCTCGCCCTGCGCCGTTCCTGCCGCGAAGGCGTGTGCGGTTCGGATGCGATGAACATCAATGGGAAGAACGGGCTTGCCTGTGTCACGAACCTGCGCGAACTGAAGGAACCCATCGTCCTGAAGCCGCTGCCCGGCCTGCCCGTGATCCGCGATCTGATCGTGGATATGACGCACTTCTTCAACCAGTACCACTCGATCAAGCCTTACCTGATCAACGACACGCCGCCGCCCGAACGCGAGCGCCTGCAGTCGCCGGAGGCGCGCGAAGAGCTGGATGGCCTGTACGAGTGCATCCTGTGCGCATGCTGCTCGACGTCGTGTCCGTCTTTCTGGTGGAATCCGGACAAATTCGTCGGCCCGGCCGGCCTGCTGCAGGCCTATCGCTTCATCGCGGACAGCCGCGACGAAGCCACCGGCGACCGCCTGGACAACCTCGAGGATCCGTACCGGCTCTTCCGTTGCCACACCATCATGAATTGCGTGGACGTCTGTCCCAAGGGTCTGAATCCGACGAAGGCTATCGGCAAGATCCGGGAACTGATGGTCCGTCGGACGGTCTAGTGATGAGTACGCGCGCGCCCTCGGTCCCGGTGCATGTCGCAAATCGGCGGCTGGGGGAGTAACGTGGTCGGACTTTCCGAACTGGAGCGTGCCCGCCTGCGTTGGCGGGCGCGCCGGGGTCTGCTCGAGAATGACCTCATCATTACGAAGTACCTGGATGCGTACGAGTCGCAACTGACCGACGCCGATGTAACGGCGCTGACGCAGCTGTTCGAACTGGGCGACAACGACCTGCTCGACCTGCTATTGGCGCGAAGTGAACCTGAAGGTGAGCTGGATACGCCGAGGCTACGCGGAATCATCGCCAAGATGCGCGAGCTGTAACTTTGAGAGGAATGCACGATGAAACAGTCAGACAAAAAAGCCACCCTAACGTTCTCGGACGGCAGCGCTCCGATTGAGTTCCCGATTTACCAGGGTACGGTAGGTCCGGACGTTATCGACATTCGCAAGCTCTACGGCCAGTCGGGCATGTTCACGTACGATCCGGGCTTTATGTCGACGGCGGCCTGCTCTTCGGCGATCACCTATATCGACGGCGACAAGGGCGAACTGCTGTATCGCGGCTATCCCATCGAGCAACTCGCGGTGAACTGCGATTTCCTGGATGTCTGCTACCTGATCCTGAACGGCGAACTGCCCACGCCCGAGCAGAAGAAAGACTTCGATTCCCAGGTGACGCATCACACCATGGTGAACGAGCAGTTGCATTTCTTCCTGCGTGGCTTCCGCCGCGACGCGCACCCGATGGCGGTGCTGACCGGGCTGGTGGGCGCGCTGTCGGCGTTCTATCACGACTCGCTGGACATCACGAATCCGCAGCATCGCCACATTTCGGCGATCCGCCTGATCGCCAAGATGCCGACCCTGGTCGCCATGGCGTACAAATATTCGCAAGGGCAGCCTTTCATCTATCCGCAGAACGACCTGTCGTACACCGGCAACTTCCTGCGCATGATGTTCGCGACGCCTTGCGAGGACTACAAGGTGAACGAAGTCGTCGAGCGCGCGCTGGACCGCATCTTCATCCTGCATGCCGATCACGAGCAGAATGCGTCGACGTCCACCGTGCGCCTGTGCGGCTCGTCGGGTACCAATCCCTTCGCCGCCATTGCCGCCGGCGTGGCCTGCCTGTGGGGCCCTGCCCACGGCGGAGCGAACGAAGCCTGCCTGCAGATGCTGGAAGAACTGCAGGCCAACGGCGGCGTCGCCAAGGTCGGCGAGTTCATGGAGAAGGTCAAGGACAAGAACTCGGGCGTTCGCCTGATGGGCTTCGGCCATCGCGTGTACAAGAACTACGACCCGCGCGCCAAGCTGATGCAGCAGACGTGCAAGGAAGTCCTGGCCGCGCTGAACCTGGAAAACGATCCGCTGTTCAAGCTGGCCATGGAGCTGGAACGCATCGCGCTGGAAGACTCCTACTTCGTGGATCGCAAGCTGTACCCGAACGTGGACTTCTATTCGGGCATCGTGCAGCGCGCCATCGGCGTGCCGACCGCGCTGTTCACGGCCAACTTCGCCCTGGCTCGCACCGTGGGCTGGATCGCCCAGTGGAATGAAATGCTGACCGATCCCGATTACAAGATCGGCCGTCCCCGCCAGCTGTTCACGGGTTCGCCCGCGCGCGACATCAAGCGCAAGAAGTAAGCAATCCGAGGGCGCCGGCCGCGAGGCGGGTGGCGGCCCTTATGGGGTGAATGCGGGGCCGCGCTAGCGCGGCCCTTGTTCTTTCCGGGCGTCGCGCCACGCGGGAAAAAGGGCGCCGCCGCGCGGCTCGCCATTCGTCCGCAATCCAGGCCAGGGGATGGAGAAGAGGGGCGGCATGAAGGCAGCTCCGTTCAAGTTCGTGCGTGGGACTGGCGTGTCGCGATTGCGAGGGACCCCGGCGATCTCCGTGTGCGTTGCCTCGCGGATGGATCATGCCCACGCCGACGGGGGCAGGGATGCTTGCGCGGTGTGCGCCGAGAGTTGGACGATACTGCCGTCCGTGCCGGCCACCCATCGGCTGGTGAATGCAATGAGGGGTACCAGGATCGCCCAACCGTGATAAGGATCCCGCAGCGCCACGGTATGCGCTTTCAGGTCGATCGCATCCACAATGACGAGATGGTTTCCGATCTCGCAGTTGACGGAAACGACAGCCGGACCGTGCTTGTCCAGTTGCTCCGCCAGCGCTTCGACGGTGCCGGGGCGCGATGTGACGGGGATATAGTCCGTGGCACCTTCGAGGTGCCGCAGGACTTGATCCGGATCCGCCGGGCTGTGGCGCCATGGCCTGTCCGTGTTTATCTTGCCGCCGTGGTCCGCGCTTAACATGGCGGAAACGCCGGCCGGGCAGGCGAACCGGCCTTGTTGCTGGATAACCGACCTGCCGTCCTCCAGGTAGCCGATGATCACTCCGCCCACGCTATCGATGCGTTGAACAGGGAAAATGTCCAGGATCTCTCTATCGTGGAAGAAATCCACCTTGTCCTCGCGAAGGACGGCGTTGCCGCGCCGGGTGTCCGCTGGGGAGGCGGGGGCATAGGATCGGATCAGCTTGCCGTTGACCCGGCTGCCTATGGAGCTGTCCATGACGGCGCGATCGATATTCGTGCCGCGTATGTGCGTGCCCCGCATATCCGTATGCAGGAAATCGCAGTGCTGCAGATCGAGGCCGTCGAGGTCGGCACAATATAGGTTTAGAAAACGCAGATCGAGACCGGCAAGCGCGGTCAATCCGGAAAGTGACCTTGCCGTCAGGTCGGCGGCATAGAGGGCATTCTCCCTGGCCCACGTGGGCAGGCTTTCATACGGGATGGCGTGGCAGGGAAGGTCCAGGGTCGTGAAGGCGGACATGCCCTGCGGAAAGCCCTGCAAGGGCTTCGGTAAAGGCGACTCCATGCACTGGGACCCCGCGCCGGGATAGCACTGCATTGCCGTTGCCAGGGCGACTTGCCTGGACTCCCCAGCGCGCAAGAGCAGTTGATAAAGGTGCTCCTGCGCATGCGCGGTATCGATGGGAAGGATGATGTCCCAGCCGGGGACATGCCGGATATGCGGGTCCCTGGCCTGCGTGGCGGCATAGGAAAGCCAGCACGTCCATTGCAGCAGGGCCCGGGTTCCCTTGGTACCGAGCCCGCACTTGCTGGCAAGCGATTGCAGTTCTTCGGTGGCGGCGCTCGAAGCCATCAGGCGCGGTCGGTCGGCCTCGTGGCGCGATGAGATGCAGGGGATGATGGATGACAGAAGTGGAAGCATGGCAAGCGGTACGGTCTTTGGAAAA
The DNA here is from genome assembly GCF_002261215.1 of Bordetella genomosp. 11. Lineage (NCBI taxonomy): Bacteria > Pseudomonadati > Pseudomonadota > Betaproteobacteria > Burkholderiales > Alcaligenaceae > Bordetella > Bordetella genomosp. 11. The sequence continues at coordinate 2,817,725 of NZ_NEVS01000004.1, read as the reverse complement.
TATCGTCCTTTCCTATATCAGCATCCCCTCGCGCCATGCGGGCATAGGCTCCATGGGAGCGTAGTCATCTTGCGCGGTCTCCGGATATCGTGGCGGCGCCGAAGGCCGAGGCAGCGAGGCAGACGTGCCGGTTGCGCCTTTCCAGGCTGTAGCCGGAAGGATGGTGCCGCGGATTTTCGTGTTCGTGAGATTGCTGCCGCTGAGATTTGCCTCGAAAAAATTGGAGTCGCTTAGATCGCAACCTTGGAAATCCGCATCGGGCGCATACAAATAGCTCAAGTCCAGCCGGGCCAGCCCGGGCGTGTTGCGGCAGTCCTTGCCTGTCAGATCGGCAGCGGACAAGGCGACTTCCCTGAACGGTGCCGGCAGCATTTCGAAGGGGACGATTTGTTCCGGCAGGTCAGTCTGGGGCAATCTTCTGTGCCATTCCCGCCATGCCGTCTCGCGCAGCGAGGCGCCGACTGCGGGCGAAGAGCATGCGTTGCCATCGATCGCCTCGATGACCTCGCGTAGCGTCGGAATCGGATTGTTTTTGTAGAACGTGTCGACGGCATCCTGGGCCGTCTGCGCGGATTCGCCGGCGCGCAGCAGCAGCCGGTGCAGTTTCTGCTTGCAGCCCACGTCGTCGATCGGCAGGACGATGCGCCAGCCCGGTTGCTGGCTTAGGTGAGGGTCGTAGACGTCCAGCGCGGTGGCATAGGCCGCCCAGACGGACCATCGCAGCAGAGCCTGTTGTCCATCGCGGCCCAGCCTGGCTGTTTTGGCCACGGAGCGGACGGTATTCTCGATTCGACGAGCCAGGTTGTCGGCGGGGTCCGCATCGCTGGATCGGGCCTCGATGCATGGGATGAAAGTGGCGAGAGAAAGCTGCATGGTGACCGTGCCTGCGTTGGGGGAAAGGCAAGCCCGGATGAGCCGCTTTCCCTGGATGGGAGAGCGAGTTTCGTGGCGCGGGGGTCAAGGCTGTTCCATCTGCGGCCGTAGCGCCTGGATGATGCGATCGGGAAAGCGGATGCGGCTGGTCAGCGCGTTCAAGGAAATGGTGATCGCCCAGCCGTGATACGGGTCGCGCACGTGGGCTTTGCTGCCGTCCAGGATGATGCTGTGGTTGCCCATATCCAGGTCGAATATGCCGATTTCCGCCGGCCCGGCCGCTTTCACCTGGGCGGGGGTGCCGGCGGCGGATCTGCAGGACCGAGGCCGGTGATGGCGGACTGGATGGGACCGGGCATGGGGAGTTTGCCTCGCGTGGTCGGCAAGCGAGCGCTGCTCGCTACCCAGGTTGAAACACGTGGCAAGCTTGGTGTTGGCGATGCGGCAGCGGTTTCGCGCCCGCGGTTCGATAAACGACCGAGGCCGCCATGGTTCCCGCCGCTATGCGTCCATCAGCGGCCGATGCCGCGCGACATGAGGACGGCGAACAAAGGGAGGAAGCCGAACAGGTGTACCTGGATCATGACCCAGCGGCGGATGCGCTTGATCTCGGTATTGGTCGGCACGAAACCCGGCAGCATGCGGGCCTGGCGCCGCCATTTCAAGAAGGCGACAGTCGGGCGCAGCGATAGTAGTGCGATAAGGACGAACAGCCCCATCTTGGCGTGGAACCAGGGATTGGGCAGATAGAAGGATACGCCCTTGGCGCCATAGAAAAGCCGCAGCAGGCCTGTCGCGACGACCGCCACTGCGCACGCCAAGTAAAGGCGATCGTAGTTGGCAAGGCGCCGTACGACGGATGCCGGCATGTCGGGCCGCAGCAATACCGTCTCGGCGGCAAGCGGGACGATCAGGGTGAAGATTGCCAGGAAGTGCAGCCAGGCGAGCAGGGCGTCGGTCAGCATACGTGCTCCATGACACGCGGCATTGCGCCGCGGTTCGCCCTACGTTGTACCGCAAGAGGCAATCTCCTGGAAGACTATGCGCGCGAGTGTGCGCGATCGATCGCCCGCGGCACCTATGGCCGAAGTGTGCGCAGCCGGGAATGCAGCGAGATAGACTCCGGGTCGGGAAGCGCGATCTGGGTGATGACGGGGTTGGGGTCCCGCCATCGGCTGGTGAACGAGACCAGGGGCACAACGACCGCCCAGCCATGGTGGGGATCGCGTAGCCGCGCCACGTGGCGCGTAAGGTCGATCGTATCGACAATGACGTGATGCCCCCGGATCTCGTCGTCCAGGCTGATGATCGCCGGGCCTTTCGCGGCAAGCCTATCCGCCAGCATGCCGACGGAGCCGGCTTGCCACGTGACTGGGCGCATGCCAGCGGCAGCGATGTCCGATTGCACTTGCTTATCGTCGGCGTAGCCGCGTTCTGATAGCTGCTCCACGTCTATCTCGCCACCCTGGTCGGCGATCAACATGGCGGAGGCCGCGGCCGAGCTGCCCCATACGGTCTGTTGCTGGATGATGGACTTGCCATCGGCGGTATAGCCGATATCGATCCCCCCGGCCTGACGGGTGCTCGCGATGGGAAGAACCTGCAGGATTTCCCTGTCATGGAGGAAATCTTCTTTTTCCACCTTATGAAGATCCATCACGCCTTGAGCGGGATCGAACAGGCTAGGGCGGGGATAGGATCGCTCCAGGCTGCCATCGAACTGCCTTGTTGGTGCATCGATCGGCGTTGTTATCGCGCCCTGCATGCGATTGCCGTCAACGTAGGCGCGGGATGTATTCGCGCGACGCATATCCGTATGAGAAAAGTCGGAATTCCGCAGATCGCGATCGCTGAAGTCGGTGCCATAGGCGCTTAAGTGGCTTAAATCCAGGCCGTTGAGCCCCTCCACGCCGGCAAGCGATTTCCCCGTCAGGTCTGTGGCAAAGAGGGCGACCTCCCTGGCCCAGGCGGGCAGGCTTGCAAACGGCACTGCGTGTGCGGGAAGGTCTTTTGCCGCGAAATCGGCGATGCCATCCTGCGGCCGCTGCACACATTTCAGCGGCCTGGGCAGCAAGCGCGATTCCAATATGGGCGCATACATGAACGGATAGCACGCCATTGCCGTTTCCAGCGCAGTATCTTGCGGCTCACCGGCGCGCAGAAGCAGTTGGTAGAGGTGTTCCTGTGCGTGTTTCTTGTCGATGGGCAAGACAAGTTTCCAGCCGGGATCGGCCGTAAGATGGAGAGTCTTGGATTGTGCGGTGGCATAGGACAGCCAGCAGGTCCATTGGGTCAGGGCCAGGGTGCCCTTCTCACTGAGGTGGTATGCCTCGGCTAGCGCTTTCAGTTCTTCGGCGGCCTTGCCTGATAAAGCGAGATCTGGTTTAACAACAGGTTCGGAAGGCGTCCGGATCTGCGAACTAAAAGGGCTTATACCAGTAAGCATGGCAATCCGATGGGGCAGGTTCATTCGGGTGTATCGCGTCGCGCGATACGGCGGCCAGCCCGGTGAGTACGGAAACCGGCGCACACGTTCCCCCTGCATGGCCCATGCGATACACCGGTTTCGGCTGCGCGCGCGAAGAGCCGGGTTACGGGCAGAGATGGCGGCGGCAAGACCGCACCCGGCACGGGCGCGGTCTTGCCGCCGCGGGAGCATCAGCGCCGCTTCGCGGCCTCCGCCGCTTCCTGCTGCGCATCGACCACTGCCAGCGCCGTCATGTTGACGATGCGGCGCACCGTCGCGCTGTTGGTCAGGATATGCACGGGACGCGCCGCGCCCAGCAGGATCGGGCCCATCGCGATGCCGCGGCTGCCGGTCATCTTCAGCATGTTGTAGGTGATGTTGCCGGTATCCAGGTTGGGCATGATCAGCAGGTTGGCCGGCCCCTTCAACGAGCTGTCCGGATAGGACGCCATGCGGATCGATTCGGACAGCGCCGCATCGGCGTGCATTTCGCCATCCACTTCCAGCTGCGGCGCGCGTTCGGAAACCAATTGGCGCGCCCGGGCCATCTTGCTGGAGGACGCCGTGCTGCGGCTGCCGAAGTTCGAATGCGACAGCAGCGCAATTTTCGGCACTACACCGAAGCGCAGCATTTCGTCGGCCGCCTGGATGGCGATGTCGGCCACTTCCTCGGCGGTCGGGTCCTCGTTGACGTGCGTGTCCGCGATGAACAGCGTCTGGTCGGGCAGCATCAGCACGTTCAGCGCCGCGTATGCCTGGGTGCCCGGCTTGCGTCCGATGACTTCGTCGACGTACTTCAGCTGGTTGTCGTAGCGGCTGCCGACACCGCAGAGCAGCGCGTCCGCGTCCCCGCGCTGCAGCAGCATGGCGCCGATCAGCGTGTTGTGCTTGCGCACCATCGCCTTGGCGATGGCCGGCGTGACGCCCTGGCGGCCGCGCATCTTGTAGTAGCCGCTCCAGGTTTCGTTGAAGCGATCGTCGTCCTCGGGGTCGACGATCTCGATGTCATCGCCGGCAGCCAGGCGCAGGCCGAACTTGCGGATGCGCATTTCGATGACGGACGGACGTCCCACCAGGATGGGACGGGCCAGCTTCTCGTCGACGACCGTCTGCACCGCGCGCAGCACGCGCTCGTCCTCGCCGTCGGCGTAGATAACGCGCTTGGGCGATTGCTTGGCCTGATGGAAAAGCGGCCGCATCAGCGGGCCCGAGTGGTACACGAAGCCCATCAGCTTCTGGCGGTAGGCCTCCATGTCCTGGATGGGACGCAGCGCCACGCCGGAATCGGCCGCGGCCTGGGCGACGGCCGGCGCGATCTTGACGATCAGGCGCGGGTCGAAAGGCTTGGGGATGATGTAGTCCGGCCCGAAGCTGAGCTCCTGTCCGGCATAGGCCCGCGCCACTTCGTCGTTCTGCTCGGCTTCGGCCAGTTCGGCGATGGCCTTTACGGCGGCCAGCTTCATCTCTTCGGTAATGCGGGTCGCGCCGGCATCCATGGCGCCGCGGAAGATGAAGGGAAAGCACAGCACGTTATTGACCTGGTTGGGGTAGTCCGAACGTCCCGTGGCGATGATGCAGTCCGGCCGTGCCGCCTTGGCGACTTCCGGGCGGATTTCCGGATCCGGATTGGCCAGGGCAAGGATCAGGGGCTGTTCCGCCATGGTCTTGACCATGTCGGCGGTCAGCACGCCCGCGGTGGAGCAGCCCAGGAAAACGTCGGCGCCTTTGACGATATCCGCCAGGGTGCGCGTGTCGGTCTTCTGCGCGTAGCGTTTCTTGTTGGGCTCCATGTTGGGCTCGCGGCCTTCCCAGATGACGCCGCGCGAGTCGGTCACGAAGATGTTTTCCTGGCGGATGCCCAGCTGTACGAGCATATCGAGGCAGGCGATGGCCGCCGCGCCGGCGCCCGAGCACACCAGCTTGACCTGGTCCATGCGCTTGCCCACGACTTTCAGGCCGTTCAGGATGGCCGCCGACGAGATGATGGCCGTGCCGTGCTGATCGTCATGGAAGACCGGGATCTTCATGCGTTCGCGCAGCTTCTTTTCGATATAGAAGCATTCGGGCGCCTTGATGTCCTCCAGGTTGACGCCGCCCAGCGTCGGCTCCAGCGCCGCGATGATGTCGACCAGCTTGTCCGGGTCGGTTTCGGCCAGTTCGATGTCGAAGACGTCGATGCCGGCGAATTTCTTGAACAGGCAGCCTTTGCCTTCCATGACGGGCTTGGCGGCCAGCGGCCCGATGTTGCCCAGGCCCAGTACCGCCGTGCCGTTGGTGATCACGCCCACGAGGTTGCCGCGCGAGGTGTACTTGGATGCTGCCTCGTCGCCATTGGCGTGGATGGCCATGCAAGCCGCGGCCACGCCGGGCGAATAGGCCAGCGACAGGTCATCCTGGTTGGCCAGGGTTTTGGTCGGCATGACGGATATCTTGCCCGGCGTGGGGAAGGCGTGATAATCCAGGGCCAGTTTGGTGAGGGTGTCGTCCATTGCGGTACAGCCTTTATCAGGGAAAGGGGAAACGGTGCCAGGTGCGGACCGCCGGGCGCGCGCGGCGAGGCGCGGCGGCTGCGGCGGTCGGGCGGATCGGTGTCGCGGGGCGCCCGTGATCGGGGCGGGGCGGTCCAGGTTGCGGACGCAGGCGTGGCGACGTGAGCGGGCCGACCGCGTATTTCATCAGAAAGCGCCAGCGGAAGCTTGTTGCAGCGCGGCGTAAATTCGCCGCGGCTATACGCCTCGTACACCCTTGGCCGCCCATCTCGCCGCCTGACCGGTGCCTGAACCGGCCGGTTTGTCTCCGTCCTGCCACGAAATATGCGCAAAATGTGGCAGTCGGACGCGCCCCTTCGATCCCGCGGTAGGGTCGCCGCGCGGCCGGTCATACAAAGCGCTATACTGCTTTGATACGGCTATCAAGGCTTGTACGTGCCTTCTGCCCCCGCTATCCGCCAACCGGTTGAGCCGTGTCGCGGAAGGTTTTCCTGCATCGCAACGGGTGAAGCACCCGGTAAGGTGAAGCGTTATATGTCCACAGAGATCGAATCCAAGTCCACCTCATATCTGTTCGGGAGCAACGCTCCCTACGTCGAAGAGCTCTACGAAGCTTATCTCGACAATCCTGCTTCCGTCGGGGATAACTGGCGCAGCTATTTCGATTCGCTGCAGCACCTGCCCGCCACCGATGGCCAGGAAAGCACCCGCGACCAAGCCCACGCTCCCATCGTTGCCTCGTTCGCGCAGCGCGCGCGCACCAACGGTTTCGTGCATCGCGCCCAGGAGCCGGACCTTTCCGTCGCGTCCAAGCAGATTTCGGTGCAGCAGCTGATCGGCGCCTATCGCACGCTGGGCTCGCGCTATGCCGACCTGGACCCGCTCAAGCGGCAGGAACGGCCGACGATTCCCGAACTGGATCCGGCGTTCTACGGCCTGACGGAAGCCGATCTGGACCAGGTCTATTCCGCGACCAACACCTACTTCACGACCGCCAGCACCATGACGCTGCGCGACATCCTGAAGAACCTGCGCGACACCTACTGTCGCACCATCGGCGCCGAATTCATGCATTGCTCGGATCCGGCGGTCAAGCGATGGATCGAGGAACGGCTGGAATCGACCCTCAGCGCGCCCCCGGTCTCCGCGGAACATAAACGCCATATCCTGCAGCAACTGACCGAATCCGAAGGTCTCGAGCGCTTCTTGCACACCAAATACGTGGGCCAGAAGCGCTTTTCGCTGGAAGGCGGGGAAAGCTTCATCGCGGCCATGGACGAGGTGGTCAACCACGCCGGCGAAAACGGCGTGCAGGAAATCGTGGTCGGCATGGCCCACCGCGGCCGCCTGAACATGCTGGTCAACATCATGGGCAAGATGCCCGGCGACCTCTTCGCGGAGTTCGAAGGCAAGCACGCCGAAGGCCTGAGCGACGGCGACGTGAAGTACCACAACGGCTTCTCCAGCGACCTGTCCACGCGTGGCGGCCCGGTTCACCTGTCCCTGGCCTTCAACCCCTCGCACCTGGAGATCGTCAACCCGGTGGTCGAGGGCAGTGTCCGCGCCCGCCAGGAGCGCCGCGGCGACCATGAAGGCATGCAGGTCCTGCCGGTGCTGGTGCACGGCGATGCCGCCTTCGCCGGCCAGGGCGTGGTGATGGAAACCCTGAACCTGGCGCAGACACGCGGCTACGGCACGGGCGGCACGCTGCACATCGTCATCAACAACCAGATCGGCTTTACCACCTCCGATCCGCGCGATTCGCGCTCCACGCTGTATTGCACCGACGTGGTCAAGATGATCGAGGCGCCGGTGTTCCACGTGAACGGCGACGATCCCGAAGCCGTGGTCTTCGTGACGCGCCTGGCGCTGGACTACCGCGCCCAGTTCCACCATGACGTCGTGGTCGATATCGTCTGCTTCCGCAAGCTGGGCCACAACGAACAGGACACGCCGTCGCTGACGCAGCCGCTGATGTACAAGCGGATCAGCCATCATCCCGGTACCCGCAAGGCCTACGCCGACAGGCTGGTGGCGCAGGGCATCATCACGGACGCCGATGCCGATCAACTGGTCAAGGATTACCGCCAGCTGATGGAAGACGGCCATCGCACCATCGAACCGGTGCTGACCGACTACAAGAGCAAGTACGCGATCGACTGGTCGCCCTTCCTGGGTGCGAAGTGGACGGACCAGGCCGACACCGGCGTGCCGCTGGCCGAACTCAAGCGCATCGGTGAACGGATCACCACCGTGCCGGAAGGCTTCACGGTCCATCCGCTGGTGGCTCGCCTGCTGAACGACCGCCGCGCCATGGCGCGCGGCGAGCTGAACCTGGACTGGGGCATGGGCGAGCACCTTGCCTTTGCGACCCTGGTGTCGTCGGGCTATGCCATCCGCATTACCGGCCAGGATTCGGGCCGCGGCACGTTCACGCACCGCCATGCCGTGCTGCATGACCAGAACCGCGAACGCTGGAACGACGGCACCTATATCCCGCTGCAGAACGTGTCGGAAGGCCAGGCGCCGTTCGTCGTCATCGACTCGGTGCTTTCCGAAGAGGCGGTGCTGGGCTTCGAGTACGGCTACTCCAGCGCCGAACCGAATACCCTCACCATCTGGGAAGCGCAGTTCGGCGACTTCGTCAACGGCGCCCAGGTCGTGATCGACCAGTTCATCAGTGCCGGCGAAGCCAAGTGGGGCCGCCAGTCCGGCCTGACCATGATGCTGCCGCACGGCTACGAAGGCCAGGGCCCGGAACACTCTTCCGCCCGCATCGAGCGCTTCCTGCAGCTGTGCGCCGACAACAATATGCAGGTCGTGCAGCCCACGAGCGCGGCGCAGATCTTCCATCTGCTGCGCCGCCAGATGATCCGGCCGTTCCGCAAGCCGCTGGTCATCCTGACGCCCAAGTCGCTGTTGCGCAACAAGGACGCCGGCTCGCCGTTGTCCGACCTGGCGGGTGGCGGTTTCCGTCCCGTGATCGGTGAAGTCGACGAAAGCATCAAGGGCGCTTCCGTCAAGCGCGTGCTGGCGTGCTCGGGCAAGGTCTATTACGACCTGGTGAACGCGCGCAAGGAACGCGAGCTGGATAACGTCGCCATCATCCGCGTCGAGCAGCTCTATCCTTTCGCCCATAAGGCGTTCGAGGCGGAACTGCGCAAGTATCCCAATGCCACCGAAGTCATCTGGGTTCAGGACGAACCGCAGAACCAGGGGCCGTGGTTCTACGTGCAGCATCACTTGTACGAAAACATGGCCGACGGCCAGAAGCTGGCCTATGCCGGCCGTCCCGCTTCGGCTTCGCCGGCCGTGGGATATCTGGCCAAGCACCAGGAACAGCAGAAGGCCCTGGTGGAGCAGGCCCTGGCGGCCAAGTACAAGGGCTTCATGCTGACCAAGTAAGCGCGCATTGGCGCAGGGCCGTGCATCCCGGTGCGGACACGGCCCCGCGCGCGTAGATCTCACGAATATCTTCTTTTACGGAAAAAATAATGGCCAATACCGATGTCGTAGTTCCCCAGCTGTCCGAGTCCGTCTCCGAGGCAACGCTGATGACCTGGAAGAAGCAGCCCGGCGCAGCGGTCCAGGCGGACGAGATCCTGATCGAAGTCGAGACCGATAAAGTCGTGCTCGAAGTGCCGGCGCCGGCTTCCGGCGTGCTGGCCGAAATCGTCAAGGCCGACGGCAGCACGGTGACCTCCGGCGAAGTGATCGCCCGGATCGACACGGCTGCCAAGGCTGCCGCCCCCGCGCCCACCGCGCCCGCCGCCGAGGCTCCCAAGGCCGCCCAGGCCGCTGCCGCCGCGGCACCCGCCGCCGCGCCGGCCGCCGCCGCCAGCACGGTGGCTTCTCCCGCCGCCGCCAAGATCCTGGCCGACAAGGGCGTCTCGCCCGACAGCGTCTCCGGTACCGGCCGCGGTGGCCGCATCACCAAGGGCGATGCGCTGGAAGCCGGCGCCAAGCCCGCCGCCGCTCCCGCGCCGGCGCCGACCCAGCTGTCGCTGGATGGCCGCCCGGAACAGCGCGTGCCCATGAGCCGCCTGCGTGCCCGCGTTGCCGAGCGCCTGCTGCAGTCGCAACAGGAAAACGCGATCCTGACCACGTTCAACGAGGTCAACATGCAGGCCGTGATCGACCTGCGCAACAAGTACAAGGACAAGTTCGAAAAAGAGCACGGCGTCAAGCTGGGCTTCATGTCGTTCTTCGTCAAGGCCGCCGTTGCCGCGCTGAAGAAGTACCCGGTGCTGAATGCGTCGGTCGACGGCAAGGACATCATCTATCACGGCTATTTCGATATCGGGATCGCTGTCGGCAGCCCGCGCGGCCTGGTGGTGCCCATCCTGCGCAATGCCGACCAGCTCAGCATCGCCGAGATCGAAAAGACCATCGGCGACTTCGGCAAGCGCGCCGGCGAAGGCAAGTTGGGCATCGAGGAAATGACCGGCGGTACGTTCTCCATTTCCAATGGCGGCGTCTTCGGTTCCATGCTGTCCACGCCCATCATCAATCCGCCGCAATCGGCCATCCTGGGCATCCATGCCACCAAGGAGCGTCCGGTGGTCGAGAACGGCCAGATCGTGATCCGTCCGATCAACTACCTGGCCATGTCCTATGACCACCGCATCATCGACGGCCGCGAAGCCGTGCTGGGCCTGGTCGCCATGAAGGAAGCGCTGGAAGACCCGCAACGCCTGCTGCTGGAGCTGTAAGCCGCGCACGCGGTCCCGGTGGATGTATCCCGGGACCGCGGGTTCCCCCTGGCGGCCGCGTGCCAAGGCGCCGCCAGGCGTGGGACGGAATCAACGCCTTGCGCCTCACCCCGTCGGTCGGCCGGCACCATGCCGGCCCGCACCGCACCAACCCGCGAGAAATTCATGTCCAAACAATTTGACGTCATCGTCATCGGCGCCGGCCCCGGCGGCTATATCGCGGCCATCCGCGCCGCTCAGCTCGGCATGTCGGTCGCCTGCATCGATGCATGGCAGAACGCGCAGGGCGGCCCCGCGCCCGGCGGCACCTGCACCAACATCGGCTGCATTCCGTCCAAGGCCCTGCTGCAGTCGTCCGAGCACTACGATCAACTGAATCATCACTTCGCCGAGCACGGTATCGAAGTGAAGGGCGCCAGCGTCAAGGTCGAGACCATGGTGGCGCGCAAGAATTCGGTGGTCAAACAGAACAACGACGGCATCCTGTACCTGTTCAAGAAGAACAAGATTTCCTTCTTCCATGGCAAAGGCGAATTCGCCGGCCAGGTCGAAGGCGGCTGGGGCGTCAAGGTAACGGGCCCGACCCAGGACGACCTGGTGGGCAAGCACATCATCGTGGCGACCGGTTCGGCGCCGCGCGCGCTGCCCGGCCTGCCGTTCGACGAAAAGAACGTCCTGTCCAACGACGGCGCGCTGTCCATCGGGGCGGTGCCGAAGAAGCTGGGCGTCATCGGCGCCGGCGTGATCGGCCTGGAAATGGGCAGCGTGTGGCGCCGCCTGGGTTCCGAAGTCACCATTCTGGAAGCGATGCCGGAATTCCTGGCCGCGGCGGACCAGCAAGTGGCCAAGGAAGCGCTGAAGGTCTTCACCAAGCAGGGCCTGAACATCCAGATGGGTGTGAAGATCGGCGAAGTCAAGGCGACGGCCAAGTCCGTGACGGTGCCCTACACCGACGCCAAGGGCGAGCAGCAGACCCTGACGGTGGACAAGCTGATCGTCTCCATCGGGCGCGTTCCGTATACCGACGGCCTGAAGGCCGATACGGTCGGCCTGAAGCTGGACGAGCGCGGCTTTGTCGCGGTGGACGCCGAATGCAAGACCAACCTGCCGAATGTCTGGGCGATCGGCGACGTGGTGCGCGGCCCGATGCTGGCGCACAAGGCGGAAGAAGAAGGTGTCGCGGTGGCCGAGCGCATCGCCGGCCAGCATGGTCACGTGAACTTCGATACCGTGCCTTGGGTGATCTATACGTCGCCCGAGATCGCCTGGGTCGGCAAGACGGAACAGCAGCTCAAGGCCGAAGGCCGCGAATACCGGGCCGGCAGCTTCCCCTTCCTGGCCAACGGCCGGGCCCGCGCGCTGGGCGATACCACCGGCTTCGCCAAGGTGATCGCCGACGCCAAGACCGACGAAGTCCTGGGCGTGCACATCATCGGGCCCATGGCGTCGGAACTGATTTCCGAAGCCGTGACGATCATGGAGTTCCGTGGCGCGGCGGAAGACATCGCGCGCATCTGCCATGCTCACCCGACCTTGTCGGAAGCCGTCAAGGAAGCCGCGCTGGCGGTGGACAAGCGTACGCTGAACTTCTAAGGCAGGGCTCGCCTTCCGGCCTTGCCGCGATACCTTCGCGGGGCCGCGCGGGGCGGGAAGGTGGCTGGACCAACGCCGGCCGCCCCATGACGGGGCGCCGGCGCGGCCGGGCGGATTTTGACGATCCGCTTTTTTTTTGGGTTTTCGGGAACACCCCATGAATGTCCGCGAGTATTACGAGCATGCCCTGGCCGAGCGCGGCTATCGGTCCGACGCGGCGCAGGAACGCGCCGTGGATCGCCTGCAGAAGTACTACGACGACTGGGTGGGGTTCAAGGCCTTGCGTTCCAACGCCCTGAAAAAGCTGTTGAATCGCCCCGACGTACCGCGCGGGGTGTATCTGTGGGGTGGGGTGGGGCGCGGCAAGAGCTTCCTGATGGATGCCTTCTATGCCACGGTGCCGGTGGTGCGCAAGACGCGCGTGCATTTCCATGAATTCATGCGCAGCGTCCATCGGGAACTGCAGGAAGTCAAAGGCATGCAGGATCCGCTGGATGAAGTCGCCCGGCGGGTGTCCAAGCGCTACCGGCTGATCTGCTTCGACGAGTTCCACGTTTCCGACGTGGCCGACGCGATGATCCTGCATCGGCTGCTGCTCAAGCTGTTCGAAAACGGCACGTCCTTCGTGATGACGTCGAACTACGAGCCGGACAAGCTGTACCCCGAAGCACTGTACCGCGAACGCATCCTGCCGGCGATCGCACTGATCAAGTCGCGCATGGATGTACTGAACGTCGATGCCGGGGTGGATTATCGCCGGCGCACGCTGGAGCAGGTACAGGCCTACCATACGCCGCTGGGACCGGAGGCCGACGCGGCCCTGCGGCTGGCTTTCGACAAGCTGGCGGACCGCCCGCCGGAAAAGCCCGTGCTGCATATCGAGCATCGCGAGCTGCAAGCCAAGGCGCTGGCCGGCAGCGTGGTGTGGTTCGACTTCGCCACGCTGTGCGGCGGGCCGCGTTCGCAGAACGACTATCTGGAGCTGGCCAGCCGCTTCCAGGCAGTGATCCTGTCCGATGTGCCCAGGATGGCGCCGCGCAATGCCTCCGAGGCGCGCCGCTTTACCTGGCTGATCGATGTTTTCTACGACCATCGCGTCAAGTTGATCATGTCGGCCGCGGTGGAGCCGGAACTGCTGTACACGGAAGGTTCGCTGGCCAACGAGTTTCACCGTACCGTATCCCGGATCATGGAAATGCAGTCCAGGGAATACCTGGAGTCGACACGGCGCGATACGGTGGCGCTGTAAACTTGCCCTTTGTTTTATTCGTGCGAACGCCATGCATACCCGCGTCCTTACCGGTATCACCACTTCCGGCACACCCCACCTGGGCAATTACGCCGGTGCCATCCGCCCCGCCATCCAGGCCAGCGAGCAGCCCGGCGTGGACGCGTTTTTTTTCCTGGCGGACTATCACGCGCTGATCAAGACCACCGAGGATCCGGCGCGCGTGGCACGGTCCCGGCTCGAGATCGCGGCCACCTGGCTGGCAGCCGGGCTCGATCCCGAACGCGTCACCTTCTATCGTCAGTCGGACATTCCGGAGATCCCGGAGCTCTGCTGGTTGCTGACTTGCGTGACGCCGAAGGGGCTGATGAACCGCGCGCACGCCTATAAGGCGTCGGTGGACCAGAACACCGCCAAGGGCGTGGACCCGGACGACGGTATCAGCATGGGGTTGTTTTCCTATCCCGTGCTGATGGCCGCGGATATCCTGCTCTTCAACGCGCATAAGGTGCCGGTCGGCCGCGACCAGATCCAGCATCTGGAGATGGCGCGTGACATCGCGCAGCGTTTCAACCATATATACGGCGCCGATTATTTTGTCTTGCCGGAAGTGGTGATCGCCGAAGACGTCGCGACCTTGCCGGGCCTGGACGGCCGCAAGATGTCCAAGAGCTATAACAACACCATTCCGCTGTTCGAGGGCGGCGCGTCCGCCTTGCGGGCCGCCGTCATGCGCATCGTGACGGATTCGCGCCAGCCCGGCGAGCCCAAGGACGCCGAGAACTCGCACCTGTACACGCTGTACCGGGCCTTCGCGCCGGCGGACAAGTCCGGCGCTTTTCGCAAGGCGCTGGAAGACGGCATGGGCTGGGGCGATGCCAAACAGGCCTTGTGCGAGCTGTTGGAGGCCGACCTGGCGCAGATGCGCGAGCGATATGTCGAATTGATGGGCCGGCCCGAACGCATCGAGGACATCCTGATGGCGGGCGCGGAAAAGGCCCGCAAGCTTGCCATACCTTTCATCGCGCGGCTGCGCGATGCGGTCGGCCTGCGCCGCCTGGTGGCCGTGAAACCGGCCGCCACGGGCCAGGGCGGCAAGAAGGCTGTTGCCCGGGGGCCGCGGTTCGTCAGCTTCCGCGATGAATCGGGCAGCTTCCGTTTCCGTCTGCTGGCCGCGGATGGCGAGGAACTCTTGTGCTCGATACCCTACGCCGATCCCAAGGCGGCGGGCGCGGTGATGCGTCGCATGCAATCCGAAGCGGTGGATTTGCGGGATTCGACGCAGCAGCAGGGCGCGGCCTTTGTCGCGCTCCTTGACGGCGAGGAAGTGGCGCATGGGCCGCATCAGGCGGACGCGGCGGCGCGAGATGCCGCGATGGCGCGCGTGCGCGCCGCGCTGGACGCGCTGGCGCAAGCCATGCGCGATTCGGCATCCTGACGGCCGCTAGATGCGACATCACTAGGAACTTCGTCCGCTTCGTATCGACCCACGGCGGCATGGGCGTCATCCGCCCATGACCCGCGCCGGCCGGCGAATACCTCCGGCCGGTACGTTTGTCGAGGGCGCGCGTTGAGTGAAACAGTCGCACGCGTGGCGGCCGGATGGCCCGTCACGCACGAATTCATGGATCGACAGATGCGGAGACGCGTCCGGCTCGATGGCGCTGGACGACGACTCCTTGCCGGCGCCGACGACCCGTCGCGTCAGCGCAATCCATCTGTCGAGGTGCCGATTGAGTGTCCAGGTTCGGGGGGCGGGTACGACCGTCCAGGGCAGTGTCCATGATTTCAATACTACGCGGGGACACGATGACGCAGCGGTCGCCACCATGGGCAAGGACATGGCACAGCTGCTCGCGACGGTGGCCCCGGCCAGGGATGCTGGCGCGGCAAAGGCGACCGACGGCACGCCATCGTTCGCGCGTGATGGCGGGCGGCCGGGCGCCCAGGCTGGGGGCGATTCGCCGGCAGCGCGCGCGCTCGGGCATGCCGATGTCCTGAAACCGCTGCCGCATGGCGCGCCGGCCGCGGAGCAGGCGTCCGAATCCGGCGCCGATATCGCGGTGCCCGAAGAGATCGACGGGGATGGCCGGCGCCGGATGCTGTTCAAGTTGGGCGTGCTGGCCGCGCGCGAGCTGGCATTGGATACGGGCGAGCTATCGGCGCAGGACCTGTTGGCCCTGGGCCGGCAGACGGTGGCCGATCATATGATGGCGGGCACGGCCGACAATGTCCTCCTGGCCATGGCGCGCGCCGAAGGCAAGGTGGACGACACGGCGTGGAAGGCCCGCGATAGCGAGAAGATCGCCGAACAGGTCGATGCGTTCGTACGCACCGAGTTCAAGGACGAGATCGCGTTGCACCGGTCGCTGGCGGGGCTGGCGGCCGAGCCGCCCTTGCTGGGACGGCGCGAGCTGGCCGATGCCTTGTTGCGCGAGCAGGGCATCGATACGGAGGCTCGCCTGGGCGGCCACGATGTGAGCGCCGAGGAGTTGGCGCAGGGGGAACTGGATTACGAGCACAGCAGCATCGCGGGATCGTCGGCGCCGCTGATTCGCAAATGGCGGGCCGGGCAGGAGTATTTCAACCGGGACACGCTTACGGCAGGGCTGCTGCGCAAGATGCGCATGCGCGGTGGCGGCCCGCCGGGCGAAGACGACATCGCGCGGATACTTCGGGCCTTGCCGGCGTCGCTGGACGGGGAGTTCACGCGCCGCTTCGACGCGCATCAGCGCAGGATGTCGGGGTACTTGTCGGACTGGATCGCCGCGCGGCTGTCCCTGCACGCCAGGGAACACGGCATCGATATGGCCGGCACGACGGTGACGGTGTCGCGCGCCACACTGCGGTTTCTCAGGTCCATGGCGACGCTCGGCGGCCGATATTCGGCCCAGAACGCCATCGTCAAGCCCTTGTGCGGTTTCACGATCGCCATCCAGGGCCGGGATAAGACCTCACATTGCTTTATTTCGAGCCGTACCGGCGCTGTCCATGCGGTGCCGCCCGATACGTCCATGGAGTCGTGGCTGAGAGAGCATCACGAGCTGGCCTTCGAGGACGCGGAGACGCGCGCCGAACTGGATGCCCGTCCCGGACGGTGGGTCAGCAGCATCAGGGTGGAGGAGGCGGTCTCGGGGCCGCATGACACGATCCAGGAACGCCTGGCCGGCATGTTCCATGGGGAGATCGAGCAAGGTCGCGAATCCGCCCGCGGCGAGAACCTGACCGAGGGGCTGATCGATGGGCTTCTCAACCTCATTCCGTTCCGGGCAATGGTGGTATCGCTGCGTAAGGGCGATATCCCGGCGGCGATCATGATGGGTGCGCTGGATGTGCTGTCCTTGCTACCGCTGGTTGGCGCGGGGGTACGCCTGGGAGGCGCGGCGGCGAAGTCGGCGGCGCCCTGGGTGGCGATGGGGATGCGGTTCGGCGGTACGGCGGGGCGGCAGGGATTGAGCAGCGGCCTGCGGCGCGCGGCCGCCGGCATAGGTACGGCTTCGGCGCGGTATGACGGTATCAGGACAAATCTGGCGTTGACCGCGATACGCGGATGGGGACGTTTGCGCCCGCTGGACTTGCAGCGGATCGTGGCGGCTTTACGCGCGACGTCCCCCAAGCTTGCCGACCTGCTGGGCGGGATTGCCGCGCGCGCACGCGGCGAGACGATTCCCGCCGGCGTCTGGCGCGTCGGCGGGCACGCCGCGACCGCCGCCGAAGCAGGGCATGCGATCGGCGCGATATCGCCCGTCAGCGCGCGCAGCCTGGGTGGCGCGAGGCTGCAACTGCTGCCCTACGGCAGCCGTGCCGGCGTTTATACGCAAATCGATGCCGTCGGACGGAGGGTCGGGGCGCTGCTGGTGTCCGATAGCGGGGGGTGGCTGCACCAGGCCCTGCCCGTGGACAGTCTGGAACGCTACCGCGTTGCCGCGCCGGATGTACTGGCCGCCTTGACGGACAAGCGCGCCGGACCGGACGGGACCGTGGCGTTGGGCGATACGCGCTATGTCCGCCTGGGAGACGACTACGTGGAGGTCATCCGCGATGTGGCCGTGTCGACGCCGGGGCGTTCCATATGGCGGGCGATGGCGCGCGCGCATATGGCGCCGGATGTCATCGCCCATCGACTCGCCTACGACGCGAACCAGGGCCTGTGGCACCAGGCCGACGTTGCGGGCCTGGCCGGTGGCGGAAAAGGCCTGTGCAGCGTGCCGGCGTGCGCAACGGTCAACGTCGAGACTGCTTCGGGCGCTGGGTTGTTGCCGGATGCCGCGCAACTGGCACGCTACCGGGCCACGCTCGCCGCCGGCATGCGCGGCGGGACGCCTGAACAGGTCCAGGCGTTCGAGGCACTGTTGGACCGGATCGGGAGCGATAAGCGCGGCGCCGCGATTCTGCGGGCGATGGCGGTCCACCACGAGCTGCTGGGGCAGGCGCCCGACATCATCCTGCGCCAGGCGACCGATGTACCGCGAGCTCGCGCGCAACCGCAAGGCGAGTCACAACCCCAAGACCAGCCAGAGCCGCAGCCACAGTCGCCTTTGCCTCTCCGGCCATCGCTGGATCGACCCGTGCCCGGCACTGCCTGGAATATCGATCTGGAAGCGCTCAGGTTCGGTACGACGGACGCGGCGGTCCAGGAGCTGGCGGCCGTCTACAACAACATGACCGGGCTCCTGCAGAACGAGGATCCCTACGCCGATATGCTGGCGCTGGGCCAGCCCGCGCTGGATCCGGGCCTGGAACAGCAGTGGGCGGACTGGATCGCAGAGGCGCCGAATTCGATCGAGCGCGTTTCGACCAGGAACTATCTTGCGAGGCAGTTGCGCGAGATGCGCTGCTATGGCGGATTGAGCCGGGAAACCTTCAAATCGCTGTTGAGAAACCAGCCGGGTACCTGGACCGTAAGAATCAAGCTTTCCTTCCGCGG
This sequence comes from Bordetella genomosp. 11, assembly GCF_002261215.1. Taxonomy (NCBI): domain Bacteria; kingdom Pseudomonadati; phylum Pseudomonadota; class Betaproteobacteria; order Burkholderiales; family Alcaligenaceae; genus Bordetella; species Bordetella genomosp. 11. The sequence continues at coordinate 2,799,436 of NZ_NEVS01000004.1, read as the reverse complement.
CCTGACCAGCATACCGCCGTTGCCCCCCGATACGGACACGCTGATCGTTTCCCACAACCTTATCGAGGATTGGCGTCATCTGCCCAAGAAGCTGCGGGTCCTCCACGCGGACCACACGGGTATGACGAAATTGCCCGCGAACCTGTCCATCGACCTGGAAGAGCTGAATGTGTCCGGTAACTTCCTGCGCGACGCTTCGCTGGCGCTGCCGCCCAAACTCAAACGCCTGGAGATCGCGGGAAATAATCTGAAGACTGCGCCCGCGCTTCCAAACTCGCTGGAGGAACTTGTCATCTATGACAACGCCATCCAGGAACTGCAGCGCCGTCTGCCACCCGGGCTGCGGCTGCTCGACGTGTCGGGCAATGCGCTGACCCGCGTGCCGAACGAGTGGCCGTCCAGCCTCCGGCAGCTTTATCTCGCGAATAACCGGTTGACGGACTTGCCCGATCTCTCGCATACCGGTTTGCTGGAGCTGGACGTATCTTCCAATAATCTCCAGACCCTGGCGTCGCTGCCCGACACCTTGGTCGAACTGGATGCCAGCGGCAATGCGCTCACTGAATTGATCATCGACCTGCCGCGCGACCTGCGGCTTATGCGCGTGGACCGGAATCGCCTGACGCGTGTGCCCAATCTATCGCGCACGCGATTGGAACAGGTTGATTTTTCCGACAACAGCATCGAGACATTGCCGGCACTTCCGGATACCTTGCGCACGCTGGTCGCGGATGGAAACCTGTTGAGCGAGCTATCGGCGGGCCTGCCGCGCGGATTGAAGGTTATCCGGGTTTCCGGCAATCAGCTCAGGCGCTTGCCGGACGATCTGCCCACGGGGTTGACTATTCTCTCTCTGGAAAGAAACCTGCTCGGCCGGCTTCCCCTGAACATCACCGAACTGGAATCGTGCGAGATCTATCTGCATGGGAATCCACTGCCGATGGTCGGCATTCCGAGCGTGGCCGCCCAACGTGCCGGACCGAACTTTTTCCTGACGGCGCTGAGCTTCAGCGGTGGTGCGACGCATGCGGTACGTCCGCTGGCGCAGGCGGTGCGGCATTGGTGGAGCGAATCCATCGACGCCCAGGCGCGATGGAAGGTCATCGAGCAAAAGGTCGGAATGCAGCGCGACGCCATGGAGTTTTCCCTGTTCCTGGACAGGCTGCGGCGGACGGTCGGCTATCGGGACGAGGCATTCCGGGCCCAGGTCGCGGAATGGCTGGTGGAGTTGTCCAGGCCTGAACGCAAGGACTTGCTCGAACAAAGCCTGCAGACCTGCCTGGGGGCGACGGAGACCTGCGGCGACCGTGTTATCGCCACGTGGAACGATCTGCAAACCCTGCGCCGGAATGACGACATCGAACATGGTATGTACGACAACCGCGAGAAAGACGTCATACAGGTCGCGCGGGAGATGTTCCGTCTTGGCGTCCTGACCGATATCGCACGCGACAAGGAGCGCGAACTGACCAGTATAGGTTCGCCTGGAGGACGGGAGCCCGACGAGGTCGAGGTTTACCTTGCCTATGTGTTCGGCCTGCGCGAATCGCTGGGCCTGAGGACGATAGCGCCCTATATGCGGTTTCACCATTTATCCGGCGTGAGCGGGCAGGACCTGGCGACCGCGAGGGAAGCGGTGCTGGCGCAGGAACGCGTGGAGTTCGACGCGTTCCTGACGCTGGACTACAGGCCGTGGCAAACATTGCTGCGGCGCAAGAATGCCAGGGCGTATGCCGATGCGGAAGCCGCCGCGCTGCGGGCGCTGGAGGACCGATTCGAGTCCGAGCTGCAGCAGGAACTGGATAAGCTCGGTTTCGATGCCAACGACGCGCCTGCGCTGGCGGACGCCCGCAAGCGGCTGGGGCCGGACGTCATGAGGCGGATACGCTACGACGCGATGGCACCGCTGACCCGGCAGGCGCGGGCCGAAGGGGATGCACGATGAGCGCGCCAATCGCCGGTGTGAGCCTCGCGAGCCCCGCGTCGGCGCGCGATGTTTCGAACAGCGCTTGCGCGAGGAATCGGACAAGCTGGGGCTGGATCCGCGGGACGAGGCCTGGCTGGCGGATGCGCGCAAGGACCTCGGCCCAGCCATCATGCGCGATATCCGCTATCGCGCGTTCAGGCCGCTGAGCGTAAGCCATCTGCACCGCGCCGTTCCCAGGCCGGCCGCCGATTAGTCCAGCGCATCCGCAAGGAGTTCAAGCACGACATTGCTATCGACGAGGCGCCGGGATAGCGCGGCGCCGACCGCGGATGACGCGCTGGAATAAGTCCTTTGATTCCGTATCCTGTTTATCGAGGTTCAAGAGTGAGCACGCAAGTCGCGGGCAGAATCGGCAGCGTGCTGCCTCCGCCCCTCGAGTATCCCGACGCGAACCGGACTGCCGCGTCGCTCGGCCCGGAGTCGGCCGGGAATCTATTCGCGCAAGTCCGCGCGCCGGCCGGCGCCGAGTCGAAGGCGCAGGCGACCTCGGACGGTTGGGAAGTCAGCAAACCCATCTCGCCGCGGCGCGCGCCCCGCGGCGCCCCACCGACCGACGTGCCGGATATCGCCATCCCGGATTCGGTCGGTCGGGATGGCCGCCGACGGATGGCCTACAAACTCGGCGTGCTGGCGGCACGCGAGCTGGGGCTGGATGCGGCCGCGATCGGCGCGCAGGACCTGATGGCCCTGGGCGGGCAGGCCGTGGCGGACCATGCGCTGTCCGGCACGCCTGAAGGCCTGCTCGTCGCGGTCGCACGCATGGAAGGCAAGGTGGACGACGGAGCCTGGGCAAGCGGGGACAAGGACAGGATCGCCGCGCAGGTCGACGACTTCCTGCGCGCCGAATTCAAGGACGAGATGGATCTTTACCAGGCGCTGGATGCGCTGGCCGCCGAGCCGCCCTTGCTGGGGCGCGGGGAGTTGGCCGACGCGCTGTTGCGCGAGCAGGGCGTCGATCCCGAAGCCCTTCTGGAGGGACCCCGGTTCGACGCGGAGTATCCCAGCGTTTCGGCCTCGTCGCCGCCGCTGGTGCGCAGCCAGCGGGCGGGGAACTACTACTTCAATCGCGACAAGCTGACCGCCGACGGGGTCCGCAGGATGAGAACGAGCGCTGGCGCGACCCTGACGGACGAGCATGTCGAGCGGGTGTTGCGCGCGCTGCCCGATTCGCTGGATGCGGAATTCACCCGGCGCTTCGACAGTCAACAGCAACGCATGTCCGCGCTGCTGGCGCAATGGCTGTCCGCCCGCCTGTCCTTGCATGCGAGCGAGGCCGGTATCGGCCTGGCCGGCGCGACGGTAGCGATATCGAGGGCGACAATGCGTCTTTTCGCGCCGGCTCCGGGCATGCGGATAGGCAACGGGGGCAAGTACTCCGAGGTCTATGGCACCCGGCCGTCGCGCGGCTTCCTGGTGTCCATCCAGAGCGCCGGCAAGACGCACCAGTGCTTTGTGTCCAGCCAAACCGGCGCGGTGCGGGTGCTGCCCGAGGATGCGTCGGCCGAATCCTGGCTGCGCAAGGAGCACGAACTGGCATTCGACGATGGCGCGGCGTTGGCCGCGCTGGCGGCGACTCCGGGCCGCTGGCTTGCCCGCGTGACGGTGGAAGAGAAAGCATCCGGTCCTTCCGATTCCATTCGGGAATGGCTGCCCGCTATGTTTCATGCCGAAATCGAAAAGGGACGCGAAGCCGCTCGCGGGGAAACGCTTGCGGAGGCAGGCGTGGATGCCTTGTTGAACCTGATCCCGTTCCGCGCCATGGTGGTCGCGCTGCGCAAGGGCGACATCCCCACATCGATCGTGATGGGTGCGTTGGATATGCTTACCCTGATCCCGCTGGTCGGCGCCGGGGTGCGGTTGACCGGCGCGGCGGCGAGGTCGGCGGCGCCCTGGCTCGCCATGGGCGTGCGGTTCGGCGGCGCGGCGGCCCGCCCTGGCTTGAATGGTTTGCGGCGCCTGGCTGGCGGGGTACCGCAGCTGCGCGACCGCATCAAACAAAGCCTGGTGGGCTCCGCCGCCCAGGGCTGGGGGCGCCTGCGGCCGCTGGATGTCCAGCGGGTGGCGCAGGCGCTTCGGCCCACCGCACCGGGGCTGGCCGATATCCTGGACGGCGTCGTCGCCCGTTCACGCGCGGCGGCCGTCCCCGATGGCGTGTGGCGCGTTCGCGGCGCGGCCGCGGCCACGGCGGAGGCGGGCGATACGATCACCGCGGTCCGTGCCGTTACCGCGCGCAACACGCGGGGCGGCACGCTGAACCTGCTTCCCTACGGCGAACGTAGCGGTGTCTACACGCAGGTCGACGCGGCGGGACTGCGGACGGGCGCGCTGCTGGTGGCCGACAGCGGCGGCTGGCTGCACCAAACCCTGCCCGTGTCCAGCCTGGAGCGCTATCGCGTCGCCACACCGGCCGATATTCGGATGCTGGAGCACGGGCGCGTCGAGCCGGACGGCACCGTCGGCTTGAATGGCAACCGCTATGCAAGGCTCGGGGCCGATTACGTGCAGGTGATCCCGGACGCCGCAGTGTCCACAGCGGCTCGGCCGATATGGCGCGTTGCCGCTCCGCCGGACGTGGCTCCCGACCTTATCGTGCATCGACTGTTCCACGACGCGCGGGATGGCTTGTGGCGCCGAGCGGACGTGCCCGGCCTGTCCGGCGGCGGCAATCAGTCGTCACGTTACGGCCTGCGCGGCCGCTGGCGGGGCGCCGTCTCGCCCGGGATGGACGTCCGGGTGAGTCCCGACTCCAAGCGGCTGGCGCGGCTACAGGATGCCATGGCGGCCAGCGCGCTGCGCGATGCCCTTCCCGACGAGGTCGATGTATTGCGCGCGCTGTTCGATCGGATCGCGCGCGATCGCCGGGGGCTGGCCATCATGCGTGCCATGACGGCGCACTACGAACTGACGGGGCAGGCACCGGAGATCGTCCTGCGCGCCGCGGGCGATGCGGCGGCGCGGCCGTCGCTGGACCATCCGACGCGTACCCATATCTGGCAGCTGGACCTGGATGCCATCGGGAACGTGGGTGAACAGGCGATCGACGAGTTCGCGGCGGTCTACAACAACATGACGGGGCTGCTGCAGAACGACGACCCCTTGGTGGCCCTGCGGGCCGAGGGCCTGCCCGCGCTGGACCCGCGATTGGAGCAGGCCTGGGACGAATGGCGCCGGCAAGGGGCCGAGGCGGCGCGGTCGGGCGGTCAAGGGTCGACCGCGATCGAGCCGCGGGAATTGGCCTTGCGCAGCCTGCGCCGGCAACTGGAGGAAAGCCGGTGCTATGGCGGCGTCGACAAAGCGACCTTCAAGGCGATCCTGAGGAATGAGCGTACAAGCCGCGGTATGAAGATCGATCTGTCCCACCACGACTTGGACAGCGTGCCGCCCCTGCCGGCCGACGTCAGGGTCCTGATCATGTCCCATAATCCCGTCCGCGACTGGAGCCACCTGCCGGAGAGGCTGAGCGTCCTGCGCGCGGAAGGTACGCGCATGACGCGATTGCCCTCCAACCTTCCCGCAGGCTTGCTGGAGCTCGATGTCTCCGGGAACCTGCTCAGAACGCCGGCGCTAGTGTTCCCGCCAGGGCTCCGCCGGCTGGATATCGGCCGCAATCGGCTGGGTTCGTTGCCGCTCCTGCCGGCATCGCTGCGCGAGCTTATCAGCGACGGCAACCACCTGCGCGATCTGTCGGGCCTTCCCTCTGAGCTGCGCCTGGTCGATGTGTCCGACAACCAGATCGCGCGACTGCCGGCGAACCTGCCGGCGGGCCTGAAAGTGTTGTATGCGAGCCGCAACCGCCTGGCGCAGTTGCCCGGCCGGCTACCCGCGACGCTCGAAGAACTCGACGTCTCTTCCAATCGCCTGCGTGAGCTGACACGATTGCCCGACACACTGCGCATCCTCGACGCGGACACCAATCTGCTGGAGGAATTGCCGGACAATCTGCCGCGCGGAATGCAAATACTCGCCGTTTCCAACAACCGGCTGCGGGGGCTGCCGAGGGACCTGCCGCCGGACCTGCGGATCCTGGCCCTGCAGCGCAATGACATCGTCGAACTCCCGCCTGGCATCGCGACATTGGAGTCGGCGCGGATACACCTGGACGGCAATCCTCTGTCACTGGAGGACATTCCGGTGATTTCCGCCGATCGCGCCGGACCGCGGATTTTCTTTTCGATGCTGAGGACGAGCGACCAGCGGGTGCAGCATGTGCGGACGTTGCTGCAGGCGGTGCAGCAGTGGTGGTCGAAGTCGGCCGGCGAAGACCGGGCGAGGTGGGAAACCGTCGCGCAGGCAATGGGCATGCATGACGGCGCCACGCAGTTTTCGCTGTTCCTGGATCTGCTGCGCACCAGCGTCAGCTACAGCGACGCGGCGTTCCGGGCCCAGGTCGAGGACTGGCTGGTGGAACTGGCGAAGCCGGAGCGCAGCGCGCTGCTGCAGGACACATTGGCGGTATGCGAGGGAGCCGCGGAAAGTTGCGAGGATCGCATCGTCTCGGTCTGGAACGATATGCAGAAGCTGCGGCTGAACGACGACATCCGGCAAGGGCTGTACGACAGCCGCATGGCGGATGTCGTGGCCATCGCACGCCAGATGTTTCGTATCGACGCGCTGACCGACATCGCCCGGCAAAAGGAGCGCACGCTGAGCGTATCCGACGAAGTGGAGGTGTATCTCTCTTACGTGGTGAAGCTGCGCGATTCGCTGGGCCTGACGACCGTGGCGCCCGGAATGCGGTTCTACGACCGCAGGGAGGTCACCGCCGAGGATCTGGAAGTGGCACTGGAACAGGTACGTGCACGCGAACGCGATGGGTTCGAAAAATTCCTCGTCCTGGATTACGAACCGTGGCAAACCTTGCTGAAGCGCCGGGATGCGAAGGCATACGCCGATGCCGAGCAACGGTCGCACGATATGCTGGAGGCCTTCGAACAGCGGTTGCAGCAGGAAATCGATAGGCTCGGCCTGGACCCGCAGGACCAGACCTTGGTGGCCGACGCGCGCAAGGATCTCGGGCCGGGCATCATGCGCCAGATCCGGTATGAAGCGATGGCGGAGCTGACGACCGGTTATCTTGGGGCAGAGGGCTAGCCCGGACGCAGGCGCGCGATGCGCCCGTATCCAGGCCCTACCGCCATGCGGCGGTTCCGCCGCGGTGCTAGCGCTTCAGCTTGGCCAGGGCCTGCGCCATCGCGTCGGCCATGGCGCCACCGGCAGCGGGCGCCGCGCCGCGATTATCCTGGCCGGCGCGCCGCGACCGGTCACCTCCTTGGCGGGATGCGGGGGCGGGGCGGTTATCGCCGCCGCCCGCGCGACGGGCCGGCGCGGCGCTGTCGTTCAAGCGCATGGTCAATGCCACGCGCTTGCGCGCCACGTCGACTTCCAGCACCTTGACCTGGACGGTTTGCCCCACGCGGACCACATCGCGCGGATCCTTGACGAATTTTTCGGACAGGGCCGAGATATGCACGAGGCCATCCTGGTGCACGCCGATATCGACGAAGGCGCCGAAGTTGGCGACGTTGGTGACCACGCCTTCCAGGATCATGCCTTCGTGCAGGTCGTTCAGCGTTTCCACGCCTTCCTTGAACTGCGCGGTCTTGAATTCCGGACGTGGATCGCGGCCCGGCTTTTCCAGTTCGGCGAAGATGTCGCGCACCGTGGGCAGGCCGAAACGTTCATCGGTGAACTCGGCCGGCGACACGCCCTTCAGGGCCTCGCGCTGCCCCATGACGGCGCGCACGTCGGCCTGGATGCGGGCGAGGATACGCTCGACCACGGGATAGGCTTCCGGATGCACCGAGGAGGCGTCCAGCGGGTTTTCACCTTCGCGGATGCGCAGGAAGCCTGCCGCCTGCTCGAACGCCTTGTCGCCGAAGCGCGGTACTTTGCGCAACGCGTCGCGCGAGGGAAAGGCGCCGTTTTCGTCACGCCAGGCGACGATATTCTTGGCGAGCAAGGAATTCAGGCCCGACACGCGCGACAGCAGCGGCGCCGAAGCGGTGTTGACGTCGACACCCACCGCATTCACGCAGTCTTCGATGACGGCATCCAGCGACCGGGCCAGCTCGCGCTGGTTGACGTCGTGCTGATATTGTCCGACGCCGATGGCCTTGGGTTCGATTTTGACGAGTTCCGCCAGCGGGTCCTGCAGGCGGCGGGCGATGGAGACGGCACCGCGCAGGCTGACATCCAGCTCCGGGAATTCCAGTGCAGCCAGTTCCGATGCCGAGTAGACCGAGGCGCCCGCCTCGGAGACGACCACGCGGGTCAGGCTCAGTTCAGGATGGCGTGCCATCAGGTCGCCGACCAGCTTCTCGGTTTCGCGGGAGGCCGTGCCGTTGCCGATGGCCACCAGTTCGATCTTGTGCCGGGCCGCGATGGCGGCCAGCGTCGCGATGGCGCCTTCACGGTCGCGGCGGGGTTCGAAGGGGTAGACGGTCGCCGTCTGCACCACTTTGCCCGTCTGGTCGATGGCCGCGACCTTGACGCCGGTGCGGATGCCGGGATCCAGTCCGAGGACGGCGCGCGGACCGGCCGGCGCGGCCAGCAGCAGATCCTTCATGTTGGCGGAGAAGACCCGGATGGCTTCGGCTTCGGCGCTTTCGCGCAGGCGGCCCACCAGTTCGCTTTCGAAGGCCGATAGCAGCTTGACGCGCCAGGTCCAGCGGCACACTTCGCCCAGCCAGCGGTCGCGCTGCGAGGCGTCGATATCGAACAGCCGCGTGCCCAGCTTGAGCAGGCTGGCGATGCGCGCCACGCAGGGGTGCGGCGTCAGCGCTTCCTGTTCCGCTTCCAGGCCCAGGCGCAGTTCCAGCACGCCCTGCTGGCGGCCACGCAGCAGCGCGAGCACGCGGTGCGAAGGCAGGGTACGCAAGGGCTCGTTGAAGTCGAACCAGTCGCGGAAGTTCGCTCCTTCCGCTTCCTTGCCTTCCGCCACCTTGGAATACAGCAGCCCGGTGGACCAAAGGTGTTCGCGCATGTCGGCCAGCAGGTCGGCGTTTTCCGCGTAGCGTTCGGCCAGGATGTCGCGCGCGCCGTCCAGGGCTGCCTTGGCATCGTTGATCGAAGCTTCGGGATTCAGGTACTGCTGGGCCAGTTGGGCCGGATCGCAGGCCGTATCGGCGAGGATGGCGTCGGCCAGGGGCTCCAGGCCGGCCTCGCGCGCAATCTGCGCACGCGTGCGGCGCTTGGGCTTGTACGGCGTGTAAAGATCTTCCAGGCGCTGCTTGGTATCCGCGGTTTCGATTTCCTTCCGCAATTCGGGCGTGAGCTTGCCTTGCTGGCCGATGGAGTCCAGGATCGCGGCGCGGCGTTCCTCGAGTTCGCGCAGGTAGCCCAGGCGGACTTCGAGATTGCGCAGCACGGTATCGTCCAGGCCGCCGGTTGCTTCCTTGCGGTAGCGTGCGATGAAGGGCACCGTGGCGCCGTCGTCCAGCAGTTCGACCGCGGCGGCGACCTGGTTGGGCCTCGCGCCGAGCTCGGCGGCGAGCTGGGCAACGATGCGGGCTTGGTCGACGGCGGGTGCCGCGGCGGACGTGGTAGCGGAGGTCTCAGGCATCTCTTGGGCGACAAAGAAGGAAAAACTACGAAAAACAAGCGCCGGATTTTGCCACAAGGGCGGACCGCGAAAAAATGCGCCCGGGATGATTTTGTCCCCCATTAGGGTCGGGCACCGCCGCGGACGGTATGATTCCAGCCTGTACCGCCACCTTGTCTTTCCATGTTGCATCTGCAGCTTGCCGAGTATTTCGCCGAAGACGGCCCGCTTGCGAAGGCGTCGCCCGGCTATCGCCTGCGCCAGTCCCAGGTAGAGCTGGCGCAGGCCATCGAACAGACCATTTCACGCCGCTCCACCCTGGTCGCCGAGGCGGGCACCGGCATCGGCAAGACCTGGGCCTATCTGGTGCCGGCCTTCCTGGGCGGCGGCAAGGTGCTGATTTCCACCGGCACCCGCACGCTGCAGGACCAGCTCTTCAATCGCGATCTGCCGCGCGTGCGGGCCGCGCTGGCCGTGCCGGTGACGGCCGCGCTGCTGAAGGGACGGGGCAATTATCTCTGCCATTACCACCTGGACCGCCTGTCCGGCGACGATCGCGCGCTGAAATCCCGCGCGGAAATCAGCCAGCTGCGGCATATCCAGCGCTTTGCCGCGCACACCACCACGGGCGACCGCGCCGACCTGGCCCAGGTGCCGGAAGACGCCGATATCTGGCAGCGCGCGACCTCCACCCGGGAAAACTGCCTGGGCCAGGAATGTCCGCGCATCCGCGATTGCTTTGTGGTGAAGGCCCGCCGGGAAGCGCAGGAGGCCGATGTGGTGGTCATCAATCACGCGCTGTTCATGGCGGACCTGGTGCTGCGCGAAGAGGGGATTACCGACCTCCTGCCGGAAGCCGACACGGTCATTTTCGACGAAGCGCACCAGTTGCCGGACACCGCCACGCGCTTTTTGGGTACCAGCCTGTCCACGCACCAGTTGCTGGACTTCGGCCGCGCTGCCGAAGCCGCCGGCCTGGCCTATGCCCGCGAAGCGATGAACTGGGGCGAAGCGTCGCGCAAGCTGGAGCACGCCGCGCGCGAATTGCGCCTTTCCTGCGGTGCGATCGAGCATATGCCCGGCCGCAAGGCCAACTTCGAGGCCGTACCGGACGCCGATGGTTTTCATGAAGCGCTGCATAACCTGAACGATGCGGTACACGCGGTCACGCGCGGCCTGACCCAGGTGGCGGAAAAGCATCCGGACCTTGCCGCGGCCGCGCGGCAGGGCGCGGACATCCTGCTGCGGCTCAAGCGCTGGGCGCCGCCCGCGCGGCCGGATGCCGCCGGGGCGCCCGGGCCGGAGGAAACCGACGACGCGGTTATCGCCGCCTGGTCGGCCGCGATGGCCGCGGGCGTGTCGGCGGCCATCGCACCGGACGCACCGAACACAGCGGCCGCGCGGCCCGATGCGGCACGCGCGCCGGCGCCTGACGGCACGCGCCCCAGCCACCAGGCGGTCGTGCCTCCACTGGCCGACTGGACCGGCCCTTCCGTGCGCTGGGTCGAACACGGCACGCATCATGTGCGTCTGCATGCGGCGCCCCTGTCCGTTGCGCAGGCTTTCTCCAAGTACCGCAAGCCGGGCCAGGCGTGGGTACTGACATCCGCGACGCTATCGGTGCATGGCGACTTCGGGCATTTCACCCGCCAGCTGGGCCTGGACGATGCCGTGACAGGGCATTGGGAATCCCCCTTCGATTACGGCTCGCAGGGACTGCTTTTCGTGCCCAAGGAGCTGCCGGAACCGCAGGCGCCGGCCTTCGCCGAACGCTTCGTCGCGACGCTGATGCCCCTGCTGCACGCCAGCCCCGGCGGTGCGCTCGTGCTGTGCACGACGCTGCGCGCGGTGGACCGCTTCGCGGGCCTGCTGGCCGACGCCTTCGATGCCGACGGGGTCGAATGGCCCTTGCTGCGGCAGGGCGAGGGAACACGGCGCGACCTGCTGGAACGCTTCCGCACGCTGACCCATCCGGTGCTGGTGGGCAGTGCCAGTTTTTGGGAAGGCATCGACCTGCCAGGCGATGTGCTGACACTCGTGGCGATCGACAAGCTCCCGTTCGCGCCGCCGGACGATCCTGTCATCGAGGCGCGTTTGCGGGAGTGCCGCGCGCGTGGCGGCAATCCCTTCGCCGAATACCAGCTGCCCGAAGCGGCCATCGCCCTGAAGCAGGGCGCCGGGCGGCTGATCCGCACCATGGGCGACTGGGGCGTGCTGATGGTCGGGGATGTCCGGCTGGTGGAAAAAAGCTACGGCAAGCGCCTCTGGCGCGGCCTGCCGCCCTTTGCCCGTACGCGCGAGCTGAACGAGGCCCTGGCGTTTCTGTCGCGCAAGGCGCAGGGTTAAGCCCACCCCCGAAGCGCTTCGCGCTTCCCCCTCAAGGGGGCGACGCTGGCGGACCGGCGGAGCCGGATCCGCTGCGTCCCTGATGGGGCCAGACTGTTTCAGGATACGGTGCGGTGGCGCGTAGCGTCACCGGGCTGGCCGGTTTACATCCAGCCCCAGGGATCCCACCAATTCTTATCCTTTTTGAAGCCCTGGGTGGGGTATGTGCTGTTGGGGAAGTTGGTGTTCAGCACCCGGCGGGCGTCGGCTTCCAGCTTCGGCATTTTCAGCTTTTCGTAGGATTTGTACAGGATGTACAGGGCCTCTTCCGATGCCGGCGCGCCCTGGAAATCCGTGATGACGGTCTGGGCGCGGTTGGCCGCCGCCACGTAGGCGCCGCGTTCGTAGTAGTAGCGTGCGACGTGGACTTCATTCATCGCGATGGCGTTCACCAACCACACCACGCGCAGGCGGGCGTCGGCGGCGTACTTGCTGTCCGGGTAGCGCTTGATCAGTTCGTTGAAGGCGTCATAGGACGCACGCAGCCCCTTCGGGTCCCGTTCGCTGGGATCCTGGCCGGTGATGTTGGTCATGAAGGCGCTGGCCGGCGTGAAATTGATCAGCCCCTTCAGGTACAGCACGTAGTCGGTGCCGGGATGATTCGGATACAACTGCTGGAAACGGTCGATGGCCGCCAGCGCCTGATCGTTTTCGCCGTCCTTCCAGTTGACGTAGGCCAGGTTGATCAGCGCCTGCTGGGCGTAGACACCGAAGGGATAGCGGCTTTCGACGGCCGTCAGACGCTCGCGGGCGTCTTTCCAGTTGCCGGCATCCATTTCCTGCTTGGCGTCGTTGTAGAGCTGTTCCGCGCTCCAGTTGGCGGTTTTGTCGTACTTGGCGCCGCTGGTGCCGCACGCTGCCAGGAGGGCGGTAAAGGCGAGCGCCAGACACAGGCGCGCGACCGACCCGAGGCGGAGGGCGGCAAACGGGGAGGCGGGAACGCGGGGAGTCACGACGGTCATTTCCTTGGTGTTAGCATGGCTGGCTGCGTCGATTATATGATTTGTCTCCATGTCCGAGTTAGCCGCCAGCGCGGATCTCCCTTCCGATGACGAACCGCAAATGCTGCGGGTCCCGGAAACCGTCCAGGCCGACCGGCTGGACAAGGTGTTGTCCGGGCTGCTGCCCGAGCATTCCCGCAGCCGCCTGCAAGGATGGATCGAGGCCGGCTACGTGCAGGTGAATGGCGCGCCCGCCAAGGTCCGCCAGGCGGTCGGCCCCGGCGATCTCATCGCCGTCTGGGAGCAGCCGGCGCCAGATGCAATGGCGTTCGAGCCGGAACCGGTGGATTTCCACGTCATCGCCGACAGCCCGACCTGGGTCGTCGTCGACAAGCCGGCCGGCCTGGTGACGCATCCCGGCGCCGGAAATTGGCGCGGCACGCTGCTCAACGGTTTATTGTTCCGCTACCCGGAGCTGCGCGGCGTGGCGCGCGCGGGCATCGTCCATCGCCTGGACAAGGACACCTCCGGATTGCTCGTCGTGGCGCGCACGGAACAGGCGCAGACCCATCTGGTGCGCCAGCTGCAAGCCCGCACCATGGGGCGCGAATACGTGGCGCTGGTGCATGGCCAGGTGACCGGGCCCGGCACGGTGGACCGGCCGGTGGGCCGCGACGCCCGCGTGCCGGTACGCATGAGCGTGGACCGTCCCATCGCCCCCAAGCATGCCGTGACGCATTACACGCCTGTAGCCCGCGGCCTGGCCGAAGGCGCGCGGGTTTCCCGTGTCGTGTGTCGCCTGGAAACCGGCCGCACACACCAGATCCGCGTCCACCTGGCCAGCCTGGGGCACCCTTTGCTCGGCGATACCCTGTATGGTGGCAAGGCGCTGGCGGGGGCGACGCGCCAGATGCTGCACGCGCGCGCCTTGCGCTTCGACGACCCGGCGGGCAGCGGCCCCCTGTCGTTCGAGGCGCCGGTGCCGGCGGACATGGCAACCGTCTGCCAGGCCATCGCCTGGGACATATGAGAGGGCTACCCGTGAACTTTCCCGCATCCGCATCTTTCGGGGCCGAGTCGGCCGTCCTGCCCGTGGTGACCGGCCCCAGGTGGGCCGGTGTGCGCTATTTCTGCACCACCCGGGCCGGTGGCGTGGGCACGGCGCCGCATGACACCTTGAACCTGGGCCTGCGCGCCGACGACCAGCCGGAAGCGGTGGCGGAAAACCGGCGCCGCGTGCGCGCCATGCTTCCGGCCGATCCCCTCTGGTTGCGGCAAGTGCATGGCACCCGGGTCGTCGATGCCGATGCCCCCCGGGAAGAAGAGCCGGCCGCGGACGCCGCGGTTACCGCGGCCGCGGACCGCCCGCTGGCCATCATGGTGGCCGACTGCCTGCCGGTGCTTATTGCCGATGCCGGCGGCCAGGTCCTGGGCGTGGCGCATGCCGGCTGGCGCGGGCTGGCAGGCGGTGTCCTCGAAAATACCTTGCAGGCCCTGCGGCGCAAGTGCCCTGAGGCCTCGGCATGGCGGGCGTGGATCGGGCCCGGTATCGGTCCGGATGCGTTCGAGGTCGGGGCCGACGTGCTGGACGCCTTCGCCGCCGACGGGCCGGACGCGGCCGCGCTGTTCGTCCCGCGTGCGGGCCTGGCCGGCAAGTGGCTGGCCGATCTGCCGGCGCTGGCCGCGCTGCGCCTGGCCCGCGCCGGTGTTGGCGTGGTGCACCGCAGCGGACTCTGCACGGCGTCGGATCGCGAGCGCTTCTTCTCGTATCGCCGCGATGGCCGCACGGGGCGGATGGCGATGCTGGCCTGGCTGTCACCGCAATGAGCGATCAGCCGGCAGGCCACGTCGTCCGGCACGCGGTGGCGCGCCCCCTTCGAATACCCGCATTGACACTCCATGCACCGCAATGCACCATCCTTTTTGAAAAGCGACCATAACAAGGTGTCGAGTTGACTGCCCATCCATCCGCAGCATGGCCCGTTCCAGTGGGTGTCGCGCCGGATATCCTGGCGCAGATACAGGCCGACTTTTCCCGCGACTGGCAGCGCCTGGCCGACGATGCCCGCGCCGGGCGCCTGGAGCCGCCCGCGGATAAGCGGTTCGCCGGCGAAGCCTGGCGGCGCAGCCCCCATCATCTGGCCATGGCACACGCCTATCTGTTGTCCGCCCGCGCCATGCAGCGCATGGTGGACGCTGCCAGCGTCAGCGAACCGCTGCGCGACCGGCTGCGGTTCTCCATCATGCAGTGGCTGGACGCCATGGCGCCGTCCAACTTCCTGGCCTTCAATCCCGATGCGCAGGAATCCATCTTTGCCTCGGCCGGCAAGGCCCTGAACGAAGGCATGGCCAATCTGCTGAACGACCTGCGCAAGGGCCGCATCACGCAGACCGACGAAAGCCAGTTCGAAATCGGCGTCAACGTTGCCGTGACCCCCGGGCAGGTGGTTTTCGAGAACCCGCTGTTCCAGTTGATCCAGTACTCGCCCTCGACGCCCAAGGTGCACGAGCGGCCCCTGGTTATCGTGCCGCCGAATATCAACAAGTTCTACATCCTGGACTTGCAGCCGGCGAATTCCTTCGTACGTCACGCGGTCGATGCGGGCTTCACTGTTTTCATGATGTCCTGGCGTAATCCCGTATCCGCCGACGGCGACGGGGTCGATCGGGCACAGTGGGACGATTACCTGCTGAACGCCGTCCTTCCCGCCTTGCGCGTGGCGCGCGAGATTGCCGGCGTGGAGCAGGTGAACGCGCTGGGTTTCTGCGTGGGCGGGACGCTGCTGGCGTCGGCGCTGGCCCTGGCGCACGCGCGCGGCGAAAGGCCGGTTGCCGCCTTGACGCTGCTGACCGCCTTGCTGGATTTCCGTGATACCGGTGTACTCGATGTGTTCGTGGACGAAACCCACGCCTTGCTGCGCGAACGCCAGCTGGGCGGCGGCGGCCTGATGTCCGGCCGCGAGCTGGCCACCACGTTTTCCTTCCTGCGTCCCAACGAACTGGTGTGGAATTACGTGGTGGACAACTATCTGAAGGGCCGCACGCCGCCGGCCTTCGACCTGTTGTTCTGGAATGCGGACAGCACCAATCTGCCGGGGCCGTTCTTCGCCTGGTATTTCCGCAATACTTATCTCGAGAACAATCTGAAGGTGCCCGGCCGCTGCGTCGTGGCCGACGTGCCGCTGGACCTGACCAGCCTGGACATGCCGGCCTATATCTTCGGTTCACGGGAAGATCACATCGTGCCGTGGACATCGGCTTATGCTTCCACGCAGTTGTTGCGCGGCACGCAGCGATTCGTGCTGGGAGCTTCCGGACATATCGCGGGCGTCATCAACCCGCCGGCGAAGAAACGGCGCAGCTACTGGACCACCGGCGCAACGGCCGGCGGATCGCCGGCCAAGCTGCCCGGCGATCCGGCGGCATGGCTGGCGAGCGCGCAGGAACATCCGGGCAGCTGGTGGCCCGACTGGACGGAGTGGTTGGCCGGCCAATCGGGCCGCCTGATCCCGGCGCCGGCGCGGGCGGGCAGCGCAGCGTACGCGCCCATCGAGCCCGCGCCAGGACGCTATGTAAAGGTAAGAGCCATGTAGTGGCACGCAGGACCGACAGCAGGACATTGAGTGCGCAAGCACACAGGAGAACATCAATGAGCGGAAAACTGGCATATGTGACGGGCGGCATGGGCGGCATAGGAACTTGTATCTGCCAGCGTCTCGCCAAGGACGGGTTCCGCGTGGTCGCGGGTTGCGGACCCAGCCGCAATTACCAGCAATGGCTGGACGAACAGGCGGCGCAGGGCTATACGTTTTACGCCTCGGTCGGTAACGTCGCCGATTGGGATTCCACCGTACAGGCATTCGAGAAAGTGCGTGCCGACTACGGCACGGTGGATGTGCTGGTGAACAACGCCGGCATTACGCGCGACGGCTTGTTCCGCAAGATGTCCCTGGACGATTGGCGCGCCGTGATCGACACCAATTTGAACGGCGTGTTCAATGTGACCAAGCAGGTGCTGGACCACATGGTCGACCGTCAATGGGGTCGGATCATCAACATCAGCTCGGTCAACGGACAGAAAGGCCAATTCGGCCAGACCAACTATTCCACCGCCAAGGCCGGCATCCATGGATTCACCATGGCTTTGGCCCAGGAAGTGGCGAGCAAGGGCGTCACGGTAAACACGGTATCGCCGGGCTATATCGGCACGGACATGGTGCGTGCCATCCGGCCGGACGTGCTGGAGAAAATCGTCGCGACCATTCCGGTGCGGCGCCTGGGCACGCCCGAGGAAATCGCGTCCATGGTCTCATGGCTCGCATCCGACCAATCGGGCTTTGCCACGGGCGCGGACTTCTCGTTGAACGGCGGCTTGCATATGCATTGAACCCGGCGCCCGCGCCGGGTCCGGGCGGATCCGGCGCTTTCCAGTAGCAAGCAGGACTAAGATATGGCCATCGCTCAGGCGCCGCGGGTGGCCGTATCAACCGGTATCACATCCATAAGTACAACACGATCGACCCGAGCAGGGGACAACCATGACGCAAGCCCAAGCAGGCGCCAGTACGCGCCTGATCAAGAAGTACCCGAACCGCCGTTTGTACGATACGCAGACCAGCACGTACATCACCCTGGCGGATGTCAAGCAACTGGTGCTGGCCAACGAGTCCTTCCAGGTCGTGGATGCCAAGAGCGGCGATGACCTGACGCGCAGTATCCTGCTGCAGATCATTCTGGAAGAAGAGGGCGGCGGCGTGCCGATGTTCTCTTCCAACATGCTGGCGCAGATCATCCGCTTCTACGGGCATGCCATGCAAGGCATCATGGGTTCCTACCTGGAAAAGAATATCCAGGCCTTCATGGAGATCCAGGAACGCATGGCTGAGCAGTCCAAAGGCCTGTATGGCAGCCAGTTCGGTCCGGAGGCCTGGACCCAGTTCATGAACGGCCAGGCCCCCATGATGCAGAACATGATGAACAGCTACATCGAGCAGAGCAAGAACCTGTTCGTGCAGATGCAGGACAAGATGCAGGACCAGACCCGGTCGATGTTTTCCACCTTCCCCTTTCCCGGCGCCACCCCCGGCAATCGCGGCAAATAGGAAGACGAAGCTGTAAACGGCGGCGATGCCCTCGGGGCATGGCCGGCGGGCGGGCTGCCGCGCCGCGGCCGTGCTTGCGCCGCGGCGGTTTACACGCGGCTTCAACGCCCCCGCGGCCGCCCGCGTCCCCCTTTCCCGATCGACTCTCGATGGCGACCCGCGGCATACCCGCGCGGGGTCGCGGCGGGCAACCCGCCTTGCCGGCGCGTCCGGCGCCCCGCCGTCAGGGCGGGTGTAGGCCTTCCCGAGGGAACCCGGCCCCGCAAACGGGGTCTACGGTGCTGGCCCGCGCCGGCGCCACGCCTTGGCAGCAGCCGGGCCGCCGGTAAGCGCGTCCAAAGGTGGGGGCGTTCAGCAGCTAGTATGAAAACAGTTCTTGTTTGCATTCATCCTTACTTTTCCCTATCCTTTTAACTTTACGGTCGCATGACGGCGCGCAGTCGCCGGAAGGAACACTCGATGATCAAACAGGCTCTTGCTCTGGCCGCCGGCCTCGCCCTTTGCGCTGCCGCCCAAGCCGCTGAATATCCCATTGGCAAGCCCGCGGAAAAGGGCGGCATGGAAATCGGCGCCGTCTATTTGCAGCCTATCGAGATGGATCCGCCGGGCGTCATGCGGCCGGCCAAGGATTCGGACATCCACCTGGAAGCCGATATCCATGCCACCGCCCAGAATCCCACGGGGTTTCCGGAAGGCGAATGGATGCCCTATCTGGTCGTCAAGTTCGAATTGCAGAAGGTGGGCAGCAACAATGTTCAGAAGGGCATGCTGATGCCCATGGTTGCGAACGATGGTCCCCACTACGGCGATAACGTCAAGCTGGAGGGGCCGGGCAAGTACAAGCTGAAGTTCCTCATTTCCCCTCCGACCGCGGACTCGCATAGCCACTTCGGCCGCCATATCGACAAGGAAACGGGCGTGGGGCCCTGGTTCGCTCCGTTCGAGCTCGACTATGAATTCGTCTATGCCGGCACCGGCAAGAAGGGTGGCTATTGATGAGGTACCTGGCCCGCGCAGGGTTGCCGGCGCTCGCGCTGGCGCTGATGTTGGCCGCGGGCCCGACCCGCGCCGACGAATTGCCGACGTTCCAGCTGACCTTCAAGGCGGACGGCACCTTCGAACCCGTGCGGCTGGAAGTACCGGCGGGACGCTTCAAGATCGAGCTGATCAACGAAAGCAAAGAGCCGGTGGAATTCGAAAGCATCCCGCTGCGCAAGGAAAAAGTACTGGGGCCCGGCGTGAAATCCTTCGTCGTGATCACCATTTCGCGGCCGGGCGAGTATCCCTTCTTTGACGATTTCCATCAGAACGTCAAAGGCACGCTGGTCGTTAAACCCAAGGATTGAACGGGGCGCGCAAGCGCCCCCGGCGGTGTCATGGAACAGGTCTCTTTTATCGTTTGGCGCGAATCCGTCGAAGCCTTGCTGGTCGTGGGCATCCTGTATTCCTGGCTGCGCGCGTCCCCGGAAGGCCGGCGCGGCCTGCCCTATCTGTGGGGCGGCGTGGCCGCCGGCCTGGGACTGGCTGTCGCGCTGGCGCTGGTATTGCTTGGCGTTTCGTCCTGGCTGTCCGATACCGGGCAGGAGTGGTTCCAGGCGGGTATGGCGCTGGTGGCCTGCGCGCTGGTCGTGCAGATGGTCTTCTGGATGAAGAAGCACGGCCGCACGCTGAAGGGCGAACTGGAAAGCGGCGCGCGCGATTCGGTGCGCGACGACAACTGGTGGGGCCTGCTGATTCTGGTGATGATCGCGGTCGCGCGCGAAGGCAGCGAAACGGTCGTATTCCTGTACGGCACGGTCTCGGCCGGCGCGGAAAACACCAGCAGCTGGATGCTGGGGCTGGCCGGATTGGCGGGCTTCGTGGTGGCGCTGTTGACATTCTGGCTGCTGCAACTGGGCGGCAAGCTGATCACCTGGCGCCGCTTCTTCCGCGTAACGGAAATCCTGCTGCTGCTGCTGGCGGGCTCCCTGCTGGTGGGTGGCCTGGACCACCTGATATCGCTGGGAGTGGTGCCGCCGCTGGTGGACCCGATCTGGGACAGCAGCTGGTTGCTCAACGACAGCAGCGGCATAGGTAAAATCCTGGCCGACTTCGCCGGCTATCGCGCGTATCCGGCGCTGATCACGGTGCTGGTCTGGATTGCCTATTGGATCGTGGTATGGGCGCTGTTGCGGCGTGTCGGTCCGGCGGCGCCGCGCGCGGCCGGTGCCACGGCATCGGCCAACGCGCGTTGAAGGCCGAAGGCGGAGTCTCTGTAAAGGTAATGAACCGATGGCTGTAGCAGTGGCGCGGGCAACCGTCCGCGTGGCCGATTTCCTCCGTGACCATGCCCCTTTGCTGCGCAAGCTGCAATGGGGCATTGTTGCTTTGTATGCATTCCTGCTGATCGTGCCGGCAGCCATGCCCCTGCCGGACAATACCGCGTCGGTGTTCAACAACCTGACGGTGGTCGCGCAGTTCGCCTTCTGGGGCATATGGTGGCCCTTCGTGCTGGTGTCCATGCCCATCATGGGCCGGGCGTGGTGCGGCCTGTTCTGCCCCGAAGGCATGCTGACCGAATGGGCCAGCGAACGCGGCAAGGGCCTGGCGATTCCCCGCTGGATGCGCTGGGGCGGCTGGCCCTTCGTGGCATTCGCCCTGACGACCATCTACGGCCAGCTGGTCAGTGTGTACCAGTATCCGCTGGCGGTCCTGGCGGTGCTGGGCGGCTCGACCGCGGCCGCGATGGTGGTGGGCTGGCGCTACGGCCGCAGCAAGCGCGTCTGGTGCAAATACCTGTGTCCGGTCAACGGCGTCTTCAATCTGCTGGCCAAGCTCGCGCCCTGGCATTTCAAGGTCGACGAACAGGCCTGGCGGCACCCTGTCATCCGGATCCAGGCGGTCAATTGCGCGCCCCTGGTGCCGCTGCGCCACATGAAGGGCGCGGCGGACTGCCATATGTGCGGACGCTGCAGCGGCTATCGCGGCGCCATCGCGCTGACGCCGCGCTCGCCCGAGGCCGAGATCGTCGACGTGGCCGGGGGCGACGCCTGGCAGACCGCGCTGGTGGTCTTCGGCATGATGGGCATCGCCATCGGTGCCTTCCTCTGGAGCGCCAGCCCCTGGTTCGTGACCGTGAAGCAGGCGGCAGCCACCTGGCTGATCGACAAAGACATCATGTGGCCGCTGCTGGACAACGCGCCCTGGTTCATCCTGACGCATTATCCGGACGTCAACGATACGTTCTCCTGGCTGGATGGCGCCTGCATCCTGTTTTTCATCGCCGCCACCACGGCGGTCGTGGGCGGTGCGCTCTACGCCGGGCTGTGGCTGGCCGATCGCGTGTTGCCGGCCGTACAGGGACGTACCGCCTGGGGCGGGGCTGGCCTGCACAAGCTGGCGCAGCCGCTGATACCGGCTGCCGGTATCGGCGTTTTCCTGGGCCTGTCCGCCACCACCATTACGCTGCTCAAGCACGAGGGCGTGCAGGCGCTCTGGGCCAACCCCGTGCGCTTTACGCTGTTGAGCCTGGCGGTGGCCTGGACGCTGCGGCTGGCGTGGCGCGTCATGGGGCAGCGCACGCAGTCCACCGGGCGCAAGCTGGCCGCGTGGCTGCTGTTCGCGGCCGGGCTGGTGCCGTTCTGCATCGCCTGGCTGCTGCTTTTCGTGGCCTGGTAACGTGCCTCGCCCGCGGCGCCGGGCCGGCGCGGCGGGCCTGGGGCCTGCTGTAACATGTACGGATGAGAACGTACCGCTATCGTTTACTGAATGTCTTCGCCGAAAGCACTTTCGGCGGCAATCCCCTGTGCGTATTCGAAGATGGCAGCGGCCTGAGCGATGCCGAAATGCAGGCGCTCGCGCTGCAATTCAACCTGTCCGAAACGACCTTCATCCTGCCTTCGACTTCGGCTACCACCCGCGTGCGGATTTTCACGCCGGACTTCGAAATGCCCTTTGCCGGCCATCCCACCCTGGGTACCTCGCAGGTGGTGCGCGCACTGACCGGCGCGGGCGACAGCCTGACGCTGGAAATGCGGGCGGGGCTCGTGCCGGTACAGGCGCGGGACAATACCTGGACCCTGACCGCGCCCGGCGGCGCCACGCCGGAAGTCCGCCGGCCTGCCTTGCCGGCCGCCGCCATCGCGGCCCAGCTCGGATTGGGCGAGCAGGACCTGCTGTCCGAACCATTGTGGGTGGATACCGGCGCGCACCAATTGATAGTGCCGCTGAAATCGGCCGATGCCGTGCGTCGCGCCAGGCCGGACGGGGCTCGGCTGGCTGAATGGGAGACCAACAAGGCGGGCCGTCGCGCCGCCTATGTGTTCGCGTTCGAGGGCAGCGCCAGCGATGCTGCTGGTGACGCGAACGGTGGGCAGGGTATCCAACGGGTGCTCGCCCGCTATTTTTTCGTCTCATCGACCGGTGGCGTGGTAGAAGACCCGGGCACCGGCTCGGCCTGCGCCAACCTGGGCGGGTGGTGCGCCGCGACCGGCCGTCCCTTGCCGGCGCGGATACGCGTCGCGCAAGGCGAGCAAGTGCGGCGGCCCTGCTTCCTGGGGCTGGAAGTCACCGCCGACAGGCAAGTCCAGGTATCCGGGCAGGTGCTGGAGCTGGGCAGCGGGACCATCGCGCTGCCTTGAGGCCCGGCGTCGGGGCATGGCCCCGCGCTTTCATTCATTTCAAAAGAAAAAGCGCACTTTCAAAGGCCTGTATCGAGCGCGCTTGCTATCTTCGCTGGACCGATATCGCTGGCGTGCCTCGCTGACTCGAATTAGGGCGCGCATTTCGATGTCCACCGAAGCCGCCGGAGGGCACGATGCAGGCCGACACGCGAAGACACGCCCATTTCGAAGAACTCGCGCGTATCGCGATTCCGGACGGCTTGTCCAACGGCGTGCTGCCCGCCTGCTTCCTGGACGGGATCGTGCCGTCGGTGAGTTCCAACTATGTTTCGGCCGCGCTGGTCGGGCAGGTCTGGGGGGCCGGCCTGGGGATCGCCGGGCTTGAAAATTCCGGCGGTTCGAAGAAATTCACGATAATCCAGGCGCCGCCGCTGTCTGAGAATCCATCGACATGGCCCTCCGGCCTGTCGGTGGACGCGGCCTGTGGCGTAAGCGGCGGGCGGGTGGCGTTCGCCACCCGCGACTCGAACGTGACCGTTTTGCTGGTGCACAACAGCCCCGCGGCGGCCAAGCCGGGCTGGGACCTGGACTGCACCATCGTATTCGAGGCTTATGTCGGGATAGTCCAGCAGATGCTGGAGCGCGACGGGGTGATCTACGGTTTCACCAAGGACCCGATCGGCGACCGGAATGCCTTCTTTGCCGTGGCGGCGAAAGATTCGGCGAACCCGGCCGTCTATTACTACGAAGGCATGCCGGCGGAAGTGTTTTTCTATAAAGGCATGGTGGACGGGGATGGGACGGATCCCATGATGCAGCGGCGAATCGGGTTTCATTACGAGAAGGTGTACGCCATCGAGCAAACCGGCGACCACGCCCTCTGCGCCTCTCTGCGTAGCGGTGCCGTAACGCGGGTACCCTTGAGCCCGCAGGGCCAGCCCAGCTGGAGCCTCGCGATCGACGAAACGCTGAACCGGGCTTATTGCGCCTATACGCCGGGCGACGATGGTACCTACGTCATGCCCTACGTCGTCGGCGACAGCGATATGCGGCCAGGCGGCGACCCGATCTATCCGGATTCGTCGACATGTTGCCCGGCGGTGGATGAAAACCTGGGGCTGCTATACCTGTTGGGCCCGGAGCGCTCGTCACCGCCTCGTCCTTCCCCGGTCCTGGCCATCGATGTGGCGACCAATACACCGCTCGCCGTCGACGGCACCCCGCCGCGCGGCAACGAGTTCGCCGCGCTGCCGTCGACATGGGCGGACCGGGTCAATAACCTCTATTACGTGTCCGGATTAAGGTCCACGCCGGGAAGCGGCAGCGCCCTTGCCATCGGCGTGTACCGCGTCTCCGTTGCCTGACCTGGCCCGTCCAGGAACCGGGCGCGATGAACGGGCTGCGGCGACCCCGTTCATCGCGCTCGCGCTCCCGGCATCTACTTCTTGGCCTTCGTCGGATCGACCTTCAGGTTGTTCTTCACCTGCTTGACGCCTTCGACGCCGCGGGCCGCATGCGTGGCCGCGTCGCTTTGCGCGGCGGACGCTACCGTGCCCGTCAGCGTGACGACGCCATTATTGGTTTCGACCGCGATGTCCAGCGCGCTCAGCGACTTGTCGGCGACGATGGCGGCCTTCACCTTGGTGGTGACCACGGTGTCCGAGGCGTATTCACCCACGGATTGCTTGGGCTTGCCGTCGGCGGTGTTGTCCGCGGCGTGGGCGGCGGGCAGGGCGGCGCTCAGGCCCAGGATGGCACCGATGATGAGCTGGCGGGTACGCATAGGCGTTTCTCCTTGTTCAGTTGGGGGGTAAGCCGTATGCCGGCGTTATCGTCGGAATACGCCGCCCAGGACGGACAGAAGCGCCAGGACGAGGAAGACGATGAAAAGGATTTTCGCGATGCCGGCGGCGCCGGCGGCGATGCCGCCAAAGCCCAGTACGGCGGCGATGATGGCGATGACGAAGAAAACAGCGGCGTAGTACAGCATGGTGTGCCTCCCGATTCGGAAAAGCGCCGGGCTCGCGGGGCGGCCCGGACGGTGGCCTCGATGCCGGGCCGGTGTGGCCGGGCGTTCGGGTTAGCACTACGCTACGTGTCCCGCGCAAGCGGGGTCAAACGGGGATGTGGGCAAATGTAAACAGGCTTGCGCTGTTTACGGTATCAGCCGCATGGCGGCACCGCTGTTACAACTGCGCAACCCTTGGCCGGGTTTTGACGGATGCGGGTAACAGCGGTCATGCGGTGGCGGCGGCCTCGGCCACGCGCCTGGCGATGTGCGCCAGCGCCTCTTCAACCTGGTCGACCAGGATCAGGCAGAGGTCGCCGGCCTGCAGGCGCGCCAGCGCCGCGTCGATGGCCACGAATTCACCGTTGATCTCGGTGGAATAGGTCGTCCGGCTGGCATTGCGCAGGCCCTCGCGCAGCAGGGCGATGACTTCGCCATCGGCGCGGCCCCGTTGGCACTGGTCCTCGTACAGCAGCACCTCGTCGAAGGCCTCGCCCAGGATCTCGGTCTGCCGGCGGATATCCTCGTCGCGGCGGTCGCCGGCCCCGCTGATGACCACGGACCGACGCACCGCCGGCATGGCTTCCACGGCCTGCACCAGCGCACTGATGGCGTCGGGATTGTGCCCATAGTCGGCGATGACGGTGGCGCCGCCGTAATCGAATACGTTGAAGCGGCCCGGGGCGGTCGCGGCATCGTTGATGAAGGTCTTCAGGCCGCTGCGAATGTTTGCCCACGGCGTATCCAGGGCCCAGGCCGCGCCGATGGCGGCCATGGCGTTCTCTATCTGGAACGCGATGCTGCCGCCGCGCGTCAGCGGGATATCGGCCAGCGCGATGCTTTCCTCTTGCGAGCCCTGCGCCGCCACCAGGCGGTCGCCGTTGCGGTAAACCACCCGGCCGCCCTGGGCCCGGTGCGTGGTCATGCGCGGATTCTGGTCGTCCAGCGCAAAGAAGACGATGCCGCCCGGACAACTGGCCGCCATCTCCGCGACGATGGGGTCGCCCGCGTTGAGGACGGCGTAGCCGGCGGGTTGCACATACTGCACGATGACCCGCTTGACGACGGCCAGGTCCTCGACGGTGCAGATATAACCCAATCCCAGGTGATCGCCCATGCCGATGTTGGTGACCACCGCGACGTTGCAGCGGTCGAACGCCAGGCCTTCGCGCAGGATGCCACCGCGGGCGGTTTCCAGCACGGCGGCGTCGACATCCGGGTGCGCCAGCACGCTGCGCGCGCTGCGCGGGCCGCTGCAGTCGCCCGTATCGATGCGCCGCGCACCGATGTACACGCCGTCCGAATTCGTCATGCCGACGCGTGTGCCGTCCTGGCCGATCAAGTGGGCGGTCAGGCGTACCGTGGTGGTCTTGCCGTTCGTTCCGGCCACGGCGACCACGGGGATGCGCCCATCGTCGCCGTCCGCGAACATATTGGCGATGATCGCTTCACCCACCGCGCGCCCTTTGCCGAAGGAGGGCGTCAGGTGCATGCGCAGGCCCGGGGCGGCATTGATTTCGACGATGGCGCCGCGCTGTTCCTCCAGCGGCAGGTGCATGGTTTCGGCGACGACGTCCACACCGCACAGATCCAGTCCGATCATCCGCGCGGCGGTCACGGCGCGCGCGGCCAGTTCGGGGTGGACTTCGTCGGTGACGTCGGTGGCCGATCCGCCGGTGCTCAGGTTGGCGTTATTGCGCAGCACCACGCGGGCGCCGGTCGGCGGTATGGCATCCACGTCGTAGCCCTGCTTGGCCAGCGTGGCGATGGCGATGTCATCGATGCGTATTTTGGTCAGCGACGTCGCATGGCCGTCGCCGCGCAGCGGATCCTGGTTGACCTGTTCGATGAGCTGGCGCACGGTATGCACGCCGTCGCCGGACACCTGCGGCGGATCGCGGCGGGCCGCGGCGACCAGGGTATCGCCGACGACAAGCAGGCGGAAATCATGGCCGGGGATATAGCGCTCGACGATGACGTCGCGGCTGATTTCCGCGGCGGCCGCATAGGCGGTCATGACGCGTTCGCGGGTTTCGATGTTGACCGCGACGCCGCGGCCCTGGCTACCGTCGCGCGGCTTGACGACCACCGGGCCGCCCAGTTCCTGCGCGGCGGCCCAGGCGTCTTCGGCGCTGGACACGGTGCGGCCGAACGGCACCGGCACCCCGGCGGCATCCAGCAGCATCTTGGTCAGGTCCTTGTCCTGCGCGATGGCCTCGGAAATGGCATTGGTCCGGTCGGTCTCGGCGGCCTGGATGCGGCGTTGCCGGGATCCCCAGCCGAACTGCACCATGCTGCCCTGCGTCAGGCGCCGGTACGGGATATTGCGTGCGACGGCCGCGTTGACGATGGAGCCGGTACTGGGCCCCAGGCGGATGTCCTCGTCCAGTTCGCGCAGGCGGTGCAGGGCGTCCGCGAGGTCGAAAGGGGTATCCTGGCGCGCGGCCAGGCACAGCTTTTCGGCAAGCTCCAGGGCGAGGCGGCCGACGGGCTCTTCGCTGTATTCGACGACGACCTGGAACACGCCCGGCTCGATGGTGGCGGCGGTACGGCTGAACGTGACGGGGCAGCCGGCATGCGCCTGCAGCAGCAGCGCGACGTGTTCCAGTACATGCGCCAACGCGACGGTGCCCTCGTGGCCTTCCGGGCGCAGCAGGCCCAGTTGCGGGAAGCGCGCGCGCAGGCGCGGTTCCAGCTCGGGCAACAGATCGATCGAGCATTCGACGTCGTCGCAAGCGACGATGGCCTCGATGGCGGTGTTGCGGCTCCACAGGTTGGGGCCGCGCAGGGCGCGTATGCGGGAGACTTCCATGCTGTGTTCCTGTCGGCCGGTACGCCGGGACGGCGGCGGCATAGTCCTCAGTTCTGCTCGATCCAGTGGCGCAGCAAATCGAGCGTGGGTTCGGCGCCGCCCTCGTTGCACTGCAGGATGACGAAATCGCCCGTACGCACGCTGTCCAGTACCGTGCGCACGGCCGTGGCATGGTCGGGCTGGTCCACGATGGCGGTCGCGCGGCCGCCTTGCTGGGCGCCGGCCCGCAACAGGCCGCGCGCCTGCCCGGCCGGACGCTGCGAGGGTACGGTGGTGTCGTCGTAAAGGACCAACTGGTCGAAGGCGTCGCCCAGCAGGGTGCCCTGGTCCAGCAGATCCTGGTCGCGGCGGTCCTTGCCCGCGCCATAGACGATGCGGCGCCGCCGTGCCGGGAAGCGTTCCGCGGCGGCGACCAGGGCCCGCAACGCCGACACGTTGTGCGCGCCGTCCACCACCACCGTCGCGCCCTTGTGTTCGATCGCCGTGAATTGCCAGGGGGCATCGGCGCGATCGACGTCGAAGGTTTCCACGCCGACGCGGATGATGTTGGCCGGCACACCCAGGGCCCACGCGGCACCGACCGCCGCCAGGACGTTCTCGATGTGGAAGGCGACGCGCCCGCCCGCGGTCAGCGGCAGGGCCGCTACCTCGCTGACGCGCTGTTCGCGGTTGCCCTCGGCCAGCACCACGTGGCCGTCGCGCACGAATACCGCGCGCTTGCCCAATGCCACATGCGATGCGATCGCCGGCAGGCGGGGGTCCAGTCCGAAGAACACCACGTCGCCGTCGCACAGGCCGGCCATCTGGACGACGCGCTCGTCGCGGGCATTCAGCACCGCGGTGCCGGTGGGCAGCACCACGTCGATCTGCGTGCGCAGGACGTTGTCCATGCCATCCAGGTCGCGGATATCGTGCTCGCCCAGATGGTCGCCTTCATCGATATTGGTCACGATGCCCACCTGGCAGCGGTCGTAGGCCAGGCCCTGGCGCAGGATGACCGTACTGCTGTTTTCGATGACCGCCGCATCGATGGAGCGGTTCATCAGTATGCGCCGGCCCGAGGCCCAGTCGCCGCGATCGCCGCGTTCGACCTGGCGCTGGTCGAAGTACAGGCCTTCGCTGCAGGCCAGGCCGACATGCCGGCCCCACAGCTGGAGCAGGCGTGCCGTCAGCCGTGCCACGACGGTCTTGCCGTTGGTGCCCGTGACGCCGACGACCGGTATGCGGCCGTCGTCGCCGTCGGGGAACAGGTGGTCGATGATGGCCTTGCCCACCGGCCGGGGCGGGCCGTCGGCGGGTTTCAGGTGCATGAGCAAGCCCGGCCCCGCATTGACTTCCACGATGGCGCCGCGCTGTTCTTCCAGGGGCCGCGAAATGTCCTGCGCCACCAGGTCCACGCCGGCCACGTCCAGGCCGACGATGCGGGCGGCCAGCGTAACCGCGTGGGCCACTTCGGGATGCACCTGGTCCGTGACGTCGAAGGCCACATTGCCGTTGCGCTGGATCAATACTTTTCGTCCCGCGGCGGGCACGCTGTCCGCGGCCAGGCCCTGGCGGGCGATTTCCAGGCGCGCGGCGGAATCCAGCCTGACCTTGTTCAGCGGGCAGTCCTCGCCGCTGCCGCGCCGGGGGTCCGTATTGATCTGCCGTTCGATCAGGTCTTCGACGGTATGCGCGCCGTCGCCGACGATCCAGGCCGGTTCGCCGCGCGCGGCGGCGACCATGCGGTCGCCCACGACCAGCAGGCGATGTTCGTTGCCGGTGACGAAGCGTTCCACCAGCACGCCGCTGCCTTCGTCCTGGGCCACGGCGTAGGCCGCCTTGACCTCTTCGTAGCTGTTCAGGTTGGTAAAGACCCCGCGGCCGTGATTGCCGTCATAGGGTTTGACGACCACGGGCAGGCCGATGTCCTGCGCGGCCTCCCAGGCTTCTTCCTGCGATTCGACCAGCCGTCCCTCGGGCACCGGCACGCCGCATTCGGCGAGCAGGCGCTTGGTCAGGTCCTTGTCGCGCGAGATGCCTTCGGCGATCGCGCTGGTGCGGTCGGTTTCGGCCGTCCAGATGCGGCGCTGGCGCGCGCCGTATCCCATTTGTACGAGATTGCCCTCGAACAGGCGGATATAAGGAATATCGCGGTCGTCCGCGGCGTCGACGATGCAGGCCGTGCTGGGGCCCAGGCAATGGCGGTCCACCATGTCGCGCAGCCGCTCGATCGTGGCCGGGACGTCGAAGGGGCGGTCTTCCATGGCGGCCATGACCAGGTCGCGCGCCTCGCTCAGCGCGGCGCGGGTGACGTCTTCCTGCCAGGCGCGCACGATAACCTTGTAGACCCCGCGCACGGCGGTTTCCCGGGCCTTGCCGAAACCGCCCGGCAGACCCGCCAGATTCTGCAGCTCCAGCGTGACGTGTTCCAGGATATGCGCCGGCCAGGTGCCTTCGCGCAAGCGTTGCAGGAAGCCCCCGCGCACCCCGGGGCTGCATCGGTGTTCGATCAGTGTCGGCAACCACGTCGACAGACGCTCGTAAAAGCCGGGAATCGTATTGGAGGGATAATCCTCCAGTTCGCCGATATCCACCCAGGCTTCCAATACGGGTCGATAGGTCCAGATGTTCGGGCCGCGCAAAGCCACGACATCGAGAAATTCAATGTCTTTCTTTTTCATGTTCTAATTTGCCGAAAATTCCGATGGCGAACGGAAGAAATTCCTGGGCTTTGGGCGGTTCGTGGGTTATCCCGTGTAGGTATACGGTGCGCGTTTCGTCGGTGCCAGGATGCTCTGTATATGCCGCCGATTATAGAAATATCGGTAAGAAGGCGGCGACGCCGATTCTATCCATGACGTCCGGTATGTTGCAAGGAAGGAACACGTTTTCAGCTTCGCGCCGAAATCGGGGTCCCGGTCTGCTGGTTTCGCCGCGGCTGTGAATACGTTTTCCATGAAGAAACCCGTTTTAGACTTCGTCCCGGATGGAGCCGCCCTGCCAGCCGACTGGCACGCCGATATGGTCGCCCAGCTGGGTGAGGGCGAGACTTTGCTTGCCTGGTTGCCGCTAGACCTGGACGCGGCGCTGAAGTTCCGCAACGGCCTCGTTTTCGTCACCGACCGCAACATCGTCGCGCGCGAGCCGGGCGAGGACCAATGGCGCCGCTGGCCTTACGAAGTGACGGACAGCGTAACGGTTTCAGATCATGCCGGCGTCGGCACGCTGGAGTTGCACGGTCCGGACGCACGCCTGGCCGTGTGGCGCTACACGCTGGGGCGGAATCCGGCCGCATTGCGGTTGCGCGACGCTTATGCGCGCCAACGGGATCGCCTGCGCGGCCTGCCGGGCCTGGCCGAATCCCGCGACCGGCTCTGCGCGACCTGCCTGGAGCCCCTTACCGCAGAGCAGGACGTCTGCCCCGTCTGCAATCCGCCGCCGCGGGAACCTCCCGCCACCTGGGCCCTGTTGCGCCTGTGGCGTTTCGCCGTGCCGTACCAGGTGCCGCTGACCATCGGCTTCATATTGACGCTGCTGGCCACGGCAGCCACCCTGGTGGCGCCGTATCTGACCATGCCGCTCATGGACGAGGTGCTGATTCCCTTCCAGAACGGTGCGCCCATCGACAACGAGCGGGTGGTGATGTACCTATCGGGCCTGTTCGCCTCCGCCTTGCTGGCCTGGGGGCTGGGCTGGGGCCGCACCTATATCCTGGCCTGGGTCAGCGAGCGCATCGGGGCGGACCTGCGCACCACCACCTACGAGCACATGCATCATTTGTCGCTGGCGTATTTCGGCGGCAAGCGCACCGGGGACCTGATCGCGCGCATCGGCAGCGAGACCGACCGCATCTGCATCTTCCTGTCCGTGCACCTGCTGGACTTCGCGACCGACGTGCTGATGATCCTGATGACGGCCGTCATCCTGATCACCATCAATCCCTGGCTGGCGCTGGTGACGCTGGTGCCGCTGCCCTTCATCGCCTGGATGATCCACGCCGTCCGCGACCGTCTGCGCCACGGTTTCGAGAAAGTGGACCGGGTGTGGTCGGAAATCACCAATGTGCTCGCCGACACGATCCCGGGCATACGGGTGGTCAAGGCTTTCGCCCAGGAAAAGCGCGAAGTGCGCCGCTTTCGCGAGGCCAACCAGCGCAACCTGGACGTCAACGACAGGGTCAATACGGTGTGGGCGCTTTTCTCGCCCACGGTGACGCTGCTGACGGAGATCGGCCTGCTGGTGGTGTGGATCTACGGTATCTGGCAGGTTTCCCGGCACGAGATCACGGTGGGCGTGCTGGCGGCGTTCCTGGCGTATATCGGCCGCTTCTATACCCGCCTGGATTCGATGAGCCGCATCGTCTCGGTGACGCAAAAGGCGGCGGCGGGGGCCAAGCGCATCTTCGATATCCTGGACCACGTGTCCAGCGTGCCGGAGCCGCGCAATCCGGTGCAGATCGGGCGGGTGAGCGGCCGCATCGAAATGCGCGACGTGGGTTTCCGTTATGGCAACCGGTCCGTCATGCATGGCCTGGACCTGACCATAGAACCCGGCACGATGGTAGGCCTGGTAGGGCATAGCGGTTCGGGCAAGAGCACCCTGATCAACCTGATCTGCCGCTTCTATGACGTGACCGAAGGCGCGATCCTGGTCGATGGCATCGACATCCGCACGATGGGTATCGCGCAGTACCGGCGCAACATCGGCCTGGTGCTGCAGGAGCCATTCCTGTTCTTCGGCACGATCGCCGAAAACATCGCCTACGGCAAGCCGGAGGCCACGCGCGAAGAGATCATCGCGGCGGCGCGCGCGGCGCACGCGCACGAATTCATCCTGCGGCTGCCGCACGGCTACGATTCGCTGGTCGGCGAGCGGGGCCAGGCCTTGTCGGGCGGCGAGCGCCAGCGCATTTCCATCGCCCGCGCGCTGCTGATCGACCCGCGCATCCTGATCCTTGACGAAGCCACATCATCCGTGGATACCGCGACGGAGAAGGAAATCCAGAAGGCCCTGGACAACCTGGTGCGGGGCCGCACGACCATCGCCATCGCGCACCGGCTCAGCACGCTGCGCAAGGCCGACAGGCTGGTGGTCCTGGACCGCGGCCGCATCGTCGAACAGGGCAATCACGAGCAACTGATGGCCGTCGGCGGCGCGTATCACGCGCTGTACCAGGCGCAGGCGCGGCAGGCGGAGGTGGACGCGGAAGTGCGGGGCGACGAGGAGGATGACGATGACGATCTCGTCGCCGAAGCCTGATTTCCGGCTCCAGCGCAATGCCCATGGCCGGCTGGTGTATGTGGGCGCCGATGGCACGACCATCGACGGTATCGTGCCGGTGCGGGCCTTTCCGATATCGGCGCCGGAAGGCGGCTGCTCCCTGGTGGATCCGGCTGGCCACGAGGTGGCCTGGATCGACCGCGTGGACGACCTGCCGCATGGCATGCGGGTGCTGGTGCAGGAGGCGTTGACCGCGCGGGAATTCATGCCGCGCATCCAGCGCATCGTGGCGGTGTCCGGCTACGCGACTCCCTGCACCTGGAACGTCCAGACCGACCGCGGCGCGACCTCGCTGGTGCTGCGTGGCGAGGAAGACATACGGCGGCTGGGCGGCCAGGCGCTGTTGATCGCCGACAGCCACGGAATCCATTACCTGGTCGGCGATATGCGCGCGCTGGACAAGCACAGCCGCAAACTGCTCGATCGCTTCCTGTAGCGCGGCGCCGCTACAGCGCCGCGTAGCGGCGCGCGGTCGCCAGCGCGCCGTGGCTGGCCAGTGCCTCGTAGGCACGCCGCACCGCCGCCGTAAACCGGACGTCCGCCGCCAGCGGAGCGGGGAATATTTCGCGCACGCCGAGCAGGGCGTCGACGCTGGCGCTTGCGCCCGGCATCGCCAGGGCGCGCAGGCGCGCCGCCATGGGGTCGTTCAGCTCCAGCGGCGCGCCGCTTTCGGACTGCCCCGACAGGAAGCGCATCCACGCGGCAATGCCCAGCGCAAGCCGGTCCACCGCATGGCCGTCGCGCAGGCGATCCGATAGGGTGCCCAGCAGCCGAGGCGGCAGTTTCTGGCTGCCGTCCATGGCGATCTGTATGCAGCGGTGCTTCAGCGCGGGGTTGGCGAAGCGCGCCAGCAGTTCGTCGCGATAGCGTGCGCGGTCGAAGCTGGCGGGTACCGTCAGGGTGGGCGCGATGTCGTCGGTCATGGTGCGGTACAGCAGCGCTCGCAGGTCCGGCTGGCCGACGGCCTGGTCCACGGTCTGCAGGCCCGCCAGCAGCGCCAGATAGGCCAGGGTCGAGTGGATCCCATTGAGCATGCGCAGCTTGGCCGTTTCATAGGGCGTGACGTCGTCCACCATGATCGCGCCGGCCCGTTCCCAGGCCGGCCGCCCGCCCGGGAACCGATCTTCGATGACCCATGTCCGGAAGCTTTCCGTCGGTACGGGCCAGGCATCCACGCAGCCCAGCACGCGGGCGGCGTCCTGGCGGTCGGCATCGGTGGTGGCCGGCACGATGCGGTCCACCATGGTCGAGGGGAAGGCCACGGTCCGGGCGATCCAGTCGGCCAGTTCGGGGTCCAGCGCGCGCGCGTAATCCGTTACCGCCCGGCGCAGGGCCGCGCCGTTATGCGCGAGGTTGTCGCAGGACAGCACGGTAAACGGATCGGCGCGGCGCGCGCGCAGGGCCGCCACCAGATAGCCAGGCACGCTTTGGGGGTGCGCCGGATCGTCCAGGTCGCGCGCGATGAGCGGGTGGCGCAGGTCCAGGCCGCCCGTGCCCGGATCGAGGCAATACCCTTTCTCTGTGACGGTCAGCGTCACGATCCGGACGTGCGGATCGCCCAGGGCAGCCAGCACGGCGTCCGGTTCTTCCGATGCCACCAGTATCCGCCGCAGCGAGCGCACCACGCGCACCCGTTCGGCGCGCGCGTCCCGCACCAGCACGCTGTACAGGCAGTCCTGCGGCGCCAGCGCGTCGCGCGTATCCGGGCGACGCAGCGACACGCCGCAGATGCCCCAGTCGCCACCGGCGGCCAGCATCGCGTCCTCGGTGTACATCGCCTGGTGCGCGCGATGGAAGTTGCCCAATCCCAGGTGCACGATGCCGATGCGGGGCTCGGTCCAGGGCGGGGCGGGCAGGTAGGCGCCCAGGCCGGGCAGGCGGTCGGGCGTGAGTCGGGGCAAAGGCGAGGTCATAACTGGTATGGTAGTATCCAAGACTAAGTTCAGCAAGTGGAGCCGCCATGAAAATTACCCATGCCGAGGTGATCGTCACCTGCCCCGGCCGCAACTTCGTCACCCTGAAACTGGTCACGGACCAAGGGGTGCACGGCGTGGGCGACGCCACGCTGAACGGACGCGAACTGGCCGTGGCCTCGTACCTGAAAGACCATGTGTGCCCGGTGCTGATCGGCCGCGATCCCCGCAGGATCGAAGACACCTGGCAGTATTTGTACAAGGGCGCGTACTGGCGCCGTGGGCCGGTAACGATGTCGGCCATCGCCGCGGTCGATATGGCGCTGTGGGACATCAAGGCCAAGATGGCCGGCATGCCGCTGTACCAGTTGCTGGGCGGTGCCTCGCGCGAACGCGTGATGGTGTATGGGCATGCGACCGGGCGCGACCTGCCGGAGGCGCTGGACAAGTACGCGGAGCACGTGGACCAGGGCTACCAGGCCATCCGCGTCCAATGCGGCGTGCCCGGCATGAAATCCGTTTACGGCGTGACCAAGCACGGCGGCGCCTACGAACCCGCCACCAAGGGCTGGCCGGAGGAACAATCCTGGTCCAGCGAAAAGTACCTGGACTTCATCCCCAGGCTATTCGAGGCGGTGCGCGAACGCTTCGGCTTCGACACCCATCTGCTGCATGACGTGCACCACCGCCTGACGCCGATCGAGGCCGCCCGGCTGGGCAAGTCGGTCGAACCCTATCGCTTGTTCTGGATGGAAGATCCCACGCCGGCGGAAAACCAGGAAGCCTTCCGCCTGATCCGGCGCCATACCGTGACGCCCGTCGCCGTCGGCGAAATCTTCAACAGCATCTGGGACTGCAAACAGCTGATCGAGGAACAACTGATCGATTACATCCGCGCCACGCTGACGCATGCGGGCGGTATCACCCACCTGCGCCGTATCGCCGATTTCGCCTCGCTGTACCAGGTGCGCACCGGCTGCCACGGTCCGTCCGACCTTTCGCCGGTGTGCATGGGCGCGGCCTTGCACTTCGATCTTTGGGTACCCAATTTCGGTGTGCAGGAATACATGGGCTACCCGCCGGAAGCCCTGGAGGTATTCCCCCATGCATGGGAATTCAGCAAGGGCACGATGCATCCCGGGGACGCTCCCGGGCTGGGCGTGGATATCGACGAGAAACTGGCCGCCAGGTATCCCTACGACCCGGCCTATTTGCCGGTGGCGCGCCTGGAGGACGGCACCTTGTGGAACTGGTAGGCCGGCCGCGCCGGGACAGCCCGGCGCGGACCCATGCGGCGCCGTTGCCGCGCATGAAAATCAGAAAGCAGTGGAGCAGACATGAGCACCATCACCAGTAGCGCCCATCCCGTCGGCGAGGGCACATCTTCGGCGGGCATGCTGCGGCGCGCCGCCGTTGCCTCGACCATCGGCACCGCCGCGGAATACTACGATTTCTTCGTCTATGCGACAGCGGCGGTGCTGTTTTTCGGCAAGCTGTTTTTTCCGGGTTCGGACCCCATGGCCGGCACCGTGGCGGCATTCGCCACCTATGCGGTGGGCTTCCTGGCACGGCCTATCGGCGGCATCGTGTTCGGCCATTTCGGCGACAAGCTGGGCCGCAAGAAGGCCCTGGTGGTGACCATCCTGATCGTCGGCCTGGGTACGTTCGTCATCGGGTTGATGCCGACCTACGATCGCATCGGCTTCTGGGCGCCGCTGGCCCTGGTGCTGATCCGCATCCTGCAAGGCTTCGGCGTGGGCGGCGAACAGGCCGGGGCGGTGTTGATGACCGCCGAATACGCGCCGCGCGCGCGGCGCGGCTTCTACGCCAGCTGGGTGCAATTGGGCGCGCCCGCGGGCTTCCTGATACCGGCGGGCCTGTTCGCGGTGCTGACGTCGACCCTGACCGAATCCCAGTTGCTGGACTGGGGCTGGCGTATTCCCTTCCTGTTGAGCCTGGTGCTGGTGATCATCGGCCTGTACGTGCGGCTGCGCATAGACGAATCGCCGGTCTTCGACGAAATCCGCAAGACCAAGGCGGTGGAGTCGCGGCCGGTGGCCGAGGTGCTGCGCGCCTATCCGGGCATCATCGCCAAGGGCGTATTCGCCAAACTGGTGGAGGCCTGCGCGTTCGCCATGTACAGCACCATCGTATTGGCCTATGGCAAGGCGAATCACCTGAACGACGCGTGGCTGCTGCAAAGCATCCTGCTGGCGGTCGGTGTGGAGCTGGTCACCATTCCCCTTGCCGGCCTGCTGTCCGACCGCTATGGCCGCCGGCCGGTCTACATGGCCGGCGCGCTCGTGCAGATCGTCATGGTGGTGCCGTTCTTCCTGATGCTGAACAGCGGCGATCGCCTCGTGACGCAGCTGGCCATGATACTGGTGCTGTCGATCGGCCATGCGCTCTGCTATGCGCCGCAGGCCTCCATGTTCCCCGAGCTGTTTCCCACGCGCGTGCGGTGCAGCGGCATCGCGCTTATCTGGCAGATCGGTTCGCTGATCGGCAGCGGCATACTGGGCCTCGTGGCGGTGAAGATCATCCAGGCCAGCGGCGGCCATTTCGGCGGGCTGGCGGCCTATATGCTGGTACTGGGCGTCGCGTCGCTGCTGGCCCTGCGACTGCTTCCCGAAACCGCGCCGGCGAAACGCGGCGACACCGACCTGCACGACTGGGGCCATCGCTAGCAACAGCGCGAAAGCGGCCGGTGCGGACGATATACTCGGGCCTTGCGGGAAGACGAACGAGGACACGCCCATGGGAGTGGCGCGCAACAAGGCGGGCAGTGGGCTGGCGGCGCTGCCGGCCGATACGCGGGGGCCGGTGAACCAGCGGATATACCGGATGCTGCGGGAGGCCATCGTCAAGGGCACGTTCCCGCCGGGGTCGCCGCTCTCGGAGAAAGACGTGTCCGAGCACTTCGGCGTATCGCGCCAGCCGGTGCGGGAGGCCTTCATCAAGCTGGGCGAGGCCGGCCTGGTGCGGGTGCTGCCCCAGCGCGGCACCTTCGTAATGAAAATCTCGCCCAAGCGTGTGGAGGACGGCCGCTTTATCCGCGAAGCCGTCGAAGTGGCCGTGGCCGGGCGCGCCGCGCAGCGTGTCACCGCCGCGCAACTGGCGGCCATGGCCGAGCTGCTCGATCGCCAGCGCCGCGCCGCGCGCGAGAACGATACCGCCGCCTTCCTGGACCTGGACGACGCCTTTCACCAGGCCATCGCCGGCGCCGCGGATTGTCCGGCGGTGTGGCAGACCATCGAGAACATCAAGGCCAATATGGATCGCGTCCGCTATCTCAGCCTGGCCGAAGTATCTCCGCTGGAAATGCTGATCGATCAGCACCAGGCCATTTTCCAGGCTTTGCGCGATGGCGATCCGCAGGCGGCACAGGCCGCCATGGGCCATCACCTTAGGGAATTGACCATGTCGTTCGAGCCCATACGGGCGCGCAATCCGGACTGGTTCGGCGCGGACGAGGATTGACTCACTCGTCCGTGCGCGCCATCACGCGATTGCGTCCTTGCCGCTTGGCGTTGTACAGGCCGCGGTCGGCGGCGTCGATGATCTGGGTGTAGCGGTCGGGCCGGTCCGGCACCAGCGTGGCGATGCCGATGCTGACGGTCAGCCACTCCGACGTGGCGGAGTCCCGGTGCGGGATGTGCAGGCCCTCGATGGAGCGGCGGATCTTCTCGGCCACCAGGCGGGCGCCGGACAGCGGGGTCCCGGGCAGCACCACGGTGAATTCCTCGCCGCCGAAACGCGCGGACAGGTCCGTGGAGCGCTCGCAACAGCTGGCGATGGTGTGCGCCACTTTCTTCAGTACCTCGTCGCCCGCCATGTGGCCGTAGGCATCGTTGTAGCTCTTGAAATGATCGACGTCGATCATCAGCATGCTGATCTCGGTCTGGTCGCGCGACGCGCGTTTCCATTCCGCGCTCAGGTAGCTGTCGAAATACCGCCGGTTGGACAACCCCGTCAGTCCGTCGGAATTGGTCAGGCGGCGCAGCTCCAGGTTGATCTCCATCAACTGCTGCTGGCTCTGTCGCAGGGCCTGGTAGGCTTCGTCGCGCTGTTGCATCGCCAGGTAGGAGCGCGAATGGTAGCGGATGCGCGCCACCAGTTCGATGGTGTCCGGCAGCTTGACAAGGTAATCGTTGGCGCCGGCGCTGAAGGCGGCGCTCTTGACCTCGGGGTCCTCTTTGGACGAGAGCACGATGATAGGGATATCGCGGGTCGCCGGATTGGCGCGATAGGCGCGTACCAGCGTCAGGCCGTCCACGCCGGGAAGCACCAGGTCCTGCAGGATAACGGTCGGCCGCGTCTGGGTGGCCACATTCAGCGCTTCCTGCGCGTCGGGGCAGAAGTGAAAGTCGATGTTGGGTTCGTCGGCCAGCGCGCGGCGCACCGCTTCCCCCACCATGATCTGATCGTCCACCAGCAGGACCATCGCGTTCTGCGGCTTGTTATCGAGGCCGGCCACGTAGTCGATGACAGGTTCCATTGTGATTTCCTTTGCTGTCAGGCCGGCTTGCGCGCGAAGCGCGCGGCGAGGCTTTCGGCGATATGCGGCAGTGGCGTGATTTCCATGGCGGCACCCAGTTCCGCGGCCGCCTTGGGCATGCCGTAGACGGCACTGGTGGCGCGGTCCTGCGCGATGGTCAGGAAGCCATGGTCGCGCATGGCTTTCAGGCCGAGCGCGCCGTCCCGCCCCATGCCGGTCAATAGTACGCCCGCGGCGGCGCCGCGCCAGTGGCGTGCCACGCTGTTGAAAAAGACGTCGATGGAAGGGCGGTACAGGCCCTCCACGGGGTGTTTCGTGTAGTTCAGGGTGCCGTCGCGCAGCAGTACCAGGTGGTCGTTGGTGCCGGCCAGCAGCACCGTGCCCGGCTGCGGCGTATCGCCCGGCAGCGCCAGGCGCACCGGCATGTCGATCTGGTCGTCCAGCCAGCGTGCCATGTCCTGCGCGAACGAAGCATCGACGTGCTGGACCAGGACGATGCCGGCGGGAAAATCCGCCGGCAGGGCCTTCAGCAGCAAGGCCAGCGAAGGCGGCCCGCCCGCGCTCGCGCCGATGGCGACCAGCTGGCCCCGGTCCGCCTGGGGCGCCGCGGCCGGTTCCTGCCTGGCGGGACGCCGGCGGTCGTAGGCGCCGATCAGCCACCCCGCGTTGCGGATCTTGCGCAGCAGCGGCGCCGCCGCGGCGCGCGGGTCGCCGTCCGCCAGATCGGGTATTTCCATGGCGTCCAGCGCGCCGTGCCCCATGGCGTCGAAGACGCGCGCCGTATGGCGGTCGACATCCGTGGCCACGATGATGATGGCGCACGGCGTATCGGCCATGATGCGCCGGGTGGCCTCGCTGCCGTCCATGACCGGCATCGCCAGCTCCATCAGCACGATGTCCGGCCGCACCGCGGCGCATCGCTGCACGGCTTCGGCGCCGTCGAAGGCGACCCACGCGACCTGCAGCTCCGGGTCCATGGCCAGCGCCTGCCTGAGCGTCTCCACGGCCGCGAGTTTGTCGTTGACGATGCCGATCCTCATGAGCGCGCCCGTCCGATGAGATCCTCGACGGCGTCCAGCAGGGCGTCGTCGTGGAAGCTGCTCTTGCCCAGATAATAGTCGGCGCCGGCGTCCAGCCCGCGCCGGCGGTCTTCCTCCCGGTCCTTGTACGACACCACCATCACATGCATCGATTGCAGGCGTGGATCCTTGCGGATCAGCGTAACCAGCTCGATACCGTCCATGCGCGGCATATCGACGTCGGTGACGACCAGGTCGAAGTGCTGCGCCCGGGCCATGTTCCAGCCATCCATGCCGTCGACCGCGACCGCGACGTCATACCCGCGGTTCGACAGCAGTTTGCGTTCCAGCTCGCGCACGGTCAGCGAATCGTCCACCACCAGGATACGCTTGCGGCGCTCCGGCACGCGGGTTGCCGCGTCCGCGTCCACGCGCTGCAGGGTGCCGCTGGCGGCCTGTTTTTCGATTGTCCGCAGCATGTCCTCCACATCGAGGATCAGTACGGGCGCGCCATCCTCCATGACCGCGCCGGCCTGGATGTCCTGCAGTTTGCCGAGGCGCGGATCCAGCGGCTGCACCACCAGGGTCTGTTCCGCGATGAAACGGTCCACCGCCACGCCGTAATGGCGGCCCTGCTGATCGGTCAGCAGGACTACCGACACGACCTCGCCGAGGGCAGGCTGGCGCGCGTATTGCAGGATTTGGCCGGCCCCCACCAGGCCGATCTGCAGGCCGTCGTGGCGAAAATGCTGGCGGCCCTCCAATTGCTCGACGGCATCGCGGGGCAGGCGCAGGGTGCGCGATACGTAGGCCAGCGGAAAGGCATAGCGTTCGCCGGCGATTTCGACGATCAGGCTGCGCACGACGGAAAGCGATAACGGCAACTCCAGGGTAAAGCGGGTGCCTTCGCCGGTGCGCTGGTGCACGCGGGCGGCGCCGCGCAGACGGCGCGCCATGTCGTGGACCACGTCCAGGCCGACGCCGCGCCCGGAGAATTCCGTCACCGAGGATCGGGTCGTGAAGCCTGGCAGGAAGAGGAATGCCAGCGTTTCGCTTTCGCTGAGCGCATCCGCGGTCTGCCGCGTCGCCAGGCCGCGGCGGACGATCTGCTCGCGCAGGGTGGGGACGTCGATCCCCGCACCGTCGTCGGCCACTTCCACCACCAGCATGCCGGCGCTGTGGCGCGCCTGCAGCGTGACGGTGCCTTCCTCGCGCTTGCCCGCCGCGCGGCGCCGCGCCGGCGTCTCGATGCCATGATCGACGGCGTTGCGCAGCAGGTGCGTCAGCGGCGCGTCCAGCCCCTCCAGGATGTCGCGATCCACGCGCGTCGCCACGCCGGCGATCTCCAGGCGCGCCTGTTTGCCCAGCGTGCGGGCCAGGTCGCGGACCATGCGCGGCAGGCCGGCGACGGCATCGCCGAAGGGGCGCATGCGGCACCGCAGCGCGGTGTCGTACAGGCGCTGGCCCAGGTCGCCGATGCGCCAGCCGAACTGGTCCGCCTGCGCCATGCGGTCGCCCAGCATTTGCTGGCAGGTGGCCGCTTGCTGGCGCGCCTGTTCGAGCGTGGCCAGGGCGCCTTCATCGATGTGCTTGCCGACCGCCTGGTGATGTAACGCGTCGAGCAGTTTCGCCAGTCCGTCCTGCATGCGCTTGAGCGGCAGCAGCGAGGCGGCGAACGGCGACAGCCGGTTGGCTTCGACCAGCGTTTCGCTGGACAGTCCCAGCAGTTCGTCCAGCGTGCGGGCGGTTACCCGCAGGGCGCGCTCGTCGGCGGCTTCGCCCGAGGGCGGAGCCGCATCGTTGGCGCCGGCCGCAGGCGCGCGAGCGTGCTGCTCCACGGATGGGGCGGCGGATCCGGCGGAGTCTCCGTGGGCTTCGGTCTGGGATGGGGGATTTTCCACGGCGCTTTCGACCGAAGAGGCGCCGGCGGCGGCCGGCGCCTCTTCGGCCTGGGCGGCCGCGGTCCGCGCGCTGTCCGGCATCGTCAGCGACGCCACGAATGCGCGCGCGGCGGCGATGTCGGCCTGCGTGTCCTCG
The DNA here is from genome assembly GCF_002261215.1 of Bordetella genomosp. 11. Taxonomy (NCBI): domain Bacteria; kingdom Pseudomonadati; phylum Pseudomonadota; class Betaproteobacteria; order Burkholderiales; family Alcaligenaceae; genus Bordetella; species Bordetella genomosp. 11. The sequence continues at coordinate 2,757,331 of NZ_NEVS01000004.1, read as the reverse complement.
CCTGGCATGTTGCGCAGCAGGTCGGTCCCGCGCAACAGCAGGTCGATCGCCGCGGCGTCCAGCGGCGCGTGGCCCTTCTGTGCGTCGACCAGTCGGTCTTCCATGGCGTGCGCCACCTGTACCGGGCCGTCCAGCCCGACGATGCGCGCCGCGCCCTTCAGGGAGTGGGCCGCGCGCATGCAGGCGGCCAGGTGTGTCGCTTCCCGCGGCTCGCGCTCCAGCGCCAGCAGACCGGCGTCCAGTACCTGCACCTGCGCGGCCGCTTCCATCTTGTACAGGTCCAGCAGCGAAGCGTCACGCAAGCGGTCCGGGCTCATGCGAGCCTCCCTTCGATGGCACGCCCGAGCCGCGTGCTGTCCAGTACGCCGACGGCACGTTCGCGATAGCGCACCACGCCGCTGGCGTAGCGGGCGCCGGCGAGCGTGTCGGGCAGCGGACCGATGGCCGACGAGGCGAATGACTGTATGCCGGCGACGTCGTCCACCGGCGCAACGACCGTTCCGGTATGCAGGGAAAGCACCAGCATGCGCGGGGTGGCCTTGCCCTCGGGCGTATCCGGCGGCGGCGCGAGGTTCAGCAGCGGGGCCAGCGATATGCAGGGGATCAGGCGCCCACGGACATTGCAGACGCCGGCCACGATGCCCGCGCGCCGGGGCAGGCTGTGGACGGGCCGCATCGGCGTGACTTCGGCCAGTGCCGCCACCGGCAGGGCCAGCCATTCGGCATGCAGGCGGAACAGCAGCAGGGAAGTCGCGCCGTCGGCAAGGGCCGGCCCGGGCAGTGCGGCGCCGGCGATGTCCGAGGCCGGCATCGCGCCGGCCGACATGGCCGCGCTCCGCGTGGCGTCCGCCCGGACCGCGATCGTCGCTTCGGCGGCCGCGTCCACACCCGGCGTGACGCGGTTCAACAGACTTTTCGCGGCGGTCGCATGCACGGGACATTGCCGGCAATGAATGTACTCGTCCAGCCGCGGACAGGAGCGGTCGCCGCGCACGCCGATGCGGTTCCAGCAATCGTCCACCGCGGTGTCGTCCCGTTCATGCATGTCTGTTCTCGCGCCGCGCCGCGCGCGCTCTCAGTTGGAGGGCCGGCGCCGTTTCGCCGCGCGTTTCCAGCAGCGAGGCCAGATGCAGCAGCGCCTGCCGGTGGCCGGGATCGAGGTACAGGGTCTTCCGATAGGCCGTTTCCGCGGCGGCCGTCAGGTTGGCGGCGTCGTCCAGCAGTCCGATCAGGTAATAGGCTTCGGCGGACGGGCCATGCGTTTCGACGTGCACGGCCGCCGCCGCGCGCGCTTCGTCCAGGCGGCCGGCGTCGGCCAGGGCCTGGATGGCCGCCAGCGACGACCGCGCGCGGGTATCGCCCTCGCGGTCCGCCGGCGTTCCTTGTCCCCGGCCTGGGGTGGCGGTTCCGGAGGATGCCGGCACCGGTCCGGCCGCGCGCGCGGGCGCCGGATGCGTTCTGCCTGGCGCGGCCAAGCCGAATGGACGCGCGGGCGGACGCGATCGCGCCGCCGCGTCGCGCACGGCGTGGCCGGGCGCCGATCCTGTCGTCCGCGCGCGCCGGGGTTCTTCGGCCGCCGCGCCGCCTTGCGCGTTGCGGAAGGCGAACGCGCGCGCCGCGTCGATCTGTTTCATGCCCAGGCGGGTAAGCAGGCTGGCTTCCGCCGGGCCGACGAAGATCACGCCATCCTGCCGGCACAACCGGCGCAATACCTCGACGGCCGCCTCCTGGGTCGGGTTGTCGAAGTAGATCAGCAGGTTGCGGCAGAATACGAAGTCGTAGGCGTCCGCCGGCAGGGCCAGCGACGGGTCCAGCAGATTGCCCGGTTGGAAGCGCACGTGCGCGCGTACCCGCGGGTTGACCGAATACCCCTGCGGCGTTTCCGTGAAATGGCGGGCGCGGTAGTCCAGCGCTTCGCCGCGAAAGGCGTTGCGGCCGTAGATGCCTTGCTCGGCGCGCGCTACCAGCCGGTCGCTGATATCCATGCCCAGCACCGCGAAGCGCTCCGCGTCCACACCGGCGTCCAGCAGCGCCATCGCGATCGTGTAGGCTTCCTCGCCGCTGGAACAGGGCAGGCTGAGGATGCGCAGCGCCGCCCCATGCGCCGCGCGCTGGCGCGCCAGCAGGGCCAGCGTGTCCATGGATTCCGCATGCCGGAAGAACGAGGTCTCGGGCACCACGACGGTTTCTATCAGTTCCTGCTGTTCCTGCGCGGATCCCGCCAGCAACTGCCAGTACGCCGCTTCGTCTCCACGGGTGGTGGCCTGCGCGCGCTGGCGCACCGCGCGTTCCACGGCGGCCACGCCGATGGACTCGGCGTCCAGCCCCATGCGGCGCTTGAGCAGCGCGGCGAATCCGTCGATGCTCATGCTTCGGCGCTCCCCGCCGCGGCATCCTGGAACAGCCGTTCCCGAACGGTCGGCGGCAGCAGGTCCTCGACCTTGACCCATTGCACCAGGCCGTGCGTGTCGGGTCGCACGGGGCCCAGGTAGCGGGCTTCGCGATTATCCAGGCCATACGGCACGAAGTCGTCCGAGTCGTAATGCACGGTTTCGGTGGCGTGTTCCAGCAGCAGTCCGAGCAAAGGCGCGGGTGCCCGGGTGGCATGGCGGTAGTGCACCACCGCCACGCGCGTGCTGGCGCGCGCGGTCGATGCCTGGCCCAGCGCCAGGGCGCGGATGTCGATCACCGGCACCGGCGTACCGCCGTACAGCAGAAGGCCGGCGACCCAGGCCGGCATGCCGGGCAGGTTTTTCAGCGGCGTGACCGGGAGCATCCGCACGATCTCCGACGCGGCCAGGACGTAGCGATCGCCGGCGATGTCGAAGCGCAGGAACAGACGGCGCCCACGCTCGCCGGGGCCGGCCGATGCCAGGGAGCCGGAAGCGCGCGTTTGGGCGGTCATCACATCCTGAACCGGGTAACGCTGCCGCGCAATTCGCCCGCGACCGTATTCAGGTCGTCGATCGCCACGCTGGACTGGCGCAGCGACTCCACGGTCTGCTGAGTGGCGTCGGCCAGCTGGCTCAGGGCCTGGTTGATCTGCTCGGCACCGGTTGCCTGCGCCTGCATGCCCTCATTGACCATCTGCACACGAGGCGCCAGCGTTTGCACATGCTGGATGATTTGGGCCAGCTGCTCGCCGACCTGTTGCATCTCGGTCATACCGCGCCGGACTTCTTCGGAGAACTTGTCCATGCCCATGACCCCCGCCGCCACGGAAGATTGGATCTCGCGCACGATCTGCTCGATATCGTAGGTGGCGACCGCGGTCTGGTCGGCCAGGCGGCGGATCTCGGTGGCCACGACGGCGAAGCCGCGCCCGTATTCGCCGGCCTTTTCGGCTTCGATGGCAGCGTTCAGCGACAGGAGGTTGGTCTGGTCGGCCACCTTGTTGATGGTGGTCACGACCTGGTTGATGTTGCCTGCCTTTTCATTCAAGACCGCAAGCTTCGCGTTGACCGAGCCGGCGGCATCCACCACGGTGCGCATCGTCGTCTCCATGCGTACCAGGTCGTGATGGCCCTCGTCGGCCAGCGTCGCGGTCTGGTCGGCCGCGCCCGAGACTTCGTTCATGGTGCGCACCAGGTCGCGGGACGTCGCGGCGATCTCGCGCGAGGTCGCGCCGATCTCTGTCGTGGTCGCCGCCACTTCGGATGCCGTCGCCTGTTGTTCCTTGGCCGTAGCGGCGATCTGGGTGACCGAGGTGGCCACCTGGATGGCGGAACGCTGCGTCTTGCCAACGAGCTCGGTCAATTCGTCGGCCATGCGATTGAAGCCCGTTTCGATGGCGCCGAATTCATCGCGGCGGCCCAGGTTCAAGCGGCTGTTCAGGTCGCCCGCGCCGAACGCCCCCAGGACGGCGACGATACGTTGCATGGGCCTGTCGATCGCCCGCATCAGCAGGATGCCCGCCAGTACGGCCACCAGCAGCGCCAGGATCAGGCCGACCAGCATAATCCCTTCCGCGTGCCGCAGGGCGGTCAGGATTTGCGCGGTGGAGGACTCGGCGCGGGTGCGATTGTCCGTCAGCATTCGGTCGGTCACCGACATGCCGTTGTGGAAAATCGGCTGCAACTGTTCGCGCAGCAGGGCGCGGGCGCGGGCGGGGTCGCCGTTCTGCAGGGCCGCGAACACCGTGTCCTCGATCTTGCGGTAAGCGTCCACGTTACCCTGGAACTCCATGTAAACCGCGCGGTCGTCGTCCACGAATGGCGTGGCCTCGTAGGCGCGCATCGCGGCGTCCAGCTGGGTGCGCTCCCGGGTAAGCGTGGCGCGCAGGGATGCCGTGGCATCGGTGCCGGTTTGTTCGTTCTGACTGCTGACTCCCTCTCGCAGGTCTTCGAACGCATCGCGCCAGCTATCGCGCATGTCGATGCTGTAACGCAGGCCGGGCAGCGAGTCCTGGCCCAATCCCTGCGCGTCTTCATCGATCGCCAGCAGCCGCATGTAGTCCACGACCACCATCAACAGCATCACGGCCAGGATGGCGGCGAAGCTCGCGTATATACGCCGTTTCAAAGATTGATTCTTCATACGGACTTTTCTAGTTTGTTGCGAGGGTTTTTGAATTTTGTCTTGCAGAGCAGACTTGACACAATACGATGCCGATGTGCTGGAACTCAAGCAAGGATCGCTCCAGGGGCGGGTTACAGACCCGAAATTACGCTTCGCCGTTGTTTTTGAACGGCGTATGGGCCGCCAGCTCCTGCCGGTAATCTCCCATGGCGGCGCCTTCCTGGTCGAGGAAGTCGGCGATGGCATCGGCGAAGCGCGGGTCGGCGATCCAATGCGCCGAGCACGTCGGGACGGGCAGCAGCCCCCGGGCCATCTTGTGTTCTCCCTGGGCGCCGCCTTCGAAACGCTCGATGCCGTTCGCCAGGCAGTACTCGATACCTTGCACGTAGCAGGTCTCGAAATGCAGCCCGGGCACGAACGCGCGGGTGCCCCAGTGGCGGCCGTACAAGGCCGTGCCGTCGGTGATATTCAGGGCAGCCGCGATGGGCTCGCCGTCCCGGCGCGCTTCGACCAGGACCAGGACATCCGGCAGGGCGCGGTGCACGCGCCGGAAGAAATCCAGGCTCAGGTACGGCGAAGACCAATGGTTGCGGTAGGTTTCTTCATAGCAGCCATGAAAGAAGCGCAGGGCGTCGTCGTCGATATCGGCGCCGCGCAGCCAGCGGAAGGTGACGCCCGCCGCGGCGACGCGTTTCCTGTCCTGGCGCAGCTTTTTTCGCTTGTCGTGGTTCAGCGACGCCAGGAAGCCGTCGAAGTCGCCATAGCCCTGGTCGCGCCAGTGGAATTGCACGCCCTGGCGCACCATATAGCCCGCCTCGCGCAGCGCGCCGGCATCCTCTTCGGAGGGGAACAGCACGTGCAGCGAAGACAGCTTCAGCCGCGCGGCCAGTTCGATGGCGCCCTTTGCCAGCCGGACCCGATCCTCATGGACGGCCGCCAGCAGCCGCGGTCCCGTGACCGGGGTAAAAGGCACCGCGCACAGCAGTTTCGGGTAGTACCGCAGGCCGTGGCGGGCAAAGGCATCGGCCCACAGCTGGTCGAACACATATTCGCCGCGAGAATGAGACTTCACGTACAGCGGCATGGCGCCCGCCAGGGTGTCGCCGCGCCAGAGGACCAGGTAGAACGGCGCCCATCCGGTGTCGGGCGCGGCACAGCCGGTGTCGTGCAGCGCCGCCAGGAAGGCATGGCGCAGGAACGGCTGCCCGCCCGCCACCGCATCCCATTGGGCCGGGTCCACGTCGCTCAGGGATTCAAGGACTTGAAGGCGTATGTCAATGGTCATGGCGGTCAGCATCGAAGCCCGTGCAGTATATAGGCCAGCCGGCCGGCGGTTCGCTTTTCCGGTACGCTTGCGGGATGAACGACGCCGCACCCGATTTTTCCGTTCCGGCGCCCGCTTCCTCGCCCGGCCCGGAGCTGCGCGTCCAGGCCCTGCACGCCCTGGCGCTGGCGGACTGGGCCGACAAGCTGCGCGCCGTCGACGCCATGTCCACGGACGGGCCGATCGATACCCAGGCGCTGCTGGCCTGCCCGGCCGGCTTGCCCGGCAGGCCGCAGCGCCCCGAACTGGTCGCTCCCGCCCAGCTCAAGCCGCGTCCGGTCGGTACCCCGGGGGGCCGGGCCGCCTTGATCCACGCCCTGGCGCATATCGAATTCAATGCCGTCAACCTGGCCCTGGATATCGTGTGGCGCTTCGCCGCCATGCCGGCGGACTTCTACCGGGACTGGCTGCGCGTCGCCAAAGAGGAGTCCAGCCATTTTCAGCTGCTGAACAGCCACCTGGGCACGCTGGGACATACCTATGGCGATTTCCCCGCGCACAACGGGCTATGGGAGATGGCGGAAAAGACCGGCGCCGACCTGGCGGCACGCCTGACGCTGGTCCCGCGTATCCTCGAGGCGCGCGGCCTGGACGCTTCGCCGCCCATCCGCGACAAGCTGCTCGCGGCCGGAGACACGGCCGGTGCGGCGATCCTGGAAATCATCCTGCGCGACGAAATCGGCCATGTCGCCATCGGCAATCGCTGGTGGCGGCACCTCTGCCTGGCGCATGGCAAGGATAGCGTTGCCTGGCATGCCGAACTGGCGGCGCGCTATGCGGCGCCCCGGCAGCGCGGTCCCTTCAATCTGGCGGCGCGCCGCGCGGCCGGTTTCGACGAGGCGGAGCTCGCCATCCTGGCCGCGCCGCCTTGTTGAACCGTCAGCGCGCGGGGGTGTTGCCGGCCAGGTAGTCGATGATTTCCGGCACCGGCGCCTGGGCGATACCCGCCTTGCTGGCGTCGGCATAGGTATCGCGGATGGCCTGCGCCGTACCGTGGGGCGCGCCGGTTTCCTGGGCCATGGTGGTGTAGTACCCCATGTCCTTCAGCGCATTGGCGATGGAAAAGCGGAAGTTCCCCGTATCGCCGGATTCGATGTAAGGGCGCAGGCGTCCCAGCACCACGCCGTCGCCGCCACCCTTGGCCAGAATCTCCAGCAGCACGCCGGAATCCACATTGGCCCGCTTCGCGCAGGCCGCGGCTTCCGCCAGCACCGCGGAGAAGCCCAGCGATACGTAGTTGTGCAGCAGCTTCAGGCGGTGGCCGGAACCCACCGGTCCGGCATGGACGATATTTTCCGCATAGGCTTGCAGTACCGGCTTGCAACGCTCGAATACCGTCGGATCTCCGCCGACGATCAGGTTCAGCCGGCCTTCGGCGGCCTCTTTGGGCGTGCGCGTCATCGGCGCGTCCAGGAATAGTCCCCCTGCCTTTTCGACCGCCTGCGCGACCTTCAGGGTCGACGAAGGAATGGCGGTGGAGCAGTCGATCACCACCGTCCCCGGCTGCATGCCGGCCAGCACGCCCTCGGCGCGGAAAAGGACATCTTCCACTTCCGGCGTGCCGGTCACGCACAGGATGACCATGTCCACCTGCCGCGCGACCGCCGCCGGCGTGGCGGCCCGGGTCGCGCCTTGCGCGAGCAGGTCGTCCACGGGCTGGTTGCCGGGATGGTCGAGGAACACCAGGGGGTAGCCCGCCTTGGCGATATTGAACGCGATTCCGTGGCCCATCTGGCCCACGCCGATAATGCCGATACGTGTCTTGCCGGCTTGCGTCATGACGATAGTCTCCGGGTTAGGCCCGTCCCGCCAGCTGCTTCATCTCCGCCAGCAAGGCGTCGGGCACATTGATGCCCTGTTCGCGCGCCTTCTGTTCGAGCCCGGCGCGGCGTTGGCCGGGCAGCCGTACGCCTTCGTCCGCGAGCATAGCCGATACCAGCGTCTCGACGCGTTCCAGGTAGGCTTCGCGCCCGGCCAGCGCGCCCGGATCGATGACGAGAAAGGCCTGGCCGATGCGGGCACGGTTGCCTTCCTCGGTGAAGAACGAGTCCGCCTCGAAGCCGAAATGGGCGCCGGTCAGCGCGCAGGCCAGCAGCTCGACGGTCAAGGCCAGCATGGCGCCCTTGGCGCCGCCCATGGGCAGCATGCTGCCTGCCAGTCCCGCCTTGGGATCCGTGGTGGGCTTGCCATCCGCGTCCAGCGCCCAGCCCAAGGGGATCTCCTTGCCCTCGCGCGCCGCCACCATCAGTTTCCCGCGCGCCACTTCCGATAGCGACAGGTCGATCACAAGCGGCAGCGCATCGCGGCGGGGGAAGGCCGCGGCGATGGGATTGGTACCGAACAGCGCGCGCTTGCCGCCCCAGGCCGGCATCGCCGACGGCGAATTGCCCATGGCCAGGCCCACCATCCCGGCGCGGGCGACGGCATCCAGGTGATAGGCCGCGACACCGAAGTGGTGGCTATTGCGGACGCCGGCAAACGCGACACCATGTTCCCGCGCGCGCTTGATTGCCTCTTCGATGGCCAGGCCGCAGGCGGGAAACGCCAGGCCGTCGGCCGCGTCCACCAGCACCGCGCCACCGCGTTCGTGGACGACGCGGGCAACGGCCTGGCCGTCGGCCCGGCCGTTGCGCAGGTGCGTGGCGTAGAACGGTACGCGCGAAACGCCGTGCGAGGCGATGCCCTGGCCCTCGGCGTAGATCAGCGCGCGCGCCGTGTCGGCCGCCATTTTCCCGCTGGCGCCGGCGCCTTGCAGCGCGGCCACGGCCAGTTCATATAAAGCATCGAGTTGCATGGTCGCCATCGTCGTTTCCCGAAATCGTTGTGTTGCTGTGTTGCCTTGTTGCCGCGTTATTGTCTCAGCCTTGCTTCAAAACGTCCGCCACGCGTTGGGCAACCATATCGGAGACCCTGGTATTGGCCTCGACGCTGAGCCCCGCCACATGCGGCGTCAGGATCAGGTTCGGCGCGCCCGCCAGCGGGCTGCCCGCGGGCAGGGGCTCTTCGCCGAACACGTCCATGGCCGCGCCGGCCAGCTTGCCGTCGCGCAAGGCCTGCGCCAGCGCCGCTTCGTCGACGATGCCGCCGCGCGCGGTATTGACCAGCACCGCGCCATCCTTCATCGAAGCGATGCGGGACGCATCGAACAGGTTGCGCGTGCCGTCGGTCAGCGGAATATGCAGCGTGACGGCGTCCGACCGTGCGAGCAGGTCGGCCAGGTCCGCCGGTTCGACGCCGGTTTCCTTCCATACCGGATCATTGCCCTGCAGCATGGGATCGTAAGCCACGACGCGCATATCCAGGCCCCGCGCCAGGCGTGCCGTCAGGCGGCCGATGCCGCCAAACCCCACGATGCCCAGTGTCCGCCCTTCGACTTCCCGGCCGTTGGACATCGCGGTGCGCGGCCAGGCGCCTTGCGCCACCTGGCCGCTGTTGTGATACACCCCGCGTGTCAGGACCAGCACGCTCGTCACCACGTATTCCGCGACGGCCCGCGCGTTGGCGCCCGTGGCGGGCAAGACCTGGATGCCGCGTTCGCGGCAGGCCGCCACATCGATATTGTCCAGGCCCACGCCCAGCCGGCCCACGGCTTTCAAGCCGCTTCCGGCGGCCAGCACCTCGCCGTCCACGCGGGTGCGGTTGCGCACGATCAGGGCATCGGCACCGGCGACCGCCTTCAGCAGATCGGCGCGCCGGTCCACCAGGTCGGGTTCATATCGGACCTGGAAATCCCGGCGCAGCAGATCCACCGCATCGGTGTCCATGAACTCGGAAATAACGATATGCATAGGGTGACTCGCTCGCAAAGTCGACAAGGGAAACAATGACGGAAGCACCGGCGGAAGCGATGGCGCAAGCACCCGCCGGGTTGAAGGCAGCGCGGCGGCTTATCCGACCTGGATATTCGCCTCCTTGATGGTCTTGGCCCAGCGGGCCACTTCGCCGGCCAGGTACTGCTTGAACTCCTCCGGCCCGCGCGGCCGCGGGATGAAACCCAACTGCGTCAGGCTCTTCTGCATCTCCGGCTGACGGATCTGCTTTTCGATGATCCGGCCGACGCGTTCGACCAGTTTCGGATCGGTATGCGCGGGAACCATCACACCGGTGAAGTTCTCCACGACCAGATCGGGCAGCCCCGCTTCGGCCACCGTCGGCACGTCCGGCAGGTCCGCGCTGCGCTCCTTGGTGGTGACCGCCAGCGCCCGCAGCTGGCCGCCTTTCACGTAGGCCAGGGACTCGGGGTAGTTGGAAAAAATCACATCCAGCTGGCCGCCGATCAGGTCGGTCAGCGATGGCGCGCCGCCTTTGTACGGAACGTGCAGCAGCTTGGTGCCGGTCAGTTGCTGGTACAGCGCCAGCGTCAGGTGCGGCGGCGTGCCGTTGCCGCTGGAGCCGGCGGACAGGCTGCCGGGCTTGGCCTTGGCCGCCTTCGTCAGGTCGTCCAGCGTCTTGATGTTGCTCTTGGGATTGACCACGATCATCATCGACGAGGACGCCAGCCCGGCCAGGGGCACCAGGTCCGTCAGCAGGTCATAGCCCGCCTTGCCCTTGAACAGCGTGGCGTTGGCCGCGTGGGACATCGTCATGGCCAGCCACGTACACCCGTCGGGTTCGGCGCGCGCCACATAGGCCGCGCCGATATTCGCGCTGCCGCCGGGCTTGTTTTCGACGACCACATTCCAGCCTTCGGATGACGACACGGCCTTGGCGACCTGCCGGGCGGCGACGTCGGTCAAGCCGCCGGGCGGGAAGGGCACCACATAGTTGATGGGCTTGGGCGGCCACTTGTCGCCTTGCGCCCATGCCTTGGAGAACGGCGTGATCAGGGTCAGGCCGGCGGCGCCGAGCGCGCCCAGGGTTGAACGACGGGTAGCCGAAACCGGCAGATCCGTGGGTACACGTTTCATGGGGGTGTCTCCTCCGATAAGGGGGAACGCCGCCGGACGCAAGGCGTCCGGCGGGCGGGGCGGCGTCCAGCCATCTGCGGGCCGGTACGCTCTTGGGGATGCCGGCTGCTGCACGCCGGCGGACGGAACGTCAGGCGCTTTCGAACAGGCGCGTCAGCACGAACTCGCGGTGGCCCAGCGCTTCGGCGGCGGTCCAGCGGCCGTTGATGGTCGCCAGCATGCATTCCAGCAGCTTGTCGCCCGCCTGGTCCAGGTCCATCTCGCGCTGCAGCAGGCCCGAGGTATCGACGTCGATGTGCTCGGACATCGTGCGCACCGTGCGCGGGTTCGCGCAGATCTTGATGACCGGCAGGATGGGATTGCCGATCACATTGCCCTGGCCGGTGGGGAAGAAGTGGACCGCGTAGCCGGAGGCCGCGCACAGCGTGACCATTTCGGCCGCGGCGGAGGACGAATCCATGAACCACAGGCCCGAATGATCGGGTATTTCGGCCTTGTCCAGCACCCCGTCGACGCGGCACTTCTTGCCGATCTTCTGGATGTTGCCCATCGCCTTTTCCTCGATCGTCGTCAGGCCGCCGGCGATATTCCCCTTGGTGGGCTGCGATTCCGACAGATCGCTGGTCTTCCAGCGATCGATCATGGCCTGGTAGCGGTCGAACATGAACATGAAGCGCTCGCGCACCTTGTCGTTGGCGCAGCGTTCGGCCACGATGTGTTCGCCGCCCGTCAGTTCGGAGGTTTCGCCGAATACCAGCGTGGTGCCGAGCGGGTACAGCTTGTCGAAGGCATTGCCCACGGTGGGGTTGGCGCCACAGCCGGAAGTCGTATCCGATTCGCCGCACTTCGTGGAAACCCACAGGTCGCTGATGGGGCACTCGGTGCGCTGCAGCGAGGTGGCGTAGTGCACGAATTCCTTGGCGGCCTTCGACGCACGCATGATGGTGTCATGGTCGCCGTGCAATTCGATGGAGAAACCCGCCACCGGCTTGCCGGTCTTGGCGATGGCATCGACGATGCGCTTGGTCCAGCCTTCTTCGATACCGATGACGACCACGGCGGCAACGTTGGGGTTGCAGCCCGTACCGATCAGCGTGCGGAAGTGCAGTTCCAGGTCTTCGCCGAACTGCAGGCGGCCATAGGGGTGGGGCAGGGCCATCGTGCCCTTGATGTTATTGGCCACGGCTTCGGCCGCGGCATTGGAAATGTCGTCCACGGGCAGCACGATGACGTGGTTGCGTACGCCGACGCGGCCGTTGTCGCGGCGATAGCCGCGGAAGGTGGTGGATGCGGAAATGACAGCCATGAGTGTTTCCTTGGGCAGGCGTGAATGAGGAGGGACGCGGCGGCTTACCAGCGCTTCGTCTTGATGTTGTGGACGTGCGCGTGCTGGCCTGCCTGGATGTCGGCCACGACCTTGCCGATATCGACGCCATACTTGAAGACCGTGTCGCCGGTCTTCATGTCCTTCATCGCGACCTTGTGCCCAATGGGGATGTCCTGCTTGGCCTTGACCTGGATGACCTTGTCCTCATCCATGATCCAGGCATTGAGATCGGTGCCCGCGGTGATGCCCTCCACCACGGCCACCGCCACCGTGTCCTTGGCGTCGTGCAATACGGCATGAATCATGAGTTTCCTCCTGGTGGCGGCACGGTCGCCTGCGTCCTGGCGCCGTGCCCGCTGTTGATCGTGCCGATGATGTTATTTTCGAATTTCATCCATGTCAACCAAATCATATATATGAATTGTCAGGTCGCGATGGGGACGCAGTGGGGGAAGCGCGCGTTCAGGGGGGCGGAGCGCCGGCGGCGTCTACTGTTGACGATCGGTGCTTAGGTCCGGCAGGACGGTGTCCGGTCCATGGCCGGTCCGGACGAGGAGCCTCGATGCGGGCCAGGCGGGTCGAGCCGGCGGGAAGGGTAGGCCGGCGTCGGTGGAATGTGGCGGGCTTCGCCAACACCGCGGGCGGGCTCCGGCGCCGGGGGGGCATGCCCGTGCCCGGCGCCTGCCCCGGAGGGGCATCAGGAATGGACCACGCGCTCCGCCAGGTTGCGCTTGTATACAGGCAAATCGACACTCGGCCGCGGCGCGGACATTTGCGTCAGCAGGTCCGCGACGAAGCCGCGGTGGTAGCTGTTGTGGTTGACCACGTGCATCAGGATCTCTCCCTGCGACATGCGGCCCGTATTGCCGCCGATCAGCGCGTAGTCTTTCTCGCGGGCCAGCGAGGTTTCGGTCTGCGAGCCCGCCCAGGCGGCGTACCACTCGTCGATTTCCTGCTGCGCCGTCCACAGGTCCTCGATATCCGGATGGGTGACGGTATTGAGTGCCGGAATGCCGTGCTCACGACCCTCGATGTGCGCCTGCCAGATACGGTCGACCACATAGGTATGGTTCAGGGAGTGGGCGAAGCTCTTGAATAGAGAAACGCGCTCTTTGTATATCTCCGTGGCTGGCAACGCCATCACGATCGCGAAGGTTTCGCGGTTGGCCCAGCGCTTGTAATCGGCAAGCATGCGGGCGGATGTCGGGGTAAGCATGTCGGGCTCCTGGCACGGTATCCGATGTCCGCCAGCATACGCCGCCAAGCTGTATGCCAACTGTCAAAGGCAACGTCGCCCGATGCGGGCGCCACGTTGCCGCCCCGAAGTTCCACAGTGTGGAGTCCACCGATTGCCGCCCGCACCCGGGCAGCACCGCGGCGGTGCCGGACCTGGCCTAGCGGGCCGCCCCCGCCCGGCGCTGGCGCACGGCCTGTGCGAGCTGCCGCAGCACGGGTTCGGTTTGCGCCCAGCCCAGGCAGGCGTCCGTAATGGACACGCCTCTGCGCAAGGGGACGCCCGGTTTCAGGTCCTGCCGGCCTTCTTCCAGATGGCTCTCGATCATCACGCCGACGATGCGCCGATCGCCGCCGGCGATCTGCTCGCCAACATCCCGCGCCACATCGACCTGCCGGCTGTGCGACTTGTTCGAATTGGCGTGCGAGCAATCCACCATAACCTGTTCCCGCAAGCCGGCGCGCTTCAGGATATCGCAGCAGGCCGCGATACTGGCGGCGTCATAGTTCGGCCCTTGCTTGCCGCCGCGCAGGATAACGTGCGTATCGTCATTGCCGCGCGTCTCGAATATCGCCGCCATGCCCATTTTCGTCATGCCCATGAAGGCATGGCTGGCGCGCGCGGCGACGATGGCGTCCGCCGCGATTTGCACGCCGCCGTCGGTGCCGTTCTTGAAACCCAGCGGACAGCTCAGGCCCGAGGATAGCTGCCGGTGGCTCTGGCTTTCCGTCGTCCGCGCGCCGATCGCGCCCCAGGCGATCAGGTCGGCGATGAATTGCGGGCTGAGCAGGTCCAGGAATTCCGTACCGGTGGGCAATCCCAGTCCGGCGATATCCAGCAACAGTTCCCGCGCGCGCCGCAGGCCCTCGTTGATGCGGTAGCTGCCGTCCAGCCGCGGATCGTTGATATACCCCTTCCAGCCCACCGTCGTCCGCGGCTTCTCGAAATACACCCGCATCACGACGAGCAGGTCTTCCTTCAATTCATCGGCGGCCGTTTTCAGCAGGCGCGCATAGTCCATTGCCTGGTCATGATCGTGAATCGAACAGGGACCCACCACGACGACCAGCCGATCATCCCGCCCATGCAGCACGTCGGCGATCGACGCGCGGGTACCTTCCACCAGATCCTGTATTCCGGGCGAAACCGGCAGCTCGTCAAGCAGCAGGGCGGGAGAAATCAGCGGGCGTACCGCGCCGATGCGTACATCGTCGATGCGGGTGGTATCCAGGGTGGAGTCGGCGTTGCCGACTTCACGGTCGTGTAAAGGGTCATCCAGGCGGTTCAAGGCATTCTCCAGGGCAAGACTTCGATTATTGCACTCTCGTTCCGCTATAGCGGGCAGCCATGCCTCGGGGTTGAAAACGGGGAGCAGCCCGCGGATTGCGTCGAAAACCGTATGGGGCGGGTTTCGGGGCCGAACCGATGCATACTGGACCAGAAAATCAAAACGCCAGGCAAAAGACGAATAGACGAATAGACAAGGCGGAAGGCCGGGGCGGATTCGAAATAAATATCCGTGGGCGGATCCGACAGCAGATATCGGAAAGCCGGTTCCGTACAAGTTCTCTTACCGTTTATGTACACCCCGCCCGGTTTTCCCGCTGCTATGTTGCCTTATTCCGCCGGATGGACCGGCCATTGACGCCGGCCGTCCGCGGATGGCAATCCTCGATGCCGCCGCGCTCGCTGCGTCCTGCGACCAGACGGCGCGTGGCGGGTCAGTTCTCTAGGAGATGACAATGGGCAAGCGGTGTTTGGCGGAATTCCTGGGTACTTTCTGGCTGGTACTGGGCGGGTGCGGCTCCGCTGTCCTGGCGGCGGCCTATCCCCAATTGGGCATCGGTTTCGCCGGCGTGGCGCTGGCGTTCGGGCTGACTGTGGTTACCATGGCTTATGCGGTCGGCCATATTTCCGGCGGGCATTTCAACCCCGCCGTCACCGTGGGCCTGTGGGCCGGCGGCCGTATTCCCTCCAAGGACATACTGCCTTACGTCGTCTCGCAAGTGGTGGGCGGCATCGCGGCGGCGGCGGTGCTGTACGCCATCGCCAGCGGCAAGACAGGCTTCGATCCCACCGCCGGCTTCGCGTCCAACGGCTATGGCGCGCATTCGCCGGGCGGCTATTCGCTGATCGCCTGCATGGTCGCCGAATTTGTCCTCACGGCCTTCTTTCTGATCGTCATTCACGGCATCACGGACAAGCGCGCTCCCGCCGGCTTCGCCCCGCTGGCCATCGGCTTGTGCCTGACGCTGATCCACCTGATCAGCATCCCCGTGACGAATACCTCTGTCAATCCCGCCCGCAGCACCGGCGTGGCCCTGTTCCAGGGCAGCTGGGCCATAGGCCAGTTGTGGATGTTCTGGCTGGTGCCGCTTTTGGGCGGCATCGTGGGCGGTCTTATTTACCGCTGCCTGGCCGCGGCGGACACCGCGCGCAGCGATGCGGGCGCGTTCCCTTCGGCGCCCGCATCCACGGCGTGAAAGCAGGGATTGCTCATCAGCGCGGCCATTCGGACGAGAATGGCCGACGACCCACTCGGTAAACCGGCCCGCGAAGCCGGTTTACTACCGACGTACCGTCGGCGTGCCATTCCGGCGTGTTCCTGGGGGGGAAACCCTGGTTTTCCACCGGGAAAGCATAAAGCGGGCATGGCACCGCACACGCAGCCATTCACGGATTTCGGAATGCGCGCATCATAGAAAGTTACTAAAAAAGGAATGCCGGCTCCGATCGCGAAGTCGCGGTTATGTCAATATGGCCCAGTTTTGCGTCATGCCTCATCGCACCATCGCAGGTCCACGGTCCGGCTCTTAGTCAGCCTGGCATCATGAGTTAGCCGCCGTCGCCCTGGCTGCCCGCATGTCTTAGCGCGCAGGTCATCCCACGATGTGTTCTTAGCCAATAGTTGTCCTCCCTGGGAGACAGGCAATGCAATGGCTCTTTGAAACGCTGCGCAAATACCCGGAGCTCGCGATTTTCCTGACGCTGGGACTGGGTTATTGGATAGGCGCCAAGAAATTCAAGGGATTCAACCTGGGCGCGGTGACGGGCACACTGCTGGTGGGCGTGCTGATCGGCCAGCTGAATATCCAGATCGCGCCCGTCATCAAGCAGGTCTTCTTCCTGTTGTTCCTTTTCGGCCTTGGTTACGGCGTCGGCCCGCAATTCTTCCGTGGCATGAAAAGCGATGGCCTGCCCCAGGTCCTGTTCGCGGTGGTGCTATGTATCCTGTGCCTATTGGCCACGTGGGGCACAGCCCTGGCATTCGGCTTCGATGCCGGCACGGGTGCCGGCCTGCTTGCCGGCGCGCAAACCATTTCCGCCGTGATGGGCGTGGCCACGGATACGATCAACGGCCTGAGCCGGGTGGACGGCGCGACACGCGCGCAATGGATCAACAACATTCCCGTTGCTTATGCCGTCTGCTATATCTTCGGCACGATCGGCAGTGCCTGGCTGCTGGCCAGTGTCGGTCCCAAGCTGATGCGGGTCGATTTGGTCAAGGTATGCCAGGAGTACGAAGCCCAGATGTCCGGCGGGCAGGACTCCCTGGAATTGTCCGGTTATCGTAAATTCATCGCCCGGGTGTACCGCCTGGACCGGGCCGATCTGATAGGCAAGACCGTGGCCGAGCTCGAAGCGTGCTTCGGCGACGACCGCGTGTTCGTCGAGCGTATCCGCCGCGGCGGCGACATCGTCGATGCGGGGCCCGCGACCGTCCTGCAAGCGGGCGACGTCCTTGGCGTGGCAGGCCGCCATGATGTGCTGGTGCTGCGAGGTGCCGGCAACATCGGGCAGGAAGTCGAAGACCCTGACCTCATCAACCTGCCTGCCGAGATGATAGAAGTCGTCCTGACCAACAAGCATCTGTCCGGCAGGACGCTGCGCGAAATTTCGAAGCTGCCCGAGGCGACGCTCGGTCGTGGCGTTTTCCTTCGCAAGGTGGTGCGCGGTGGCCACGAAATGCCGGTCAACTGGGGATTGAAGCTGGACCGCGGCGATCACCTCTTCGTCGTCGGCGCCAAGCGCGACGTGGAACGCATGGTCGATAAGCTCGGGTACGCGGATCGTCAGACCGAGCAGACGGACATGGTGTTCGTGGGCTTCGGTGTCGTCATCGGCGGCCTGCTGGGATCGCTGGTGTTCACAGTAGCCGGTATTCCCGTCACCTTGTCGACGTCCGGAGGCGCATTGATCTCCGGCCTGGTCTTCGGTTATCTGCGCTCCGTACATCCGACGTTCGGCCGGGTGCCGGGGCCGGTGCACTGGTTTCTCACGTCAGTGGGCCTGACCATGTTTGTCGCCGTGGTGGGCATCTCGGCGGGTCCGGGCTTCGTCGAAGGCTTCCGGCAACTGGGGTTCAAACTGTTCCTGGCCGGCATCGTGGCCACGTCCGTGCCCATGCTCCTGGGCGTTCCGCTCGCGCGCTACGTCTTCAAGTTCCATCCGGCCATCGCCTTGGGGGTATGCGCCGGGGCGCGTACCACCACCGCCGCCATAGGCCAGATCACCGAAAACGCCAAAAGCCAGGTGCCGGCCCTGGGCTACACCATCCCCTACGCGATAGGCAACACGCTGTTGATCATCTGGGGCATCGTCATCGTCATGCTGATGGCCTGAGCGTGCCGAGCCTGGCAGACGCCGCATCCAGTGCATTTCTACGTTCCGTTCTCGGAGACCGACATGACCGTGCATGCGAAATCTCTGTCCACGCCTGTTCGTACCGACCTGGCCTCCGCGCTCAAGACCACGCGCTCGCGCCAGAAAGACCTTGAACAGCTATCGCCCTTCGAATTGAAGGACTTCCTGATCAACCTGGCGAAGGACCGCGAAAAAACCTCCACGGCCATCATGTTGAACGCGGGGCGCGGAAATCCCAACTGGATCGCCACAGCGCCGCGGGATGCGTTCTTCCTGCTGGGGCACTTCGCCATGTCGGAAGCGCGACGCGTCTACGACCGCGGCATCATGGCCGGCATGCCGCAAAAGCCGGGCATTGCCGGGCGACTGCATGGGTTCCTGGACGAAAACCGCAAGGCAGCTGGCGCCGATTTTCTGCGTGGTGTGCACGAATATGGCGTACAGAAGGGATTCGACCCCGACGCGTGGATACACGAACTGGTCGACTCCATCATCGGCGACAATTATCCGGTGCCCGATCGCATGCTGGTGCACGCCGAGCAGGTGGTGCACGACTATCTCATGAAAGAAATGTGCGATGGCCGTCCGCCCCGGGGCAAGTTCGATTTGTTCGCGGTCGAGGGCGGCACCGCCGCCATGTGCTACATCTTCGACAGCCTGCAGCAGAACGGGCTCTTGAAGCAGGGCGACAAGGTCGCGCTTTTCCTGCCCACGTTCACGCCTTATATCGAGATCTCGCACCTGGAGCGTTTTCAATTCAGAATCGTACCGATCAATGCGAGCAGTCTGCGCGCGGACGGCACGCACAATTGGCATTATCCGCCGGAGGAAATCGCCAAGCTCGCCGATCCCAGGATCAAGATGGCAGTGACGGTCAATCCCAGCAATCCACCCTCGGTGGCCTTCAATGCGTTGGAGATGCGCCAGATCGTCGGCATCATCCGCAAGAACCCTGACCTGATCCTGGTCACTGACGACGTCTACGGCACCTTCGTGCCGAACTTCCGTTCTCTTATGGCCGAGGTGCCGGCCAACACGATATGCGTGTATTCGTTTTCGAAGAACTTCGGCTGCACGGGCTGGCGCCTGGGCGTGATCGCCATCCACGAAGACAACCGCATGGACCGGCGTATCGGCAATCTGCCGGGCAAGGAACGAAAGCGCCTGCACGAGCGGTATGGCTCGCTGACGCTGGAACCGGAAAAGCTCAAGCTGATAGACCGCATGGTGGCAGATAGCCGTGATGTGGCGCTTAACCACACCGCGGGCCTGTCGCTGCCGCAGCAAGTGCAGATGGCATTTTTCGCTTTGTCCCATCTACTGGATCCGAAAGACAGCTACAAGCACCTGACCATGAAAATCGTGCGGGACCGCCGCGACGCGTTGTGGCGCGGCCTGGGCATACCGCTGCCGCCCGAAGACAAGGAGCGCGCCTGGTATTACGTCGAGCTGGATTTCATGGTTTGGGCCCAGAACGCCTATGGCGACAAGTTCTGCGACTATATGCGCAAGAACTACGAGCCGGTCGACTTCCTGTTCCGGCTGGCGGAGAAATCCGGCGTGGTCTTGATGGACGGCGGCGGCTTCGGTGGACCGCCGTGGTCCATCCGCGTGTCGCTGGCCAATCTGAACGAAGACGACTACGCCAATATCGGACAGGCCATGGTGGATGCGGCGAAGGAATACGTGGCCGCCTGGCAAGCCGGCGAGAAGGTGCGGTCCGGGCCGCCCCGCGGCATCGTGCCCCAACTCGGGGTCGGTGGCCAGCCGGCGCCTTCGGATCGCAAGGTGGCGTCCAACCAGCCGGTTCCCGAACCTGTTGCGGCCCCCGCGCGGGGCAGGGGTAAGACGGCGGCACGGACGTCCAAGGTAAGAGTCGCGGAAGCGCAACCACCGGCGTCGGCGAAGAAGGCGGTGAAGAAGTCCGCGAAGAAGGCGGCGAAGAAAGCGGCGAAGAAGGCGGCCAAGAAGGCGGCGAAGAAAGCCGCAAAAAAGGCGGTGAAGAAGCGTGCGTAGGAATCTGCAAAGGAAGCGGCCAGGAAGTCGCCGCGCCCCAGGGCAGGACGCCACGAACGTAGACGGCGCTGTCTCCGCCCTTGGCTATCTCGCGGCTATCCAGGCGCCTTTATGCCATGCTCTGCATTCGGAAAATACAGTATCGGTACCCTCAGGCGGCTCTCCCAAGCGGCGCTTGGAGCGAGTATTGGCCTTTCGCAGGGCGCGTCTCCCGGATCGACGCGAACCTGGAAAGTGTGGCGCTCGACCCGTTGCTGACGGTGCCTGCCACCCGGCTGTTGCCGCGGAACTTCAAACTCTCTTTGCCTCGGCCAGCAGATCATCGACGGACCACTGATCGTAGATGTACGCGCCGTACTTGCACGCAAGGATCTGGCCATCGCTGTTGATGAGAAAGTCGGCGGGCAGCCCCAGTTTTCCACCTTCTGCCTGAAGGGACGCCACAGGCTGTCTTCCTTGCAAGATCCTGCCGAGGCTGCGCAGTACCCCGCTCAGGATCGGCAGCCAGGCCCGGGGATCCAGCAAGGCGCGCGGGGAAGCTTCCACTCCGAATTCCCTGTATAGCTTCTTCTCCGGGTCGGCCACGATCTCGAATGGCAGCTCCTGCGTGAAAGGCCGCAGCTCCTCGGCGCTGGAGTGGAACACCGCCACTTCAAGGATGCCGGCCGACGCGATTTCATCGTGCCTTCGAGCGATGGAGCGCAGATGCATGTCGCAGACGGGGCAGCCGGCGAAGCGCCGGAATTGCAGGTGGATGAACCGGTCTGGACCGGGCAGCGAAATGGTGCCGGCTAGCGTGGCCAGTTGGCGGGCAACAATGAAGTGGCCCGGCCTCAGTTTCGATTGCTCCAGCAATGCCGACATGACATTTCTCCTTCGTAGAGGTACAGTGTACGCTTACGAAGCGGCACGCCGCAATCCTGCCCTCGAACCATGCCGCGCCCTCGATCGCTCACTTCTGCCGACATCACCGCCGCCGCGCTCGCGGTCATCGACCGGGAGGGGCTTGCCGCGCTCTCCATGCGCATCGTCGCAGCCGAACTTGGCGTAGGCGCAATGTCGCTGTACCGCTATGTCGAGGATCGCCAGGCGCTGGAGTTACTCGTGGTCGATCAGGTGCTGGGGGCCGTCGATACCAGGCCTCTAACGCACGCCTCGTGGGAGGAGCAGATCACTCGCCTTGCCGAAGGTGTGCGTGAAGCCGTGAATGAACATCCCTCGTGTGTGCCGTTGCTCCTGCTTCACCGCCATGCTTCGAAAGCCGCCAGATGTTGGACAGAAGCGCTTCTGCGTGCCTTGGAGGATGGGGGCTTTGCCGGTGAGAAGCGAGTGATCGCCGTGCGAACCTTGGTCAGCTACATCAATGGCGCCCTGCAGGCCCAGAATCTCGGCCCATTGAAGGGGCAAGGAACGGAGGTCATGGCGGCACTGCCGGAGGACGAATACCCATTGCTGGCAGCAACAGCCCGCATTGCACGCGGAATAGAGCCCGGCACGGAGTTCCGTGATGGGTTGGCCGTCGTGGTACGGGGACTCAGGTCACTCCGGTCATAGTGGCACTGCCGGAAAACGCGTCAGCCAGAGTCCGAGGAAGTGTTCGCCGAGTGATTAAGCAAACACCGGCTCGGGGCCGGTGTCAGGTAAATACAGTATCAGTACAGCCAGCTTGTGCTTAACGGAACATGACAGGTATTGATTTTCTTGCGAATTATGGTGGAGCCGGGGGGAATTGAACCGCCGGTCTTCCCTGTATGGTCGGGGGAATTTGTCCTACGAATCAACGCTTTAGGGTGCCCGTTTCCAGCGCCGCGTCGTCCTGGTGTGAAACCGGTGTGAATGCCCCGGCACGCTGGAAGTTCTTCGGGATGAACTTGCCATAGATCTTGAAGACCATTTCGACGTCGGCGTGCCCCAGCTGGGCAGCAATGTACCAGGGGTTGGCGCCGGCCGTCAGGCGCGTGCTGGCGTAGGTGTGCCGCATCTGGTAGGGATTCCGGTACCGCACGCCGGCGCGTTTGCAGAGGGGTTGCCAGAGCGCTTTCCGGACCTGGGCGTCGTTTTCCCAGGGTTTGCCCTTGCGTGGATCATGCCAGATCCTGCCGCCGGCCAGGAACGTGTACGCCTTCTGGGCCTGTAGGGCCTCCAACGCTCGCGGCGACAGGTCGACGTCGCGGTAGCCCGCCGCCGTCTTCGGCGTCTTGCGCACCTGGGTCACCTTGCCATCCTTGATACCGGTGACCTCATTGTCGGCAATGCGCACGCGCCCGTGCACCCAGTCGGCCGACTCCCAGGCCATGGCGATCATCTCTCCCGGCCGTAGGCCGCACTCAAACCAGAACGCGATCATGGGCCGTTCGTCGGCGCGGGCCGCGCGCAACAGCGCCTCGACCTCGTCCACATCGAACGGGTCCACCTCATAATCCGATTTCTTCGCGGTCTGCTTGATCAGCTTGCCCAGGGCGATGCGATCCAGCGGATTGCTCTCCAGCAGCTCGTCATTGACGGCGTCGTCCAGGACGGACCGCAGCGGCGTCAGGCGGTTGCGGACGGTCTTCCCCGTCACGCCCATGCCGGCGATCCATGCGCGCAGATCTGCGGGCGCCAGTTGCCCCAGGGGAGTTTCGCCCCAGCGCGGCAGCAGGTAGTGCTTGATGGCCTTGGTGTAACCCAGCAGCGTGGAATGCGAGATCGAGCCGTTCTCCGCCTGTTTCTCGTAGAGAGCCAGTTGCGCCCGCAGCAGCTTACCAAGCAGGAGGGGAGCGCCCGCCACCGTCGACGGGTCTGGCTCCATCTTGGCCGCCATAGGGGAATCGGGGAAATACGCCCGGTAGCTGAAAACGCCATCAGTGATCTTGCGCCGGATCTCCGCACGCAGGCCGGCGGCGTATTCAATGTAGGCTTTGGTGATCTTGGCCAGGGGCAGCAATTCTCGGCATTGCTCGCCTTTGTAGCTGAAGGCGATCTGCACGCGGGTACCCTCGGCCGTCTCCCGGTAGGTTACGCCGCGTGGAGTTTCTGGTCTGGCTGACTCGTTTCGGCCCACTTGTCGACTTCCTCGGTATTGATCCAGAGGCAGCCGTCGGCGGCCTTCCGGTAATGGACACCTTCTTTCCAGATGTGTCGCCGATTTTTAGCATAGACGGCGTCCGGTGTGTCGCCGGACATCTCGCAGTATTTTTGCAGTTTCACCCATTTCATTGGGTTTTCTCCTTGGGAACTCCTGCGCCGCCGTCCGCCACACATCCCCCGTGGACCAGCCCTTCCTGGCCGGAGGTGGGATTCTGCCCCGCGGCCTGGGTGGGTCCACCTTCGAATAGATCGCCCACGGCCTTCCTGGCCCGCCGCGTGGCGCGGGCGTTGGTGGCGTGGTGCTGGGCGTCATACCGAAGGTGGCAGCGCTGGCACCAGGCACGCAGGTTGGCGGGATCGCGGTTCTCTGGAGTGTGATCCAGGTGGGCAATGGTCAGGACGATGTCGACCATGCGCGCCACGTCGTAATCGCTCATGCGCTTGCGGCCCAGGTACGCGCCGGTGTCGGCGTCATAGACCTGGGCGTCATCCGTCATGTAGGTGTCGACGTCGTCGCCGGTCCCGCGAGCGATGCGCGTATGGTTCGCTGCCTTGCACTGCTCGCAGCGGTTGCCGGCGCGCTCAAGGATGGCCGCACGGATCGCCGGCCAGTCTTCCGGATACCGGGCGCGGTTCTCAGGCTTGATCGGCATCCCGTTCTCCCATTGCAGCGGCACGCTGCCATTTAGCCTGACGCTCTGCCTGCCGGCGTTGCACTTCCTCGGGCGGAACAACGCGATAGGCTTGTACTTGGGTGTACCGGTTGCCGGAATCCCAATCCCAGCATCCAGCCGGCCCCCAGTTCGAGCCGCGCAGAAACTTCACATCCACGACTACCTCGGGGGCAACGGGACATGGACCGCCCTTCGTGACGTAGATCATCTTCCCAGTCATGCTCCCTCCTTCCCGGCACGCTGTGCGCGGGCGGCGTCGATGGCTTCCCGCAATGTGCGCACGAGATTGCCTGGACGCAGCCCCAGGCCATGCCCCGCCGGATGGTTACCGTCGTGGAGGTGGATAGCGCCGTGCTCGTTGATTTGCGATTCGAGCCAGTCGATACGCTCGGCGTCCTGGGTGGGGGCGAAGCGGGCGAGCAGGGCGCGGCCAGCGGCTATTACATGCTCCTCTGCTGTGTCGCAGGCATATCCACCATCTGCCTCGTCGATGTGCCCGCGCATAGTTTCTAGTATTTCCGCATCCGTCGGCGCGTCCTGCTGCGCGGCACCTATGCGCACGTATTCGACCGCATCATCTGCGTCCATGTCGGTGCCTGGTGCAGGGTCATCGCACCACACAAGCCCATCAGCGCCCATGTCGATCAGGTAGATGCGGTCCGGAGTTTTCGGCTTATCCATCACTCACCCCCTTCCGGCTTGGCGGCGTCAACAATTTGCCTAGCGGTCAACGTCAACGTCGGTTCATCGCCATCTTCCGCGTCATCCAGTAGGCATTGAGCGGCTACTACCCAATCGTCGGGTATCGCTGCATTTCGTACTTCCTGCTTGGCGGCGGCGAGGGCGGCGAGCGCAGCCATGAACTCGTCGTCAGCCAATAGCCCTGCGACCGCATCGGTCAGTAGGAACCGTTCGAACTCGGTCGGGGTGTGGCATGCCTCATCCGTCCGCAGATCGTAGCCGTCAAGGTATTCGTCAACGGCGGCTTGGATTGCAGCCCAGTTCTTCCGCCCCGCTTGCTTCTCGGGTTGAGCGGCATGGGCGGACGGAGGGACGTCGTAGAGCGGCTTGATCGACCAAGTTACGCTGGGCGATCCCTTGTCGATGCACGCTTGCGCGGCTGCTTCACTATCGAATAGCCCGTACAGGGCGTTCCCTTGCATGGCGGCGTAGTATGCCGGCACCGCCCCGGTCTCGCTGGCGGCAGGCTGGCCCAGCTTGGCGATGACGGCGCGCTCGGTATCCTCAATCACGCGACTTATATCCTTTAGATCTGGATTTCCTTTCAAGAAATACCGCCCAAAAAGTTCTTCCTTCTGCGCTTTCGTCAGCACGGTCTTGTTGGTGTCGGTCATTGCTTGCTCCCGATCAGGCGGACGCTCTTGTATTCGATGCTGCGAAATCGCTGACGGCTACGTTCCTTGGCCGTGTCGATCTCGACCACAACGTAGCCCCAGTACCCGTAATGGCCGCCGTCGATAGAAGCGCCGGTTACAGTGGCCGGAGTCCATTTCACCTGGCCGTGCTTGAGCTTCACTTCCACGCGCGAATTTACTGGGAACATTCTCAAAAGACCGGCTCTGACGCGCTCGCGTATGTGCTTCATCTCCGTCAGTTCGGTTTCGAGCATGTCGCGAAAGTTGAGGTCATTCATGATTTTCCTTGGTGGTAACGTTGGGCACGCATTTGCCGACGGGGCCGACGCACACATAGAAATCCAGCGCGCCGAACGACCCCAGCAGCCACATCACAAGGGCAACGCTGCCCAGGCAGGCAAGAGCGGTCTTCATGTCGTCGGTTGCTTATCGATCAGGGCGCGGATGGCGGAGCCGGCTTTGCCGTCCATGCCGCAGGCGCCGCACCGGAATCCGTCAGCGACCTGGGCCGCTTTATCCAGCGTCTTGCGCCGCTCGTCGGCGCGTGCCTCTAGAACCGCCCGGACGTGGTCGGCGTATAGGACGACCATCTCGGCTTCGTTATCGAAACTCGCAACGAGGCGTGGCGGCAGGTCTGGCTTGTCAGCGGTACTCATAGCGCTTGTTCTCCCTGGCATAGCGGGCACGGCAGCAGGTAATCGCACCACGGATCCATGCCATCGCCGTGGCACCGCTCGCATTCCGGTTCGTCGTATTCGTCGGGAGGCATGGACAGGTCTGGCTTGTCAGCGGGGGTCATATCAGTCTCCGCACATGCAGTCGATCAGGGCTTCGTCGTCAAACATTTCGGCTTGACCCTGGCTATAAATGGCAATCTCTTTGATCTCAGCGTAGGTGGGTCGATCACGGCGGAATGTCGCCGCGCGCTTAGCCTCTTCGGCGGCCCACCAGTCAGCCCGCCATGGCTCGGCCTTCACCTGGGCCTGAATCTTCTGCCGACTCTTGAGGTAGCAAAGATCACAGTTGCCGAGATCACTTTGCGGGTCCAATTGAAGATCGAAAGGCTGCCCCTTCCAGAACGCCAGCACATCGGCTTTGGTTATGGATGCATCAGCCAGTGGTAGTACCGGTGTGCCACCACCGTTGTCACGTCCTGGCGTGCGCAGACGGGACACGCGGCGCGGCTCATCGGCTCGAATGCCCATTACGTTGTCCCACTCGTCGTACCCGAGCGCCCGCATGTAAGCGGCTCCTGTCTTAACCTTGAGGTTGGCCGTGCATAGCCGCATCACAGGGTTGGGCAACATGCCGAGGGCTTCGACCATGGCGGAGAACGGCTCACCGGCGCGGCTGGCCATCTCGAACGTCACCGTCTTGAATAGGGGGCGAGATCGGCCTGGAGGGATGAATCCATTCCATTCCAGCCAAGTAATAGGCACGCCCCAGCGGTCGCTGCATTCCTGAATGAATACGAGCGTTTCTTCACGTTCCTTGCCGGTATTCTGGAAAGTGACGTGACAGTCGGACGGCAGGCCGCCATTGGCGTCAAGGATCTGCCTGAGCATATAGCCACTGGTTCGGCCTCCGCTGAAGCAGATTTGGGCAGGCCCGGTGATTTTGTAGGGGTCACCCATTCCCGCCTCCCTGCACTGCATCCCCTTGGGCGGCGGTCATGGCGGCGTCGCGATTTAAGCGCGCCGCGTGCAGTTCGGCATTGGCCCAACCGTCGCCACGCAAAATGTCGTAGCGCTTCACAGTCTTGCCCAGCAGCGTGTCATTGACGTAGGCGTACCGGCTACCGCTCGCCTTGAGCACGACAAAGCGTTGTGCCTCGGGCGCATCCCGTGCATCGTCCTCCTGCTGCGATGGGTGGGCGGTCGGTGCTGCGTTGACCATGGCCCGATAAGCCGGTCCCATCGTTGCGATTGCCGCTGCTATGGTTTCCAGAGTCGAGCCCGGCGCCGCGTCCATCTGCATCAGCACGATGCGTGCGGCTTGACGAGCAAGATTGATGTCGGCGGCAGAGGCGGTCGGCCACGCGGCCAGGGAGGCAGCGGCCAGAATTTCAGGCGTCGGCTCCACCGGCACGAGCCTCCACCCGGCCGGCTGCTGGGGCTGGGCGCTTTCCAGCAACGTGGCAACTTCATCCACCAGCGCAAGGAACTTGGCCCGCGTGTCGTCGGACTTCCGATTCTGGCTGTACGACTCGCTGTCGGCCTGTTGCCAGTACGTCTGGCCTAGGTGCCATGCTCGGTTCATTGCTTTGAGCACTGTTTCGCGCAGGGCTGCGGTATGGTCGGTCATGCTGCGATCCTCCGTTGCTTGGCCTCTTTCGTGGTCCAGGCCGCCAGGTCCGGCACATTGGCGCGCACGAGCGCGGCAGCCAGCGGCGGGCAAACGCTGTTGCCACACATACGCACCTGGGCGTGCTTGGGAAGCCGGCGGCCGTTGACGGTGGGCGCGATGATGTAGTTGGCAGGAAAGCCCTGGGCCGCGTACAACTCATGGGGCTCCAGCATGCGCATGCCGATATCGGCGATGACGTATTCCTGGCCGGCTACGGTGACCAGGCCGATGCGGTCCTTCGTCGGGATGGTGTGCATCGGGTCGCGGCAGTCCTGGTCCTGGCCGCCCTCGCTGTAGTACTTCACCAGGAATGCCCGCACGTCGGCGACATGACCTCCGCCGGCGGTCAGCGTGGGCATGGGCTCTTCGGTGGGCTGGCCGAACTGGTTGTTGCGCAGCTTCGCCAGGTGCGACGTGACGACGCAGGTATCTGCTTTGGATGTCAGGGTCTGCGCCGGCTCGCCGGCATCGCGCGGCCTGCTTTGCCCAGCTCGGCCACCGCATCCGACGAGCTGCGCTGCGACGACGGCGTGGTGCCCTCCAGTCGTGAGAGTCGGAACCGGCGACGACGCTGCTGCGCCGCTGTGCCCGGTGGTGTTCGTCATGAGGCTGGCGGCCACCACTGCGTGGTGATCTACGGTCGTGGCCGTGTGCATGGGGCCGTCGAGCGGAGCGCCTGAGCCGTCATAGTTCCCGCCGTAGTGCTTCGCCAGGAAGGCGGACACCAGGGCGTGCTTGATGCCGCCGGCGACCACCGTGCCGAGCGGCTTGCCCAGGCCCGGCGCACGCGGTGCTTGTCCCGGGGCCTCTCCGTATCCGGCCTGCACCAGCGTGGGCGCCACCATGGCGAAGTGGCCACCTCGGACCTCGGCGCATTGGGTGCGCAGCGGCGTCCCGGTGTCGAAGTTCCGCTGCGTCGATCCGTTGGCGTGCTCAGTCAGGAACGGGGTGACCAACCCCATTCCGTGGCTGGCGGTGATGGTCTTCAAGGGTTCCGCTATCGCGGATCCCCGGAAGCAGTCGTATACCGTCCGGTTCGAGGTGTGGTTGCACTTCACGATGAACGGCTCCGCCGCCTCCAGCACATACCGCCGTATGCCGCGAGCGATACGTTTCAGCGTCGCCTCGGCCAGCGGCCGCTGGCGCTCGAAGATGGACGGGCAGGGGATGGACCAGTCAATGCAGTCCGCCGCGGTCCGCCAGGGCTTGCGGAGGCCGGCCAGCACCTCGGGTGACGTCGGCGCGCCGTGGGTCGGCTCCGGCCACACAATGGGCTGCCCATCGCATCGAGCGATCAGGAACAGGCGTTTCCGGATGGTCGGCGCGCCGTAGTCGCACGCGCGCAGCTCGCGGTGCTCGACCGCGTAGCCCTTCTCCTGCAGCTGGTGGATGAAGGACTGAAAAGTCTTTCCCTTGCGCGCCGGGCATGGTTGTCCGTTTTCCAGCAGGGGCCCCCAGGTGCGGAATTCCTCGACGTTCTCCAGCATGATGACGCGAGGGCGCACCAGGGCCGCCCAGCGCAGCACGATCCAGGCCAGGCCGCGTATGCGTTTGTCGCGCGGTTTGCCGCCCTTCGCCTTGCTGAAGTGCTTGCAGTCGGGGCTGAACCAGGCCAGGCCGACCGGACGCCCCTCGGTGGCCTCCAGCGGATCGACATCCCAAACCGACTCGCAATAGTGCCGCGTCTGCGGGTGATTGATTTCGTGCATCGCCACGGCCTCGGGGTCGTGGTTGATGGCGATATCGACGCAGCGTCCCAACGCCATTTCGATGCCGGTTGAAGCGCCGCCGCCGCCGGCGAAGTTGTCCACGATGATTTCAGGGTGAACGTCCAAAACGAATTGATCGCGGATCATGCGGTCATGTCCTCCTGCCCAGGATACGGAAAGTCCCGGCCCGGCTTCTCGCGCCGGCGGCGGCTGTTGCGGCTCATGGCCGGGGAGCAGTACGATCGGCGCACCACATGGAGAAAGTCATGGTCCAACCGAATGAAAAGCGCGTGACTCTTACTAGCAGGCAGCAGATATCCGTTGATTTGGTAGAGGGGAAGCAAGAGGCAACGGTTTTCATTGGTGGGAGTAACGGAAGCGGATTCCCATCGCGGAATGTAGATCTGACTCCGCTCATAAATGGTGGCCTTTCCGAGCGGGACGCTCTCAAGTACGTGGCCGACATCCTTTGGCATGGCATCGAAGCTGCCACTCGGAAGTAGATCGCCCCTCATGCTTCGACCCTCCTGAATTCCACCACCCACACCCAGGGATTCGCTGCCCAGCTGCCGGCGCCGTTGATGGATTCCCACAACCAGCGGAATTGCTCGGTGGGGTCGGCATCCTGGCTTTCCGGCGACAACGCGCCGCGGGCGAATTCCGCCACGCCTTCGGCGCCCGCGTCATCTTCGTTGATGTCCCGCAACCTCTCCACGCGCACGCCGGTAATCTCCAGAGTGATGCGGCTGGCCCAGCGGGGCATGTGAATGCCAGGGCGAAGCTTCCCGGGCGTCGTGTCCGTGGGCGGCGTATCGAAGCCATGCCAAGATCCAGCGCGGCCGCTGTCGGCCTCAAACTGGGTCGGTGCCCAGGGCCAGCTGTACCCGGCGTCAAGCGCTTTGTGGCCCACGTCGTTGGGCGAAAGGTGGTCCAGGCTTGCGGCGAAGCGGAACGATTCGCGCACCCACAAGCGATCGCCAGACTGGCCGTAGACGCTATTGCAGTACTCGCCGCTGTTGATTTCCCCGGCCAATTCGCAAAGCGCCAGCGGACAGCCGACATAGCGGTCCTTCATCGGCTTCACGATCCGCCGCGTCTGCGTCTTCGTGCTCGCCAGGATGGCGCGCACCATGGGTGCGCTGAATAGGATGGGGTGTTCACGCATCGCCATGGTCTTCTTGGGTCGCTGCTTCCGCCATCTCATCCAGACGGCACATAGCGAGATACAAGTCCGTGACGCTCAACCGCCCGAGTAACCCGTCCATGGTATTGATGCCAACACGAATGGCTGCGGACTCGTGTTGGGCCAGCTTCATGCCAGCGTCGATCTTGCCCATAACCTGGTTGAGGGTCGATGCACCACCCGCGATGAGCCGCGCTTCATGGACATGACGATGGTCGTTTTCCAGCGCGAGCCCAACGATATTGAAGATTCGGGACAGGTTATTGAATGCGTCGGCGCTCGGCCGGTGGTCCAAGCACCACAGCGACGTGTGCAGCACCATGGAAAACTCGTCGCGCAACGCGCCACAAACCGGGATTCGCTTCAGCGCTGCCTTGTGCCGTCTGGCCTGACGATGCCGGCTGCTCATGTCGGTACCTCTGAGGTCTGCGGTTGAACGGTGGTCTCGAGCCCCAACACCCAGCGCAACGCATGCAAGGCATCTCCGTGGGCTTCGGCCGCAGCCGCCGCGATTTCCTTCTTCCTGCGCAGTTGGGGTCTGTCGCCGCTTATCACTTTGGCCTGGCGCCGGGCGCGCTCGTGTGGCGTGGCGCCATTGGCGGCGGCCACCAATTCAGCCACCTTTGAGCGCTGCTCCTGGGGCTCCATCTTGGATAGCGCCTTGGCATGGGTCAGGCTGATGCGGCCCGCATCCACGGCTTCTTGGACGGGCTTCGTGCACTCGAGGAGCGCCAGGACGCTGCGGACCGTCGACACGCTGCACGCAAAGATAACGGCCAGCCGATCGTCCGTATAGCCGCGGTCAATAAAGGATGACATCTTTCGAGCACGCACCATCGGCGGGTCGCTACGGCGCGCCTCGTTCATCGAAATCATGATGTCGCCCATGCGCTGCACGTCTCCGCGCTGCGGCACACCGGGGACCTGTAGAGGCGGTTCACCGCGGGCGATCAGGCGCCGATTGGCCTCCAGCGCATGGGCGACACGCTGCCGGCCGTCCACCACGATGACGTCGCCTGTTTCCGGATCCTTCCAAACTAAGATCGGTTCTCGAACCCCGATCGTCATGATGTTTAAGACCATGGCTTCGTTCAGAGGCAGATGAATACGCTCGTCGTAAAGCGGGTGGGCCGGATCACTGATGATCGTAAGCGCGCCGGGTTCAAACATGAGGACGTTCGACTTACCCTGGGCGCCATAGGCCTCGATTGAGTTCTTTGCCATTGCGGGTCCTAGCCGTAAACGTGGCCCGCGATGCTGTAGGCATTGCGGACGTCGGTCGCGAAGGTTTCGAGGGTTGAATCGTTGTGCAGCGTCACGTCCGGCATGATTGCTGCCAGTTCGCTTTCGCTAACGTGGTCCGCTGGGCGGCTATCAGCCAATGCGCGCCGAAGCCGCCACACTTGGCCGCCATAGGTGCGGATGAACTCCGCTTCGTTCTGGAAGCGAACGTCGGTGAAGACGACACGGCGTGCACCGCGACGGAATGCACTGTCCAACCGGTCTCTGGCGCGTTGCACCCAGTAATGCTCACCGTCGAGTTTCCGTCGATACTCGGTGCCCCACCAGCGCGTTATCTCCCGTGGCGATCTGGGTGAGGAAATGCAGACACCCGTGGATGCCATGATCGCGATGAATCGGCCGTCGTCAGACCGCCCGATGGCAAGAGCGGGATTGCGGATTTCCTTGGTGTCTCGCCGTAGCAGCTCGCGAAGGTCCACGCCGAACGAATGGGAGATCTCCTCCCGCAACGCATCGGCGAATGCGATCCGCTGGAAGTCGTACGCGGCTTGCAGCACATCGGCACAGGTGTCCTTGCCAGCTTCGGCGCGGCCGCAAAGCCCGATCAGGCGATAATCATTGCGGGCGGCGATCATATATTCTGCGTCCTGAACGGCGTAATGAGTGAGATCATGTGATTTCCTTGTGGGCTACAAAGTCAATCGCTGTCACCGGCCGCTGCACGCTTGGCATCGAATATCGGCCGATGCGCAGCCTGCCGCTGATTGATCTGGTCCATCACCAAGGCGGTGTTCTGCAATGCAATGCGGAACGCGGGCCACGCGAGGGCCTTTTCCAGATCACATTCCGCGCTTTTGCAAGCGGCCCACAATGCGATCTGGAGCGATTCGCGGGAGATGTGGGCGGCCATGTTCATATCCCGGCAACGGTCACGAGGCTGCCGTAATCGTCGATGATGGCGAAGCTCATCCCATTCGGTATCCAGGGATGTCCGCGGCCCGATACGACGAAGAGCAGTCGCTTTCCGCGCGTGTACCACCACATCGCAACGTCGCTCAAGGCAGAGCCGGTTTGGTCGGAGAAGGACGGGAACATGTCACCTCCGCGCAGAAAGAACTGGTGCGTCGAACGTGGGTTCGATAAGCGCCTGGCCGTCCCGGTTTACATACAGGCAACCGTATTGACCGTTGGCTGCGTTGCGCCAAAGCGTGGAGTGCGGCCCGCAGTTGCGGGCGATCAGCTTTTCGCGCCGTATGTCGTCTTGCTGCAGAAGGCGCGTATCACGTTGTCCTTGCCACTGTCCGGCAACGGTGCCGACCACAAAAGCGGCGAGGGCGGCGAGAGTTAGCTTTGCGGTCGCCATGGCTAATTTCGTCCCTCGCCGTCGGCCACGTGCTGAGCCATCGTCTTGGCTTCGGCGGCCATTGGGATGTAGTGGGCGGCGGCGCGGGCCAGGTCGGGCACTGGCGTCGTGTAGGCCAGACGGAACTGTTCGAACGTGGCATACGTCTCTTGCGAGTCTCGGCCTCCGTCGTCGCAGAACTGGGCAACGAAGACGGCGCCGTTTTCCTTGAACGAGACAAGGTTGGCATCGGCGCCCTTAAAGGTTAGGGTGCCCGTGCCGCCGGCAGTCATCACGGCCAGCACGACGGCGGACTGGTGTGGGTTGAGGATCATGGGGTTTCTCCTTTCCGCTATCAGCCGATCGAGACCAGGCCGATCACGAACAGCACGGCCAGGCGCGGCAGCCAGTAGCGGAGGGTGGCGAGGATATCGGCGGACATGGCTTCTAGTTGTCGAAGAAGAAGACGATGCGGTGGTTGTCGCCGTCGACGCCGTCAAAGCCGGAGATGATCTCTTTCAGAGCCTCGCCCACGTAAAACATGGCAGGCACATCCATCGTGAATTCGACCCAGTCCTGCTGGCTCGTCCACCCCGCGTAGGGGAATAGAAGGTTCCAGTCCGGCTTGCCGGCGTCGATGGTGGCTTGGAGCTTTGCCAGTTCTTCCTTGTCCTTCATGCCGCTGACCAGGATGGTCTGGCTCTCCAGAAAGGCCAGCATGTCCTTCATCTCGTGCAGGTACAGGTAGCTGTGGCTGTGACCGTCAGAGCCCCAGTTCTCGGCCTGGTCGGCGATTTCTTCGCAGGGGTTAAAAGGAATCCCGCGTGGTTCGAACGAATACGGGTGTTCACTGCGCACTCCCTTGGAGAGCAAGCCGAACAGCTCGTAGTTGCGGCGGGTAAAGCGCTTGTCCCAGGGCACCTCCTTGCCCTTGTCGCCATCGCCGTAGTCGTCGGGGACCCATTCATCAGCGGTCACCCACCGACCGCCGATATGCTTTTCTTTGTAAAGATGGATATCGCAGCCCATCTGCTTTCTCCTTCGCGTCGGGTGACGCGTTGGAGGAATTATCAGTCCGACTGATTTATAAATCAACAGTCGGACTAATTTATTTTGTAACTAAGGTGGATTGCTTACTGGCCCATCAGACTGGTCTGATTCATACTTCCGCATACGGGCATCCGAACCCGAGAAAGGAAGAAGAATGCAGACAGAGCTGATCGTGGCCCACCTGGAGGCGGTGGACGGCGTGTCGATTAAGCCGGCAAAGGACGGGGACGTGCTGCAATTCGCCCTTCGCGGCGACCTCGTGGCGGCCAAGCTGGCAGCGACTGGCCGGCGGATTGGAGACATCAAGTCGGCCGATGTTCTGGCCCACCTACGTCACGGTGGCCAGGTGCGGGGCAGGTTGGAGCGCACCCTATCCGGGCCAATGGCTATCTGTACGCTAGTTGGGCGGCATTAACGCATCGATGATGGCTGGCCAGCGACGGGCCAAGTCTTTGGGCGCCATGACGTGCGGGTCAATCTGTACGCCGGCCTGGCCCGGCCCCTCGAGCCATACGTAATAGCGTATGCCTGAACGTATGTAGGGCCCTTGCCGACTGTCAAGGCTGATCCGTCGCCGCTGACGCTCCAGGGCTGCCGTGAGGCGATACAGCACCGATGCGTACTCGATGGCAGTGAAGCGACGTCCAGCGCGTACCTCCATAGTCACCAGGTACGGCCACCCATCCATGGCACTGATGCACACAGCTCTATCGTCCGCCTCTTGCATCTGCTCTTTGCTCATCAATTGACGCATGGCCCCTCCTAATGTTTATTACGGCCGGCGTCGAATGATTACATCACTGTGATGGTACGGTGGGTATGCGGAATAGCGGCCCGATACCATCACTGTGCGTCTATTTGATCCATCACTGTGCGGGCAGACTGCCGCGCATGGCACGAGCACGAACTAACGGAATCAGGCTTTGGGACCAGGTGACGCTACGCCTGCCGCCTGGCATGCGCGATCAGATCAACGAGATTGCGGCGCAGAATGGGCGGTCGGCCAACGCCGAAATTGTGGCTCGGCTACAGGCCTCTATGGCGTCATCGGAAGCGGTCGGCGTTGAGGCTCTGCGTCAGGCCGTCCGGGAAGAGGTGAGGGCGGCGCTGGTCGAGATGCAGGTGCTGAAATAACGAAGCTACCTAGCAGGAGGCCGGTTACGGAGTGGCCGCGGGCTATTCATCTCTGTCGGCCATCTCCTCTTTGACGTTCTGGAATTGGAACTGAAGTTGTTCAGCCTTGGGGGCACAAATCTTAAGCCTGTGTCCTGCGACGTTGCCATCAAGAGTGAAAAGACCGCCCGGTTGCTTGCCTGGCCGAGCGCCGTCAAACGTATGGAATTCCGTCGCATCGTAGTGAATTGCCGATGCAAGATGGATAGCGTCGGGAACACGGACGTTCTGCATGACGTCTTTCTTCTTTGTTCCCCGCTGGAAGCTTCGGATTTCACCCGCCAATGCCATCACACGACTGTCGATCGCAAGTTCAATGATCGCACGACCATCAAAAGCGGCCTCCAAACGCTTCTTCTGCGTGTCGGATATTGAAGAGTCCAGCACTTCAGCGCGCCAAAGCACCGAAGTCATTAGGATCGCCTTCCCCCTGTCCACCATGTCGACGACCTCGGCCAATCCTGCCATCTCAGCCGGGTCATGTCTTTTTTCGTCTGTAATCCATGCGATGAGTGGGGCTGTATCCCAATAGAAGCGCGGTTTACCAATCGCCATTTCGGACCTTATCGACGTATTCAGCAGAGCTCATGCCGCCATAGGCACCGGTCGCAATGCCTCTCAAATTTGCCAGACGTGGTGCGTCGGACTCCTCGGGCATCACTTCGATAGCACGAACTTTGATGAAGTGCGGAAACTTCTCTGCCTTCTTGAAATGCAGCTGCCCCGAGATCCGAACGAAATGCTTGATGCCAGCGATGGCTTCCGACAACATGCCGCCGGGGAATTGGCACTTTATGCTCGGTGGCCCGACAATCGGGTACACCTTGAAAAAGTTCCTTTGATTGTGGACATCAATCACATCAAGACTTCCGACCACTGAGCCTTCCTCGATCTGGTCCGGACCCAGGATCTCGTCCACCTTTACATCCAGGTTTCTGGGAAGGTCTACCGGCTCCTGATCGTCGAATTGCAAGGAGACTTGGGCGACGTGCTTTCGTAATGGCATTGCCAACGCCCGATACGATTCCATCAGATCCAGGCCAGTCTCTCGCGGGCGCTTGCCGGCAATGACTTTCCGTAGATCACGATCAAGTCGAGAGACTACTTTTCGGCCGTATGATGGACCGGCAGATTTGGAAACAGCCTCCAGCTCAAACGTGGCTGGACTATTCATCGTTATTTTGGTGATGCGGTAGTATAACGATGGAGATTTACCGCCGGATACGGCTAGATCGATCTGGTTGAGCGTCTGCTTCAGGGCATTCAATTGGTCGATGAGGTCACTCAAGCGGAGGCTATCGCCAGCCTCATCGCCTTTCATCGTGATCCTGAATTTGCTCGACTTCATGATGTTCCTCGGCTTTCTGCTCGCCCAGCGGATTGTCCTTGCTATATGAAGAGGGGTCAAGGAAACGCCATAGTAGACGCCGGTCAAATCTCACGGTGCAGGTGTACCACCCGCCCCAGCAGATACGTTCCGTCTCCGCATGGCACTGGCGGGTAATGCTTCTGGTCGGCGTTGTCCGACATGAGCCACCAGCGA
Organism: Bordetella genomosp. 11; assembly: GCF_002261215.1. NCBI lineage: Bacteria > Pseudomonadati > Pseudomonadota > Betaproteobacteria > Burkholderiales > Alcaligenaceae > Bordetella > Bordetella genomosp. 11. The sequence continues at coordinate 2,720,654 of NZ_NEVS01000004.1, read as the reverse complement.
CGGTGCTCATATTTCAGCCGCTTCACGGTCAGCTCGCCCTCGTGATTAACGGCCACAATGGCGTCCTTTTCCCGGCTTGTGTTCGATGTGTCGACCACGATGACGTCGCCATCGCGAATGCCTGGCGCCATGCTGCTACCGTTGACGCGGGTGGCGTAGAGCTTGGAAGGATCCAGATCGCGGCGCTCCAGCCAACCGCGGGGTAGGAATAGCGGTTCCTCGGTGTCCTCGTCAGTGAATTCCACTGAAAATCCGGCGATGCCGGCAGATATTTTGAAGACGACCTGGCGAATTGGGGCGAGGTTAGGGTCGGCGTGGGGGTCGATTTCGATCGTCTGCTTGGCGTTTGGCAGGACGGCCGCCAGTCGCTGGATCTCGTTGGCCAGGTCGGGGCTTATGTCGTCCGGTTTCACGGAGAGCAGGTCGGCGAATTTCAACAGCGCGCTTACGTTAAGCGGGATCCGACCATTCACATACTGACTGACCGAACTTTGGCTATTGAAGCCGAGCAGGGCGGCCACGGCCTCTTGCGAAGCAGCCTCGCCGGCGGCGCGGCGATCTTGCTTCCATTGTTCGTAGAGCTGGCGCAAGCGCGCGGCGTCTGCGAGTTGAGCGGGCGTCAGGGGCTGGGCTGGCATGGGCGCAACGATATGAGGACGACTGATAATTAGCAATTAGTCGGACTGTTGACTCAATAAGCAGTCCGACTGATAATGGCTGTATGAACGCCATTCGATCGATCAGAAATCGCCTAGGGCTGACGCAGCAAGCACTCGCCCAGGCACTTGGTGTGACCCAGGGAAATGTCTCCCTGTACGAACACGGCCAGGAGATGCCGCCGAAAGTGGCTCGCCGTCTCGTGGCGTTCGCGAATCAAATGGGGACGCGGATCACACTGGATGACGTTTATGCGGTTCGAGAGGCCCAGCAGGAGGCGGCGTGATGTCCAGCACCCAGTTGAACATCGTCGTAGACACCCGGCCACTGGTCCGCCAAATCCAAGACCTCGCGTGGCTACTTCAATATGTCCCGAAACGCCGCGCGCGCGTGTTCTATCGCAAGCTTCTTACCCTCTTCGCGCGCGGCGACTTCGCTCAATTCCTGGGCGACGAACGACTCGCCGCACGCGGCGCAGGTGATTGTGTCCTCAGGCTTCGCGTCAGGGGGCTGGACGAATTGATCGCCGCCGCATTTCGTGCAGCGAAGCTTCGCAGTAATTCTAATCTCGGACATAAGCGTTCCCCCGGCGTAGATGAGGACGGTGTAGGAGCCTCCGATTCTACGTGCGGCGGGAACGGCGTGGGGAATGAAAGTTCTCTCGTTCATGTTGCGTCGCATCGTACCCGCGCAGCTCAACCATAAACACGTTCGGAGGCCCAACCTATGAACAGCGACGATGCAGCCTACGCTACCGTCCATGACTATCCGGGCGGCAGCGAGTCGCTGGGCCCGCGCGTGGGGATTTCTCCGGCAGTCCTGCGCAACAAGGTTAATCCGAACAACGACACGCACCACCTGACATTCAAGGAAGCGCGCCGCGTCGCGGCCGTGGCGGCTGACCATCGAATGCTGCGTGCCTGGGCGCACGAAGAGGGCTTCCTGCTTGTCAAGGCGCCGGACAGTCAGCGCAACGAATCGGATATGTCGGTGCTGGAACAGCTGGTCGGCTTCATGGTCGCCAGTGGTGCCTATGGTCAGGAGATCCATGCGGCTCTAGCCGATGGCAAGGTCGACCACGATGAGCTGCGGCGCGTTGTGCTTGCGGGCCAGGCGGTCATGACTTACGTCGCCGAGACGAACCAGCGCCTCCAAGGGATGGCCGAATGATGTTGCACGGTCTCTCCGCGACTGAGCGTTGGCCCGATTTGCGGCGGGATTCGCGATGGCCGCACGAGGTTTCGCCACGGCTAATCGGCGCCGGTCGGCCCCTCGGACCCGTCGCGCGTGCCGTTCTGGGCCTGTTGGCCCGCCGGACCTTAACTGCTCACGAGGTCGCGCAGCAGCTGATGCTATCCAGAATGGCCGCGAAATACACGTGCAGCCGTTTGGAGGCTGGCGGGTATCTACGCGTGGTCGACAGGATCAAAGTTACCGGCGCCCACAAGCCGGTCAGGTTATATACCGCAGCCGCATTAGCCGCGGACGCGGCCCAGCCGGCCGTCTTCACCCACAGCGCGATCTGACCATGGGCAGAACGAAAGAAGCGCGGCGGCTTGCTGCGATAGGCCAACTGCCCCTACAGGTGACGCATGGCCGATCGCATTGACTTCGCGGCGGTCGCGGACGCGGCTTTATCGCGAGCTGAAATGCTCGTTCCACAATGGCTACCGGGCGGGCGTCGTGAGGGCCATGAATGGCGGTGTGGAAGCCTTAAAGGCGACCCCGGATCATCGTTCTCGGTAAACCTCACCACGGGGCAATGGGCGGATTTCGCGGGTGATAGTGATAGAGGCGGGGATCTGGTTTCGTTGTACGCCGCCATTTTTACCGGAGGGGACCAGGGGCAGGCGGCGCGAGAGTTGCGGTCACAGCTCGCGCTGACACCTTCCCCACGCACGCAACAAACTTCTGTCGCGCGCAAGCCTGAGAAGGGGGCAAAGACACCATGGGTCCCGGTGCTGCCTGTGCCGCTGGGGAGCCCGCCGCCGCCGGTCGCACATTCAGTTCGCGGAAGGCCGGAGGCAAAGTGGGAATACCGCGATGAGAATGGCGCGCTCCTGGGGGTCATCTACCGCTTCCGGACGTCAGATGGCGGCAAAGAGGTGCTGCCTTGCGTGTGGGCTACAGAGCCGGAGCGGCAGATATCCGAATGGCGCTGGATGCATTTCCAGGAACCTCGGCCGCTTTATGGCTTGCACCGCATGCGGCTGGATTACCCGGTGCTGGTGGTCGAGGGAGAGAAATGTGCAGACCGTGCGTTCGAGCATCTGAGCCAGTGGTTCGATGTCGTCTCGTGGCCCGGCGGCGGCAAGGCCGTTGATAAGGCCAACTGGGCGCCCTTGACCGGCAGGCGAGTGATCGTCTGGCCGGATTGTGACTCCAAGCGAGAAAAGGGCGATGCGCCCGAGGCGGACAGGCCGTTCTTGCCAGTTGGAAAGCAGCCGGGGATTCTCGCCGCCGATGCGGTCATTCGCCAGGTCCAGCAAAGAGGGTGTCGCGTCTGGCGTGTGGAGCTGCCGGAGCCGGGCGTGCTGCCCGACGGTTGGGATGTCTACGATGCGACGGAGGAAGGCATTGAAGGGGAGGACCTGTACCGGTGGATGCGTGGCCGCTTACGTGAGATCGGCGGCGATGACTTTGCGCCGGCGCCAGCGAAGACGGGCGCACCTACCCCTGAACCTGCTGCAGCAAGGGAGTGGCATTCCCGGCTTCTCCGTAAACCGCGCGGCGGCTGGGAAGACTGCAAGGAGAACGTGGCGATCGCGCTGGAGGACCATCCGCTGCTCCGCGGCCTCCTGGCGTACAACGACTTCACGGGCCGCATCGAGAAGCGGCGTGAGCCTCCTTGGGCGAGCAGGCCGGGGGAGTGGACCGAGGACGATGACCGCGAACTGAGCATGTGGCTGGGCGTGTCCTGTGAGCTATTGATACGGAGCACGGGTACGGTCGCGGAGGGCGTCATGATTGTTGCCAATCGGAATCGTCACCATCCGGTCAGGGATTGGCTTCAGTCGCTCGAATGGGACGGCGTCGATCGCTGCACGACTTGGCTACACGATTGCTTGGGTGTCGCGGATACAGAGTACGCGAGCCTGGTTGGAACGCTCTGGCTGCGCCAGGCGGTCAACCGCATTTTGCGCCCCGGTACGAAGGGCGACTACGCATTGATCCTTGAAGGGCTGCAGGGCCTGCGAAAGTCCACGGCCATGAAAAGGCTGGGCGGCGAATGGTTCTCCGATGCGCCCCTGGACCTGAACAGCAAGGACGCCTACATGGCCATCGATGGCGTCTGGATCTACGAGATCGCCGAGTTGGACGCATTCAATCGCGCGGAGTCGACGCGCATTAAGGCGTTCATGACGATGGCCGAGGATCGATATCGGCCACCCTACGGGAAGCGCTATATCAGCCGTGCCAGGCAGACCGTCTTCGTCGGCACGACGAACAATGACGAGTATTTCAAGGATCCCACCGGCAATCGTCGCTTCTGGCCGGTGTATTGCACCTGCGTCGACCTGGATAGGGTGGTGGGCATCAGGGAGCAGTTATTCGCCCAGGCCATGGCCGAAGTCGAAGAGGGTAAGCCGTGCTATCCCACGCGCTCGGAGGAAGTGAGCCTGATCGTGCCTGAACAGGAACGACGGGAAATCGTGGACCCCTGGATGGAATACATCATCCGCTGGGTCAACGAGCCTGAGCGGGCGGTTACCAAGGAGTTCAGCACTGCGGAAATACTCAGCGGCGCCATTCGCATGGCTGCGGATCGCATGGATGGCCAGCGAAGCGCCGCCACGCGCGTCGGCAACTGCATGAAGAAGCTGGGCTGGGGTAAGCGCCGCGGTTCGGCTGAAGGATACCGGCCGTGGGTCTATGTGAGACCGGCGGGCTCGACATCGGGATCGGCTCCGCCGGGCGGCAGCCAGGTTGAGGGGGTAGAGGATGCGCCTCTGCCTATTTGAACTCCAATTGGGCCTGCGGGCCGTTCACCTACGTCACTTCCAGGGATGGGTGGGAACTGTGCGCGCCACGGCGCGCCGTCCTGCCCGAAAAGGTTGGGCGAAAGGTTGGACGCCTGGGGACCCGCATGAACACTGGGTTTGTCCAACCGTCCAACCTGTCCAACCACTTCGTTCGTACACGTAGGCGCGCACGCACGCGACACGTGCACCTTCGCTTGGGCCTTTCAACGGCCAAAACTGAACTTAGATAGACAGGTTGGACAGTTGGACAGAGCAAGGAATGGCGCGGCTTTCAGGCGTCCAACCGTTGTCCAACCTAAATTGAGGATAGCCACAATGGGAACTTCGATGCGAGACAAGATGCCCCAGACGGCGGCGGTTATCGATTCGCTCAGGCAAGCATTTGGAAAGGACTCGATAGACCGACAGATCCGCAGGGGATTGAACGGAGAGCCGGTGTTCTATGCCCGGGAAGGGGAACACGAATTGGGCACGCCGATGGACGACTCCAATGCCAGGCCTGGGAAAAACGGATAAGCGATGGACCGAATCAAATGGGTGGATGAGCGCCTGCAAGGCTGGGCGCGGTGGGTGGTTGGGGGTAGTGGTGGGTTCGGCGCATCGACGGTCTATGATCGTGATCGCGTAGACCAGACCGCCGATGTTCGTGCTGGGCTGCGAAATACGGACCCGGCGTTCGACGCGGCCGCGCTGGAAACCGACATGTCCATCGCGCAACTGCCGGCGGACCTCAAACGAGTGGTGAAGGCGGCATATCTCTGGGAAGGTGATCTACGATCTATTGCTCAAACGATCGGAGTGTCACAGCGTACCCTGCATAACCGCTTGTGCAATGCTGACCGCCGTATTGCGGCCTGGATCGAGGCGAAGCGGGAGAGGGCGCAGCAGCTTAGTAACAACTTGAATTATGCAACTTTCCGATAGCCCATCATAATCCGCTACATTCCTGCGGAGCTCGCAACTTAGAAGCCCTGGACGCTGACCCGTTCAGGGCTTTTTGCTTGGATTCTTCTGTCACCAGACGATTTTCTGTTTTCCCCTCCGGCGCGGCAGCGCCACTTAGCGCCCCGCCTGAGCCCCGCTCGGCGGGGCGTTCGTTTTGGTGCATCGACATGGAACAGTTCTACCTCTGCCGGCGTGAGGATGGTCGGATAGTGCTGTCCGACCGTGTGGAAGGCATAGGCTGCACGCCTATGTCTGCCCAGCCCGAAGACGACCGAAGCGCTTGGCAAGCATGCCGCGAGCGGGGGGACATGTACGGGTTGGATCATCGACCCGGCTACGGATGGTTCCGATGCTACGGACGCTGAAGCCCAGGCTGGTCACGGTGAACCGCAATCGACAGCTTGCCCCCACACCCAGCGAACGGCGCACGGCAGGGCGCCAGTTGCAGGCCCGGCGCCTGCGGCTGTGGTCGATGAGTCCGCACTGCGCCTGCTGCGGTCAGCTGGTGTCGCTGGATGGCAGGTCGGCTGTCGGGTTCGAGGTGGATCACGTGGTGCGCCTGGATCAGGGCGGCCCGGACACGGATGACAACTGCCAGGTGCTGTGTGCCTGGCGGGACGAGCAGGGCAGGAAGCAGGGCTGCCACGCGGCGAAGACGGCCGGCGAGCGGCGGCCAGCCGGGCCGGCCAGGCGGTGACGGACCCCAGGGGGGCATCGAAAGTCTGGGCGCGATCTCGTCCGGAAACCGCCAGTTCCCTCACGTAGAAAAAATATCTCCCTTTAACGGAATGCGTTAAGTCCGGTTGTTAATTAACAGTCGCCATCCGCCATGTCTTTAACCACACAGCAGCGCCAGTACGCCGAGGCTCGGTTTGCCGGGCTCGGCAAAAAGGATGCAGCGCTGGCTGCGGGCTGCCCGGAAAAGACCGCTTCGCAAGCCGGCTCACGCCTGGAACGGCATCCGAACGTGGTTGCCCATTTGGCGCGGTTGAAGGCGAATGAGTCGGACAACGTTCCGGGGGCCGGCCGAGATCCGCTGCCGCCTGGGGTGAGCAGGAACGCACCGGTCTATGACGACCCGATGGACCTGTTGAAGGCCGAAATGAACAATCCGCTGGTGGACGTGAAAACGCGCATTCAAGCTGCTAGCGCCCTGCTGCCCTACATGCACCAAAAGCAGGGCGAGGGCGGAAAGAAGGAAAAGTTGGACGAAGGCGCCCGCGAAGCGACGACGGGGCGATTCCAGCCCATGCCGCCGCCGCCCCAGCTAGCGCTGGTCAAATAGCATGATGTGGTCCACCGCGTGCACAGACTGGGCGGATCGCCTGCGCGCGGGCCAATCGATCATCCCGCCGCCGATTTTCCCGGAGCAGGCGGACATTGCGCTGGCGATCTTCAAGCAATTGCGCGTGGTCGACCTGCCTGGCAAGCCGACCTTCGGCGAGTGCAGCGAAGAATGGGTGTTCGACTTCGTGCGGGCCATCTTCGGCGCTTACGATGCCGAGACGGGCAACCAACTGATCCGTGAGTTTTTCCTGCTTATCAGCAAGAAAAACACGAAATCGACCATCGCGGCCGGCATCATGTTGACCGCAGTCATCATATGTTGGCGGCATGAAGAGGAACACCTGATCCTGGCGCCTACCAAGGAAGTCGCCGACAACAGTTTCAGGCCGGCAGCGGGCATGGTGCGCGCGGACCGAGAATTGAGCCAGATATTCCACGTCCAGGATCTCTACCGGACAATCACGCATCGGGTGACGCGGGCGTCGTTGAAGGTCGTGGCGGCCGATACGGATACGGTGTCGGGCAAGAAGTCCGGTCGGATCCTGGTCGACGAGCATTGGGTATTCGGCAAGCGCGCGAACGCCGCGGCGATGTTTATGGAGGCCACAGGCGGCCAGGTGTCGCGCAACGAGGGATGGGTGATCTACCTGTCCACGCAGAGCGACGATCCGCCGGCGGGCGTTTTCAAGGAGAAGTTGGACTATTACCGGGACGTTCGGGACGGCAAGATCGTCGATCCGAAGTCCCTAGGCGTGCTGTACGAGTTCCCCGAAGACATGGTGGCGTCCAAGGCGTACCTGGACCCGGCGAACTTCCACATCACCAATCCGAACCTGGGGCGGTCTGTCAGCCGGGAATGGCTAGAAGATCAGTTGCGCAAGAACCAGGCGAAGCAGGACGGGTCCTTCCAGCAGTTCCTGGCGAAACACCTGAACGTCGAGATAGGGCTAAACCTGCGCTCCGACCGGTGGGCTGGCGCGGACCATTGGGAGGCCCAGGGCGACCGCGCGCTAACGCTGGATGCGCTGCTGGAGCGGTCGGAAGTCGTGACGATCGGCATTGACGGCGGCGGCCTGGATGACCTGTTGGGGCTGGCGGTGATTGGGCGCGAGCGGGAAACCGGACGATGGCTGCATTGGGGCCAGGCCTGGGCGCATCCGTCGGTGCTGCAGCGGCGAATGGAAATCGCGCCGCGACTGCGCGACTTTGAGCGTGATGGCGACCTGGTTCTGGTACGCCAGATTGGCGAGGACGTCGAAGAGCTGGGTGCGATCGCCGAGCGTATCGTGGAAACGGGCCTGCTGCCGGAGAAGAACGCGGTGGGCGCCGACCCCAGCGGCGTCAATTTCGAGGAAGCGCTGGCCTTGGCCGGGGTCACGGAATCGATGCTCGTCGGCGTCTCACAGGGCTGGCGCCTGGGCGGCACGATCAAGACGGTGGAGCGCAAGCTCGCCGAGGGCACTTTTGACCATGGCGGCCGGCCACTGATGGCCTGGTGCGTAAGCAACGCCCGAATTGAGCCGCGAGCAAACTCCATCCTGATTACGAAACAAGCCAGCGGGACGGCCAAAATCGACCCGCTGATGGCACTTTTGAATGCGGCGCACCTGATGGCGCTGAATCCGGAAGCGGTCGGCAACTCGATCTACGAGACGCGCGGTATCCGCTTCATCTAAGGGAACCAATGGGACTTTTTGACCTATTCCGGCGAGCAAGCGCGCCGGAGGCCGAGGCTCGCCCGTCGGTTCTGGCCCAGCAGGCGCCAGGCCAATCCTTCAAAGGCCTGGACGATCCGGCATTGCTCGAATACGTCCGAAGCGGCGACTACGGGCGGCGCATGCACGAGCTGCGTAACATGGCGGCGCTTCGGTGTGTCTCCTTGATCTCGACGTCGATTGGCATGTTGCCGCTGAACCTGCTGCATAACGACGACAGCAAGGCACTGGCCAAGGAACACCCGGGCTACCGCCTCCTGAAGCTGAAACCGAACGGCTGGCAGACGCCATTCGAGTTCAAGTCACAAATGCAGCTGCATGCGCTGGCTGAGGGCAACGCCTATGCGCGGGTGATTTGGTCGGCGGGCAGACCCATAGCGATGATCCCGCTGGAGCGTGGAACGGTTGTGCCAACTCTGTCTTCCGCCTGGAAGATGCAGTACCAGTACACCCGGCCAGATGGCGGCACGATCACGCTTGGTTCGCGTGATGTCTTCCACCTCCGGGACCTGTCGATGGATGGCGTGGAAGGCATCTCGCGGATGCGCCTAGCAAGGGACGCTATACGGTTGGCCCAGGATGCGGAGAGGGCCGCCGGTCGCGTGTTTCGTACTGGCAACATGGCGGGCGGCGCCGTAGAAGTCCCCAAGGCTCTGTCCGACCAGGCTTATAACCGCATGCGCAGCTCCCTGGACGAGGACTACGCCGGCGCGGAGAACGCCGAACGTTGGATGCTGCTGGAGGAAGGCGCCAAAGCCAACAAATTCGCCACGACCTCCGCTCAGGCGCAGCACATCGAGAACCGGAATGCCCAGATCGAGGAGGTGGCGCGGGCGTTTGGGGTGCCGCGTCCGCTCTTGATGATGGACGACACCAGCTGGGGATCCGGGATCGAGCAACTCGGCATTTTCTTCGTGCAGTACGGCCTGCAGTATTGGTTCACCGCCTGGGAGCAGGCGGTCATGCGGGTACTGCTCGATGAAAGCGAACTGGATGACCTGACCGCCAAGTTCAACGAGCGGGCGCTTCTGCGCGGGACCCTGAAAGACCAGGCTGATTTCTTTGCCAAGGCGCTTGGCGCGGGCGGACAGGCGCCCTGGCACACCCAAAACGAAATTCGCGAGCTACAGGACTATCCGCGGTCCAGCGACCCGGAGGCCGACAAGCTGCGCAATCCCATGACCCAAAAAGGACCGACCAATGAGCCTGCTGCAACTGCCCGAAATCAGGGCTGACTTCCGGCTGGGCGCGGCCGATTTCGACCTGCGCCCCGACGCGCTGGAGCGCTGGCAGCCGCAAGTGCGCGCGGCTGCGGCCGACGATGACGCGACGATCTCCATCTACGATTCGATCGGCGAGGCCTGGGACGGCTCCGGCGTCACGGTCAAGCGTATCAGTGCCGCGCTACGCTCCATCGGCGCGCGGGATGTGACTGTGAACGTCAATTCCCCCGGCGGCAACTTCTTCGAGGGCGTGGCGATCTACAACGCCCTGCGTCAGCACAAAGCCAAGGTAACCGTCAAAGTCATAGGGCTGGCGGCCTCGGCGGCCTCGGTCGTCGCGATGGCCGGCGACGAGATCCTGATGGGCGAAGGGTCGTTTCTGATGATCCATAACGCCTGGGCGGTCGCCATCGGCAACCGCCACGACCTGGCGGACGCCGCAGCGATGCTGGCGCCGTTCGACGATGCCATGGCGAGCGTGTATGCAAGCCGCGCTGGCATCAATAAGGCCGACGCCGCCGCTCTGATGGACAAGGAAACCTGGATCGGCGCCGAACAAGCCGTAGAGGACGGTTTCGCTACTGGCCTTCTGGATGCCAGCGCGACGGCGCAGTCCGCCCAGGCCAGTAGCGAATACCGTCGCGCGATGGCGTCGATCGAGGCCTCCATGGCGCGCGCGGGCCATAGCCGCTCGTCGCGGCGCGACGCATTCAAAGCCCTATTTTCCGGCAAGCCGAGCGCTGCCGACCCCGGTACGCCTGGCGCTGCCGGTTCCGCCACGCCGGGCGCTGGCGAAGACGTTGCAGCCCTGCTGCGAAACACTCTCAACACCCTGCGAGGATAGAACCATGCAAAGCAAGACTCTGATGGCCGCGCTCGCGGCCTTTTTCATGCCCGCCGCTGGCTTCGTGCCGCGCGGCCTCATGGCCGTTCGTGCCGAAGGCCCCGGCGATGTCAAGCTGTTGATCGAACAGCTGAACAAGGCGTTCGCCGATTTCAAGGAAGAACACGGCAAGCAGCTGGACGAGGTTAAGAAGGGCACCCATGACGCGCTGCAGGCGCTGAAGGTAGAGAACATCAATGCCGATATCGCTCGCCTGCAGGCCGCAGTCGACGAGGCGAACACCAAGATCGCCGCGGCGGAAATGGGCGCCGGCGATGGCCGCCGCGTGAAGGACCGCGAGTACTCCGAGGCCTTCATGGCGCACTTCAAGAAGGGCGATGTGCAGGCGGCCCTGAACAAGGGCGCGAACGACCAAGGCGGCTTTCTGGCGCCGGTCGAATGGGACCGCACGATCACGGACAAGCTGGTCGAAGTGTCCCCGATGCGCCAATTGGCCCAGGTTCAGCCCGTCACGGGCGCCGGCTTCAGCAAGCTCTTCAACATGGGCGGCACGGCCTCCGGCTGGGTGGGTGAAACGACGGCGCGGCCCAACACCAACACGGGCACCTTCGCCTCCCTGGGCTTCGGTTGGGGCGAAATCTACGCGAATCCGGCCGCCACCCAGCAAATCCTGGACGATGCCGCCATCGATCTGGAAGCCTGGCTGGCCGGCGAGGTCCAGACCGAGTTCTCCAAGCAGGAAGGGAGCGCCTTCGTCGCGGGCGACGGGACGAACAAGCCGTTCGGCATCCTGACGTACGTCACTGGCGGCGCAAACGAAGCCAAGCATCCGTTCGGAGCGATTGCGACGGTCAACTCCGGCGCGGCCGCGGCGATCACCTCCGACGGCATCATCGACATCATCTACGACCTGCCGTCGGCGTTCACCGGCAATGCGCGCTTTGCCATGAATCGCAAAACCCAGGGACAGGTGCGCAAGCTGAAGGATGGGCAGGGCAACTACCTGTGGCAGCCGTCCTTCGTCGCAGGCCAGCCTGCCACGTTGGCCGGTTTCCCGGTGACCGAAGTGCCTGACATGCCGGACGTCGCCGCGAACGCGGTTGCCATCCTGTTCGGTGACTTCAAGCGCACGTACCTGATCCTCGATCGGATCGGCGTTCGCGTGCTGCGCGATCCGTACACCAACAAGCCCTATGTGTCGTTCTACACGACCAAGCGCGTGGGTGGCGGTGTGCAGAACCCGGAGCCGATGCGGGCGATGGTGGTGGCGGCCGACGCGTAAGCCGCGGCGCTGATCGCATTCAGGCAGTGGCAATTCGGGGCGGCCTGTGGGTCGCCCCGTCCTTTTCGGAGCCGAAATGGCGAAATTCACGAAAGCATTCCGAGGCGTCAAGAGGGGCGATATCTATCCGACGCAGTTCAAGGTGGGCGACGATTGTCCGCCGGAACTGGAGTCCGCGGCGAAGTCCCTGGGCGTAGTCGGCAAAGCCGGCAGCAAGCCGGACGACAAGCCGGCCAGCACCGGTGGCGAGAGCCAGGCCTGATCGTGGCTCTGTTGACCCCGGAGCAGTGCCGCGCGCAGTGTCGCGTCAGCGGCGACTACGATGACGCGATCCTAGCCGACAAGCTGGTATCCGCGGAGGATGCGGTCGCTGCACATCTGAATCGGAATCTGTACAACGATCAGAACGCGCTCGATGCTGCTGTGGCCGGTCTGACCGCCGCCGCAGCGCAGGCGCAGGATGCCTATGACGAAGCGGTGGCCGACGCCGCCAGCCTGGCGAGCGACGCCGCGCGGGAGATGGCGCTTCAGGTGGCGGAGAAACGTTTGGCAGACTTCCGTCTCAACGCTCAACGCACCCTCAACGGCATTGTGGCCAACGGCAGCATCCTCGCCGCCGTTCGGTTGACGCTGGGTCACCTGTACGCCAACCGAGAATCGGTCGCGACGGGTGTTACGGTCGCCGAACTGCCGCTCGGTGTCGCAGATCTGCTGCGCCCATACCGGCTGGTGATGATGCCATGAGGGCCGGGGAGCTAAACCGCCAGATCGTCGTCCAACGACGAGAGTCGGGCACCGACGAGACGGGCCAGCCATTGGATGAATGGGTGGACTCAGGCACGATATGGGCGAACATCGCCAACGAGACCGGGATGGGCGCCATCCGTTCGAGCCTGGAAGGTGGCGTGCCGACAAATATTGCTCGGTATAGCTTCAAGGTGAGGTTTGCGGAAGCCAGGGCGCTTGCCGTCGATGCGGGCATGCGGGTATCGCATGACGGCCAGTTTTTCGACATCAAGGGCCTGACCCAGGATCTGAAGGACCGGGAGGCCGCGTACATCCTTTGCGAACAGGGTGGAAGCGATGGCTGACGGCACCAAAGCGACGTTCGACACGTCGGGCTGGACTGCGGCCCTGGACAAGCTAGTCGGGCCGGCGCGCGAGAGCTTGGCACGGTCGATGGCGGTCGCCGGCGGCCAGGAGCTGCGCGACGAGGCAAAAGCGCGCGTGCCAGTGAAGTCGGGCACACTGCGAGACGCGATCTATCTGGCCTTCCAGGATGCTTTATCCACGCCACAAGCGGTCCATTACGCCGTCTCTTGGAACGCCTCCAAGGCACCTCACGGCCATCTGCCAGAATTCGGGCATTGGCAAACGCGTGCGGCATACGAAAAGGACGGCAAGTGGTACTCCGGCGCCTTGCTGCCCAACCCCAAATGGATCCCGGCGCATCCGTTTCTGCGTCCTGCCTACGAGGCAGCGAAGGGTCGCGCTCGGCAAGCCATGATCGAGCGCGGCAGGCAGCGTCTGCCCGAGTTGCTGACGGGTCAGGGAGGCGACGATGAGCTTTGAAGGCGACATCCGTACGCTTTTGGCGCCGCTGGTGGATGGCCGTGTCTATCCCGATGTGTCGCCAGATGTGCCGGCCTATCCGCTCATCATCTACCAGCAGGTAGGCGGCTCTGCCGGCTGGTACGTCGAAAAGGCGCTTCCCGACCAAGAGAATTCCCGGGTGCAGGTCTATGTATGGGACAAAACCCGCAGTAATGCCTCATTAATAGCACGCCAAGTTGAGGCCGCTATCTGCGCGAGCCAATTTCCCGCGCAGCCATACGGAGCCTTTGTGGCCCTGTACGAAGAGGATTTGAAATTGTACGGAACCCGCCAGGACTTCGGTATCTGGCACCCACGCTGATCACCAAGTTTCAACCGCCCGGCGCCGCCGGGCTTTTTTTCGTCAAGAGGAAAGCCAATGTCTTCCATCTTCATCAACGGCACGTTGTATTCCGTGTCAACCGGCCTGGCGGCGGCCGTGGCAGTGACCGCCGTCACCAATGCGAACCCGGCGGTGGCCAGTGCAGCCACGCCGCCGGCCGACGGTTCGATTCTGATCGTCAATTCTGGCTGGAGCGAGCTGGACGAAACCGTGGCGCGTTCGGCCAACGCCGATGCGGACTCCTTCGAACTGGAAGGTGTCGACACGACCAGTACCATGCGATTCCCGCCCGGGCAGGGCGCCGGATCGGTGCGCGCCGTCGATACCTGGGTGCCGCTGGACCAGGTCCGCGACGTGCAGGTTGCGGGCGGCGAGCAGCAGTACTTCCAGTACCAATACGTGGAAGACCGCAGCAGCCGGCAGCGCCAAAAGCCGACCTTCAAGAACGCGATCACGCTGACGTTCAACCTGGACTACGACCCGTCCAAGTCGTGGTATCAGGCGCTGATCGAGGCCGATGCCGCGCGTGATCCGGTGGTGGTGCGTGGCATTCTGCCGAACGGCGCAGTCCTGCTGTATTACGCCTACCCGTCGTTCAACAAGGTTCCTACCGGAACGGTCAACGAGAATTTGCAGAACACGGCGACATTCTCCCTGCTGGCCGATCCCATCCGCTACGAGGCCACGGTATGACGTTCCAGGTGAAAGCCAGTCCCACGATCGATGCGACGATCACGATCGTTGGCCAGGGACGCGAGCAAAAGCTCGCCGTCACCTTCCGGCACAAGACGCGCTCGGAGTACACCGCGATCATCCAAAAGGTGATCGAAGCATCAGGCCCGGACGCTGATATCGCCGTCCAGATCCTGGAAAGCTGGGATGCGGATGTTCCGCTGGATGTGGCAGGCCTGAAGTTGCTGGAAGAGCACCAGCCCGGCGCCGTGCGCGCGATTCTGGAGGCGTACGGCGAGGCAATTTCGGTGGCCCGCCGAAAAAACTGAAGGAGGCGGTGGCGGCTTTCTACTGGACGCCTCCATCCGCCGAAGATAGAGCCAAAGCGGGGATGCGGCTTGAGGACTATCGGCCGCCGCCGCCGGTCGGACTCTGGCCGGACCTGGCCGAACCATTCTCCCTGTTCGTCAGGAACCACACGCAGTGGCGCGTGGGGCCGGGCGGGGTGGTGGGTCTGGATTACCTCGTCTTTTTCCGGGAGCTGGACCGCCTTCCGCAGCAGGACCAGGACGAAACAATGGACGTGATCCGCCTCATTGAGCGGATCGCGCTGGAACATATCTACAAGAGCTGACATGGCAGACGATACGCTAGGTACTGCGAAGCTGTCGATCGTGGTTGACACGTCGAACTTCGACGCGGCCATCAATCAGGCCAAGCGTAGCGTCAGTGGCATGTCCAAAGACGCCCAGGACGCCTACAACAAGCTTTCGGGGGCACAGAAACGCCAGGTCGACGGGTTGATCCGGCAGGCCGATCTCCTTGGTAAGACACGGCAGGAGCAGATCCTCTACAACGCCTCACTGAAAGGCGTGCCTACGTCCATCCTGGACGAACTGAAGACCAAGTTTGCCTCCGTGGGGACCGCCACCGCTGCGGCCCGCAAGGAGCTGAATCAGTATGGAATAAGCGCGGGGCAGGAGGCCGCAGCCCTTCGCGGTGTCCCCGCCCAGCTGACGGACATCATCGTCGGCTTGCAGGGCGGCCAGTCTCCGCTGACGGTCGCCCTGCAGCAGGGTGGGCAGCTGCGCGATATGTTCGGCGGCCTCTCGCCGGCGGTGAAGGCGCTGGGAAGTGCCTTTCTGGGGCTGGTCAATCCGTTGACCCTTACCGCCGGCGGTGTGGCTGCGCTTGCCCTGGCCTACAGCCAGGGTGCCGGCGAGAGCCAGAAATTCAACCAAGCCCTGATTCTGACGGGCAACGTGAGCGGCCAAACAGCCGGCGAACTGTCCGACCTGGCGCGAAGCATCAGCGAGACTGGCGTTACACAGGCGAGCGCAGCCCGCGTGCTGACTGGCGTCGTGTCCAGCGGCAAGATCGCCACGGACGCGTACAAGGAAGTTACCCAGGCGGCACTCGATCTGGAAGAGATTACTGGCACTGCGGCGGATAGAACACTTGCCGTCTTCGAGCGCCTGGCCGATGAGCCGACCAAGGCCTCAGCGGCGCTGAACGAGCAGTACCACTACCTGACGGCGTCCGTCTACGAGCAGATTGCGGCGCTGGAACGCCAGGGGGATAAGGACGAGGCCGCAGCGCTGGCGCAGCGCACCTACGCCAATGCGGTCATCCAGCGCACCCAGGAAGTGAAGGCGAACATGGGTACGCTGGAGCGGGCCTGGGACAGCCTGGCGGGCGCGGCTAAGGGCGCATGGGACGCGATGCTCAATATCGGCAGGCCGACGCCCGTCGCCGATCTTCGTGCCCAGGCCAAGGCCATTCAGGACCAGATCGACCAGCTGCAAGGCGGGAATGGATTCGCATCGAATGGCGGCGGGGCGGCTTTTGGCGGCGGTGGCAATGCGCGCGCTCAGGCGCTCAAGCGCCTTCAGACGCAGTTGGCGCCGATCCTGCAGCAGATCGCGGATGACGAGAAGAAGTCCGCCGATGCACGGGCGACGGCGGAGGTCCAGGCCTCGAATGATTCCAAGATCGCGGCGCAAAGCTGGATCGACACCCTCCGGCAATCATCCCGGAGCCAAAAGCAAATCCGCGACGCCGATATCGCCCAGGTCAAGAAGTACGCGGCTACGTTGGGGCTGTCGGCGCAGGAAACCCAGCAGCTGATTGACCAGGTCAACGCGAAATACAAAGACCCGGCCGGCAAGGCGTTCACGGACAACGCCGCGACGAAGATGCTGGCGAACCTGCGCGAGCAGGCCGCGGCGATGCAGGACCAGCTGGATTCCAGCGTCAAGCTGACCAGCCAGCAGCAGGCCCTGGCAAAGTTCGACCAGCAAATCGCCGACCTCAAGAATAAGTCGGTGCTGACGGCTGACCAGAAAAGCCTGCTGGCCAATGAAGACGCCATCCGCAGCCAGCTGCAGGTGAATGCCGCGTTGGGCGACCAGATCAAGCTGAAAACCGAGTCACTGCAGCTGGACGAGCGTGCGCGGCAGCTGCTTCTGTCCATCCAGTCCGCCCAAAGCAGCCAGGGCGATCAATACGCGAGGCAACTGGCGGGTGCGGGAAGGGGAAGCCAGGAACAGGAGCGCATTCGTTCCGCCCAAACGCTGGTGCGCCAGTATCAGCGATACCAGGACCAGTTGACCAAGGCTACGCCGAAGGATCTCCTGGGTTCGGACCAATATCGGCAGGCCAGCCTGGAGATCTCCGATCAGCTGGACGTCGCGCTCGCGGACCAGCAGGACTACTACCGGCAGTTAGACGAGCTGCAGTCGGATTGGAAGACCGGAGCGTCGTCGGCGCTGGAAGACTATGCCGATAGCGTTCGCAACGCCGCGGCGTCCACGTCGCAGGCATTCTCAGACGGGTTCAAGGGCGCCGAGGATGCGCTGGTGCAGTTTGTCCAGACGGGAAAGCTGAGCGTGACCGACCTGGCGAACAGCATCGTCGCCGATCTGATCCGAATATCGGTGCGCAGTAGCATCACCGGCCCGCTAGCCAGCGCGCTGGGGCAGGGCATTGCCGGACTGTTCGGCGCCGGCGGATCGTCAGGACTGGGGGCCGCGACGGCTGCCGACGTGAGCAGCGCGGGCGATGGCCTCATGTACTTCGACACCGGCGGATACACCGGCGCCGGCGGCAAGTACGATCCTGCCGGCATTGTCCACCGCGGCGAGATTGTGTGGAGCCAGGACGATATTGCGCGCGCCGGTGGTGTGTCCGCTGTCGAGGCCATGCGCCAGGGGTATCGCGGCTACGCTGATGGCGGCCCGGTGGGACGCGCGGCTGTGCCGCTCAGCGCCATGCAGGGAGGACAGCAGGGTGTGGTCGCGCCCCAGGTAGAGGTCAACGTCATCAATCAATCCAGCCAGCCTATCCAGGCGTCCCAAGGCAATCCCCGCTTCGACGGCACCAAGATAGTGACGGACGTGTTCTTAAAGGACGTGAAATCGAACGGACCCATGACGCAGCAGATCAAGACGCTGGTTGGCAAGAGGTAGCGCGATGGCAATTCCGAACTTTCCGGCCTACGCCAGAATGATCCGCGACGGTTTCACCGAGAAGCGTGACTTCGGCGTTATCCGATCTGACATGGACGGCTTGGCCAAGCAGCGGCCCCGGTGGTCAAAGCCTGTCGTCACACGGTCTGTCACGGTCATGGTCCAGGGCCGCGAGGACAAGGCAGCCTTCGACGCCTTCGTGGCAGATGACCTGGACGGCGGTTCCGGCTGGTTCACGTTCAAGGACCCGGTCGACGGCGCGACGAAGCAAGGACGCTTTGTCGCCGCATCCCTGCAATGGTCCGTGCAGGGTGAAGTCTGGTTGCAGCAGGCCCAACTGGAGAGCATTGGATGAGCCGCACATTCTCCGCCAACGGCCGGCGCCAACTGCTGGCCACCAGCGCCGACGAAAACTTGCTTGCCTGCCTGGAGATCACCCATTCCGCCCTGGCCGTGCCGATTCGGGTTGTTCGGGACACGGATGATCTTGTCGCGCAGGGCAATACCTTTATGGCGTGTCCATTCGACATCACGTTGCCCGACGACATCGAGGGGCAGATTCCGCAAGCCACGATCCAGGTCGATAACGTCGGACGAGAAATAACGGAATGGCTGGAAGTCAGCGGCGGCGGGCAGGGGGCGAAGTGTCGGATCATTTTGCTGTATCGGTCGGAGCCCGACATATTCGAGTACGACATGACGATGGATCTGTCGGGCATGAAGATCGACAACTTCAAGGTGTCGTCGAACTTGGGTTTTGCGGATACGTTGGGGCAGGTGGCCGTGGTGAAGACGTTCACTCCCGCGACGGCGCCAGGGTTGTGGTGAAATATGCGTCCTTCTATGGAGGCAATATGAACCGACTTCTCTGCTTCGCTGTCCTGCTAATGATCACGGCGTGCGCTAGCGTGCCCGACGTGAAAACCGCGCCGAAGGTTGCGCCCGCCGCAATATCGGACGAGATGGTCGCATCGCCACACGCCGGCGCTGGAGAGGTGACGTTCAAGCGCGATAGTTGGCCCCTGCATGCTTATCGTCTTCCCATCTATGTGGATGGCAAGCAGATCGCCACAATCGGGAATGGCGAGGTACTTAACGTCTACCTCGCCGCCGGCCGGCGGCTTGTAGGTACTGGCAAGGTAAATGAAAGTAAGCCGGACGCCGAGGTCGCTGTGGACGTGTCCGAAGGAAAGGAAACCTTCGTTCATCTCACATTGTCCGCGTGGGGCTGGGGCGGCTGGAATATATCGCAATCAAGTTATTGATTATCGGAACTCAATGAGGCCACCTTCGGGTGGCCTTTTTTTATGCGCCAAACGAATGCATTGGTCTGATAGATACCTGAACTTGCCCTATATCGTCGAGTCCGGCGACTGCGCAGCGTTGGCGGCAAGGGTGGCAAAGGATGTGTTGGGCATCAGTTGCCAACTCCCGACTTCGCATGCGCTGACGTTGCGCGAGCAGGCCAAGCAGATCATGGATTACCGCGATTCGCTGGCCGTACGGATCGCGCGTCCGTTGGATGCACAACCTGCGCTTTTTATCGGCCGTGGCCGCACGTGCCATATCGGTGTGGCGTGCCTCATCGAATCGCAAGTCTGGATCCTGCATGCAGACCAGGGCGCGAGATTCGTTGTCCGCGAACGCTTGCAGAACATGACCCAGCCACATCGATTTCAATTGGAAGGGTTCTACCAATGGCTGTGAGTCAACTGCCTGCGCTGGTCAGCATTCCGCACCCTCTGGTGGCAGACGACCGCGCGCTGTGCTTTGCCGAATTCCTGCCAAGAGAGACGCTGCGGGCCTATGTGGAGCGTACTGGCGTGGTAGTGGCGCGCGGGCCTGTTGCGGTGTGGCATAACGGACATAGGGTTCCGGACGCCCTATGGGAGCGGCTGATTCCGCGGCGTGGCGATCAGGTCATCATCCGGGCACGTGCTGAAGGTGGGGGTGGCGGCAATAAGGTTTTGCGTACGGTGGCGCTGGTTGTGGTTGCCGTCGTGGCGGCCTATACCGGCGGCGCCGCTGCTGCTGCATACGGTGGCACTGGGACCTTCGCAGGGGCTACCGCAGGAGTCGCCGCGTCAGCCGCCGTTACGATCGCAGGAACATTGATCGTCAACGCCCTTATTCCGCTCCCGAAGCCAAACACGGCGTCGACAGCCAGCGGCACCGACGATTCCCCGTCCTACCAGGTCCAGGCGGCCCGCAACACGTCTCGTCCCTGGGAGCCCATGCTCCTGGTTATGGGCGGGCCGATCAAGGTTGTCCCGGACCTGGGCAGCAATGCGTCCACCCAGTATGTAGGCGACGATCAATACCTGTCCCAGATATTCCACTTCGGCCTACAGCCGGACATGGCGATCACGAGCCTGAAGATCGGCGACACGCCCATCGAAAGCTTCCAGGGCGTCCAGACTCAGAAATCCGGATGGGATGGCGCGATCACGCTGGCGCCCGATAACGTCGATACGATCCAGGGATTCGATCTCAATCAATATGACGGCTGGAATACCCGCACGACGCCGGTCAACACCAACCATTTCGAACTCGAATTCGCGGCCATTCTCTTCAGCCTGGACACGGTAACAGGGGTCTTCAATAACCGCGAAGTGGTGGTGCAGGTCGAATATCGCATCGTGGGTGGCACTACCTGGAATCCGTTCGGCAACTATACCGATCCGGTCTACGCAACCCATTACTGGGCATATGGTGTCTATCAGACCGACAGCGGTGAAAACGTATCGTCAGGAGCACAGTGGGTCCAGATCTCTTACGGATCGCTCAACCCCGCCGACCATGTTAACGGCGAACAGCATAAAGAATGCACGACGTGGGGCGGTGGGGATGCGGGGGATAACTACTCCTGCCAGATTTACGAATGGCGCTGGCTGCCGCATCCGATCCAGCTCGGCCTGCCCTGGCAGGGGATCGCGCCGGATCCGTTGATCGGCTATACGACTAGCGAAGGCATACGCCTTTCGAACAACTCGAACAAGCCGTTGCGATCGACGTGGACCGGCGATCTCCCGCCGGGGCAGTATGAAATCCGGATTCGCAAGGTAACGGCCGACATCAACACGAACACGGATTCCAACGTCATATCGGTGACGCAGATCCGCGCCTTCCAGTACACGCCGACCGACTACAGCAATCAGGCGCGGCTGGCGGTGCGCATCCGGGCCACATCGCAGTTGAACGGGCCGATCGATGAGTTGTCCGGCATGTGTACGCCCTACTGCAATGCCTGGAACGGATCGGCCTGGGTTTACTCGCAAACCCGGAACCCGGCGTGGTGGTTCCTCTGGTTCGCGCTGGGTAAGCGGGACGCGGCGGGCAACAAGCTGTATGGCGCCTGCATTCCTGAAGCGCAGATCGATCTCGAGAGCATCAAGGCGTGGGCGGCCTATTGCGATGCGACGGGCTGGGAGTTCCGGTACGTCCTGGCGCAGCAGATGAGCGCGCACGACGTTTTGACGATGATTGCGCGCGCCGGCCAGGCGTCCTATACCTGGCAGTCTGGAAAGCTGGGTGTCGTCTGGGATGCGGCGAATCTGCCGGTGGTCGCCATGGTGGGCCCCTACAACGTTCGGGCGGGCACGTTCGAAGTTAGCTATGTCGATGCCACGGTCGATGAGATAGTGGGGAACTTCAGCAACCAGGACCGGGACTGGCAGGCCGATCAGGTCCGCGTGCGGGTGCCCGGCGCGCCGCTGCTGAACAACCCGCAGACCTTCGATTTCGAAGGGATCACGGATTCGCGCAACGTCGGGAAGGCGGTCAACCTGCTGGCGGCCAGCCAGCATTTCCATCGCCGCCGGGTGACATGGGAAATGGACATCGAGGGGTACATCGCCACGCGCGGCGACGTGGTCCAACTTTCCCACGACCTGACTGTCTGGGGGTACGCTGGCCGGCTGACCGCGGGCAACCGCAATAATCTTTGGCTGGACAGGAAGGTGCCGACCAGCGGCGCCGGTGCCTGGCTGACGCTGCGCGCGCCTGACGGGCGCATGGTGAATGTGCAGGTCAACTGGGACGCGGGTGAATCTGATGTGCTGAACATCCTGGTGCCATTGCCCGATGACTTCCCGGTGCCAGCGGAGAACACTGATATCGTGGCGCTGGATTGGGCCTGGCAGTACGACCCGCTCCAGACGCCGGGCCGCCGCCTGAAGATCGTATCGGTCAAGCCGACGAATGATGACGGTGTCCAGTTCGAAGCGATCGACGACAACATCGTCTACTACAACTCGATCACCAATCCGTTCGCCTACACGCCGCCGCGTGATGGCGCGCTGCTGCGCGGTGTGGTGCTGGCGCTGTCGTTCGAAGAGACGATTATCAATGTCGCGTCGGATGTGATCGAGGTACGCCTGGACTGGGTTCTGTCAGCCGCGATGCGTGTGCGCATCGACTACAGCATCAATGGCAAGGCGGCGCCGTCGCAAACGGTCCAGGACAAGTATTTCACCATTCAGGCGCATACCGGCGATGTTGTAGCTGTGACGGTCACGCCGGTGGCCGCTACGGGCCTTGGCGTGCCCAAATCGGGAAACTGGGTGGTAAAGGGCCTGCTGACGGCGTTGCCGGCACTCACGGGCCTGACGAGCGTGTTTCGTGACGGATTGACGGTCTTGAAGTGGTCGGCCGTGACAGACATTCGTCAGCCGGGCTATGAGGTGCGGCTGGGTACTAGCTGGCAGGATTCGAAGACCGTTTCGATCACGCCCACGCTTGAATCGTTGGCGGTCGGCGATGGGCTGTATTTTGTGGCCGCCCGATTCGTGACGCCGGCGGGCGTCGTGGTCTATGGGCCAGCGGACAGCCTGTCGATAGCGGGCGCCACGCTGGTTCGGAATGTTCTTGTTGTCGTGGACGAGGCGCCCGGCTGGACCGGGACGCTTTCGGATGACGCATTCGTCTTCAACGACCAACTGACCCTGGTCGCAATCGGTGACATCCTGGATGCCCCAGATGTTCTGGCCGTCAACGACGTGCTGTGGTATGGCGGGGTGGCGGCGCGCGGCATCTACCAGACAGCCGAGTCCGACGCCGTCGATATCGGATATCCCGCTCCAGTGCGCGTGAGCTTCAGCATCGACGCCTACGCGCTGAACTTCGAGGAAAACATCCTGGGCGTGGCCGACGTGCTGGCGATGGCCGATGTGCTGAATGCATCGAACCAGCAGCACTACCGAATCCAGCCGCAGATTCGCAGCGCGGTGACGGAAGGCGAATGGTCCGAGTGGGTGGACTACGTGCCCGGGTTGATCAATGCGCGGTTCTTCGACGTGCGGATCCTGATGGAGACGGACAACCCGCTCATCGTGCCGTTCGTCACCTCGTTCACCTGGGCCATCGATGTCCCGGATCTGGTCCAGCAGGCCGAAGAAGTCGATGTGCCGGAAGCGGGGATGCACATAGATTTCGCGAAGCCCTTCCACGCGAAGCCGAACATCCAGGTCACCCAGCTCGATGCGGTCAATGGCGACCGCTTCACGCTGACGAACGTGACGCTGACCGGCTTCGACATCTATTTTTTCAACGGCACCACGCCCAAAGCGGCGGTAATGAATTACATCGCTCAGAGGTATTGAAATGACGCAAGCATCGATCGCGGTAAGCCAGACTCCGCCGCTGCCTGGACTGAGTCTTGTCCAGACAACGAATGCAGCCCTGCAAACTGTGGCGACGGATTTTTCCGGGGATACGGACCCGGCGGCGTTCGCCGGGCCGTTCATGAAGTGGGCCGACACGGCGAACGGACTGCTGAAGCGGCGCAATGCGGCGGGGACTGCCTGGATAACGGAAGGAACGCTATTCCAGCAGAGCGTCGATACGTTCCCGGACGATTCCATTCCTTCTACAGACCAAGGGCCTATCAACGTATCCGGTCAGGGCCTGATGGAGTGGGACGGCACCGACTACAACAAATACATCAGCGTCCAGCCTGCGCATGGCCAGTGCCGCCTTGTTTACACGTCTGGAACACAATGCACCTTGATGCCATTTAAAGGAAATCACCTTGTCGTCGGTGGGCGAACGTATCGGATCGACAATAGCGGAATTGTGCTTCCTAATACCGGCTTGGCTGCGAGCACGCTGTATTACTTGTATGCCTACATCGACGCCGGGGCCGTTAAGGTTGAGGCATCGACGACGGGCTATGTCAAGGGGCCAGGTGGCGTTGAGGTAAGAAATGGCGATTCATCCCGCACGCTGGTTGGAAAGGTGGTGACCACCTCGGGTTCCATGTTTACGGATACGGATGCGGCGCGTGGTGTCGCAAGCTGGTTCAATCCACGTCAGATCAGTGCAAATGCGTTAGTGCAGGGATCGTCCTTTACATCCACGAGCGACGCCTTGGTGGCCGGAGCAACGATAACTTTCTTGCCTTGGCAGGGAGATTCATTCGCTTGCTCTTTCGACGGATATGGAACGAGCAATACAGGCGTTTCCGGTACGGTGCTCACTCTGTACCTTAACGGTAACAGCAGCGGTCGCATTGCCGCATACACAGTTCCCGGCGCAAATTATTCTTGCGGTTTCTCGCAGTCGTTGAACTTTAAGGCGAATGCAGAGAGCATGGTGACAATGCAGATATATGGTCGAGTCGCCCCGTCGGGTGTGCAATCAACGGTCAACAATATGAGCCTTAACGCATTGGAGATGGCATGAACAAGATGCTCGGACCTACGTTTGCCAGCGAGCTTGCCGAGGCCGGCCTTTCCGCCGTCCCTTTCTCATGGAATGAGGAGTACGCCCTGACGTTCAATCCAGGTGTGTCCGATGCTGATAAGGCAGCAGTTCAAGCTGTGATCGATTCGCATGATCCAACGAAGCAGTTAGTGCCGCAGACCGTCACGCGCTACCAAGCGCGTGTTGCACTCGCGAATGCTGGCCTGTTGGACCAGGTGAACACGTACTTCGTGGCATTGCCGAATTCGGACCTCGGAAAGATGGCATGGCAGGAAGCGCCGACCGTTGAGCGCGACAGCGCTGCACTGATTGCCGCAGGCAATGCGTTGGGTCTCACCGACGCACAGATCGACCAGCTCTTTATCGCCGCCGCTGCCGTTCAGTAGGTGGCGATGTCTATGCGAGTGCTAGGCCCGCTACGGCGGGCTTTTTTTACGCCTGGAGAAATTGAATGGCAGATGACCCGAAAGGCGGGTTGCTCGTGAGCGCAAAGGTGATCGTGTCCATGGTCGCCTCCGCATTCATCATCCTCGGCAGTGTCCTTGGCGGGTGCGGCTGGGTGATCGGCCTCTACAACGGCATGGACAAGCGGCTGACCATCGTCGAGGCCAGTAACGCCCGCATGGGGGACGACATACGGGACATCAAGGCGATGCTCTCGCAATTGATGCTGAATCGCGCCGACAACCGACCGGAAACCAGGGGGTGGACGAAATGAACCTATGGGCGGACCGCTGGAGAAACATGCACCGCTGGTGGTCGGTGCGCATTGGCGTGCTGGGCGCCATCATGCTGGCTGGCATTCCTGAGCTGAGCAATCAGTTTCCGAACCTGGCGCCCACGCTGCTGGCCTGGTTTCCGAACGGCGGGCAGCAGTGGGTTCCCGTGGCTGGCGTCGTGCTGGCAGTGATCGCACGCGTGGTCAGCCAAGCGGCGGTCATCGACGCGGTACGGCGGCTATTAGGTAAGAAAGGGGACGGCGATGCCGCGAATCAGCCCTGACGCCACCGGCGGGGCCAACGTTTGTGCCTTCCTGGACATGCTGTCGGTCAGTGAGGGCACATCCACGATCGAGGACAGCGACGACGGCTACAACGTGGTCGTGGGCGGCGATTTCTTCCAAGGGTATGACGCCCACCCGCGCATCGCCGTGCGCACGCGGTGGGGCTGGAGCGACGCCGCCGGCCGCTACCAGATCATGGCGGCCATCCCAGGCATGATCCGCACGGATACCTGGGACTGGGCCAGCCGCGCCGTCGGCGTGCCCGACTTCTCGCCGCTGTCGCAGGACCGCGTCGCTATCTACCTCATCGGCCGCCGCGGTGCGCTCGCCGATATCCAGGCCGGCCGATTTGCTGCCGCGGTCCAGAAGTGCCGCCAGGAATGGGCCAGCCTGCCCGGCGCGGGCTACGGCCAGCGCGAGAACTCCATGGAACAACTGATCGCCGTGTACCAAGTAGCCGGCGGGGAGATATGCACATGACCACCATTCTCGGATTGCTGGGCTCCGCGTGGCCCTACATCGCTACCGGCCTGGTCGCGCTGGGCAGCCTACTGGTCGCGTTCGTGACGAAAAAGTCTGCCGACGCGAAGGTCGCCCAGGCGAACCAGAAAGTTGCGGAAGCCAACCAGGCGACCGCCGAGGCGAAAGCCCAAACCGCCGCCGTGCGGGATGGCGAATCACAAGCCAATGCCGCGGCGGCCGCCGCAGGCGCCAATTCTGTAAAGGAGCGTGCGAATGTGGAAAACGACGTTGCTTCCCTGCCTGCTGGTGCCGCTGCTAGCCAGCTGCGCGACGACTGGGCAGCCGGTGGCGGAAACGCCGATCCAGCCGGAAGTGCAGGTAAAGACGCGGGTCATTGATACGGGCTGCGACTGGAACAAGCCGATCTACGTTGATCCGGCCGATGTGCTGACGGACGGAACGGCTAAGCAAATCCTGGCCCACAATCTGGCCGGCGCAAAGAACTGCGGGTGGAAACCTCGGAAATAGCGCTCACCGCCGCCTTGGCTTCTGCCGGGCCGCGCCGACCTGTGCCGCACGAACCTGCCAGCGCTCGGGCGGCCCGATGAAGGGTTCGACCATGCTGCAGCCCAAGACTTTGGGAATCTCCAGGTACGAGGGGCGCCGGGGCTCCGCATCCAGATCCCGCTGGAATTCTCCCCAGATCGAGTCCAGGCAGCTGCCTGGCCGCGGGAAGCGGTCGCGCAGGTCTCGCGCGCGCTGGACCATCTCGCGCAGTCGATCGACCTCGGCCAATAGCAAGATCATGTCGCGTTCCACGGTGCGACCATCGAACATGCAGGGCGCACGCTCCGGCGTCACCTCGTAGCGTCGTCGGATGGCGTGCAGGTCATCGTGCGTGAGGGGCTTGGGGGCTGGCATGGTCGGGGGAAATACTGGACGGTCATCCAGTGTATCGTTACGCAAGATCGAAGGCCGCACGGATTTTGTCGCCGGCAGTACCGTCCTCATCCGTGTAG
Organism: Bordetella genomosp. 11; assembly: GCF_002261215.1. Taxonomy (NCBI): domain Bacteria; kingdom Pseudomonadati; phylum Pseudomonadota; class Betaproteobacteria; order Burkholderiales; family Alcaligenaceae; genus Bordetella; species Bordetella genomosp. 11. The sequence goes on along the minus strand of NZ_NEVS01000004.1, from coordinate 2,693,457 downwards.
CTGTCACCAATAAATGCGCAGTAACCGACGACCGTTCGCGTGTACTCCAGTAGTTCAGATGTCATTTCGCTGCCCGGTGGCAGAAGGCCGGCGGCCGCGGCGATGGTCGCCAAATCCGCCCGGGAGAGCGCACATGGCTCACTGCGAGGATGCATGGCTATTCCTCCGGGTTGGCGCCGGCGGTCTTCACGACCGGTTCAGCTACCAGCTCATCCGCAGGGTAGGGCAGCAGGTAGTCGCGGATGTCGCCGGCACCGGTCAGCCAGTCGCCGTAGGCGCCGTCCGGCAGGATCACGACCATGCGCTTTTCGTCCTTCGCCTTGTGGTAGTCCCTGAATAGCGGATGCTGGTCGGCGTTGATGGTGAGCATAGTGAAGCTCTCGATCCATTCCCCGGCCGGGGAGCGCCATTTATCCCACAGGCCGGCGATGCCCAGGGGCGCGCCGTCGGCCCTGGTGAACCTAGTAGGCGTTGGGTTCTTGGCCAGGCCTGCATCGACGGCGCGCCAGTCCGGCTCGAACACGTTCTCGGCCGGGATCAGGCACCGCTGGCCGCGGCGCCAGGCATTCCCGAAGGTGAAGGACTTGGCGGCTGTCTCAGATCGCGCGTTGTACGTGGACAGCTTTTGCGCCTTGTCGGTGTTGTCGGGCCTCGTCATGGCCGAAATCAGCCCCCAGCGCCCGACGACCGCCTCCCGGTCCGGCACGGCCTCGTCGCCCGATTCCCATTCCGGTGGCCGGCGCACGAAGACGCCCGGGTACCGCGGCCACATGTCGGCCTTCGGGATCGGGATGCCGCGCGCACGGAAATAGCGCTCGAGCTGTTCGGCCTTTTTCAGGGCGGTGTAGTGGGAGCACATCGTTCTAGACCCCGTGTGAATTCGGTGTGAATCACGTGTGAAACGCTGGACAGTCATGGACAGAAAAGGGCGGTCCGGTGCTACCCGTCCGCCCTGTCTGTCACTGGCTAATGCTGTCTAATCTGGTGGAGCCGGGGGGAATTGAACCCCCGTCCGCAAGCCCTCTGCAGGCAGTTCTACATGCGTAGTCGATCTATTTGGTTTTAACCCCGGACTTAGCCAACCGACAGGCCGGCCCGAAGCGAGTCATGTGATTTAAGCGCGGACCGTCAGACCCCAGTCCATGCCGATTCTTTGTTCGATGACACTGCTGCGGTTCGAGGTTGCCCCCTAGGAAGTTTTACCTTCCTCCGCCTGACCCAAAGACAAGTCAGTGCAGCGGCTCATTAAGCGTTAGCGGCTTGAGCGAAGAACGCGTCGTTGGCGTTTGTAGTGTTCCAGTGGATTTACGAGCTGACTGGTGCTCGGCATGCCCTGCGCTGTTTCGCGACCCACGTCGAATCCGGATCGGCCCCAGTACTTTCATTGTACTCTGATTGCCATCCGCCCGCGCCGCGCTCCCCGTGCCGGTGAGCTCCGGCGCGCACCGGATTTCCATGGTTGTTGGGCCAGCTCGCCGGATTTCAAGGCCCTTCCGGGCGGACGCTCAATCCGCTGCGCGGGCCCGCGCCGGCAGCACGCTTTCGATAGCGTCCCACAGTACGTCCGGCGAGTCTGCCCTGGCGTCGGCCTCCCACAGGGTGATGTCGTGGTCGCCGCCCAGATAGCCATAGCCCGCCGCGACAGCGGGCATGCCGGCGGCGTGGGCGGCCTGTACATCCCGCAGGTCGTCGCCGACATAGACGCATTGCGCGGCGTCATAGCCGGCGTCCCGCGCGGCATGCAGCAGGGGATCCGGATAGGGTTTGGAGCGGGGCGCCGTATCGCCACAGACCAGGGTGGCGGCCGTATCCATCAAGCCCAGGAATTCCACAATAGGCAAGGTCAGGTGCGTCACCTTGTTTGTGACGATGCCCCAGGCATGTCCTTGATTGCGGATATGGCGCAGCAGTTCGGCGATCCCCGGAAACAGGCGCGTGTGCACCGTTGAGCTGGCGGCGTAGTCGGCCAGGAATTGGGTGCGGGTCTCCTCGAATTCCGGGTGGTCCGGCATCATGCCCAGCGCGACGCGCAATAGTCCCCGGGCGCCCTGGGAGGCGACGGGGCGCAACAGCTCGTAGGGCATGGGATCCAGGGCCCGTCGCAGCCGCTGCTTGTTGGCCGCCGCGGCCAGGTCCGGCGCCGTGTCGGCCAGCGTGCCATCGAAGTCGAACAGGATCAGCGCGGTCATTTGCGGGTTGCCATCAGGTAGTTCACGGATGCGTCCGTGGATAGCGCGTAGACCTGGGTCAGTGGGTTATACGTCATCCCGGCGATCTTGACGGGCTCCAATTGCGCCGCGCGGGCCGACGCGGCCAACTCGCTCGGCTTGATGAAGTTCTCGTAGCTATGGGTGCCGCGCGGCAGCAGCCGCAGCACGTACTCGGCGCCCAGGATGGCGTAAAGAAAGGATTTGGGGTTGCGGTTGAGCGTGGAAAAGAAGACCCAGCCTCCCGGCTGCACCAAGGCGGAGCATGCCCGGATGACGGACGCAGGATCGGGCACGTGCTCCAGCATTTCCATGCAGGTGACGATGTCATACCGTCCCGGTTGCTCCTGTGCCAGCTGTTCCACTGGCACGGCCCGGTACTCTACCTTGATGCCGGATTCCAGGCCGTGCAGGCGTGCCACTTTAAGGGACTTTTCGGCCAGGTCGATGCCGGTGACTTCCGCGCCTTCGGCGGCCATGCTTTCGGACAGAATGCCCCCGCCGCATCCCACATCCAGGATGCGTTTGCCCGCCAGACTGCCCACGGTCTGGCGGATCCAATCCAGGCGCAGCGGATTGATGGCATGCAGCGGTTTGAATTCGCTGTCCGGATCCCACCAGCGCGCGGCCAGCGCGCTGAATTTTTCCAGCTCGGCCTGGTCGGCGTTGGCGGGGGGAGCAGAGGAGGGCGTAAGCGTCATGGCGGGAACGGCTGGATGATGGATATCTATATATTAGAGGACGGGGCGGCGCGTCGCGGCTGACGATGGCCGATCCGCCCCCAGGGCAGGGGCCGCCCCTGAAAAAGGACGAAAAAAAAGGCCTCGCTTGCGCGAGGCCCTTCATTGTAGCTTTCGCTACGCTTACTTCGCGGGCTGACCCATGTCGCCAGCGCGACGGGTACCGACGATTTCCAGTTCCACGCGGCGGTTCTTGGCGCGGCCTTCCGCAGTCTTGTTCGACGCGATGGGCTGCGACTCGCCCTTGCCTTCCGTGTAGATACGGTCGGCCGGGATACCCTTGCTGACGAGGTACGCCTTGACCGCCGCGGCGCGACGCTGCGACAGGGCCAGGTTGTACTTCTCGGTACCGATCGAGTCGGTGTGGCCGACGGCGATGATGGTTTCCAGGTTGATGGTCTGGGCTTGCTGAGCAACTTGATCCAGCAGCTTCTTGCCTTCCGGCTTCACGACCGACTTGTCGAAGTCGAAGAACGTGTCGGCGTTGAAGACGACCTTGGACGCCATCGGCGTGGGGGCCGGAGCCTTGGGAGCGGCCTGCGCTACCGGCACGCCGTCACAACCGGGGATGCCAGTGGCGGGGGTCCAGAACGCATCACGCCAGCACAATTCGTTGGTGCCGTTTTTCCACACGTTGCCGAACGGGTTGCGCCAGTTGTCGACGGTCTGGGCCGAGGCTGCACCGGAGGCCGTAACGGCGGCAAACGCGAGCGCCAGAGCGAATTTGGAGGGTTTGTTCATGTTTCTCCTCGTTGAGCTTGAAGCTGGATAAGTGACTCGCAGCGAACCCCCGCCGCTATCAGGAAAACGGGGCCAGTATAGCAACGCCAAGAATAGGTTCAAAGGATTGCGACTGGGTTTCCTGCGTGCTGGAAACAATCTTAAGGCATTTGTCGTGCCCTGACCCGTGCATTCATGCCCGACTGGACCATTTCGCCGCCCAGTCCTTCCCCGGTGTTGGTTTTTGGCAACAGGGCATGCGGGGCCTGGAAAGGCGCCGGATGAGCATGCGCCCGCCGCGCATCCCGGGCGGTCGCGAACGGCGCGTCCCCGTCCTTGGGGGCTCGCAATGATAGAATTTCCTGTTTCCCCGACGGCCATGTCGCGCGGCGCGGCGTGCCGCTCCCTGCCGCGCAAGGTGCCAGTTCCTGGCCGGTCGGGCGGGTCACCAAGTTGCCACGGGTCGCCACGGGCCAGGGCTTCACTCGAGTCGCCACCTACTTATATATATGGATTCCTTCGCCAAGGAGACGCTTCCGGTATCGCTGGAAGAAGAGATGCGCCGCAGCTACCTCGATTACGCCATGAGCGTGATCGTGGGGCGCGCCCTGCCGGACGTCCGGGACGGCCTCAAGCCGGTGCACCGGCGCGTGTTGTTCGCCATGCACGAGTTGAACAACGACTGGAACCGCGCCTACAAGAAATCGGCGCGTATCGTCGGCGACGTGATCGGTAAATACCATCCGCATGGCGACCAGGCCGTCTACGACTCGATCGTCCGCATGGCGCAGGACTTCTCCCTGCGTTACATGCTGGTGGATGGGCAGGGCAACTTCGGCTCCATCGACGGCGATAATGCCGCGGCGATGCGGTACACCGAAATCCGCCTGGCGAAGATCGCGCACGAGCTGCTGGCCGACATCGACCAGGAAACCGTGGACTTCGGCCCCAATTATGACGGCAGCGAAAAAGAACCGCTGTTGCTGCCGTCGCGGCTGCCCAACCTGCTCGTCAACGGCAGCTCCGGCATCGCGGTGGGGATGGCCACCAATATTCCGCCGCATAACCTGCAGGAAGTGATCGACGGTTGCCTGTATTGCCTGCGCAATCCGGACTGCACCGTCGACGAGCTGATCGAACTCATTCCCGCGCCCGATTTCCCCACGGGCGGCATCATCTACGGCCTGTCCGGCGTGCGCGAGGGTTATCGCACCGGCCGGGGCAGGGTCGTGATGCGGGCCAAGACCCATATCGAGGATATGGAGAAGGGCAACCGCCAGGCCATCGTGATCGATGCCATTCCTTTCCAGGTCAATAAGAAGACGCTGCAGGAACGTATCGCGGAGCTGGTCAACGAGAAAAAGATCGAGGGCATCTCCGATATCCGCGACGAGTCGGACAAGGACGGGATGCGCCTGGTCATCGAGCTCAAGCGCGGCGAAGTGCCAGAGGTCGTGCTGAACAACCTCTATAAGAATACGCAGTTGCAGGATACCTTCGGGATGAACCTGGTGGCGCTGGTCGACGGCCAGCCCCGCCTGCTCAACCTGAAGCAGATGGTGGAATACTTCCTGCAGCATCGCCGCGAAGTGGTGACGCGCCGCACGGTATTCCAGTTGCGCAAGGCCCGCGAACGCGGCCATGTGCTGGAAGGCCTCGCGGTGGCGCTGGCCAACATCGACGAATTCATCGCCATCATCAAGGCGGCGCCCACGCCGCCGGTGGCCAGGCAGGAACTGATGGCGCGCTCCTGGGATTCGTCCCTGGTGCGTGAAATGCTCGCGCGCGCGGACGGCGATACCCCCGGCGGCATCGCGGCCTACCGTCCCGACGACCTGCTGCCCAGCTTCGGCATGCAGCAGGATGGCCTGTACCGACTCAGCGATACCCAGGCGCAGGAAATCCTGAACATGCGCCTGCAGCGCCTGACGGGGCTGGAGCAGGACAAGATCGTCGGCGAATACAAGGAAGTGATGGCCACCATCGCCGACCTGCTCGACATCCTGGCCAAGCCCGAGCGCATCACCAGCATCATCAGCGACGAACTGCAGGCGATCAAGGCCGAGTTCGCCACGGCGGCCAAGGATGTGCGTCGTTCGGAAGTCGAGCTCAACGCCACCGAACTCGATACCGAAGACCTGATCACACCCACCGACATGGTCGTGACCCTGTCGCATGGCGGCTATATCAAGAGCCAGCCCTTGTCCGAATACCGCGCGCAGAAGCGCGGCGGCCGCGGCAAGCAGGCCACGGCGATGAAAGACGACGACTGGATCGATCAGCTGTTCATTGCCAATACCCACGATTACCTGCTGTGCTTCTCGAATCGCGGCCGGGTGTACTGGCTCAAGGTCTGGGAAGTGCCGCAGGGTACGCGTACCTCGCGCGGCAAGCCCATCGTCAATATGTTCCCGCTGGTCGATGGCGAGAAAGTCAACGTGGTGCTGCCCGTCAAGGAATTCAGCGACGACCACTATGTCTTCATGGCGACTACGCGCGGCACGGTGAAGAAGACCCCGTTGTCGGATTTCTCCAACCCCCGCAAGGCCGGCATCATCGCGGTCGACCTGGACGAGGGCGACTACCTGATCGGTGCCGACCTGACCGACGGCAAGCATGACGTCATGCTGTTCTCCGACGCCGGCAAGGCCGTGCGCTTCGACGAGAACGACGTGCGTCCGATGGGCCGCAACGCGCGCGGCGTGCGCGGCATGATGCTGGAAGACGGCCAGAGCGTCATCGCCATGCTGGTGGCCGGCGACGAAGAGCAGAGCGTCCTGACCGCTACGGAGAACGGCTTCGGCAAGCGCACCTCCATCACGGAATACACGCGCCACGGCCGCGGCACCAAAGGTATGATCGCCATCCAGACCAGCTCGCGCAACGGTAAGGTTGTCGGTGCCGTGCTGGTCCAGCCCGAACACGAGATCATGCTGATCACGACGGGCGGTGTGCTCGTCCGTACCCGCGTCGCGGAGATCCGCGAAATGGGCCGCGCCACGCAGGGTGTGACGCTGATCAGCGTGGACGATGGCAGCCGCCTGTCCGGCGTGCGCCGTGTGGTGGAAAGCGATGCCGACCTCGATAGCGAGGCGGAAAGCGACGATGCGCAGCCGCCGGCCGACTCGACCGACGGAGACACAGCGACTGAGCCGACGGAGGAATAATGGCGCGTCCCTGGAATTTCTCGGCGGGGCCTTCGGCCCTGCCGGAGCCCGTACTGCGGCAAGCGGCCGAGGAAATGCTCGATTGGCACGGCAGCGGCATGTCCGTCATGGAAATGAGCCATCGCGGCAAGCAATTCGTGCAGATCTGCGATGAGGCCGAACAGGACCTGCGCGATCTGCTGGCGGTGCCGGACGACTACGCGGTCATGTTCATGCAAGGCGGCGCAACGGCGGAAAACGCCATCGTTCCGCTGAACCTGATCGGTCGACGGGGCGCGGCGGCCGCCGATTACGTGCTGACCGGCCAGTGGTCGGTGAAGTCGCACAAGGAAGCTTCCAAGTACGGCGATGTGGCGATCGCGGCCAGCAGCGGGACGGAAGTCCAGCTCGATGGCAAGGCGCAGAAGGCGTGGACCTGGGTACCCCCCGTGGAAAGCTGGAAGGTGCGCAAGAATGCCGCCTACCTGCACTTCTGCAGCAATGAAACCATCGGCGGGGTCGAGTTCACCGACTGGCCCACGGCGGCGCGGCTGGGGGTGGACGACGTTCCGCTCGTGGTGGACGCATCCTCCCATTTCCTTTCGCGTCCCATGGATATCGGCCGCACCGGCATGGTCTATGCCGGCGCGCAGAAGAACGCCGGGCCGGCCGGTGTGACGGTGGTGGTGGTGCGCCGCGACCTGATCGGCCACGCGCTGCCCATTTGTCCGGCGGCCTTCGACTATGCCAACGTGGCGCCGGAGCACTCGCGCTACAACACGCCTCCGACCTACGCCATTTACATCGCCGGCCTGGTCTTCAAGTGGATCAAGGCACAGGGCGGCGTCGCGGCGATGGAACGCGCCAGCATCGCCAAGGCCGAGCTGCTGTACGGCTATCTGGACAGCACCGCTTTCTACCGCAATCCCGTCCACGTCCCCGTGCGTTCCCGCATGAACGTGCCCTTCATCCTCGCCGACGAATCGCTCAACGAGGCTTTCCTGAAAGGGGCCGACGAGGCCGGATTGACCCAGCTCAAGGGCCACAAGAGCGTAGGCGGCATGCGCGCATCGATCTACAACGCCGTGCCGCTGCAGGCCGTTCAGGCGCTGGTGGCCTATATGCAGGATTTCGAGCGACGCCATGGCTGATTCCCTTGCCGAAAAGTTGCGCCCGCTGCGCGAGCGCATCGATGCGCTGGATGCGCAGATCCTGGAGCTGCTGACCTTGCGCGCCCGCACGGCCATCGAGGTCGGCGAGGTCAAGCATGCCGAGAACGCCGATGGCCCGGTGTTGCGCCCGGACCGCGAGGCGGAAGTCATCCGCCGGCTGCAGCTCATGAACGCCGGCCCGATTCCCCGCGAAGCGGTGGCGGCCGTCTGGACTGAAATCATGTCCGCCTGCCGCGGCCTGGAGCGCGGATTGACGCTGGCCTACCTGGGGCCGGAGGGGTCCTATTCCGAACAGGCCGCGCTGGAGCATTTCGGCCATGCGGTGAACCGGTTGCCCTGTCCGTCGTTCGACGAAGTCTTTCGCGCGCTGGAAGCCGGGCAGGCCGATGTGGGCATGGTGCCGGTGGAAAACTCCACCGAAGGCGCCGTCAACCGCACCCTGGATCTGCTGCTGAATACCTCGCTGACGGTCATGGGCGAGCGCTCGCTCGTCATTCGGCATTGCCTGATGTCGCAGAGCGGCTCCCTGGATGGCGTGAAGACCGTAATGGCGCATCCGCAGGCCCTGGCGCAGTGCCAGCTCTGGCTGAGCCGCAATCATCCGGAACTGGCGCGCTCGGCCGCCTCCAGCAATGCCGAAGCCGCGCGCGTCGCGGCGCAGGATCCCACTGTCGCCGCCATCGCCGGCGAATCGGCTGCGTCCAGCTGGGGCCTGCACGTGATCAGCGCCGGTATCCAGGACGACCCGCACAACCGCACGCGCTTTCTGGCGCTGGGGACGATTCCCACCCAGCCGACCGGCAACGACAAGACCAGCCTGATCATGGCGGTGCCCAACCGCGCCGGCGCGGTGTACGAAATGCTGGCACCCCTGGCGGAAAACAAAGTGTCGATGACGCGCTTCGAGTCCCGTCCCGCGCGCACGGGCCAGTGGGAATACTATTTTTACGTGGATGTGCTGGGCCACGCGCAGGATCCGCACGTCGCCCGTGCCTTCGAGGCCCTTCGCTCGCAAGTGGCTTTCTTCAAACTCCTCGGGTCCTATCCCGCGCAATGAAGGGCGGCATCGCCGCACGCGGCGCTCCGGCACGGCCGGGCCCCGCGCGCGGCGCAAGCCCAATCCGCTATGACTGACACGAACAAAACCCTGGCCGCCCCGGCCCACGTAAGCGCCATCGCGCCTTATCAGGCCGGCAAGCCCATCGAAGAACTCGCGCGCGAGTTCGGCCTGGATCCGGCGACCATCGTCAAGCTGGCGTCCAACGAAAATCCCTTGGGCATGCCCCAGTCCGCGCGCACCGCGATGCTGGCCGCCGCGAATGCCCTGGGCCGCTACCCGGACCCCAACGGCTTCGAACTGAAGTCCACGCTATGCCGGCTGTATGGCGTTCCGATGGACTGGATCACGTTGGGCAACGGATCCAACGACATCCTGGAACTTGTCGCCCTGGCGCTCCTGGAAAAGGGCACTTCGGCGGTATACGCGCAGCACGCGTTCATGGTGTACCGGCTGGCCACGCAGGCACGCGGCGCGCGCCACATCATGGTGCCGGCGCGCGATTACGGGCATGACCTGGACGCCATGCTGGACGCCATCGCCGACGATACGCGCGTGGTGTTCATTGCCAACCCGAACAATCCCACCGGTACCTTCCTGCCGGCGCCGCGCGTCCAGGCCTTCCTGGAACAGGTGCGCGAGCGCCACGGCGAGCGTGTCGTGGTGGTGCTGGACGAGGCCTACAACGAATACCTGGACCCGGAATACCGTTTCGACAGCGTGGCCTGGGTGCGCGAGTTTCCCAACCTGATCGTTTCCCGCACGCTGTCCAAGGCCTACGGGCTGGCGGGCCTGCGTGTCGGATTCGGCATATCGCAGCCCGCCCTGACGGACCTTCTGAACCGGGTGCGCCAGCCTTTCAATGTGAATACGCTGGCCCAGGCCGCGGCCGTGGCGGCACTGCAGGACCGCGATTTCCTGGAGCGCTCCTACCGCCTCAACAAGGAAGGCAAGGCGCAGCTGTGCCAGGCTTTCGACACCTTCGGCCTGGAATACGTGCCCAGCTACGGCAATTTCGTATTGGTGCGCGTGGGCGACGCGGCGCGCATCAACCTTGAATTGCTCAAGCGGGGGGTGATCGTGCGGCCGGTCGTCGGCGACGGCCTGCCGGAATGGCTGCGCGTCAGCATCGGATTGCCGCAGGAAAACGCGCGTTTCATCGATGCGCTCGGCGAAGTCCTGAAGTCATCATGACGGCCGGGCCCGCTGACGCACGCGTGCCGGCGCCGCCGATTCCAGTACTGGCCGTGGTGGGCGTCGGCCTGATCGGCGGATCCTTCGCGGCCGCCTTGCGGCGGGCGGGCCATGTGGGGCGGGTCCTGGGCGTGGGCCGCAACGGGCCATCGCTGGAGCGCGCGCGCGAACTGGGCCTGATCGACGAAGCGGTGGACGCCGCCGAAGCCGCGGCGCGGGCCGACCTGATCATGCTGGCGGCCCCGGTGGGCACTTTCGGGGCCATACTGGCCGAAATGCGGGCTGCTTTGAAGCCCGGCGCCATCGTGACCGACGCCGGCAGCACCAAGGTGACCGTCGCGCAGGCGGCGCGGGCGGCGTTGGGCGAGCGCGTCGCCAGTTTCATTCCCGGGCATCCCATTGCCGGCGCCGAGAAAATCGGCCCTGACGCTGCCGATCCAGGTCTTTATACTGGGCGCAGCGTTATCCTGACCCCGCTGCCGGAAAACCTGGCGGCCGACGTCGCGCGTGTGCGGGCCGCCTGGGAAGCCTGCGGCGCCCGCGTGCTGGACATGGATGCCGCCGAGCACGACCAGGTGCTGGCCTCGGTCAGCCATATGCCGCATTTCCTGGCGGCCGTATACGTGGCGCAGGTCGCGCGCAGCGCGGACTGCCGGCGGCGGCTTGCCATCGCCGGAACGGGGTTCCGCGACTTCACCCGCATCGCGGCGGGGTCGGCGGAAATGTGGCGCGATATTTTCCTTTCCAACCGTGCCGCGATGAAGGCGGAACTGGCGCAGGTGCGCGCGGTGCTCGACGAAGCGGAACAGGCGCTGGACGCCGGCGACGGTGCGGCGCTGGAAGCATTGCTGGAAGAGGCGGCGCGGTTCCGGCGGGACTGGAAGCCGGGGCACTAGGCCCGCGCGCCGGGCGACTGACTACGGTTTACGACAGGACACGGGCTTACATGAGCGGAGCTTCTTTTCTCGATCTGCCGCGCGCGGTCCAGGCGCGGGGCACGGTATCCTTGCCGGGGTCCAAGAGTATTTCCAACCGGGTGCTTTTGCTGGCGGCGCTGGCGGAAGGCACCACGGAAATCTCCGGCTTGCTGGATTCCGACGATACCCGCGTGATGCTGGCTGCGTTGCGCGCGCTGCGGGTCACATTGGATGAGCAGGGTGAAGGGCGGGTCACGCTGCGGGGCGCCGCGCGCTTTGCGCAGCCGTCGGCCGATCTTTTCCTCGGCAATGCCGGCACCGCCGTGCGCCCGCTGACGGCCGCCCTGGCCCTGATGGGCGGTGACTACCGCATTTCCGGCGTGCCGCGCATGCATGAGCGGCCCATCGGCGATCTCGTCGATGCCCTGCGCGCGCTGGGCGCGCGCATCGACTACACCGGCCAGGAAGGCTATCCGCCCTTGCATATCGGTAGCGGCACGCTGGGGACGCATGGGCCCGTGCGCATGCCGGGTGCCGTTTCCAGCCAGTTCCTGACCGCCATGCTGCTGGCCGCTCCCATCTATACCAACACCGTGGGCGAGCCCCTGGTGATCGAGATCGTCGGCGAGCTGATTTCCAAGCCTTATATCGAAATCACCCTGAATTTGATGGCGCGCTACGGCGTGACGGTCCAGCGGGACGGCTGGTCGCGCTTCACCGTGCCGGCCAATGCCTGCTACCGCAGCCCCGGCCGCATCGCGGTCGAGGGCGATGCCTCGTCCGCGTCGTATTTCCTGGCGCTGGGCGCCATCGGTGGCGGCCCGGTCCGGGTGCAGGGGGTAGGGCGCGACAGCATACAGGGTGACGTGGCCTTTGCCCGGACCCTGGAGTCCATGGGCGTGCGCATCGAGTTCGGCGCCGACTGGATCGAGTCGAGCGGTGTCCGGGTCGCGCGCGGCGAAACCCTGCGCGCCTTCGACGCGGATTTCAACCTGATTCCCGATGCCGCCATGACGGCGGCCGCGCTGGCCCTGTTCGCCGACGGCCCCTGCCGGCTGCGCAACATCGGCAGTTGGCGCGTCAAAGAAACCGATCGCATCCACGCCATGCAGACCGAGCTGGCCAAGCTCGGCGCCGGCGTGGCGTCGGGGCCCGACTGGCTGGAAGTGACGCCGCCCGCGCCGGATGCCTGGCGCGACGCCGAAATCGAAACCTGGGACGACCACCGGATGGCGATGTCGATGTCCCTGGCCGCCTTCGGGCCGGCCGCCGTCCGCATCCTGGATCCGGGATGCGTCAGCAAGACCTTCCCCACGTATTTCGACGTATATGCCGACCTGGTCGGCGGCGAGGAGCCAGTATGACGCAGGCAGACGATACGACCCGGGACACCGTCGCGGCGCCGCCCCCCGTTATCGCCATCGACGGCCCCACCGCCTCCGGCAAGGGGACGGTGGCGCACGGCGTCGCCCGGCGCCTGGGCTGGACGGTGCTCGACAGCGGGGCCCTCTACCGCCTGACGGCGCTCTCGGCGCTGGAACAGGGCATCGCGCCGGAGGACGAGGCCGCCGTGGCCGAGGCAGCCCGCACGCTGCCGGTGCGTTTCGACGGCCCGCATATCTATCTGGACGGCCGCGAGGTCGGCTATGACATCCGCCAGGAGCGGGTCGGCAATTTCGCCTCGCGGGTGGCGGCTTTCGGATCGGTGCGCCAGGCCCTGCTCGACCGCCAGCGCGCCTTTCGGCGGGCCCCCGGCCTGGTGGCCGACGGCCGCGATATGGGCACGGTGGTCTTCCCCGACGCGGCGCTCAAGGTTTTCCTGGTCGCGGATGTGGAAGCGCGGGCGGAAAGAAGGCGTAAGCAGTTGATGGAAAAGGGTATTTCTGCTAATCTTGAAGACCTTCTGCGAGATATGCGCGAGCGCGACGCCCGCGATACCCAGCGTTCGGTGGCGCCTCTGGCGCCGGCTGCGGACGCCAAGGTATTGGATTCGTCGAAAATGACGGCTCAGGAAACGGTGCAAGCCATACTCGATCTCTGGAACGGCCCGCGTGGCGGTGCGCTCAAGCCCGGCGCCGCGGGTACGGCAGGGAAAGCAAAAGGTTTTTCCGGTGCCGCCGGGAATATCGCTCCCAGATAGCGCTGTTCGCGTCGGTTTTTGTTCCACTCCGCTGGTACGGGCAAGCCGTGCTGGCGTGCACATACAACCAGGCCATCCTGGCCTATGGATTTCAATTCAATGTCTTCCAATCCCTCTACTGCTGTCCTTGACGCCATGGGCAGTGAAAGCTTTGCCGACCTGTTTGCCCAAAGCCTCAAGAACCAGGACATGAAGTCCGGCGAGGTCATCAGTGCCGAAGTCGTGCGTATCGACCACAACTTCGTCGTCGTCAATGCTGGGCTGAAGTCCGAAGCGCTGATTCCGCTGGAAGAATTCCTGAACGATCAGGGCGAAGTCGAAGTCAACCCGGGCGATTTCGTCTCGGTGGCCATCGATTCGCTGGAAAACGGCTACGGTGACACCATCCTGTCGCGCGACCGCGCCAAGCGCCTGTCGGCCTGGCTGCAGCTCGAGCAGGCGCTGGACAACGGCGAACTGGTCACCGGCACCATCACCGGCAAGGTGAAGGGCGGCCTGACCGTCATGACCAATGGCATCCGCGCGTTCCTGCCGGGTTCGCTGGTCGACCTGCGTCCGGTCAAGGACACGACGCCGTACGAAGGCAAGACCCTCGAATTCAAGGTCATCAAGCTGGACCGCAAGCGCAACAACGTCGTGCTGTCGCGCCGCCAGGTGCTGGAAGCCAGCATGGGCGAAGAGCGCCAGAAGCTGCTCGAAACCCTGCACGAAGGTGCGGTGGTCAAGGGCGTGGTCAAGAACATCACCGACTACGGCGCGTTCGTGGACCTGGGCGGTATCGACGGTCTGCTGCACATCACCGACATGGCATGGCGCCGCGTGCGTCACCCCTCCGAGGTCCTGCAGGTGGGCCAGGAAGTGGAAGCCAAGGTCCTCAAGTTCGACCAGGAAAAGAGCCGTGTCTCCCTGGGCGTCAAGCAGCTGGGCGAAGATCCGTGGGTGGGCCTGGCCCGTCGTTATCCGCAGGGTACCCGCCTGTTCGGCAAGGTTACCAACCTGACCGACTACGGCGCGTTCGTCGAAGTCGAAGCCGGTATCGAAGGCCTGGTGCACGTGTCCGAAATGGACTGGACCAACAAGAACGTCGATCCGCGCAAGGTTGTCACCCTGGGCGAAGAAGTCGAAGTCATGGTCCTGGAAATCGACGAGGACCGTCGCCGTATCTCGCTGGGCATGAAGCAGTGCCGCCAGAATCCGTGGGAAGAGTTCGCCACGAACTTCAAGCGCGGCGACAAGGTCCAGGGCGCGATCAAGTCCATCACGGACTTCGGCGTGTTCGTCGGCCTGCCCGGTGGCATCGATGGCCTGGTGCACCTGTCCGACCTGTCCTGGACGGAGTCCGGCGAAGAAGCCGTGCGCAACTTCAAGAAGGGCGACGAGATCGAAGCCGTGGTTCTGGGCATCGACACCGACAAGGAACGCATCTCGCTGGGCATCAAGCAGCTGGAAGGCGATCCGTTCAACAACTTCGTCGCGACCCATGACAAGGGCGCGGTCGTTCCTGGCACGATCAAGTCGGTCGAGCCCAAGGGCGCCGTGGTGACGCTGTCGGTGGACGTCGAAGGCTATCTGCGCGCGTCCGAGATCTCCTCGGGCCGTGTCGAAGACGCCACGACGGTGCTGAACGCCGGCGACAACATCGAAGCCATGATCGTCAACGTCGACCGCAAGACGCGTTCGATCCAGTTGTCCATCAAGGCGCGTGACAACGCCGAAACCGCGGATACGATCCAGCGCATGTCTGAAGCCAGCGCTTCGTCGGGTACCACCAACCTGGGTGCCCTGCTGAAGGCCAAGCTGGACCAGCAGCGCAACGACGGTTAAATCGTTGTGACCAAGTCGGAGCTTATCGCCGCCTTGGCGGCCCGCTATCCACAGCTGGCCGCCCGCGATACCGATTTCGCCGTGAAGACGATTCTCGATGCGATGGCCCAGGCACTTGCCGCGGGCCAGCGTATCGAGATCCGGGGCTTCGGCAGTTTTTCGTTGTCGCGGCGTTCCCCGCGCATCGGCCGCAATCCCAAATCCGGCGAACAGGTATTGGTGCCTGGTAAACAGGTACCGCATTTCAAGGCGGGCAAGGAACTTCGCGAACGTGTCGACCTGGACAGCACCGACGAGGCTTCGTCGAATGCTGCCGGCGACAGCGTGGAAACCGCGGTGTCGGGCGTGGGTGCCCACGCGATGCTCTGATCCGGCCGGCGGCGCATGCCGCCGTGACCGGGCCGGTGTCTTCGCCGTGCCATGCAGCCAGGCCTCCGCCGGCATTCCTCGTTGGGTCTCTCCGTCGGGTCTCTCCGATAGCAGGCAAAAAAGCCACCGTGAACCGGTGGCTTTTTTTTGCCCCGCGCGTGCCGAAAGGCAAAAAGTCGTCCCGGGCCGTCAACGAGACCGCCGGCACATTCGATGAGATTGGGGTGACCGGGACAAAGCGCGCTTACAATCCCGATATCGAACCCTGTGGAGCTCGCGTCATGCGCTATTTCGTCTGGGCGCTGCGATTGATCGTATTCGTCGCGGTGCTGATGTTCGCGCTCAAGAACACCAACCCTGTCCAGGTCAATTTCTACGGCGACTACATCATGCACGATGTGCCGCTGATCGTGGTCATGCTGGTCACTTTCGTGGTCGGTGCCATCTTCGGGCTGTTGTTGACCGTACCCGCGGCGATGCGCCGCCGGCGCGAAGCCGTGCGCCTGCGCAAGGAACTGGACCGCGTGCAGGCTGCCATGAGCAATCAGGCCGGCCAGCCGGCCAATGTGCCGCCGGAAGCCATCGCGCCGATGTCGCCCCTGTGATGCCGATGACCGTTTTCATTGCCGCGCTGCCGCGCGTGTCCCAACCCTGCATGAGCGAGCGCCGTGGATTTTGAACCCTGGTGGTTGATTTTCGTCCCCCTGTTGTTCGCGCTGGGCTGGCTGGCGGCGCGTTTCGATATCCGCCAGATGCTGTCGGAAACCCGGGTCCTGCCGGACTCCTACTTTCGCGGCCTGAACTTCCTGCTGAATGAAGAGCCGGACCGCGCGATCGACGCCTTCGTCGAAGTCGCCAAGCTGGATCCGGAAACCACGGAGCTGCACTTCGCCCTGGGCAGCCTGTTTCGGCGTCGCGGCGAAATGGAGCGCGCCATCCGGGTGCATCAAAGCCTGCTCAACCGCGCGGACCTTCCCGTCGCGCAGCGCGAGCATGCCCAGCACGAACTGGCCCAGGACTTCCTGAAGGCGGGCATGCTGGATCGGGCGGAGGCCGGCTTCAAGCAACTGCGCGATACGCGTTATTCGCTGCCCGCCCTGCGCTCGCTGATACGCATCTACGAATCGGAACACGACTGGCCGCGCGCCATCGATGCCGTCAAGACGCTGCGCGGTCTGGTGGATGAGCCGGTGCCCCAGCTGGTGCACTACCACTGCGAGCTGGCGCAACAGGCCATGTCCACGCAGCCGCCGGACATCGACGCCGCGCTGACCGCCCTGGACGCGGCCGACCACGCGGCCAGCATCGCGGGCGAGGGCAATACGCCCAGTAAAGGCTCGCTGGTGCGGATCTCGATGCTGCGTGCCCGGCTTGCCGTCCTCGAGGGCGACGCCAAGCGCGAGCGCCTGCACCTGGAGTCCGTCCTGACCGACGAACCGGAATACGCGGGCCTGGTGGCAGAGTCCCTGCTCAACAGTTATCGGGCGAATAACAGCGCCGAGGCGGCGCTCGACCTGCTGCAAAAGCAGTACGCCAAGTATCCGTCGCTGGATCTATTCAACGTGGTATTCCGCGAATTGCGCGCGTTGCAGGGGGCGACGCCGGCCTGGGCCTTTGCCCGTGCCGCGCTGCGCCATCATCCCTCGCTGCTCGGCCTGGATCGCCTGCTGGAAGCCGAACTGGCCGCTCCCGGTGGGGACGGCGAAGTCAGCCCGGTGCCTGGAGCCGACCTTACCCTGCTGCGCAGCCTGATCCACAAGCATACCCAGCGCCTGGACCGCTATGCCTGCCGTTCCTGCGGTTTTCAGGCGCGCCGTTATTATTGGCAATGTCCTGGCTGCAACGCATGGGAAACCTATGCGCCGCGCCGTTTGGAAGAACTTGAATGAGTGCATTTCCCGTTGGCGACATTTCGCGTCGCCGCATCCTTGTCGTAGGCGACGTGATGCTGGACCGTTATTGGTTCGGCGAGGTCGATCGCGTGTCGCCGGAGGCGCCGGTACCCATTGTCCGCGTGGCGCGCCGCGAGGATCGCCTGGGCGGGGCTGCCAACGTCGCGCGCAACGTGGTCAGCCTGGGCGGGCAAGCCACCCTGATAGGCGTGGTCGGCGCGGACGAGGCGGGCGAACGGATACACGCCCTTGCGCGCGATGCCGGCATTGTCCCGGCGCTGGTCGCCGACGCCGGCCATCCCACGACGCTGAAAATGCGCGTCCTGGGGCGCCAACAGCAGTTGCTGCGCGTGGATTTCGAGGAGTCCCCCCGTGCTTCCGCCCTGGACGCATTGGGCGCGGAATTCGAACGGCACCTGGCCGGCCACGATGTGGTGGTCCTGTCCGACTATGCCAAGGGCGCATTGACGCGCGTGCCGCAGCTCATCCAGAGCGCCCGGGCCGCCGGCGTCCCTGTGCTGGTGGATCCGAAAGGCGACCACTACGATACCTATCGTGGCGCGACGCTCGTGACGCCCAACCGATCGGAAATGCAGCAGGCCGTGGGGCGATGGACGTCCGAGGAAGACCTGGCCGCGCGTGCCCAGCGCCTGCGGAGCGACCTGGCCCTGGAAGCCCTGCTGGTGACGCGCTCGGAGCAGGGCATGACGCTTTTTACGAACGAGGGCAGCGAGCACGTGGATGCCCAGGCGCACGAAGTTTTCGACGTTTCGGGCGCGGGCGATACCGTCCTGGCCACGCTGGCGGTGACGCGCGCGGTCGGCATGCCGTGGCCGCTGGCCATGCGCTGGGCCAACCGTGCCGGGGGCGTGGTGGTCGGCAAGCTGGGCACGTCCACCGTCAGTGCAAAGGAATTGGGAGACCTATCATGATCGTCGTTACCGGAGCGGCAGGCTTCATCGGCAGCAACCTGGTGCGCGGTCTGAACCGGCGCGGCATCCAGGAAATCATCGCGGTGGACGACCTGAGCGATGGCGACAAATTCGTCAACCTGGCGGATTGCCGTATCGCGGACTACATGGACAAGGACTACTTCCGCCAGTTGGTCACCCGGCGCGCCTTGCCGAACGTCAAGGCCGTGTTCCACCAGGGCGCATGTTCCGATACGACCGAGCGCAACGGCAAGTACATGATGGACAACAATTACCGCGTAACGCTGGAATTGTTCGACTACTGCCAATCGGAATGCGTGCCCTTCCTGTATGCGTCCTCGGCGGCCACCTATGGCGGCTCGTCGGTCTACGCGGAAGACCCGGCCAACGAACATCCCCTGAACGTCTACGGCTACTCCAAGCTGCTGTTCGACCAGGTGCTGCGCACGCGGCTGTCCGGCTTGACGGCACAGGTGGTGGGCCTGCGTTACTTCAACGTCTATGGCCCGCATGAACAGCACAAGGGCCGCATGGCCTCCGTGGCGTTCCACAACATGAACCAGTTCCTGGCCGAGGGCCATGTGCGATTGTTCGCGGGGTGGGACGGGTATCCCGACGGTGGCCAGAGCCGCGACTTCATTTCGGTCGAAGACGTGGTCGCGGTCAACCTGCACTTCCTGGACAACCCGAAGACCTCGGGCATCTTCAATTGCGGCACCGGACGCGCCCAGCCGTTCAACGATGTGGCGATGGCCGTGGTCAACACGCTGCGCGAAGAGCAGGGCGAGCCCGCGCTTGCCCTGGAGCAGCTCGTCAGCCAGGGGTTGATCCGCTACATCCCATTCCCCGATGATCTCAAGGGGCGCTACCAGAGCTACACCCAGGCGGACACCAGCCGCCTGCGCGCGGCCGGCTTCGACCAGCCCATGCGCGACGTGCAGACGGGCGTGGCGGAATACGTGCGCTATTGGCGGGCGCGCAAGCAAGCGTAGATTCCCGGGTGGACCTTTGCGTTCACTCGCGGTCCGCCCCGGACGGCGGCAAGCGATGATGGCCCTGGCGTTCCAGACGCCACCCATCAACGCCTTTCACCCGCTGTCCGGAGGCTACATGAACCCTTTTCTGCATAATCCCGTGGCGACCTTCCAGGCGCCGCCTGCCCGTATCGCGGCGCCGCGCATGGCGGCGCCGCGGCGATCGCGCTGGCAGCGCGCGTTCGGCCGGCTGGCGCTGGCCGCCGGCCTTTCGCTGGCGGTCCTGCCGGCCCAGGCGCTGGATGTGAACAGTGCCACGATCGACCAGTTGCGCGCCATCCGCGGTGTCGGGCCGAAAACGGCCGAAACCATCGTCAAGGAACGCGAACGCGGCGGGCGCTTCGAGTCCATGGAAGACCTCTCCGACCGCGTCCGCGGCATCGGGCCGCGTCGCGTCCAGGCGCTGGAGGCCGCCGGCCTGCGCGTGACGGCCGGCCAGGCTGCTCCCGGCATCCGCCCGTCGACCGGCGCCGCCACGGCCAGCGGCGCAGCCGGCCGCAACAACAAGGCGACGCAGCCCGCCCGCGTGCCACCACGCGGCGCTCACTGAGCTCCCGCGCGTATCCCTGGCGCCGACGCGGCCTTCGCGTCGGCCATCCGGGCACGGGGTTATAGTTGGAGCATGAAAACCGTCACCTATCCCACCGTCGAACAGACAGTCGGCAATACCCCGCTGGTGCGCTTGCAGCGCATCCCCGGGGCCGATAATGCCGCCCGCGGCAATATCATCCTGGCCAAGCTGGAGGGCAACAACCCGGCCGGCTCGGTCAAGGACCGGCCTGCCTTGTCCATGATCCGCCACGCGGAAGCGCGCGGCGAAATCAAGCCGGGCGATACATTGATCGAGGCCACCAGCGGCAATACGGGCATCGCGCTGGCCATGGTGGCTGCGATGCGCGGCTACCGCATGATCCTGATCATGCCTGACAACCTTTCGGTGGAGCGCCGCGCCGCCATGACGGCCTACGGGGCGGAGTTGATCCTGACCCCCGCCGACAAGGGCGGTATGGAATACGCGCGCGATCTCGCCACGGCGATGCAGAGCGAAGGCAAGGGCAAGGTGCTGGACCAGTTCGCCAACCCGGATAATCCGCGGGCCCACATCGAGGGCACCGGGCCGGAGCTCTGGACGCAGACCGAAGGCGGCATCACCCATTTCGTCAGCGCGATGGGTACCACCGGCACCATCATGGGCGTGTCCACATATCTGAAGGCGCGCAATCCGGCGATCCAGGTCATCGGCGCGCAACCGGAGGAAGGCTCGCAGATCCCCGGCATACGCAAATGGCCGGAAGCCTATCTTCCCGCCATTTTCGACCGCGGCCGGGTGGACGCTTACGAAAACATCAAGCAGGCCGACGCGGAAGAGATGTCGCGCCGGCTGGCGGCCGAAGAAGGCATTTTTGCCGGGATCTCCTCAGGCGGCGCCCTGGTCGGCGCGATGCGCGTGGCCGCCCGCGTCGAAAACGCCACCATCGTTTTCATCGTCTGCGATCGGGGCGACCGCTACCTGTCGACCGGCGTATTCAACTGAGCCGACCGGGCCGCCACGGCGGCCATCCGTGCCTGGATGGCCGCGCCCAGGTCCGCCACCGACGTCGCGTAGAAATAGCTGTGGTTGTACTGCGTCAGGGCGAAGAAATTCACCGTCCCCGTACGATATTCAGCGGTGCCGGCGGACTCTTCCGGCAAGTCGATGACGCCCAGCATGCCTTGTTGCCAGCCGTTATCCGCGACCGGTATTCCGTTCGGGTTCAGGGTGGCTCCGGCGGCTTGCAATTGCGGCCATGTGCGAGTCGGTGCCAGGCCGCCGTCCACCAGCCGGCCGGCATCGGGCGGCAGCGCGACGGGCGCGAACACGGGACGGCCTCTTTCCCAGCCATGCTGCACCAGGAAGTTGGCGACCGACAGAATGGCGTCACGGGGATTGTTGGTCAGGTCGATGTGGCCGCTGCCGTCGCCGTCGATCGCATAATTCATGATGCTGCCCGGCATGAATTGCGGCATGCCGATGGCGCCCGCGTATGACCCCTGTGTTTGCAGATCGAGTTTGCCCTGCAGCACCAGCGTCAGGAAATCCGCCAGCTGCGATTGGAACATCTGCGCGCGCTCGGGCTTGGAGGGATCGGGATAGTCGAAGGCCAGGGTCGATAGCGCGTCCAGGACGCGGAAATTTCCCATATTGCGGCCGTACAAGGTCTCCACGCCGATGATGCCGACAATGATGGCCGGCGGAACCCCGAAACGCTGCGCGGCCTGGTTCAGGGTGTCGGCGTTGTCTTGCCAGAACTCCACGCCCCAGCCGATGCGCTTGGGTTCCACCACGCGAGCGCGATACGTCATCCAGCTGCGCGACACCTTGCGGCCGGGCGCCGGCGCGATCAGCCGCGCCACGGTGGGGCTGTAGCGCGCATCCGCCAGCGCGCCGGTCAATTGGGACGCCGGCAAGCCGCGCTCGCCGGCCAGTTGCTGGATGAACGCCTGCACGTCGGCGCGCATGCGCCCGTCGGAAGCCGCCACGGCGGATCGCTGCTCATCCGCCGGCACGGCGCCGCCTTCGCTGCCTATCGTCGATGCGGAGCCTTCGCCGGGCGGCGGGCCGATGCGGATACGCGGGACCGACGCGTCCGGCGCCGCGGGGATCCCGGCCTGGGATGCCGACGACCCGGCGGCGTGGGCAGGGCCATCCTGCGCGGTGGAGCAGCCCGTCAATAGGGCGGTAATCAGTCCGAGTTGCAGTAATTGCCGACAGGTGAACATAATCTTCCCATGGAGACCCTGTATCTTACCCACCCGTCCTGCCGGCTGCACGAAATGGGCGAGTGGCACCCGGAATGCCCGCAGCGGCTGGATGCCATCTCGGATCAGCTGCTGGCCAGCGGCATCATGCCCTATCTGGACGCGCGGGAAGCGCCCGCCGCGCCGCGCGAAGCCCTGCTGCGCGCCCATAGCGCCGCCTATGTGGATGCGCTGGCCGCGGCGGCCCCCAGCCAGGGCTACCGGGCGCTGGACGCGGATACCCAGATGAACCCGCACAGCTACGAAGCCGCCTTGCACGCCGCGGGGGCGGGCGTGCAGGCGGTGGACTGGGTCATGGCCGGCGAGGCTCCCACGGCGTTCTGCGCGGTGCGGCCCCCCGGGCATCACGCCTGCCGCGACCGGGCCATGGGTTTCTGCCTGTTCAACAACGTGGCCATCGCGGCGCATCACGCCATGGCGCGCCATGGCCTGGAGCGCGTTGCCATCGTCGATTTCGACGTGCATCACGGCAACGGGACCGAAGATATTTTCGCCGGCGACCCGCGCGTGCTGATGTGCGGGATCTTCCAGCACCCGTTCTATCCGTTCAGCGGCGCGCAGCCGAGCGCCGACAATATGGTCAATATCCCCGTGCCCGCCTATACGGCCGGCCCGGAGGTGCGCGAGATCGTGACGCGCGAGTGGTTGCCCCGCCTGGAGGCCCATCGGCCTCAGCTCGTCCTGGTATCGGCGGGCTTCGACGCCCACCGCGAGGACGAATTGGGGCAACTGGCCCTGGTCGAGGCGGACTACGCCTGGATCACCCATCAGCTCATGCAGGTGGCCGACCGTCATGCGCAGGGACGCGTTGTCAGCATGCTGGAGGGCGGCTACGACCTCTCCGCGCTGGGCCGCAGCGCCGTGGCCCATATCCGCGAGCTGGCGCGGCTGTAGCCGGCCGCCGTTGTAGAATCGTTCGATTCCCGGAGCGCCGCGGCCCTCGCGCGGCGTTCAATTATTCGATATCTGGAGGCTGTTGGATGAAGGTCTTGGTACCGGTCAAACGCGTGGTTGACTACAACGTCAAGGTACGCGTGAAATCCGATCAAACGGGCGTCGACATCGCCAACGTCAAAATGTCGATGAACCCGTTCGACGAAATCGCCGTGGAAGAGGCCACCCGGCTCAAGGAAAAAGGCACGGCCAGCGAAGTGATCGCCGTGTCGTGCGGTGTGGCGCAGTGCCAGGAAACGCTGCGCACCGCGATGGCGATCGGCGCGGATCGCGGCATCCTGGTCCAGACCGATGCCGAGCTGCAACCGCTGGCCGTCGCCAAGCTGCTGAAGGCCTTGGTCGACAAGGAGCAGCCGCAACTGGTCATCCTGGGCAAGCAGGCCATCGACGATGACGCCAACCAGACGGGGCAGATGCTGGCCGCGCTGCTGGATTGGCCGCAAGCCACTTTCGCCAACAAGGTCGAGATCGCCGACGGCAAGGCGACGGTGACGCGCGAAGTCGACGGCGGCCTGGAAACCGTCGCGCTGAAACTGCCCGCCATCGTGACCACCGACCTGCGCCTGAACGAGCCGCGCTATGTCACGCTGCCCAACATCATGAAGGCGAAGAAAAAGACGCTGGACACCGTCACGCCGCAAGACCTGGGCGTGGATGCGGCACCGCGCCTGAAGACCCTGAAGGTCACCGAACCGCCCGCCCGCAAGGCCGGCATCAAGGTGCCCGATGTGGCGACGCTGGTGGACAAACTGAAGAACGAAGCGAAGGTGGTTTGAGATGACGAGCCTGGTTATTGCGGAACACGATAACGCCCAGTTGAAAGGGGCAACGCTGAATACGGTGGCGGCGGCCGCCAAGCTGGGCGGCGACGTGCATGTGCTGGTGGCCGGCGGCGGCGCGCAGGCCGTGGCGGAAGAAGCCGCGCGGATCGCGGGCGTGTCCAAGGTCCTGCTGGCCGATGCGCCGCATCTGGCCGATGGCCTGGCCGAAAACGTCGCCGCGCAGGTACTGGCGGTGGCGTCGAACTACAGCCACATCCTGTTCCCCGCGACGGCTTCGGGCAAGAACATCGCCCCCCGCGTGGCCGCCAAGCTGGACGTCGCGCAGATTTCCGACATTTCGGCGGTGAATTCGCCGGATACCTTCGAACGGCCGATCTATGCGGGCAACGCCATCGCCACCGTGCAGTCCGGCGATGCGGTCAAGGTCATCACCGTGCGTACCACGGCGTTCGACGCCGTGGCCGCGCAAGGCGGTTCGGCGCAGGTCGAAACGGTGGCGCCCGTGGCCGATACCGGCCTGTCGTCGTTCGTCGGCCGTGAACTGGCCAAGAGCGATCGTCCCGAACTGGCCGGCGCGCGCGCCGTCGTATCGGGTGGCCGCGGCCTGGGCAGCGCGGAAAACTTCAAAATTTTGGATCCGCTGGCGGACAAGCTGGGCGCGGCACTGGGCGCTTCGCGCGCGGCCGTCGATGCCGGCTACGCCCCCAATGACTGGCAGGTCGGCCAGACGGGCAAGATCGTCGCGCCGCAGCTGTATGTGGCCGTCGGGATCTCCGGTGCCATCCAGCATTTGGCGGGCATGAAGGACTCCAAGGTGATCGTCGCCATTAACAAGGACGCGGAAGCGCCGATTTTCGGCGTGGCCGATTACGGCCTGGTCGGAGACCTGTTCACTTTGGTTCCGGAACTGGTCAACGCGCTTTAATTTAATATAGAAGAACCAAGGCGCATCGCGGTCCGCCGCGCGCACGTCAACGGCCGTCCTGGTGGACGGCCGTTTTGCTTTCGGCGGCAAGCGGCCCATCCGCCTTCCGGCATGCATCGCCCGGCCATGGCCGGGGCTTTCCCACAGGGCGCGGGGCGGGCCGCGTCCGACAAGGAGACGACATGAGCTACCACGTACCGATCGCGGATATCCGTTTCACGCTCAAGGAGCTGGCCGGCCTGGACGAAATCCTGGCCTTGCCGGGGTACGAAGAGGCATCCGCCGATGTGGTGGATGCGGTGTTGCGTGAAAACGCGCGCTTCGTGGAAGAGGCCGTGGCGCCGCTGAATCGCATCGGCGATCGCGAACCCGCCGTCTGGCGCGACGGCGCGGTAACGACCCCGCCCGGCTATGCGGCGGCTTACCGCACTTATGCGGAAGGCGGCTGGCAGGGCTTGTTGCATCCGCTTGCCTGGGGCGGACAGGGCCTGCCCAAGGTCGTGGCGGCCACCGCCAACGAGAATATCAATTCGGCCTGCCTGGCTTTTTCGCTCTGCCCCTTGTTGACCGATGGCGTCATCGAAGCTTTGCTCACCGTGGGAAGCCAGACGCTGCGCGACACCTATGTACCCAATCTCGTATCGGGCAAATGGACCGGCACGATGAATCTGACCGAGCCGCAGGCCGGCTCGGACCTGGCCCAGATCGCCACGCGCGCCGTGCCCCAACCGGATGGCAGCTATCGCGTGTCGGGCCAGAAGATCTTCATTACCTACGGCGAGCACGACATGGCGGAGAACATCGTCCACCTGGTGCTGGCGCGCACGCCGGATGCCCCGCGCGGGGTGAAGGGAATATCGCTGTTCGTGGTGCCGAAGTTCCTGCCCGCGGCCGATGGCGCCCCAGGAACACGCAACGATGTGTGGTGCGCGTCGCTGGAACACAAGCTGGGCATCCACGGTAGCCCGACCGCGGTGCTGATATACGGGGGCGGTAAGGGCGAGGTAGGAGAGGGGGCCATCGGCTACCTGGTGGGCGAGGAGAACCGAGGGCTGGAGTACATGTTCATCATGATGAACGCGGCCCGCTACGCCGTGGGGCAGCAGGGCGTGGCCCTGGCCGAACGCGCCACCCAGCAGGCACTGGCCTATGCGCGCGAGCGGGTGCAGGGCCGGGCCGTGGAGGGTTCCAGCGGACCGGTCGCCATCGTCCGCCATCCCGACGTGCAACGCATGCTGTTGACGATGCGGGCGCTGACGGAGGGCGGACGTTCGCTGTCCTATGTGACCGCCGCGGCCCTGGATCTGGCCAATCACCATCCCGACGCGGAAACACGCGACCGCAATCGCGCTTTCTATGAATTCATGGTTCCGGTGGTAAAGGGGTTCTGCACGGAGTCCGCGGTGGAGGTCGCCTCGCTTGGGGTGCAGGTTCATGGCGGCATGGGATACATCGAAGAAACGGGCGCCGCGCAACACTATCGCGATGCCCGCATCCTGCCCATCTATGAGGGAACCACCGCCATCCAGGCGAACGACCTGATCGGCCGCAAGCTGCTGCGCGACGGCGGCGCGACTGCCCGCCGTATCCAGCAGGAAATGCGCGGCACCCTTGACGCGTTGCAGGCCGCCGAGGCGACCGCGGACGCGGAGGCGGCGGCTGGCCTGGCGTTGCTACGGGGGAATCTGGCCCAGGCCATGCAGGCCCAGCAGCAGGCCCTGGAATTCATGGCGCGGACGGCGATGGGTAACGTGCGCGCGGTATTCGCCGGCAGCGTGCCCTTCCTGATGCTCAGCGGGATACTGATGGCGGGCTGGCAGATGGGGCGGGCGGCGGTGGTCTGCCATCGCCGCCTGGAAGGCGCGGACGCCGCGTCCGAATGGCCCCGGGAATTCCTGCGCAACAAGTTGGCGACGGCGTTCTTCTTTGGCGCGCATATCCTGCCGCGTGCCGCCGCGCTGTCGGCCGTCGTCCAGGCGGGCGCCGTTGCGGACACTTGCGCCGCTTACGCCGATATTGCATAAGGTTATATGCATTCTGGCTTTTCGACGTCCGGGTTTGATGCCAGAATCACAAATGGATTGCGTCGGGGCATGGCGCCATTCCGTGTGTCCGCCGGATCGCATCTCGCGCCCGGCGTTTGTTTTCTCTGGATATAGGATCGAGCATGGGACAGCTACGTTTGGGCGATGAAGCGCCCGATTTTGAACAGAAATCCTCCGTCGGCCCCATCCGTTTTCATGACTACCTGGGCAATAGCTGGGGCGTCCTCTTTTCGCACCCGGCCGACTTCACCCCGGTATGCACCACGGAGCTGGGCTACACCGCCAAACTGGCGGACGAGTTCGCCAAGCGCAACGTGAAAGTGCTGGCCCTGTCGGTGGATCCCGTCGATTCGCACACCAAGTGGATCGACGACATCAACGACACGCAGGGCACGAAGGTCAACTTTCCCATCCTGGCGGACGAAGATCGCAAGGTGTCGGAGCTCTATGACATGATTCACCCGAATGCCAGCGCCACGGCTACCGTGCGTTCGGTGTTCATCATCGATCCGGCGAAGAAAGTGCGCCTGATCATTACCTATCCGGCCAGTACCGGACGCAACTTCAACGAGATCCTTCGCGTGATCGATTCTCTGCAGCTGACCGACAGCCATAGCGTGGCCACGCCGGTGAACTGGCAGGATGGGGACGACGTCATCATCGTCCCGTCGCTGAAGGACGAAGAGGTCATCAAGCAGAAGTTCCCCAAAGGCTACAAGGCGGTGCGGCCCTACCTGCGCATCACGCCCCAGCCCAATAAATAATAAGAACGGCAACCCATCGTGCGAAGGCCGCCGTGAACCGGCGGCTTTCTTTTTTTGCGCGGTTGGGGCGTACCGCGCCAGCCCCTTCCGCCGCGCCGCCCCCGGGGCGAAAGCGAATCCGGAAATATGCAAACAAGCACATTTTCGTTTGATGCGCCGCCCATACCCTCCACAATTCCGCTTCATCGTGCAGGCGGCTTCGCCGCTCCATCACATTCGGCGCCACTGGCGCGCGATATCGCGGATACGGACTTCATGACACACGACAGGCAGAAGCGGGATTTCCTGAAAGGGGCGCTGGGTTTGGCCTCTGCCTGCATGGGCCTGACACAACTGCTGCCGGCGGCGCGGGCGCAGGCACGGCCGCTCGAGCTGCTGAATGTCTCATACGACCCCACGCGCGAGCTGTATGCGCAATACAACCCCTTGTTCGCGCGGTATTGGAAAGCCAAAACGGGCCAGGATGTTTTCATCAGGAATTCGCATGGAGGTTCCTCCAAGCAGGCGCGCAGCGTGATCGACGGTGTCGATGCCGACGTGGTGACGCTGGGACTCGCGCCGGATGTCGAAGCCTTGGTTACCCATGGCGGCCTCGTCAAACCGGGGTGGGAAAGCCGGCTGCCCGATAACGCGTCGCCTTACACGTCGACCATCATTCTGGTGGTGCGCAAGGGCAACCCGAAGGGCATCGAGGGCTGGGACGACCTCGTCAAGCCCGGAGTGTCCGTCATTACGCCCAATCCCAAGACATCGGCGGGCGCCCGGTGGAACTATCTCGCGGCATGGGAACATGCGCGGCGCAAGTCAGGCGAAGCGGGTGCGCGTGATTTCGTCGAAAGGCTCTACCGTAATGTGCCGGTGCTGGATTCGGGCGCGCGCGGATCGACCATCACGTTCGCGCAGCGGGGCGTGGGGGATGTGCTGATTTCCTGGGAAAACGATGCCTTCCTGGCGCGGAAGGAATTCGGCGCGGGCGAGCTCGAAATCGTCGTTCCCAGCCTCAGCGTGCTGTGCGAACCCTCCGTGGCGGTCGTGGACCGGAACGTCGATCGCAAGGGCACGCGCGAAGTCGCCGAAGCCTATCTGAAGCATCTGTATTCCGACGAGGCGCAGGACCTGATCGCCCGCAATTACTACCGGCCGATCGGGGCCAAGGCCAAGGCCGCCTACGCCGCGCAATTTCCGGCGCTGGAGCTGTTCACTATCCGCGACCTGGGCGGCTGGCCCGAGGTGGACAAGGCGCATTTCGCGGAGCGCGGCATATTCGACCAGATCTATGTCAAACAGTAGGCGCATGGCGATGGCCGACCTGACACTGCCCGCGGCCGGCATACCCGCGCCGCGCGAGCCCGGGGCGCCCGTGGCGCCGGCCAGGCGCGGTGCGCGCACCCCGCGTGTCATGCCGGGGTTGAACCTGACGCTGGGGATATCGCTGGCGTATCTGGGCATCCTGGTATTGCTGCCGCTGTCGGCATTGCTGATCAAGGCCGCGGGCCTGAGCTGGGAGGCTTTCCTCGCCGCCGTCACGTCGCCGCGTGTGCTTGCCGCCTATCGCGTCACCTTCGGCGCATCGCTGCTTGCCGCACTCGTCAACCTGGTTTTCGGTCTGCTGGTGGCATGGGTGCTGGTGCGCTACCGGTTTCCCGGCAAGGGCCTGCTCGATGCGCTTGTCGACCTGCCGTTTGCCCTGCCGACCGCGGTCGCCGGCATCGCGCTGGCCGCGTTGCTGGGGCCGAACGGCTGGATCGGCGGGCTGCTCGCGCCACTGGGCATCAAGATCGCCTATACGCCCGCGGGCATCGTGGTCGCGTTGATCTTCATCGGCATTCCTTTCGTCGTCCGCACGGTGCAGCCTGTACTGGAAGATATCGAGGGGTCGCTGGAGGAGGCCGCAGCCAGCCTGGGCGCGAGGCCGGTCCAGGTATTCATCCGTGTGCTGCTGCCCACCATCGCGCCCGCGCTGCTGGCCGGATTCGCCATGGCGTTCGCCCGTGCGATCGGCGAGTATGGTTCCGTGATCTTCATCGCCGGCAATATGCCCATGGTGTCCGAGATCGCTCCCCTGCTTATTCTGGTCAAGCTCGAACAGTTCGACTATGCCGGCGCGGCCGCTATCGCTTCGGTGCTGCTGGGCCTGTCCTTCGCGATGTTGCTTGCCATCAATGCGGCGCAGGCATGGCGCCGCCGTGCGTTTGCCGGAGGACGGCCATGACGGGGGCCGCGGCGATTTCGCCGTCGTCCAGGGGGAGCGGGGGACTTGCGCGCGCCTTGCTGGTCATCGTGGCGGCTGCGTTCCTGATGCTGTTCCTCGTGCTGCCCCTGTGCACGGTGTTCCTGGAGGCTTTGCGCAAAGGGGTAGGCGCCTACGTGTCCGCGTTGAACGAACCCGACTCCTGGGCCGCCATCCTGCTGACCTTGCTGACGGCGTGCGTCTGCGTGCCCCTGAATATGGTCTTCGGTATCGTGGTGGCCTGGGCCGTCGCCAAGCACGAGTTCCGTGGCAAAGCCCTGCTCGTCAGCCTGATAGATTTGCCATTTTCCGTATCCCCGGTGGTGGCCGGGCTTTCCTACATGCTGGTGGTGGGCGCGCAGGGCTGGATAGGGCCATGGCTGATGGCTCACGATCTGAAAATTGCCTTCGCCCTGCCGGGCATCGTGCTGGTTACCGCGTTCGTGACGCTGCCGCTGGTGGCACGTGAGCTGATTCCGCTCATGGAGGCGCAGGGCAGCGAGGAGGAAGAGGCCGCCATCGTGCTGGGCGCGCGCGGCTGGCAGACGTTCTTCCATGTAACCCTGCCCAATATCCGCTGGGGCCTGCTGTATGGCGTGATCCTGTGCAATGCGCGCGCAATGGGCGAATTCGGCGCGGTGTCCGTGATATCAGGCCATATTCGCGGCCTGACCAATACCCTCCCGCTGCAGGTGGAAATTCTCTACAACGAATACCAGATCCAGGCCGGGTTCGCCGTCGCCTCGCTGCTGGCGCTGCTGGCCCTCGTCACGCTGGCCATAAAAACCATGGTGCAATGGCGGCACGCGCATGCGTTGGCGCGCCAGGACGATGCCGATGCGGTGGCCGCGGACGGCCGCGCCCCGCGCCTGCCTGTCCTGTACGCGCCCGCGCGCCGTTAAGACCCAGAAAGAATCGAGGAAAGCTATATGGATATCGAGATCAAATCGGTCAATAAGCGCTTCGGCGCTTTCCAGGCCCTGCGCGATGTCAATCTGCACATCGACTCCGGCGAACTCGTCGCGCTGCTCGGACCGTCCGGCTGCGGCAAGACGACCTTGCTGCGCATCATCGCGGGCCTGGAGACACCGGACAGCGGCAGCATTTATTTCTCCGGCGAAGACAGCACGGGGGTGCATGTGCGTGAACGCCAGGTCGGCTTCGTTTTCCAGCACTATGCCTTGTTCCGGCACATGACCGTCTTCGAGAACGTCGCCTTCGGTCTGCGTATCAAGCCGCGCGGCCAGCGGCCCAGCGAGGCGGCCATCAGGCAGAAGGTCCACGCGCTACTCGATCTGGTGCAGCTGGACTGGCTGGGCGACCGCTATCCGGGCCAGTTGTCGGGCGGGCAGAGGCAGCGGATCGCACTGGCGCGCGCGCTGGCCGTCGAGCCGCGCGTCCTGCTGCTGGACGAACCCTTCGGCGCGCTGGACGCGAAGGTGCGCAAGGAATTGCGCCGCTGGCTGCGCCGTCTGCACGACGAGCTGCACGTCGCCAGCGTCTTCGTCACGCACGACCAGGAAGAAGCGCTGGAAGTCGCCGACCGTGTCGTCGTGATGAACGCGGGCCGCATCGAGCAGGTGGGTACGCCGCGCGATGTGTGGACGCATCCAGCGACGCCTTTCGTCTACGGCTTCCTGGGCGACGTCAACCAGATCGAGGGCCACGCGGCCGGCGGTCAGTGGCGCGCCAACGGCGTCGCGCTGCCCGCGCCGGCCTTCGATGGCCTGGACGAGCAGCGCGCCGTGGCGTATGTGCGGCCGCACGAGCTGGACATCGTGCCCTATGCGCCCTCCGGCGAGGGTATCGCGGTCAAGCTGAACCATGCCTATCTGGCCGGGCCCAGCGCCTTCCTGGAACTGCAGCGCGAAGACGGCGCCCTGCTGGAGGCCCAGTTGTCCGAAGACGAATACCACGGCCTGGACCTGCGCGAAGGCGCGATGCTGCTGGCGCGTCCGCGCCGGGGCCGGATTTTTCCCGCCGGCGCTTGAGCGCCGTCCTTGCCATTAGCCTGTGAATGCGCCCACGATGACCCGTACCGTATCCCTTGCACATCCGGACACCGCCATTGCCACGCGGTGGTCCGAGCTGTTGCAGCAGTTGACCGATATCGCGGCGCGCTATCC
This sequence comes from Bordetella genomosp. 11, assembly GCF_002261215.1. Classification (NCBI taxonomy): domain Bacteria; kingdom Pseudomonadati; phylum Pseudomonadota; class Betaproteobacteria; order Burkholderiales; family Alcaligenaceae; genus Bordetella; species Bordetella genomosp. 11. The sequence goes on along the minus strand of NZ_NEVS01000004.1, from coordinate 2,661,488 downwards.
GGACGCGGCGCTGGCTTCCTCATTGGCGGCCGAGGACATGGTCCTGACGCACGCCATCCATACCGGCGGTTTGCCCATCGAGGTCTTCACGCTGGATACCGGGCGTCTGCACGCGGAAACCCTGGCCATGCTGGACATCATCGAGGGGCGCTATGGCCGCCGGCCGACGGTGTACCGGCCGCTGCCGCACGCCGTCGACGTGCATGTCGCGGAACACGGCATGTTCGCGTTCTATGAAAGCCGGGCGCTGCGCCAGGCCTGTTGCCATATCCGCAAGGTAGAGCCGCTGACGCGCGCGCTGGCGGGGCGGGGCGCCTGGATTACCGGCCAGCGACGCGCCCAGGCGGCCACGCGCGGCAGCCTGCCGGAAGCGGAACGGGATGCGGTTTTCGGCCTGTACAAATTCAATCCGCTGGCTGCCTGGGGCGAGGACGACGTGTGGAATGCGATCCGCGTGCTCGACATTCCCTATAACCCGCTGCACGACCGCGGCTATCCGTCTATCGGCTGCGAGCCCTGCACCCGGGCCATCCGCCCGGGCGAGGACGTCCGCGCGGGGCGGTGGTGGTGGGAGTCCTCCGATAGCAAGGAATGCGGGCTGCATGCAGGCAACCAGGCAGCCGGCCATGTCGGGGATGCCGCCGCGGCCAAGGCTTGATACCCCCGTTCTACCGAAGCAACCGAGAGTCCCATGTCCATCGTCCATACCCGCAGCCATCTGGATTGGCTGGAATCCGAAGCGATTTTCATCATGCGCGAGGTCGCGGCCGAATGCGAAAGGCCGGTCCTGCTGTTTTCCGGCGGCAAGGATTCCTGCGTGCTGCTGCGCCTGGCGGAAAAGGCGTTCCGGCCGGCCCGCTTCCCGTTTCCGCTGATGCACATCGACACGGGGCACAATTTTCCGGAAGTCATCCGGTTTCGCGACGCTCGCGCCGCGGAGCTGGGTGAACGGCTGATCGTGCGCAGCGTGGAAGACTCGATGGCACGCGGCTCGGTGGTGCTGCGCAAGGAAACCGATTCGCGCAATGCCGCGCAGGCGGTCACCCTGCTGGAAGCGATCGCCGAATTCGGCTTCGATGCCTGCATCGGCGGCGCGCGGCGCGACGAGGAAAAGGCGCGCGCGAAGGAGCGCATCTTTTCGTTCCGCGACGAATTCGGCCAGTGGGATCCCAAGAGCCAGCGTCCGGAAGTCTGGAGCCTGTACAACACGCGCGTGCATCGCGGCGAGAACATGCGGGTATTCCCGATCTCCAATTGGACCGAACTGGATGTATGGCAATACATCGCCCGCGAGAACCTGGCGCTGCCATCGATCTACTACAGCCATCGACGGCAGGTGGTGCGCCGGCGCGGCCTGCTGGTGCCGGTCACGCCGCTGACGCCCCCGCAGGCGGACGAGCAGGTGGAAACCCTGTCGGTGCGGTTCCGCACCGTGGGAGACATCTCGTGCACCTGCCCGGTGGCCTCCGATGCCGCGGACAACCAGGCCATCATCGCCGAGACCGCGTTGAGCGACATCACCGAGCGCGGCGCCACGCGGATGGACGACCAGACCTCCGAGGCCTCCATGGAGCGCCGCAAGAAAGAAGGTTATTTCTGAAGCCGGACCGGAGCCACACCGCATGAATGCCATCAACGAATCCTTCCTGCCCGCGGGCGAAACGGCCGTCATCCGGCTCATCACGGCCGGCTCGGTCGACGACGGCAAGTCCACGCTGATCGGACGTTTGCTGTACGACAGCAAAAGCGTCTACGCCGACCAGCTGGATGCCATCGCCCGGGCCAAGTACAAGCGCGTGGCCGGCGACGGCATCGACTTCGCATTGCTGACGGACGGGCTGGAAGCCGAGCGCGAGCAGGGCATCACCATCGACGTCGCGTACCGCTATTTCGCGACGCCGCGCCGCAAGTTCATCATCGCCGACGCGCCGGGGCATGAGCAATACACGCGGAATATGGTGACCGGGGCCTCCACCGCCGATGTGGCGGTCATCCTGATCGATGCGACGCGGGCGGCCGACGGACAGCTGCTGCCGCAGACGAAGCGGCACAGCACCATCGCGCGGCTGCTGGGGATCCGCCACATCGTCGTCGCGGTCAACAAGATGGATCTGGCGGGGTGGGACCGCGCGGTGTTCGAACGTATCCGCGATGCCTATGCCGACCTGGCGCGCCGTATCGGCATCGCGGATTTCCAGGTGCTGCCCGTGTCCGCGCTGAACGGCGACAATGTCGTAACGGCTTCCGCGCACACGCCCTGGTATGACGGGCCCCCGCTGCTGGACCTGCTGCAATCGCTGGATCCATCGGCGGCCGGCGCGCATGCTCCGCTGCGTTTTCCGGTGCAGTGGGTGGTGCGCCACGATGGCAGCAGCGCGCAGGATTTCCGCGGTTATGCGGGGCGCATCGCCAGCGGTACCCTCCGGCCTGGAGACGAGATCACGGTGCAGCCATCCGGGACGACGGCCCGCGTGGTCGAGGTGCGCGCGCACGATCGCATCCTCTCCGGCGCGACGGCGGGCGATTCGGTGATCGCGGTGCTGGATCGTGATGTCGACGTGTCGCGCGGCGATGTGCTGTCGCATGCCTCCGCGCCGGCACGGGTGGGCAAGGAACTGGAAGCGGAACTGTGCTGGCTCGACACGCAGCCGCTCAACCCGGCGCGCCGATATCTGTTGAAGCACGGTACCCGGCTTACGACGGCGAAGATCCGCGAGGTCGTGACACGCCGCGACATTCACGAGTTGCGCGAGATCGATCGCGATGTCGGGACACTCGGGATGAACGACATCGGCAAGGTGCTGATCGCGACGCGCGATCCGCTGATACTCGATCGCTACGACGATGTCGCGGCCACCGGCGCGTTCATTCTGATCGACGAATCGACGCATCAGACCGCGGCGGCCGGCATGCTGCGCTGAAGCGGGTAAAGCGGCCCCCGGGCGGGCGCTTTTACCATGCCATCGGCCGGAAAGCCTTATTTCATGCGGGTTTTGCGACAAAGCCACAGTCCGGGAGTTTGCCCCCAGCGGCCGGCGAAGTTGGGGTAAAGTGGGACGTCGCCGAAAAAAAAGGCGGCAGGTTCTTGCCAGAAGTACTGTATGGATGTACAGTATCTTCATGGCACGTACCGATCATTCCGTTTTTGCCGGTTCTGGGTCCCCGGCTGCCGCCCCCGCCGCCTTGCGCGGTCGGGGTGCGGTTACTAATGTTCGGCATCGCTTCCAGCGCGATGAACGCAGCGCAGCGGATCCGGCAGACGAGCCGGCGCTGGCCGACTCGGTCCCCGGTTCTCCCCCCGGTTCTGCCCCTACTTCAGTCCCTATTTATCAGTTCGCCCCCGGCCAACCCCGGTCCGGACACCCCGGATACCCGGTGTATCCGATCGCTGCCGACGCGGGCGAGGGCGGCGAGCCGAGCCAGCGCGGGCCCACGACGCAGGTCATGGTCGAACAGGCGCGCAAGCTGCTGTCGCGCAACGATTCGCCCGATGTTCCCTTCGACCGGGCGATCAATACCTACCGTGGCTGCGAACATGGCTGTGCATACTGCTATGCCCGGCCCACCCATGCTTACCTGGGGTATTCCCCCGGGCTGGATTTCGAGACCCGGCTCATCGCCAAGGCCAACGCGGTGGACGCCCTGCGTGCGGAACTCGCCCGCCCGGGGTACCGCGCGGAACCGGTCAATATCGGCTCCGCCACGGACGTCTACCAGCCTATCGAACGTACGTGGCGCCTGACACGGGGCGTGCTGGAACTGCTCCTGGAAACCGGGCATCCCCTGACGATCGTTACCAAGAATGCCCTCATCGAACGCGATCTGGATATCCTGAAGGCGCTCGCGCAGCGCAACCTTGTGGCGGTCTACATCAGCATCACATCGCTGGACGCCGATCTTTCGCGTAGCCTGGAGCCACGCGCTTCGGCGCCCTGGCGGCGGCTGCAGGCCGTCAAAACCTTGGCGGATGCCGGCGTTCCGGTGGGCGTGCTGGCTGCACCCATCATTCCCTTCATCAACGACGAATTTCTCGAGCGCATCATCGAAGAGGCCGCCCAGGCGGGCGCCTACTACGCCAGCTATACCGTGATCCGGCTGCCCTGGGAAGTGAAGCCTGTTTTCGAGGAATGGTTACAGGCGCATTTTCCCGATCGCGCCGAACGCGTCCTCCACCGCATCGAAGACATGCGGGAAGGCAAGCGCAACGACGCCCGTTTCGGCACCCGCATGCGCGGTACCGGCATCTGGTCCGATCTGCTGCGCCAGCGCTTTGATGTGGCGGTACGCCGGGCGGGGCTCAACCGTCGGCGCCTGCAACTGGATACCCAACAATTTATTGCTCCGGCCCCTTTTTCCCGTTCCAGGGGGCCGGGCTTTGCTCATGGACCTGCGCCCGCGAGGCAGCTGGGTCTATTCGACTAAGTATGTCTCCCAAGGAGCACTCGCATGAATCTCGCAGCCGAACCGCAATTCCCGACCAAATGGCCGTTTCCGCCCGCACCGCCCGCGCGCCGTGCATGGGGGCACCTGCTGTCGCCGTTCCGCCGGGCACGCCGCGACGGGGCGCTGGGCGTCATGCCTTTGCCTGGCGCTTTTCCGGCCTCGCCTGCATCCTTGCCGCGCGCCGGATCCACATCCGGGGCTGTGCCCGGGGCCATATCAGGGACCATATCCGGGGTTGCATCCGGGGCTGGCCAGGACGTTACGCTGCGTCAGATGGTGGTGGATATCCTGCTGGTCGCCATGTGGGGCGCGATGATTCCCGCATTGATGTGGCTGGGCGCGGCCGCGGGTTTCTGAGGTGGCGGTCGATTTACCTAAGCTACTGATTTGATGTAGAATGCTCGGTTTGCCAAACGTCATCCTCTGCATGCGGCGCAGGTTTTCATCATAACAATCGCATGGCACGATGATTTCGGAGTTCTCATGAACCTTATCGATATCCTGGAACAGGAAGAAATCAAGCGCCTGACCGCCGACAAGACGATGCCGTCTTTCGCGCCCGGCGACACCGTGATCGTCAACGTCAATGTCGTCGAAGGTACGCGCAAGCGCGTGCAGGCGTTCGAAGGCGTCGTTATCGCCAAGCGCAACCGTGGGCTGAATTCCGCCTTCATCGTGCGCAAGATCTCGTCGGGCCAGGCCGTGGAACGGACCTTCCAGTTGTACTCGCCGCAGATCGCCTCTATCGAGGTGAAGCGCCGTGGTGACGTTCGCCGCGCCAAGCTGTACTACCTGCGCGACCGTTCGGGCAAGTCCGCTCGTATCAAGGAAAAGCTGGTCAGCCGTCAGGCTGCCGCGCAATCGGCCAAGGCTGCCGAGACCGCAGCGTCCTGATCGCGATGATGGTGCCGCCCGCCGGCCCCTCATCAGCAAAGGCACCCCCAGCGGGTGCCTTTTTGTTTTCAAGCGGGTATTCTCAATCCGCATCCTATCGTCGTCTTTCGTTCACTCCGCGCTTTACCCCTCATGCCTGACCAGCCCGCTTCGTCGCGTCCTCGCCGTCCCATCGTTCGACCCGCCTTTGACGCCGCTGTGCAGCCCTGGGTTGCGGCCAACGAAGGCTTGCTTCCCGTGCCGCCCCAGGCCCTGGCCGCGGAAGAATTGCGGCGGGTGCTGCAGCATCCGGCCGGCTGGCCGGCGCAACTGCCCCTGAACGGCGATGTGCGCTATCCGGGCCGCGAGGGGCCGCCCGTGCTGGCGGCGGTGCTGATCCCGCTGGTGATGCGGGAGGAAGGCGTAAGCGTCATGCTGACGCAGCGTACCGCCCATCTGCATGATCACGCGGGGCAGATCAGTTTCCCCGGGGGACGGATCGAGGACACGGATGCCAGCCCGATCGCCGCTGCCCTGCGCGAGGCGCAGGAAGAGACCGGCCTGGGGCCGGAATGGGTCGAGGTGCTGGGCACGATGCCCGCGTATCTGACGTCCACCGGGTTTTCCATCACCCCCGCGGTGGGACTGGTTCGGCCGGGCTTCGAGCTCGTGCCCGACCCCTTCGAAGTCGCGGAGATTTTCGAAGTGCCGCTGTCCTTCATCACGGATCCGGCCAATCATCGCCTGCATCGCGTCGAACTCCCGGACGGCCGTGTGCGAAAGTACTACTCGATGCCGTGGGGCAGGTATTTCATCTGGGGCGCCACGGCGGCGATGTTGCGCAACCTTTATCACATGCTGTGCGACCCCGCCGCGCGCGATACCCCGCCCGAATAAAGGCCGGGGCAGGCGGGCGATCGCCCGCCGCCTTCAATAGCGCGGTGCCGCGGCGTTTTCGTTCAGGATGCGCAGGTACAGGGCGTGGCGGGCCGGGTCGATCCGCTTTTCCGCAAGCGCTTGCAGGACACCGCAGCCGGGCTCGTGCTGGTGCGTGCAGTTGTAGAAGCGGCATTGCGCCGCGTAGGGGGCGAACTCCGGAAAACCCCGTTCGATTTCCTCGCGCGACAGATGCTGCAGGCCGAACGCCTGGAAGCCCGGGGAATCGATCAGGTCTCCGCCTTCGGGCAGATGGTAAAGGCGCGTGCTGGTCGTGGTATGCCTGCCCATGTCCAAGGCGATCGAATGTTCGCGCGTGGCGGCATTGGTCCCGGGTATCAGGTCATTGAGCAGCGTCGATTTGCCCATGCCGCTCTGGCCCAGCAGCAGGCTGACATGTCCCTTCATATGCGGGTATAGCGTCTGGCGCGCCGCCTCGGGCTGCAGGGCGCTGACTTCCAGCACGGGTACCCCCAGGCGGGCCAGGGGCGCCAGCCTGGCGCGTGCCTCGTCCAGGCCCTCGTGCAGATCGATCTTGTTCAGGACAATCAATGGCGTGATGCCCGCGCTCCACGCCCCCGCCAGCGCGCGGCCGGCGAGGTCGTCGGAGAAGGTCGGCAGGACGGCCACGACGATGAACAGCCGATCGACATTCGCGGCGAATTGCTTGGCGCGCATCTCGTCGGAGCGGTACAGCAGGTTGCTGCGCGGCAGGATCTGCTCGATGGCGCCTTCGTCGCGGCCCTGCGGAGCGATGCGCACCCGATCGCCCACGGCAGCGCCGGCTTTCTTGCCGCGTGGAAAACACTGCCGCAGCGCGCCGTCGGCCATTTCGACCAGATAATGCCGTCCATGGGCGGCAACGATGCGGCCTTCCAGCAGGCCGGTGGGGGAAACGCCAGCGGGGCCGCCGGGGTCCGCTTCCTCGCCCGTCTCCCGGATCCTGGGTTTGGCCTTGTCCGCTTGCGCGATGGTGGCGGCATCCTGGCGGCCCGGGCGGGAAGGACGATAGGGGCGGTTCATCGAGCGGCCGCGGCCAGATGGCGGATGCGCACCGCCGCCGGAGGATGGCTGTCGTAGAACGCGGAATGCACGGGATCCGGCGTCAACGTGGCTGCGTTGTCGTCATACAGCTTGACCAGCGCCGACACCAGTTGGTCGGCGGAACTCTGGCGTGCCGCGTAGTCGTCGGCCTGGAACTCGTCGCGCCGCGAGTACCAACTGGCGATGGGCGTGAACAGGAACGTGAAGACCGGCACGACCAGGAAGAAGAGCAGCAGCGCCATCGCATCGTTGCGGCCGTCCAGGCGCGGCAGGACGCCCAGTTGCTCGTAGAACCAGGGCTGGCGGGCCAGCCATCCCAATAGCGCGAAGAATCCCAGGGCGAGAGCGAAGCTGAGCGCGATACGGCGGGTGATGTGCCGCCGCGCGAAGTGCCCGAGTTCGTGGGCCAGCACCGCTTCGATCTCGTCGCCGTTCAGGCGCGCCAGCAGGGTGTCGAAGAAAACGATGCGGCGGGACTTGCCGAAGCCGGTGAAATACGCGTTGCCGTGGCCGGAGCGCCGCGATCCGTCCATGACGAATAGCCCGTTGATGGCGAACCCGCAACGCTGCACCAGTTTCCGGATGCGGGCGGACAGGTCCTGGTCGGCCAGCGGCGTGAACTTGTTGAACAGGGGAGCGATGACCATGGGAAACAGTAGCAGCGTCAGCAGGCTGAATCCCACCCATACACCCCAGGCCCAGATCCACCACAGCGAGCCGGCCTTGCCCATCAGCCAGAGGATGGCAGCCACCAGCGGCAGGCCGATCGCGGCGGTCAGCAGTATCCCCTTGAGCATGTCCGAGACGAACAGGGCCGGCGTCATCCGGTTGAACCCGAAGCGCGCTTCCAGCCTGAACTGCCGCCACACGGTGAAGGGCAGTTCCAGCACGCCCAGCAGCAGTCCGGTGATGACCAGCAGCAGCAGCTGGCGCAGGAAGTCGTTGTCCGTCAGCCGCCCGGCAAACAGGTCGATGGCCTGGAGCCCGCCAAGCAAAGTCAGGGCGATCAGCACCGCGGCGTCGAAAACGCGTTCCACGATACCCAGCCGGACGCGCGCGACCGTGTAGTCGGCGGCCCGCTGGTGGCTGGCCAGCCCGATGCGGCTGGAGAATTCGGAGGGCACGCGGTCCCGGTGGCGGGCGACATGGCGGATTTGCCGCGTGGACAGCCAGAGCCTGATGCCGATATCGACGAGCAGGAGTGCAACGAACAGCAGTGTCAGCATGAATGGTCCGGGCTGGGAAACCGATATGAGAAAATCGGATTTTCAAAAGGCAAATTATATGGCTCTGAACGAGAACCGCCTGGTCTGGCTCGACATGGAGATGACGGGCCTGGATCCGGAAAAAGAACGCATTATCGAAGTGGCCGTGGTGGTGACGGAGCCGGACCTGACCATCGTGGCCGAAGGGCCGGCGCTGGCCATACACCAGCCCGACAGCCTGCTGGACGCGATGGACAATTGGAACAAGTCCACTCACGGGAAAAGCGGCCTTATCGACAAGGTGAAGGCGTCCACCATCAGCGAAGCCCAGGCCGAAGACATCCTGATCGCCTTTCTGTCGCAACACGTCCCGGCCGGCAAGTCGCCGCTGTGCGGCAACACCATCAGCCAGGACCGGCGCTTCATGTTCCGCTATATGCCCCGGCTGGAGCAATTCTTCCATTACCGCAACCTGGATGTCAGCACTTTGAAGGAACTGGCGCGCCGCTGGCGGCCGGACGTCTACAAAAGTTTCGAGAAAAAAAGCCGGCATGAAGCCCTGGCCGACATCCACGATTCCATCGACGAGCTGAAGCACTACCGCGAGCATTTCCTCAAGGTGTGACGCCGGCATGGCGAACGCCCGGGACGGCGGCCGCGCCGGCCCGCATCGCTAGCGTCCCCCGAAACGGCGCAGTGCGTCGGCCGCCAGGGGCCGGAAGTGGCCATCGCCGTGCCCAGCGATGGTTTGCAGATGGGCCTCCGAGGCATCGAACAGGCCCCAATACAGGCTGCGGCACAGGGCCCGGGCCGGATGTCCCGGCCAGTCCGGCGCCAGCATGTCCGCGGGCAAGCGCGGATCGTGCAGCACGATGCGCCGCCACCGGTGAAGCAGCAGCATACGGGCGGCGAAAGCGGCCGCCGCCGGCGGCGCGACCCGGTCCTGGCCGTTCAGCGTTTTCTCCAGCGGCGTGAACTGGTGGATGAATTCGCGGTACTGGTCCGCCAGTTCGCCCAGGTTCCAGCATTGCGACGCCAGCGCTGCCAGGGGCAGGGCACCCACGCCGGGCAGATCGCGCCCGGCCAGCACCACCGCCTTGTCCGCTATGCCCAGCGATTCGAGGATGCCTCCGGCGGCATCCGGTTGCCCGCGGGGGTGGGCGAACACGCCGGGCGCGACCATGCCATAGCCTTCCCATTCCAGCGCCCGCCGCAGTTCGGCGCGTTCGGCCAGCCCGTTGTTCGTGCGCGGGATGACGACCAGCGTCCACTCGCCGTTCCAGGCTGGTTCGGACGCCTGGTAAATACGCTGCGCGGCATGCGACGTGTGGCGCGCGCCCTGGGCGGACAGCCGGTACAGGCTGCGGCGGCCATGCCGTTCGGCGTGCAGCCACCCTTCGGCGACCAGGCGGAATACGCTGGTGCGCAACAGTCGTTCATTGATGCCCAGCGGCTGCAGCAAGGCGATCAGGTCGCCCAGCCAGATCGCCCCGCCGTGCGGCTCCATCGCGTCGCCCAGCAGGCTGACGCAGAGCGATTTGGCGCGCGGCGGGTCGGCCGCGATCAGGCGGGCGGTAAGGCGTTCCAGCGCGGACGCGGCAGGGGCCATGGGAAGGAAGACGGGCCTGTATGGACGACCGCGACATGATACATAAAACCAATGTGATACAGAAATACGTTTGACAGACAAATTTCTGTATTAAATAATCGTTGCATCGTCATGACGTCAAAGACGCGGGCAGGAGACAAGCACCATGGACGCGCACGCACCAGAAACCGGGCATTCCCATGCGGTCGCCGATGCGGATCCGGCGGAGCAGGCATTCCAGCAGCGCATCGACGCCGGCGTACGCGTCGAGCCGCGGGACGCCATGCCGGATGCCTACCGCCGGACGCTGATCCGCCAGATCTCGCAGCATGCGCACTCCGAGATCGTCGGCATGCTGCCGGAGGGCAACTGGATATCGCGCGCACCCACCCTCAAGCGCAAGGCCATCCTTCTGGCCAAGGTGCAGGACGAGTGCGGGCACGGGCTATATCTTTACAGCGCCGCCGAAACCCTGGGCACCTCGCGCGACGCGATGATCGCGGACCTGCACAGCGGCAAGGCCAAATATTCGAGCATCTTCAATTACCCCACCTTGTCGTGGGCCGACATCGGCATGATCGGTTGGCTGGTGGACGGTTCGGCCATCATCAACCAGATTCCGCTGTGCCGCTGTTCGTACGGGCCCTATGCCCGCGCAATGGTCCGCATCTGCAAGGAAGAATCCTTCCACCAGCGGCAGGGCTATGACCTGCTCATCCAGATGTGCCTGCACGGCACGCCGGAACAGAAAGCCATGTGCCAGGATGCGCTGGATCGCTGGTGGTGGCCGGCCCTGATGATGTTCGGGCCGCCCGACGCGGAATCGCCGAACAGCGCGCGCTCCACGCGCTGGCGCATCAAGCTTTTCTCCAATGACGAGCTGCGCCAGAAGATGGTCGACCAGTCGGTGCCGCAGGCGGAATACCTGGGCTTGCGGATTCCGGATCCGGCCTTGCGCTGGAACGCGGAACGAGGGCATTACGACTTCGGGGAAATCGACTGGACGGAATTCCGCGTCGTGCTGGATGGCCATGGGCCCTGCAACCGCGAACGCCTGCAGGCGCGCGTGCGCGCACACGAAGAAGGCGCCTGGGTGCGCGACGCCATGGCTGCCCATGCCGAAAAACAGCGGGCGCGCAAGGCCGCCTGACGGCGGCTTCCCGGAACACGCGCGGCCGCAACGGAGGATCGTATGGACGACACACAGTGGCCTCTTTGGGAGGTCTTCATCCGCGGGCAGCACGGCCTGGCCCACAAGCACGTCGGCAGCGTGCATGCACCCGACGCCGAAATGGCGCTGATGAATGCCCGCGATGTCTACACACGCCGCAACGAGGGCATGAGTATCTGGGTGGTGCGCGCCAGCGACATCGTGGCCAGCGATCCATCGGACAAAGCGGCGCTGTTCGATCCCGCCCGCGGCAAGGTCTACCGGCATCCGACCTTTTTCCCGATGCCCGACGAAGTCAAGCACATGTAGGAATCCCACGATGGACCGCTGTCTGTTCGATTTCGCGCTGCGCATGGGCGATACGACGCTGATCCTGTCGCAAAGGCTGTCCGCCTGGTGCGGCCACGGCCCCATCCTGGAAGAAGACCTGGCGCTTACCAATACGGCGCTGGACCTGCTGGGGCAGGCCCGCCTGTGGCTGACGCTGGCCGCCGAGGCGGAAGGGGCGGGGCGCGATGAAGACCAGCTTGCCTATCTGCGCGACGCCCATGAGTTTCGCAATGCGCTGCTGGTGGAAAGGCCCAATGGCGACTATGGCGATACGATGGCGCGCCAGTTCTTTTTCGATACCTGGCACTACTTTCTTTTGGACCGGCTGTCGTCGTCGTCCGAGCCTCGGGTGGCGGCTATCGCGGAAAAAGCGGTAAAGGAGGCGGCATACCATGCGCGCCGTTCCGCCGATATCGTCGTGCGCCTGGGCGATGGCACGCCGGAAAGCCACGGCCGCATGCAGGCGGCCGTGGATGCCGCGTGGCCCTATACGGGCGAACTCTTCGCCGACGACGACACCGACGCGCAAGCCTGCCGGCGCGGTATCGCCTGCCCGCTTGCCGAGCTGCGGGATCCCTGGCTGGCGCAGGTACGCGCGGTGCTGGAAGAAGCCACCCTGGCCTTGCCGGACGAAGCGCTGGCGCGTCACGCCGCCTATCGCGGTGGACGGCAGGGACGGCACACCGAGGCGCTGGGGCCCTTGCTGGCCGAAATGCAGTTCCTGCAACGCGCTTATCCGGGGGCCGCATGGTAGCGCCCGTCCTGCCGCAGGCCCAGGCACCGGCGTCGCGGATCGCGCCGGAATGCATCGCGCGTTGGCTGGATGCCGTGCGGGATCCGGAAATGCCCGCGCTGTCGGTCACCGACCTGGGCATCGTGCGCGACATCGCCTGGGAAGGGCCGGATGCCGCTCCCGTCTGCGTGGTCACCATCACGCCCACGTATTCCGGTTGTCCCGCCATGCGTGAAATCACTCAGGATATCGAATGGGTGTTGCGCGGCCACGGTATCCCGGCGGTATCGGTGCGCACGCGGCTGGCGCCCGCCTGGACGACCGACTGGCTCTCGGAGCGGGGCCGGCGGGCCTTGCTGGCCGAAGGCATCGCGCCGCCGGCGCAACGCGCCATCGACGTCTCCGGCATTGCCCGGCGCGCGGCGCCCGCGGTGGCCTGCCCGCATTGCGGCTCCATGGACACGCGCATGCTCAGCGGCTTCGGCGCCACGTCCTGCCGTGCCCTGTATCGCTGCAACGGCTGCCGCGAGCCGTTCGATTATTTCAAATCCCATTGAGTCGCCCCGCCATGGCCAGTTCCTTCCATTCCTTGAGGGTCGTCGACGTGGCGCGCGATACGCGCGATGCGGTCGTGCTCACTTTCGACCTGCCGCCGGCGCTGGCGCAGGACTTCGCGTTCCGGCCCGGGCAATACCTGACCTTGCGTACCCGCGTGGGCGAGCAAGAGCTGCGGCGGTCCTATTCGATCTGCTCGTCGCCGCAGGATGGCGCGCTGAAGGTCGCGATCAAGCGGGTGGACGACGGGGCATTCTCCAGCTGGGCCAATCGCGAGCTGCGGGCCGGCACCGTGCTGGACGTGATGCCGCCGGACGGCGAATTCACCGTCGACTTCGCGGCCGGCCAGGCCCGCCACTACGTGGCGTTCGCGGTCGGCAGCGGCATCACGCCGGTGTATTCGCTGATCAAGACCGCGCTGGCCACCGAGGCCGACAGCCGCTTCACGCTGTTCTACGGCAATCGAGCCTCGTCTTCGGTGCTCTTCCGCGAGGCGCTGGAAGACTTGAAGAACCGCTACATGACGCGCTTTTCGCTATGTCACGTCATGAGCCGCGAAACGCAGGACGTCGAACTTTTCAACGGACGCCTGGATGGCGCGAAGGTGGAAAGCCTGCTGACGCGATGGCTGCGCGTGCGGGATATCGATTACGTTTTCCTGTGCGGGCCCCAGGCCATGATCGAGGACGTCGTTCCCACGCTGGAGCGCCTGGGTTTCCCGCGCGAGCGCATCAAGTTCGAACTGTTCGGCGCGCCGCGCGCGGCGCGCGGGCCGCGCCAGGGGGGCCTCGTCGCGGGCCAATCCCAGTGCCGCGTGACGGTGGTGCAGGACGGACACCGGCGCAGCTTCACCATCGACAAGAACCTCGACAGTGTGCTGGACGCCGCCCTGGCCCAGGGCATCGAGCTTCCCTATTCCTGCAAGGGCGGAGTCTGTTCCACCTGCCGCTGCAAGGTGGTCGAAGGTGAAGTGGATATGGATGCGAATTTCGCCCTGGAGGACTATGAAGTCGCCCGGGGTTTCGTCTTGAGTTGCCAGAGCTATCCGGTCAGCGACACGCTGGTACTGGATTTCGACCAGGAAAACTGAACGGCGCGGGCCGTTCGCGCAGGAGACTACCGTGACCACAGATTTTTTCGAACGACATCGCGATCTGCTCGAACAGGCCGTGCGGGCCGCCGAGAGCCGTCAATACTGGAGCCCGTTTCCGGAGTCGCCCAGCCCGCGCAATTACGGCGAGACCGCCGGCGATGCCGGGCGCGCGGCTTTCGAAGCGCTGCGGGGGGGCGATTTCCCCCTGCAGGTAGACGGTGCGGCACTGATGGCGGGCGGCGAGCGTTCGCCCTTCGGTTTCGATCTGCATATCAGCTATCCGCGCCTGTCGCCGCAGGCCACGGTGGCGGCGTCGGCGCGCGCGCTGGCGAAGTGGCGCCGCGCGGGACCGCGTGCCTGGACCGGGGTATCCCTGGAAATCCTGCAGCGTCTGAACCGGGCCAGTTTCGAAATCGCCCACGCCGTGCAGCACACGACCGGCCAGGGCTACCTGATGGCTTTCCAGGCGGGCGGTCCGCACGCCCAGGATCGCGGCCTGGAGGCCGTGGCCTATGCCTGGCGCGAGATGGCGCGCATTCCCGAACAGGTCGTCTGGGAGAAGCCGCAGGGCAAACAGGACCCGCTGCGCATGGAAAAGCATTTCACCGTGGTACCGCGCGGTGTCGCGCTGGTGATCGGTTGCTCCACTTTTCCTACCTGGAATAGCTATCCCGGCCTGTTCGCCAGCCTGGCGACCGGCAATACGGTGATCGTCAAGCCGCATCCCACCGCCATTCTGCCGCTCGCGATAACCGTGCGCATCGCCCGCGAGACGCTGGCCGAAGCCGGCTACGACCCGGACGTGGTATTGCTGGCGCCCCATCCCGCGGGCGATGACACGGCACAGGTCCTGGCCACCGATCCCCACGTGAAAATCGTCGATTTCACCGGCAGCAAGGCGAACGGCGAATGGCTGGAACGGCATGTCCGGCAAGCGCAGGTCTACACCGAGAAATCCGGCGTGAACGCCGTCATCGTCGACTCGGTGGACGACCTGAAGGCCATGGCGCGCAATCTGGCGGTTTCGCTTGCGCTCTACAGCGGGCAGATGTGCACGGCGCCGCAGAACATCCATGTGCCGCGCGACGGTATCCGCACGGCGCAGGGGCGTGCCAGTTTCGATGAAGTGGCCGGTGCCATCGCGGCGGCGTTGCAAGCCTTGACGGCGGACGACGCCAAGGCCGCCGACCTATTGGGCGGCATCCAGGCCGATGCCACGCTGGCTCGCCTCGACGAGGCACGCGACCTGGGCCTGCCGGTGCTGGCGCAGAGCCGGTCCGTCACCCATCCGCAGTTCGATGGCGCGCGCATCCGCACGCCGCTGCTGCTGCGGGCCGATGCCGGCCACCCCGCCATTCAGCGGGAATGGTTCGGCCCGATCGCCTTTGTCGTTGAAACCGAGAGCACGGCGCAAAGTATCGCGCTGGCGCGTGACGGCGCGCGCGAGCACGGGGCGTTGACGCTGTCGGCCTATACCACCGATGCGGAGGTCGCCCGGGCCGTGCGCGATGCTTCGGAAGACGCGGGCGTGGCGCTTTCGCTTAATCTGACGGGCGGTGTGTTCGTCAATCAATCGGCGGCATTCAGCGATTTCCATGGCACCGGCGCCAACCCGGCGGCAAATGCATCGCTGTGCGACAGCGCGTATGTGGCGAACCGCTTCAGGGTCGTGCAGGCCCGCTGGCATATCTGATACCGCGGATCCGATTCCGCGAACCCAAGGACCGTCCGCATCATGACGACATCGTACGAAGACATCCAGTTCACGCTGCAGGACGGCATCGCCCGCCTCACCTTGAACCGCCCCGACAAGCTCAATTGCTTCACCGCGCGCATGCATGGCGAGGTGGCCAGCGCGCTGGACCAGGTAGAGAGCGCGTCCGCCCGGGTCCTGCTGATTACCGGGGCGGGGCGCGGCTTCTGCGCCGGCCAGGATCTGAGCGAACGCCGTCCCGCGCCCGGCGCCCCGCAAGTGGACCTGGGCGAGACCGTCGAAAAATACTATGCGCCCCTGGTGCGGCGGCTGCACGCGTTGCCGCTGCCGGTGGTCGTCGGCGTGAACGGTGTCGCGGCGGGCGCCGGCGCCAATCTGGCGCTGGCTGGCGATATCGTCATCGCCAAAGAGTCCGCCAGCTTCATCGAAGTGTTTTGCCGCTTGGGATTGATCCCGGATACCGGCGGCACCTATGTCCTGCCGCGGTTGGTCGGACGGGCGCGGGCCATGGGCATGGCCATGCTGGGCGAACGGATCGACGCGCGCCAGGCGGAGCAATGGGGGCTGATCTGGCAATGTGTCGCCGACGATGCCTTCGACGCCACGCTCGAAACCCTGTGCCGGCATTTCGCCGCCGCCCCCACCAAAGGCCTGGCATATACCAAGCGCGCGCTGCTGGCCAGCATGGACCATACCCTGGACGAACAGCTTGCGCTGGAGGTGCAAATGATGCGCGAACTGGGCCGTAGCCAGGACTACGCCGAGGGCGTGGCGGCCTTCCTGGAAAAACGCGAACCACGCTTCCAGGGACGATGATGGACGACTCGCGCACCATGCCCGCATCCACGCCCGCCGACCCGGCCGATCCCGCCGCGCTGGCACGCGCGGTGGCGGGCGCCATGTACGCGGCCGATGCCGCCAGCCAGGCGCTGGGCATGCGCCTGGCCGATGTCGGCCCCGGCCATGCCAGCCTGACAATGCCCGTGCGGTCGGACATGCTGAATGGACATCGCACCTGCCACGGCGGCTTCATTTTCTCGCTGGCGGACAGTGCCTTCGCCTTCGCCTGCAATTCACGCAATGTCAGTACCGTGGCGTCGGGCTGCACCATCGATTTCCTGGCGCCGGCCCGCGAGGGCGATGTGCTGACCGCGACGGCGCGCGAGCGATCGCTGGCCGGCCGCACGGGCGTCTATGACGTGACCGTCACCAACCAGGATGGCCAGGCGGTGGCGTTGTTCCGCGGCCGCTCGTATCGCATCAAGGGGCAGATCCTCGGCGATTGAGGCGCCGGGGGCAGGACGACGCGGCCGCCGGATACCGGCCGCGCGGCATAAAAGAATCGGAGACATCATCATGGCCACGCCAAGCAAGCCGGGACTGGATCCCATCGAACATGCCAGCCGCGACGAAATCGAGGCGCTGCAGTTGCGGCGCCTGCAATGGACGCTCGCGCATGCGTATGCGAATGTGCCGCACTACCGCCAGGCCTTCGACGCGGCGGGCGTGCACCCCACGGATCTCAGGCAGCTGGCCGACCTGGCCAGGTTTCCCTTCACCTCCAAGCAGGATCTGCGCGACAACTATCCCTTCGGCATGTTCGCCGTGCCACGCGAACAGATAGCGCGCGTGCATGCGTCCAGCGGCACTACCGGCAAGCCGACCGTGGTGGGCTATACCCGCGAGGACCTGGATAACTGGGCCGGCCTGGTGGCACGGTCGATCCACGCATCGGGGGGCAGGCCGGGCGACATCGTGCACATCGCCTATGGCTATGGGTTGTTCACCGGCGGCCTGGGCGCGCATTATGGCGCCGAGCGGCTGGGCTGCACGGTCATCCCGATGTCCGGCGGACAGACGGAAAAACAGGTCCAGCTGATCCAGGATTTCCGGCCGGACATCATCATGGTGACGCCCTCGTACTTCTGCAACATCCTCGAGGAAATGGACCGGCAGGGCATGGACCCGCGCGCATCCTCCTTGCGCATCGGTATCTTTGGCGCGGAGCCGTGGACGGGCAGGCTGCGCGAAGAGCTGGAGGCACGTGCCGGCATCGACGCGGTGGATATCTACGGACTGTCCGAGGTCATGGGGCCGGGCGTGGCCAACGAATGCGTGGAAGCCAAGGATGGACCGGTCATCTGGGAAGATCATTTCTATCCCGAGATCGTCGATCCGGACAGCGGCTTGCCGGTGGCCGATGGCGAGCCCGGCGAGCTGGTTTTCACTTCGCTTACCAAACAGGCCATGCCGGTCATTCGCTACCGCACGCGGGATCTGACGCGATTGCTCCCGCCCACCGCGCGCAGCATGCGGCGCATGGGCAAGATCACGGGCCGCAGCGATGACATGCTTATCGTGCGTGGCGTGAACCTGTTCCCCACCCAGGTAGAGGAGCTTGTGCTGAAAACCGGCCAATTGGCGCCGCACTACCAATTGGTGCTGACACGCGCCGGGGCCCTGGACGAACTGGAGATCCTCGCCGAACCCAGGCCCGAACTGGAAGGCATGGCCGACGAAGCGCGCGCCGCGCTGGCCGGCCAGCTGGCCCAGGCGGTCAAGGCGCACATTGGCGTCAGCGCGGCGGTACGGGTGCTCGAATGCGGTCAGGTCGAGCGGACCCTGACCGGCAAGGCCCGCAGGGTGGTCGACAAGCGGCCGAAGTAGCGGCGCGGCGCCTGCGCGGCTACGCCAGGCTGGCGCGAACGATGCGCCGGTACCAGGCATGCAGCAGCGTGGCCGAAAGGCCCAGGCCGAAGATCGCCATGAGCCACATCGTGCCCGCGCCCACGGGCGAGCCCGGCAGCAGCAGGGTGCGCAGCGCATCCAGATGGCCGCGCGCGGGCCCGAAGCCGAAGAGCCATCCGCCGCCCAGGCCGAACAAACCCAGTGCGGCCACCTGCAGCACCAGCGGGACCACCGCGACCTTGTATGCGCGCAGCAGATAGGAGTTGATGCACTGCATCGCGTCGCACAGGTGGAACAGCGGAATGACCTGCAAAAGGGTCGCGGCCACGGCGGCGACTTCCATATTGTCGGTGTAGGCGCGCAGGATCAGCGGCTTGCCCACCCATAGCAGGCAGGCGGTGAAGGTGGCGCCCAGCAGGCCCAGGGCCAGGCCGGCCATGCCCATGCGGTGAGCCTGTACCGGCCGGCCCGCGCCGATGGCCTGCGCGGTCAGGGAAGCGCTGGCCACGCCGATCGCCATCGGCATCATGTAGCACAGCGCGGCCAGGTTGGACATGATCTGGTGTCCGCCGATCACGAATGTGCCTTCGCGCGCCACCAGCAGCGCCATGAAGGTGAAGGCGCAGACTTCCACCAGGTAGGAGCCGCCCATGGGCAGGCCCAGCCGCAGCAATTCCTTTTGCGCGGTCCAGTCCGGGCGGCCCAGGCGCAGCTTGAAGCGCGCGTAGTACTTGTCGTGGCGCAGGATCCATAGGCCGGCGCCCAGGCTCATCCACGATACGACGGCGCTCGACAGGCCGGCACCGGTCGCGCCCATGGCGGGCAGGCCCAGCTTGCCGTAGATGAACAGCCAGTTGAACACGGCCTTGAACAGCACCGCGACCAGGTTGATTCCCATCACCAGCTTGGGGCGCGATACGGCGGTGCCCAGCGCATAGATCGTGCGGAACACCAGCGCCGCCGGCAATGCCAGCGTCAGCGCCTGCAGGTAGCCGGCCACGCGGGCGCGCACGTCGGGGGCGACGTTGCCCGACATCGACAGCCACGCATCGGGAAACAGCATCAGCGCGCCGCCTATCGCGGACAGGCCGATGGCCAGCCACACGCCCTGGCCCCACATCGCGCCGACATCGCGCATGCGACCCGCGCCGAAGTGCTGGGCAACGATGGGAATCAGCGCATGGATCACGCCCATCAGCCCGACGAACACGGTAATGTAGACGGAAGCCGACAGCGACATGGCGGCCAGGTCGTCCGGGCTGGCGTGGCCCGTCATGGCGGTATCCAGGACGCCGAAGGCGATGCCCGCCCACTGGCTGATGAGGACCGGCCAGGCCTGGCGCGCGATGGCGCGCACGGAGGCCCCGAAAGGGGCTTCGGTGGGCAGCGTTTGCGTCATCGCGGGGTGGTGGGGGGAACGCGCAAGAGGCGGAAGACTTCGCTGCGATCCGACAGGCGTCCGCCCTGCCACAGCACATCCGCGCCATCGCTGTAGGCGGCCGTCCCGTCCCGCAGGCTGCTGCGCGAGGTCTGCTGCAAAATCAGCGTGCAGCGGTTGTCATAGGGGAAGTTCAGGTCGTTGAAGACCAGGAAGGATGCGCGCTGGCCGCTGCCCAGTCCGAGCCCGCGCACGCACTCGCCCGGCCGCATATTCTGCGCCAGCGCCGCGGCCAGTTCGCCGGAGACCTTGCGATAGCTGCGCGCGTAGTCCACGGGCGGCTGCCACAGCAGGACCAGCAGGATCCAGGTGGCGGCGAGTCCGGCCGCCGACATGACCGTGCCGCGCCACAGCGCGGTCGGCCGCACGCGCAGCCGCCATGCCACCAGGACGATCCAGCCCACCGTGACGGCCAGGGCCAGCGCCACGGCGAGCCAGGAGATTTCCGGCACATAGCCGGTGGTCTGGCGCTGGATGTTGCGGGCGATTTTGGCGGGGAAACCGAAATTCAGCGCGATCCATCCCAGCCAGACCGTGGCCGCGGTCAGCGAAAAACACATGACCGCGAACCAGTCCAGCGTATTGACCACGGCCCGCCGCAGGGTGGGCAGCGAAAACGCGGCCAGGCAGGCGCAGGGCAGGACCAGCAGGATGAATTCGCCTTCGGAAGGCTCGTCCGTGAACGCGATTAGGATCAGCGGGCAGACCAGCATGGCCACCGGCAGCCAGACGTGGGGGGCGTAGCGCCATGCCCACCAGCGCGATAGGGCCAGGATGGCAAGCGGCCAGGTGGGCCACAGGTACCAGGGAAGGTCGCGTAGCGTGCGCAGCAGGTCGCCGACTTCCGGCAGCGCGTAGTTATCGATATTCCAGAGCTTCCAGTTGCGGATCCAGTATTCGCTGGTCAACGAGGCAGGTATCCACCACGCCAGCATGATCGCGGCGCACAGCGCGGCGGCCAGCAGCAGCCAGCGGCGCCGGACCCACAGGCCGCTCTTGGGATGGAAGGCCAGCAGGCAGCCCAGCATGATGGGCAGGGCGCCGACCCAGCCGCGCACGAGGAAGCTGGCGGCCAATGCCACGCCCAGGCTGACCGCGCCCACGCGTGGGCGGTCCAGCATGCGCGCCAGCGAATAAAAGGCGGCGGCCTGTGTCGCCATGATGGCGGGAATTTCGGAGGTTTCGTGTACTCGCTGCAGAATGCCCACCGTCGCCAGCAGGAGCAGCAGCGCCGCGTCGGCGAGCATACGCCCGTAGTCGCGCACCGTCGGTTCGCCGCCGAAGGGCAGGGCCAGCGGCTGGGCCTCCGGACGGCGGCCCAGCAGGTAGGTGCCGTACCACAGGGATGCGGTGGTAATGAAGAACCACAGCAGGTTCGGCAGCCGTCCCGCGGTGATATCGCCCATGATCGGGCCGAACAGCCACATCGATGCGGCGCCCACCCACGTGATAAGAGGGCCTTCCTCGGCATGCGCCAGGACGCCGACCTGCGGCAGCATCCAGGTATGGCCGCCGTCGCGCACCGCGGTGAGCATCGTCGCCAGTCCCACCACGTCGTCCGTTTTCCACGGATCCCGCATGAACAGGCCGAACACGATATAGGCGACCGCCAGCCCCAGCAATGCCAGCCGGGGCAGTTTGACGGTTGCCGGCGCGGTCAGCCGGGCGGGGGTAGTGCGGGATAAGGGGGACACGGGGCGTACTGTACCGGATAGATGACCGTCGTTTCTGTCTGGGAATGATCGAGCGTAAGAAAAAAACGCGCGGCGCCGGTCGGGGCGCTTGCTGCCGGCAAAAAAAAGCAGCCCGCAGGCTGCTTTCTTCGTGCGCGCGCTGTGCCGGCGATCAGGAGGCCGACTTGGCGGCACCCGTGGTGCGGGCGAAACGGGCGCGGAATTTTTCCACGCGGCCGGTCTCGACGATGCGGGTCTGCGCACCGGTGTAGAACGGATGCGACTTGGACGTCACGTCGCACTTGAACAGCGGGTAGGTCGTGCCGTCCACATCGATGGTTTCACGCGTATTGATGGTGGAACCGATAATGAACTTGTCGCCCGTCTGGACGTCCATGAACACCACTTGGCGGTATTCAGGATGAGTATTCTGTTTCATGGATTTTCCTAGGAGTGCGGGTCGCCTGTGGCCGCCATTCGTGCATACCTTGGCCGGTCTTGCCTGCGCGGTGTCGCCACCGCGTACTGCCAACCGTTGTTGCCAACGAAACTGCGTTGTTGCCAACCGTTGTTGCCCAAACCTGCCAGGCATGCTTTCGGACTCGTGCTGCCACCACGTATCCAGAAAGAACTCGGCATTCTAGCCCGATCGCCGCCCGTTCGCAAGCCTCGGCCGTATGGCCGGCTGGAGGGGCTTGCCCTGGGCCCGGGGTCACATCCGTCCCTGTTCCGCCATCGACAGCGCGGCGCCCCCGGCGATGATCAGGTGGTCCAGCAGCCGTACATCCACCAGCGCCAGCGCCTGCTTGAGGTGGCGGGTGAGGCGCTCGTCGGCGTCGCTGGGAATCGCCAGGCCGGAGGGGTGGTTATGCGCCAGGATCAGCGCGGCGGCGTGATGGCGCAGGGCATCGCGCACGACTTCACGGGGATAGACCGAAGCCTGGGACAACGTGCCCCGCGCGACTTCGCCGGTGGCGATCAGCCGCAGGCGGTTGTCCAGGTAGAGCGCAATGCAGTACTCGATGTCGTGATGGCCGAGCAGGGCGACGCAGTATTGCTTGACACGGTTGGGCTGGTCCAGCGCGCAGCCTTCCACCAGGTCTTCGCGCATGGCGCGGCGCGCCAGTTCCAGCACGCTCAGCAATTGGCAGATTTTGGCGCTGCCCAGGCCATGGACCTGTTCCAGCGTGTC
This sequence comes from Bordetella genomosp. 11, assembly GCF_002261215.1. NCBI lineage: Bacteria > Pseudomonadati > Pseudomonadota > Betaproteobacteria > Burkholderiales > Alcaligenaceae > Bordetella > Bordetella genomosp. 11. The sequence continues at coordinate 2,638,812 of NZ_NEVS01000004.1, read as the reverse complement.
CGCGCCTGCGCGGAACAGCCCGCGCAGGCCGCCGAAGTGGCCCAGGACGTCGTGCGCCAGGGCAAGCACCGGCCGCCCGGACGTGCCGGTGCGCAGCACGACGGCCAGCAGCTCGGCGTCGGTCAGCACGCAGGCGCCATGGCGCAGCAGCCGTTCGCGGGGGCGTTCCGTGTCCGTATCCGATGGCTTGGGCGTGGGCATGAGGGCAACTCCTGGCATGGTGCGGCGGGGTAATGCGAAGGCACCCGCGCGCCTGGGACTAAAATGGCGGATTCAGCCCGATACGGTGGCATATCTTGAGCACCGCCATGCCCAGCACGAACGTTTTTGTCCGTCCGGATTCCTACCTCACCCTGCACTACCGCATCGTCCTTGCCTCCGGGCCGGGCGAAGGATCCGTTTTCGCCGATACCTTCACCGGCCGTCCCGCCACGCTGCAACTGGGAACGGGCCAGTGGGCGCCCGGCATGGAAGCCGCGCTGCTGGAACAGCCCGAAGGCAGCAGCTTCAGCGTGACGCTGCCGCCGGCACAGGCCTATGGCGATCGCAATCCCGAACTGATCCAGCGCGTCAGCCGCGCCATGCTGGCCGAGCATGCCGGCGCGGACGCCGGCTTCGAGCCGGGCGATCTGGTGGAATTCCAGGCGCCCAACGGTGGCCGCTATTCGGGCGTGCTGAAGTCCCTGGACGATGACGGCGCCTTGTTCGACTTCAATCATCCATTGGCGGGCACGGCGCTGCGGCTGGATGTTCAGATTCTCGGGGTGCTCTGATGACCGCGACCTCCACCTCCGTGACGGCTCCGCAGGCCGAAGTCCTGCTGGCCCAGCCGCGCGGCTTTTGCGCTGGCGTGGACCGCGCCATCGAGATCGTCGAACGCGCCCTCGAACTGCACGGCGCCCCGATCTACGTACGCCACGAAATCGTCCACAACCGCTACGTCGTCGCGGACCTGCGCGGCAAGGGCGCGATCTTCATCGATGAATTGGACGACGCCCCCGCCGGCGCGATCGTGGTGTTTTCGGCGCACGGCGTATCCAAGGCGGTGCGCGCAGAGGCCGAACAGCGCGGCCTGCGCGTCTTCGACGCCACGTGTCCGCTGGTGACCAAGGTTCACGTGGAAGTCGCGCGGATGCGCGCGGCGGGCCGCGAAATCGTCATGATCGGCCACAAGGGACATCCTGAAGTGGAAGGTACGCTGGGGCAGTCCAAGGACGGCATGTACCTGGTCGAGACGGTGGAAGACGTGCACGCCCTGCGGGTCGCCGATCCTGAACAGCTTGCCTTCGTGACCCAGACGACGCTGTCGGTGGACGACGCGGCGGCAGTCGCGGCGGCGCTGCGCTCGCGTTTTCCCACCATCATCGAACCGCGCAAGAGCGACATCTGCTACGCGACGCAGAACCGCCAGGACGCCGTCAAGGTGCTGGCGCCGGAATGCGATCTGGTGCTGGTCGTGGGCAGCACCAACAGTTCGAACTCCAACCGGCTGCGCGAAGTCGCCGAACGCAAGGGCGTGACCGCCTACCTCGTCGACGGCGCTGAGGCCATCGATCCTTCGTGGCTGCAAGGCCGCAAGCGCATCGGCATTACCGCGGGCGCATCGGCCCCGGAGATCCTGGTGCGCCAGGTGATCGATCGCGTCAAGGAGCTGGGCGCCGTGTCGGTCAGGACCATGCCGGGCCTGGAAGAGAACGTGGCGTTTCCGCTGCCCAAGGGACTGGCGCGCAAGCCCGCCGAATCCGACCAGCCGCCGCGCTGAACGGCCATCCCCCAAGGAGCCCGCATGCAGCTATATAGTTACTTCCGCAGTTCGGCCGCCTACCGGGTGCGTATCGCGCTGAACCTGAAGGGGTTGGCGTATGACTATGTGCCGGTGCATTTGCTCAAGGACGGCGGCCAGCAGCTCAAGCCCGAATACCTGCGGCTGAATCCCCAGGCGATGGTGCCGACGCTGGTCGACGGCTCGGCCGTGCTGACGCAATCGATGGCCATCATCGAATACCTGGACGAAACCCACCCGCAGCCGCCGCTACTGCCTTCCACGCCGGTCGCGCGGGCGCGGGTGCGTGCCCTGGCGCAGGGAATTTCCTGCGACATTCATCCGCTGAACAATCTGCGCGTGCTGCGTTACCTGAAGAAAGAGCTGGATGTGCCGGACGCGGCGCGCGACGCCTGGTACCGGCACTGGGTGCAAACCGGCCTGCTCGCGCTGGAGCATATGCTGGCCGATTCGCCCGACACGGGCGTGTATTGCCATGGCGATAGCCCGACGCTGGCCGACGCCTGCCTGGTTCCGCAGCTGTTCAATGCGCGGCGGCTGGATTGCGACTTGTCCGCCATGCCGGTCATCGCGCGCATCGATGCGGCTTGCCGCGCCTTGCCGGCCTTCGAGCAGGCCGCGCCGGAAAACCAGCCCGACGCGGCTTAGGCGGTTCCGTCCCGCGCCGCCTCAGGTCACCGGCGCCGGATTGAACAAGGCCAGCGCATTGTGCAGCCGCAGTGCCTCGGCACGGCTCTTCTTGCGGCCGCTGGCCACGTCCAGCATGGTATGGAACAGTTCCCAGCCGACATCGGCGATTGTTGCCTCGCCCGTCGCGATGCGGCCGGCGTTCACGTCCATCAGGTCATGCCAGCGGCGCGCCAGGTCGTTGCGCGTCGCTACCTTGATGACCGGTACCTCGGCCAGTCCATAGGGGGTGCCGCGACCCGTCGTGAATACGTGCAGGTTCATGCCGGCCGCCAGTTGCAGCGTCCCGCAGATGAAGTCGCTGGCCGGCGTGGCGGTGTACACCAGTCCCTTGGACGCGAGCTTTTCGCCCGGCGCGACCACGCCCGAGATCGCCGAGCGGCCGGATTTCGCGATCGATCCCATGGCTTTCTCGACAATGTTCGACAGGCCGCCTTTCTTGTTGCCGGGCGAGGTATTCGCGCTGCGATCGGCATTGCCGCGCGCAAGATAGGCGTCGTACCAGGCCATCTCGCGGATCAGGGCCTGCGCCACCTCCGGCGTGGCCGCGCGCGCGGTCAATTGCGCAATCCCGTCGCGCACTTCGGTGTTCTCCGAGAACATGACGGTCGCGCCCGCGCGTACCAGCAGGTCGCTGGCATAGCCGACCGCCGGATTCGCGGTGATGCCCGAAAACGCATCGCTGCCGCCGCATTGCACGCCCACCACCAGATCCGAGACGGGGCATTCGACGCGACGTCGCGCGTCCAGCCTGGCCAGGTGGCGCTCGGCGGTCCGCATGATGGACGCCACCATCGATTCGAATCCGACGTGCGCCTCGTCCTGCAGGGTGACCGTATCGACCCGGTTGCCGCCGCCCGCGATGGGGATGCTGCCCGGCGGCATCAGGCGGTCCGGCTGCAGCTTCTCGCATCCCAGGCTGACCATCATGGCGGTGCCGCCGAAGTTCGGATTGAGCGCGATATTGCGCAGCGTGCGGATGGGAATCACGGCATCCGGCGCGTCGATGGCGACGCCGCAGCCATAGGTATGTTCCAGCCCCACCACGTCATCCACGTTCGGATATCGCGGCAGTAGTTCGGCGCGGATGCGCTTGACGGCGTGTTCGACGACGCCGGACACGCATTGGACCGTGGTGGTGATGGCCAGGATATTGCGGGTGCCCACCGAGCCGTCGGCGTTGCGGTAACCCTGGAAGGTGTAGCCTTCCAGGGGTTCGGGCTGGGGCGGGACGCGCGTGGCGATCGGCAATCGGTCCAGCGCGGGCGGCTCCGGCAGGGTGGTGACCCGTTCGTTGACCCAACTGCCGCGCGGCAGGGGCTGGGCGGCGTAGCCGATCACGACGCCGTAGCGCACGATGGCGTCTCCCTCCGCGAGATCGCGCAACGCGACCTTGTGCCCTTGCGGGATGGCCTCCAGCAGGGCCAGTCCATCGGCGAACGCGGCGCCCGCGGGCAAGCCGCCGTCGTTCACGACGATCGCGACATTGTCGTCGTCGTGGATGCGTATATAGAGAGGATTTCGCGGCTCGGACATGGCGTCGGTGTGAAAGTGGCGGCTAAGCGGTGCGATGATGGGATTGATGTTTGTCATCGTACAACGTATTCTGCCAACTTATCAGCCAAGTGGATTCCGCGGCGGACAAGCGTCTGTTCCAAAAACCGCTGGCAGGTCGGGGATGCGTGTTGTACGATAACGTATGACATCCGATCTGCCTCGCAACTCCCCGGTACCGCCCACACAATGACCACGCCGCTAGAACTGAAGCAAATCATCTCGGAAGGCCTGTTGTCCTTCCCCATCACCGACTTCGACGAGCAGGGCGACTTCCGTCCGCGCACCTATATCGAGCGCCTGGAATGGCTCGCGCCGTATGGCGCCAGCGCGCTGTTCGCGGCCGGGGGTACCGGCGAGTACTTTTCCCTGGCGCCCGCCGAATACGCGGATGTCATCCGTACCGCGGTCGATACCTGCGCTGGCAAGGTTCCGATCCTGGCCGGGGCGGGGGGGCCGACCCGCACGGCGATCGCCTACGCGCAGGAAGCCGAGCGGCTGGGCGCAAAGGGCATCCTGCTGATGCCGCATTACCTGACGGAAGCCAGCGCGGACGGCATCGCCGAACACGTCGAGCAGGTGTGCAAGTCGCTGAAGATCGGCGTCATCGTGTACAACCGCGCCAATTCGCGCCTGGGCCCGGACCATCTGCGCCGCGTCGCCGACCGCTGTCCCAACCTGATCGGTTTCAAGGATGGCGTGGGCGATATCGAAAACATGGTGCGCGTGCGCCGCGCCATGGGGGACCGTTTCGCCTACCTGGGCGGCCTGCCCACCGCCGAAGTCTATGCGGCGGCCTATAAGGCGCTGGGCGTGCCGGTGTATTCCTCGGCCGTATTCAACTTCATCCCGAAGACCGCGATGCAGTTCTATCGCGCCATCGCCGCCGACGATCACGCCACGGTCGGCAAATTGCTGGATGAATTCTTCCTGCCGTATCTGGAGATCCGCAACCGGCGCGCCGGCTATGCGGTCAGCATCGTCAAGGCCGGCGCCCGCCTGGTCGGCCGCGACGCGGGCCCCGTGCGCGCGCCGCTGACGGACCTGACGGAAGAGGAAAGCGCCATGCTGGACGCGCTGATCCGCAAGCTCGGACCGCAGTAGGCGCAATCGGCCGGCTATGGCAAAGGGCCTGCTTCCCATGAAGCAGGCCCTTATGCTTTGCACGCGGCTTCGGCAATGTGGGGCCCGGATGGGGACCTATGACCCGCTGGATCACCGGGCCATGGGGTCACTGGCGCTTGTTGCGATTCAGCGCCACCTGGCCCAGGACGGCCAGGTCGTGGTCGCCCAGTCCCTGGTCGATGGCCTCGCGCATGCTCGCCGCGACGACATCCGCCAAGGGTAGGGAGGCACCCGCCTCCCGCGCGGCTTCCTGCGCCAGGGACACGTCCTTCAATCCCAGCCGCGCGCGGAAACTCGCAGGCTCGTAGCTGCCCTTGGTCATCAGGGCGCCATAACCCGTGTGCACCGGGCCTGGCAGGATGGTGCTGGTCAGCAGGTCGACCAGCGTACCGGTACCGATGCCGTAGGCGTTGGCCAGGGCGGCGCCTTCCGCCAAGGCCTCCACGGCGCTCGTCAGGATGAAATTCACCGTCAGTTTCATGGCGTTGGCGGTGTACGGCGCATCGCCCAGCATCACCGTCTTGTGACCGACCAGTCCGAAGAGCGGTTCGGCGATGCGCACCGCGCCGGCTTCGCCCGCGACCAGCAGCGTCAGCTTGGCGGCGGCGGCCGCGTCGGGCCTGCCCATCACGGGCGCGGCGACATAGCCCACGCCCTGTGCCGCGTGGGCATCGGCCAGCCTGCGCGCCGCCGGGATGGAGATGGTCGCCATGTTGACGTGGACGGTACCCTTGCGCATGCGGGACAGCGCGCCGCCGTCCAGGAACACCTGTTCGACGGACCGGTCGTCGGCCAGCATGCTGAACACGACGTCCGCTTCGCAGGCTTGCGCCGCGTTGTCGGCCACGCGCGCGCCAAGTTCCCGTAGCGGCGCGGCGGCTTGCGCCGAGCGGTTCCAGACGGTCAGCGTGTGTCCGCCCTTGATAAGATTGGCCGCGATCGCGCGGCCCATATTGCCCAGACCAATGAATCCGATATGCATGGCGATGCCTCGAAGCAGGAGGGCCGGCGATCAGGCGCCGCCCGTGTATTCCTGCCCGAGATATTCGTAGGCTTCGGTGTTCACGTGGGAAACGCGCCATTCCACCGGCTGGCGGTGATAGGAATAGGCCACGCGGCGAATCTGCAGCAGCGGTTCGCCCTCCGGAACGCCCAGCCACTGCGCGTGGATGGCGCTGGCGCGGCAGGTCCGCAGGCGTTCATCGGTTGCGATGACATTCACGCCGAACATGTCCTGGTAGAGACTATACAAGGTGCTCGGCCGTTCGCGCAGGTGGCGTTCCGTCATGCCGGGAAACAGCGTTTCCGGCAGGCTGACTTCATCGAACATCACGACATCGCCGTGCAGGGACAGCACGTTATTGAATTCGAAGACATGGCCGCCGGCGGGCAGGCCCAGTTTTTCCCGCACCAGCGGCGTCGCCCGGACGCGGCGAAAGCGCGTCAGCTCGGTGGTGGGATAGGATTTATCGCCGTCCTGCCGGACGATGCGGAAGAACTTGAAGAAATGCGAATTGCGGGTGTGGACCGCGACGTAGGTGCCACGGCCCTGGTGGCGCACGAGGATATTCTCCGCGGCCAGCTCGTCGACCGCCTTGCGCAGCGTGCCGATGGATACGCCGAACCGCTCGGCCAGGATTTTTTCTGGCGGAATGGCCTCGCCCTGTTTCCATTCTCCGTGAGCCAGCGCGGTCAGCATTGCCTTTTTGACCTGTTCGTAGAGCGGGCTGCCCAATGGCACTGCCGAGGACGGCTGATGATTCATATCGCTTCCAGAATGATGGCGCGGAATTGTAAGGCGAGGTCCGGATCCGGCTCGTGGCGGATATTATATATATGATTTATATGAATACACCGCAAGCGCGTGACGCGCAACGGCGCCGCGCGTGGCGCCCGTCAGACGTCTGCCTCCGTTTTCCGCGGTGCGCCTCCCGTCGCGCCACGCGCCCGCAGGCCGCGCCACAGCTCCTCGACATAAGGCAGAAATTCCAGCACGACGGCCGCCAGCAGGACGAAAGCCACGTACCCCGCGGGAAGCGGTGGATCCTTCCAGCGTACGTCCCAGCCCGCCGGCTCGGGCCCCAGCCCGAACAGCGCGAGGAATTGCGGCCAATGAAGCACGGCGACCAGCATGCCCGCCGCCAGCGGCAGCAATTCCAGGAAGCTGTGGACGTGCTGTTCGAACGGCCCGATGTGGCGGCGCCGGCTCGCATAGCTCACGTCCCAGAGCGCGGTGGCTTCATGCGCGATGAAGGCCAGGATCATCACCAGGAAGACCAGGGCGTTGACCTGCAGGAACAGGCAGGCAAGCAGGGGGATGCCGATTTCCGCGAACATCAGCAGATGAAGCGCCGATTCCTTGGGCCCGGCCGTGTGCGCGATATCGGTACGGCGGTGGCAAAGGTAATCCGCGACGCCGGCGGCGATCCACAACGGCATGATGAAGTACATCAGGATGCGCAGCGCGGCATCCCCGGTGTCCTGCATTTCGTTTCCCATGTCCGATCCTTGCGTTTGCTCGCCGGGCGGCGAGCGGCCACGGCGGTGGCCGCATTGCCGTTCAGCAGGTCTTATGCCATCGGGCTTGCCGGGCGATGCTCCACGGTGGCGCGCATGCGGCTTGCTGCGGCAGCCGGCAGCCGCATCGCCGATGCGCCGCCCGGCCGGCCCGCGCCGCGTCCGGCGTCCGCGCGCTATCCGCGCCATTCGCAAGGAGTCATTCATGAAAGCTGTCGTATTCCACGGGATCGGGGACATCAGGCTGGACGATGTACCGGATCCTCAGCTGAAAGAAGAAACCGATGCCATCGTCCGGCTGGTGGCCAGTGCCATTTGCGGCACCGACCTGCATTTCATCCGCGGCACGATGGAAGGGGTGAAGCCGGGGACGATCCTGGGCCATGAGGGCGTGGGCATCGTCGAGCAGATCGGCCCCGGCGTCCGTAACCTGGAGGTGGGCGACCGCGTCGTGATTCCGTCCACGATCGCTTGCGGATATTGTTCGTATTGCCGTGCGGGCTATTACGCGCAATGCGATAACGCCAACCCGCATGGGAAATCCGCGGGCACCGCCTTCTACGGAGGGCCCGACCAGACCGGGGGCTTCAACGGCCTGCAGGCCGAGAAGGCGAGAATCCCCTACGCGCACGTCAATCTGCTCAAGCTTCCGGACGAGATCGACGACGAGCAGGCGATCATGCTCTCCGATATTTTCCCCACGGGATATTTCGGGGCCGACCTGGCGCAGATCGAACCCGGCCGCACGGTGGCGGTGTTCGGTTGCGGGCCGGTGGGGCAATTCGCGATTGCGTCGGCCAAGTTGATGCACGCCGGGCGTATTTTCGCCATCGATGCCGTGCCGGACCGCCTGGCCATGGCCCGCGCACAGGGCGCCGAAACCATAGACTTCAATGCGGAAGATCCGGTCGAGACCATCAAGCGCCTGACCGGCGGGATCGGCGTGGATCGTGCCATCGACGCCGTGGGGGTGGATGCGGTCCATCCGCATGACGGCCCCGCGTCCAAGCCGGACGAGAATGCCGCCAAGGAGGCGCAATCGCGCCAGTTGGCGCCGCATGCGCATCCCCATGGAGAAAACTGGGTCCCTGGAGATGCGCCCGCCCAGGCCTTGGACTGGGCCGTCCAGGCGCTGGCCAAGGCCGGAACGCTGGCCATCATCGGCGTGTATCCGCCCTCCGATAACCTATTCCCCATCGGGATGGCGATGAACAAGAACCTGACGGTGCGCATGGGCAACTGCAATCACCGCAAGTACATCCCCCTGCTGATCGAGCTGGTGCGGTCGGGCCGGGTGGATCCCGCGGCGATCCTGACGAAGCGCGAGCCGCTTTCGTCGGTCATCGACGCCTACAAGGCCTTCGACACCCGGCAGCCGGGATGGATGAAGGTAGCGCTGGCACCGGTGGCGTAGCCGATAAGGAGAACCCCATGAACCTACGCACGACTAACACCATTGCCGGCCGCATCGCGATCGTCCTGTCCGGCGCCGCCCTGTGCGCCGCGAGTCCCGCCTGGGCCGCGCCGCACGCGGCCGGAATGTCCGTCGCCCAGGCCGGCCACGGCGCGGGCGGGCAGGGCGGCGGGTCAACCGGCGGCGGCCAATGGAAGCATCCCGAGTCCGGTTCCACCAGCCCGGGGGGCTCCAGCGCGACGGGGCCGGGAGAAGGCCAGGGGCAGGGACGCGACGCCACGCCCGCATCCGGCGGCCGTTCTCCGGCCACCGGCCGCACGAACGACGATATGCAAGGACACCACGGCAACGCTACCCCGCCCGGCAGGGCAGGCGCGTCGTCGCCAGGCGGGGTGGACGGGAGCGATAGCGCGAAGGGCAGCGCGGCCAATAGCGACAAGGGACCCGGCCATCGCGGTCCGGACACCAAGCCCGGGCATTGAAAGCCCGGGCATCGAGTCAGCGCGGCCGCTTCATTGCGGCCGCATTCCGGCGTAGTACTTCGCCAGCGCGGCCGTATCCTGCGCGCTCAACCGCCTGGCGATATCGCGCATGGTCCCCAGGTCGTCGTTGGTACGCTGGCCATTGCGAAACGCTTCCAGTTGTCCGGAGACATACGCTTCTGGCTGCCCGGCCAGGCGAGGCAGACTGGGGCTTTCGCCCTCGCCATTGGCGCCATGGCAATTCGCGCAGGCGGCCAGCGCCAGGCCGTTGTCTCCGAAACCATGCAGGCGCTGGCCTCGGTCGGCCGGATTCGCGGCCGGCGCGGCGATCGCCGGTGCCGGCAGGCTGCCGTAATAGCGCGCCACCGCCGCGATGTCCTGGTCGTTCAATCCTTTGGCGATGCCGGTCATGATGGGGTGCTGGCGCGTGCCGTCGCGATAGTCCAGCAACTGCTTGGCGATATACGCGGGCGGCGCGCCTGCCAGGATGGGAAACACCGTCCCGGCCGCGGGTACGCCTTGCGCCCCATGGCAGGACGCGCAGGCCGCGACGCCGGCCGACGGTTTGCCGGCGTTCGCCAGCGCGGCGTCGATCGGCGCGTTGGCATCCTGCGCCAGCAGTTGTTCCCAGCGTGCCTGCGGGAACGAGAAATCCGTGGCCTTGCGCGGCGGCGGCGTCGGCGGAGCGGCGGCAGCCTGCGGTGCGGGCGCGCCGGGCGCCGCGGCCTGCGGTGGCGCCTGGGGGGCCGGCGCCGATTCGCTGGCGGCTTTCCCGGCGCCGGGCGACGGCGGATTTTCGCGATGCGGCGGAATACGGAACAGCGACGATACGCCGGCGACCAGCACGATGAACGCCGCGCCGACCGTCGCGGCGCCTTTGGCAAGCGCGGCCATATTCGCGTTCATATTTTCACCAGCGGGCCGGGAGCCTTCAGGTAATCGCGCTTGACGGCATCGACGATCCAATACGCGGTGGCGCCGACCGTGCCGGTGGGGTTGTAGCAGGAGTTCTGCGGGAACAGCGAGGCTCCCGTGACGAACACGTTGGGGACGTCCCAGCATTGCCCGTACCGGTTGACCACGCTGGTGCGCGGGTCCGCGCCCATCGCGGCTCCGCCGGTCAGGTGCGTGGACTGGTAGCTGGCCGACGAATAAGGCCGGCTGCGCGGCGCGGGTTCGGTACGAACGACGCCACGCATCGCCTTGCCGATCTCGTCGCCCTTCGCCGTGACGAAGCGCGACATGCGGATGTCGTTGTCCGGGAAGTCGTAGGTGATGCGCAGCAGGGGCTGGCCCCACGCATCCTTGTACGTGGGATCCAGGTCCAGGTAGCTGCCGCGCGTTGGCAGCGCCGATCCCGTAATGGTGATGGGTATGGCGTGGTTGTAGTAGCGCTTGACGGCCTTCTTCCACTCGCCGCCCCAGTTCGGCGTACCCGACGGCACGGGATGGTTGCTGATCGGCGTGCCGCTGACCACCTGGATCTGGATATACGCGCCGCCGACGAAGCCCTGCGGGCCATGGTCGAAGTTATCCGTACAGAAGTCGTCCATCGTCACCGCCACGGCGCCGGCACCCATGAAAGGATTGATCGGCGTCTTCTCGTCGAAGAAGAGCCCCACGCCGGACGTGGTCTGGTGCGTGTAGTTGCGTCCCACCACGCCTTCGTTGGCCTTGGGGTCGTAGGGCTTGCCGATCTTCGAAAGCAACAGCAGCCTGACGTTGTTGATGCTGAACGCGCAAAGGAACACCAGCTCGGCCGGCTGGAATACTTCCTCTCCCGCTTCATCGACGTAGGTCACGCCGGTCGCGCGCTTCCTGTCCTGGTCCAGCTCCACGCGCAGCACGTGCGCGCCGGTGCGCACTTCGAAGTTGCTCAGCTTCATCGCTACCGGCAGAACGCACACCTGCGGGGAAGCCTTGGCGAAATGTTCGCATCCGTAGTTGGAGCAGAAGCCGCAGTACACGCAGGCGTTCATATGCAGCCCTTCGGAATTGACGTACGGGCGTGTGCACAACGCCGAGGGCTGCACGTAGGGGTGGTAGCCCAGCGAGCGCGCCGCTTCGCCGAACAACGCCGGCGCGTAGGGTACTTTCATCGGCGGGTTGGGGTAGGGGTTCGAACGCCAGGGCTCGAACGGGTTTCCGCCTTCCTGCTTCTGGCCCTTCAGGTTGCCCGCGAAACCCGAGGCACCGATCAGGCGGTCGAAGCGATCGTAGAAGGGTTCCAGTTCCTCGTAGCGCACCGGCCAATCCTGCGCGGTGATGTCTTCATCGAAAATCTTGGCGCCGTACTTGCCGGTGTAGTGCGATCGCAGCTGGAACTCGACTTCGTCGAAGCGGTAGTAGGCGCCGGACCAATGGTTGCCGGCGCCGCCCAGATGCGTGCCGGGATAGGCGAATGCCCAGCGCCGCATCGGCAGGGCGGTCTGGTTGATATTGTTCCGGAAGGTGAAGGTCTCCGTGGCGGCGTTCTGGTGCAAGGCATGCCTGCGGACGTACTTGACCTCGTCATGCACCATGGGGCCCTGGAAATCCGGGGAAGGCCAGCGCGGCTGGCCGCGCTCCAGCATGACGACCTTCTGGCCATTGGCCGCCAGTTCCTTGCCGATGATCGAGCCGGTCCAGCCGCCACCCACGATGGCGACGTCCACGGCGGGAAGTGTGCGGGTCATGCGGTCTCCTTCGCGCCGGTGCCCAGATCGCTGCGGGGTCGGGGCACATCGCGCGGGCCATCCCGCTTCATCGGGGCCGCCGGCTGGCCGTCCATTTTCATATCGTGGACGGGGCTGTTGGCGATGGAGACCGGGGGCCGCACGAAGGCCACGCCGTGCCGTTCGATGTCGTTCGAATAACTGGCGTAGGCGCCGGGAAACTGCACCAGCTTCCAGCCCACCATATCGCGGTTGCCGCCGTGGATGGGATCGCAGAAGAATCCCTCGACGGTGGCGTCCATCAGCGCGGCGAAGAAGACCGCCGAGGGCAGCGGCGAAAAGTCCAGCTTGCCGGTTTCCATGAGTGCCAGCGTTTCATCCTGCGCCGCGGCGTCCAGTTCGGCGAAGGACTTGCCGTTCCGGCTTTGCCGCACGGCTTGCGCCAGGTGCGCCAGACCGGTGCGGAACATCTGCGCGGGCGTGTAGGAAAGCTGATACCCCTGTTGCGGCGTGCCCGCCGCGAACGGCCCGGATTGATAGAACTGGTCGCCGGCGCCCCACGCGCCGGCCAACTGCTGATCGATGTATGCCGTCACGCCCGCCTCGCGCGCGCCGGGACCGAGCTCGTCGGTCGGAATCAGCCGCGCGACGACCGCATCCATCAGGGCGGCCTCTTCGGTATTGAAGAATTTCCAGGTGGGGTTGGCTGCCGCCTGCGCCGCAGTCGCGGCAGTATCGTGCGGCTGACCGTCCGCCGCCGATACCTTGCCCGTCAGCGCGGCGGCCGGCAGCCCGACGGTAATCGCCTTCAGCACCTGCCGGCGCGATGCGGGGTCGACGGTCTTCGGTTTCATGCGGCCTCTCCGTGCAAAGAGCCGCTCGGGCTGCAACTGTTATGCCCATGGCTGACGGAAGGGGCGGCCGGGCGGGGCTGCCATGCGAGCGCGCCGGCCGCACGACGGGCCATGCCCGGGCACGGTGGGTCGATACGGCATGGGGGGCAATGTGCGGCAGAGCCGGCGTTGCAAGGAACGTCGACGGATGAGTACGTGCGGGAATGCGGCGGGCTACCTGCCGTCCTTGCGCCATTCCCGGTACAAGGCCGGCATCCGTTCCAGCGCATAGGCCGCGGCGGCTTTCCGGATGCCATGCCGGCCGCCGTCGAAGTTGCGGGTCTCGGTGTACACCGCCGGCGCCGCATCGGCCGGACTGGCCTTGAAGACCCAGGCGTAGCATTGCGTGCCGGCGGGCAATCCGTCATCCGTGCCGTCCGCCAGCCCGGTATTGGCGATCGCCACATTGGCGGGACTGCGGGCGGCGGCGCCCATGGCCATTTCCCGCGCAATTGCTTCGCTGGTCAGGTTATGCGTGTCCAGGATGCGTTGCGAAAGGCCCAGGCAGCGCCGCTTGGCGTCCGGGGAATAGACGACGAAGGCGCAGTCCAGCAGTGCTCCCGCCCCGGGTATATCGGCCAGCATGCTGGCGATCAGGCCCGCCGTGCAGGATTCGGCGGTGACCAGCGTCAGATCGTTGTCGCGCATGAATACGGCGACGCGCTCGATGGCATTCATGATGGTTTCCTCCCGGCCCACGCGCGAGCAACCTCCGGACCCGGGTGCGCAGGTTGCTTACGGATGGGCTGATGGATGCGGCACCGGAGCCGGCACATGGACGGCCCCGCGACCGCACAAGGAGAAAGCCCCATGGATATCCAATGGAAAGACATCATTGCGTTCAGCATGTCGCCCGCCGAACTCGCGATCCGCGGCACGTTGACCTACTGGTTCATTTTTATTCTGCTGCGCGTGGCAGGCCGCCGGGACGTCGGCTCGCTGGGCATGGCGGACCTGCTGGTGGTGGTGCTGATCGCGGACGCCGCGCAGAACGCCATGGCCGGCGAGTACAAATCGGTGCCGGACGGCATGGTGCTGATCGCCACAATCGTCTTCTGGAGCGTGGTCATCGACCGCGTGGCCTATGTATGCCCGGTCCTGCGGCCTTTCCTTATTCCGCCCAAGCTGTGCATCGTGAAGGACGGCCAGATGCAGAAACGCGCGATGCGGCGCGAAAGCATTACCGTCGATGAGCTGAAGAGCGAGCTGCGGCAGAAGGGCATCGAGGACATATCGCAGGTGCGCCATGCGTATATCGAACCGGACGGTTCGGTCAGCGTGATCAAGCGGGCCGGGCAGTAGGGCCGGGCAGTAGGCGCGCCGTAGACGCGCAGGGCAGCAAAGCAAAAGGCCAACCCGTATGGGTTGGCCTTTTTGGATCTGGTGCCGGCAATAGGAGTCGAACCTACGACCTTCGCATTACGAATGCGCTGCTCTACCAACTGAGCTATGCCGGCTGAAAGATATCGCGGCCGGGTTGCCCCTGGCATGCGCACCGTATGCGCAACCGACTGCGCAATTACCGTCCACATCTACCGCCACATCTACTGCTTTACCGCTGGCGATTCGTCGACGTCATACAGACATCTTGAACCGCTTCCAGGATGGCTGTCCCGGAAAAGACCGAGATCATATCAGAGTTTCTGGATACACGGAAAGTGCCTCGGCGCCCCGCTGGCCGCGGGTCGTCTCCGGACGGCGCGGTCGCCGTTCGAGGCGCGCCGCGGCGATATGCGGGCGGTTGTTCGCAGGCGGTCGCGGGTAATCCCTGATACGGGCGGTGTGATATATCAGAGTATTATCACTTGCGTTTTAGTGATCGATATTCATGGCTCGACATTCCATCCAGCTTCCCAGCCAGGACACCGCCGCGCCGCCCGCCGCGGGCAGTCGCGCGTCTTCCGGCGCCGCGCTGCGCGAGCTCGCCTATGCCGAGATCAAGCGGCGCATCATTTCGTGCGAATTCCGCCCCGGCGAGGCCATCAACGAATCCCAGGTGGGCGCCTTGCTTGGCCTGGGCCGCACGCCGGTACACCAGGCGCTGCACCGCCTGGAAAGCGACGGCCTGGTGTCCATCCTGCCGCGCAAGGGCGTGCTGGTCGCGCCGCTCTCGCTCAACGAAGTGCTGGACATGATCGAGGTCCGGCTGAGCAACGAGCTGCTGTGCGTGACGCTGGCCGCCGAACGCGCCCACGGCAGCGACATCCACGCCATGCGCGACATCGTCGAGCGTTCCGCCGCGCTGCTGGAGCACCGTGACATCAACGGGCTGATGCAGCTGGACCTGAAGTTCCATAACGCCATATCGGCTGCGTCGCGCAACCGCGTGCTGGCCGAATTGCTGCGCGGACTGCATGAAAAGCAGGCGCGCTTCTGGTTTTTGTCCTTGCAGGATCCCGAACACCTCGCCAACGTCTACCACGAGCATATGGCCGTGCTGGACGCGCTGGAGCGCCGCGACATCCCGGGCGCGCGCGAGGCCATCCGAGCCCACATCGACGAATTCCGCAAGAACATCATCCGCTCCATCTGAAGCCGGGGCGCGAACTTTCATCGCGGCCCGCGCGGCCGCAGCATCAAACGAGGTTTATCGCCATGCCGCAATTGAATTTCCACGTCGCCGGGCTGGGCGACCGCGCCATCCTTATCGACCGCCTGGTCATCGCCGGCTGGGCTGGCCGCGATGCGGCGGCCGTGCAGCACCATATCCGCGAGTTGCAGGAAATCGGCGTGAAGCCGCCGTCGACCGTGCCCTGCTATTACCCGCTGGCGGCCTCGCTGCTGACCACCGACGAGGAAATTGAAGTCCCGCGCGCGGATTCCTCCGGCGAGGTGGAGGCCGTGCTGTTGTCCACGCCCGACGGCCTGTTGGTCGGCATCGGTTCTGACCACACCGATCGCAAGGTCGAGGCCTACGATGTGACCGTCTCCAAGCAGATGTGCGCCAAGCCGGTCAGCCGGGAGCTGTGGCGTTTCGAGGAGGTGGCGGGCCATTGGGATCAATTGGTGTCGCGTACCTGGCGGGTACGCGACGGCCAGCGGGCGCTGTACCAGGAAGGCCCCATGACCAGCCTGCGCGATCCGCGCGAGCTGGCCGAAAAATACGCGGGCAAGCAGGGGCTGCCGGTGGGCACCGCCATGTACTGCGGTACGCAGACGGTGATCGGCCAGCTCGGCTATGGCGAGCAGTTCGAGGTCGAACTGCATGACCCCGTGTTGAACCGCAGCCTGCGCCACGCGTACCGTGTGCGCGTCCTGCCTGTTACCGACTGAACCGGCGTCGCCGGAAAAGGATCCATCCATGCAGACCATCAAGCAATTGCAGGCCGACCTGCAGGCCGGGCGCACGACCAGCGAGAAATTGGTCGAGCAGTGCCTGGCGGCCATCGAGTCGTATCGCAAGGCGGGCGGGGCGGCGTATCTGCACGTCGACGCCGATGCCGCGCTGCAGGCGGCGCGCGCCAGCGATGCCGCGCGCCGCGCGGGCAATGTCCCTTCGCCCATCGCCGGTCTGCCTGTTTCGATCAAGGATTTGTTCGACGTGCGCGGCCAGGTGACGTCGGCGGGCTCGCGCGCGCTGGCCTCGTCCGCCCCGGCCGCCGATGACGCCGTTGCCGTGGCGCGGCTGCGCACCGCCGGCGCGGTGTTGCTCGGCCGCACCAACATGAGCGAGTTCGCGTTTTCCGGATTGGGCTTGAATCCCCACTACGGCACCCCGCGCGCGCCCCACGACGAATCCCGCGTTGCCGGCGGCTCCACGTCGGGCGGCGCGGTCAGTGTGGCCAAGGGCATGGCCGTCGCTACGCTGGGCACGGATACCGGCGGCTCCATCCGTATTCCGGCCGCCTTCTGCGGCCTGACGGGTTTCAAGCCGACCTCGCGTCGTGTGTCGCTGCAAGGCGGCGTGCCGCTGTCGCGCACCCTGGATTCTGCCGGGCCGCTGGCCAACTCCGTCGACTGCTGCGCCATCCTGGATCGCATCCTGAGCGGCGAAACCCTGGACACGCGCCCGGCGTCCCTGAAGGGATTGCGTCTGTACGTGACGCGCGATTTCGTCTTCGACGGCGTGGATGCCGCCGTGGCGGCCGCTTTCGAATCGGCGGTGTCGCGCCTGTCCGCGCACGGGGCGCAGATCGTGCCCTTCGAATTCCCGGAGCTGCACCAGCTGCCGACCATCAACGGCGGCGGCGGTTTCACGGCGGCCGAAGCCTGGCATTGGCATCGGCAACTGCTGGCGGACAAAGGGCAGGAGTACGACCAGCGGGTGGCCATGCGCATCCGCCGCGGCGAGAAACAGTCCGCGGCCGACTACATCACCGTCTTCGACGAGCGCGCGCGCCTGATGGCGGTGGCCGCGGACCGCCTGCGGGATGCCGATGCATGGCTGATGCCGACCGTCGCCGTGCCGCCGCCGCGCGTCGACGACCTGGGCACGGACGAGGCGTTCTTCGCGACCAATGCACTGGTCCTGCGCAATACCAGCGTGATCAATTTCCTGGATGGCTGCGGGGTATCGCTGCCGACCGGGCAGCCCGGCATCGGCCTGGCGGTTTGCGGACTGCGGGATGCGGACGCGCGCATCCTCCAGGTGGCGGGCGCGATCGAACCTGCCTTGAACTGAATCAACATCATCCCCGCCGCGGGGCGGGGCTATCCACTCGTTCATCCACGGAGCATTTCCATGTCGTCCACCGTTACCCCGGCGCCGGGTGGGGCCTCCCACGCGCCGTTCCCGGCGGAGCGCACGCTCGCGTATCGAAAGATCGCCACGCGCCTGATCCCCTTCCTGGTTTTCCTGTTCGTGCTGGCGTGGATAGACCGCGTCAACATCGGCTTCGCCAAGCTGCAGATGCTGCAGGATCTGCAGTTCAGCGAGACGGTCTATGGCCTGGGCGCCGGCATTTTCTTCATCGGCTACTTCCTGTTCGAAGTGCCCAGCAATCTGCTGCTGGAGAAAATCGGCGCGCGCCGCACCCTGGCGCGCATCACCATCCTGTGGGGGCTGGCTTCCATGGCGATGATCTTCGTCAAGACGCCCATGCAGTTCTACGTGATGCGCTTCCTGCTGGGCGTATTCGAGGCCGGCTTCTTTCCCGGCGTGGTGCTGTACCTGACGTACTGGTTCCCGTCGGATCGCCGCGCCCGGATCAACGGCTATTTCATGACCTCGTTCGCCATCGCGGGCGTGGTCGGCGGCCCGATCGCCGGCTTCATCATGAGCGCCATGTCCAGTGTCGAAGGATTGGCCAACTGGCAATGGCTATTCCTGATCGAAGGCATTCCGTCCGTGCTGGCCGGTTTCGCCGTGCTGGCCTGGTTGCCCGAAAAGCCCGCCGACGCCAAGTGGCTGAATGACAGCGAACGCGCGATCGTGGCGCGCGACCTGGAGGCGGACCGGCGCGACCCGGCCAAGCATTCGTCGCTGCGCGAAGCCTTCAACGGGCGGGTATGGCTGTGCGCGCTGATCTATTTCTGCATCGTCAGCGGCAATGCCACCATCGCGTTCTGGACGCCGTCCATCATCAAGGAACTGGGCGTGCAGGGCAACTTCCACATCGGCCTGGTATCGGCGATTCCCTTCATCCTGGGCACCGTCGCCATGGTGATGAACGGCATCCATTCCGATCGCACCGGCGAACGCCGCATGCATAGCGTGCTGGCCAGCCTGGCCGCCGCCATCGGCCTGGTATTGACGGGCTATTTCCTGGGCAGCCCGGTCGCGGCGATGTATGCGCTCTCGTTCGCCGCCATCGGCATCCTGGCCGCCTTCCCGGTGTTCTGGTCGCTGCCTGCGGCTTTCCTGACCGGCACCGCCGCGGCGGGCGGCATCGCGCTGATCAACTCCGTCGGCAACCTTGCCGGCTTCGCCGCGCCGTACCTGATGGGCTGGCTCAAGGACAAGACCGGCAGCCTCGCTTCGGGCCTGTATAGCGTCGGCCTGATGGAGCTCTGCGCGGCCTTGCTGGTGCTGTTTTTTATCAAGGTCAAGCGCGACGCGCCGCGCGCATAATGACGAGAGAAGCGGGATTTGCACTGCCCAAAAAAATCATGATATAGTCTCGCTTCTCTAACAGATCCCCGATAGCTCAGTCGGTAGAGCGACGGACTGTTAATCCGCAGGTCGCTGGTTCGAGCCCAGCTCGGGGAGCCAAATCTGGTTAGAGAATCAAGCAGTTGATCAGGTAAAACGATCAGGTAAGACCCAGTTAAAACCGCCCTTGCCGGCGGTTTTTTCTTTTTGGGCGTCCTGCTGTGGCCAAACCCGCGAATATGGCTTCGGGTATGGCTTCGGGTGGGGGCGATTCCCGCGCCTACTCGTCTGGGTTAGTTGCGGCCAGAAGCTCACACCGGGTGGCTCCTTGTCGTCGACAGTCCTCCATTGCGGCTTTAATCGCCTCATTTCGGCTCGCCTTGCCCATAGCAACTCCAAGCACAGGTTTATCGATCCCCTCTACGGAGGCGGTCCAACCTTTTGGTAGATCCGTTTTGCGATTGGGGTCTCCCCAGTATTCGGGATCGCGGCGCGGTTTGGGTGCCGCAGCTGGTCCTTGGCTGGCCCAATCACAAAGAGGTGCAGGGGCAACCCCTGGTCCACCTGGATCCATACCGAGAAAAACTTCACCATTTCCCGCGCCGCCAGGACAGACGTGCGGTTCCGCCTGGGCTGCCGTCGTCATTGTCATCAGCGTGAATCCAGCAAATGCCAAGGCGTACAGATGGCTGCTGATACAACGGGGATGGATTTTCATTATGTCGCTCCAATCTGGAATTTCGCTTTTTTATCACTTCGGCATTCGTCGGGGCTGATATTAAGCCCCAGCAGAGGCTACGACAGTCAATTCTGCGAGCTCGATGAGGATCTCTGAAAAGATCCGGCTCAAATAATCGAAATTTTCGGCATGTCCAGGTAGGCCAAGGATATGGACGGACAGGGATAATCCAGCGCAAGGCGCGCTTTGCCGTTACGAGGAACTGATCCACGATGCCCACGTGTGCCGCAAGTCGTGAAAGCGAAGCCACTGGTTCCGACCGCCGCGCATGCCCTCGTCAATACGCACCGGTCGGCCTCCCGCGCTCGATGGCTTAACGATCCGGCGTGGCTGAATTCGGGCACACGTACTTCGAGACGATTTTCGGAATCATCACCTTCCCGTGTCCGGATAATTCGGCCCGGGTCCCCAGCCGCGATCGCTCGCCCAGGGGTCGGCGGCGCCGGGGTGCGGCGGACCGGGATGATCGAAGCGCCCATCGTTGGCGCAGCCCGTCAGCAGCATGCCGAGCATGCATGCGGCTGCCAGGGAAAGAAACCATTTGCGGGGATACATACGCGCCTCCTGACACTGTCCGTATAGCGGGCGAATCCAGCATAGCGCAACAGCGGCGCTTGCACCGCAACGCCAACGGCTCTGCGAGCGCGCGCGATTCGGCACAACCTGGACCAGGCGTCGTTGCCTCGTGGGCATCGGCCGTGCGTACAATAGCGCGCTGCACCGCAGCATTTTCATCATTGCACTTCTGGACACCCCATGACCGACCAGCCCGCCGTGCCTCACCGGCTCGGCCTCGTTCTTCTCGCCCTTGCCGTGGGCAGTTTCGCGATCGGGACGACCGAGTTCGCCACCATGAGCCTGTTGCCGTCGTTCGCCGACAGCCTGCATATCGATGCGCCGACGGCCGGACACGTCATCAGCGCCTATGCCCTGGGCGTCGTGGTCGGCGCGCCCGTGCTCGCGGTGCTGGGCGCCAAATTGCCGCGGCGCACGCTGCTGATCCTGTTGATGGCCCTGTTCGCCATCGGCAACGGCTTGAGCGCCGTGGCGCCCAACTACCATGCGATGCTGGCCGCGCGTTTCCTCAGCGGCTTGCCGCACGGCGCGTATTTCGGCATCGCCTCGCTGGTCGCGAGTTCGCTGGTGCCGGCGAACCGCCGCACGGTGGCGGTCGGGCGGGTCTTCCTGGGACTGACCTTCGCCACCATCGTCGGCGTGCCGCTTGCCAACTGGCTGGGGCAGGCCGTGGGCTGGCGCTGGAGTTTCGCGCTGGTCTCGCTGCTGGCGGTGTTGACCATGACCAGTGTGCGCCTGTTCGCCCCGAACACGCCCGCCGATCCGGCGTCCAGTCCCTTGCGCGAACTCAGCGCGCTACGGCGTTCGCAGGTCTGGCTGACGCTGGGCATCGGTGCGGTCGGCTTCGGCGGTTTGTTCGCCGTGTACACCTATCTGGCCGATACGCTCGCTGCCGTGACCCATGTGTCGGCCGCCGCCGCGCCGCTGGTCCTGAGCGTCTTCGGCGTGGGGCTGACGGTAGGCAACATGGTGATTCCGCTCTATGCCGATCGTGCCATCATGCGCACCGCCGGGCTGTTGCTGTTATGGACCGCCGCGGTGCTGGCGCTGTTTCCGCTGATGGCGGCTAACCTGTGGCTGATCATGCTGAGTGTCTTTCTGATCGGACTCGGCGGCGCGCTGGCGACGGTCTTGCAGACGCGTTTGATGGACGTGGCCGAAGATGCCCAGGGACTGGCGGCCGCCTTGAATCATTCCGCCTTCAATACCGCGAACGCGCTGGGTCCCTTCCTGGGCGGCCTGGCGATCGCGGCGGGCTATGGATGGACATCGACCGGATGGGTGGGCAGCATGCTGGCCATCGCCAGCATGCCCTTGTGGCTGATCGCCGTGACGCTGCAGCGTCGCCGCGCCAGGGCGTTGACCGGTGTGCCGAGCCGGCAGGCCTGCTGAATCCATCATTCCCGCGCGGATCCGTCCGCCATGTGCCGCTGCGTCGCGGCGGCCGCGCGGATCAGCGCGTCGCGATGCAGGCACAGCGCCGATATCTTCTTTTCCATCGCCCGCGCTTGCAGTTTTTCGCGCCACGCCAAAGCGCGTTGCAGCTTCAGGCTGGCGATCAACCGGTACTGGCACTCCAGCTGATGGCGGCATTCGGCTATCAGCAGGTCTGTCTTGCGCAGATCAATGTATAGCTCATGCTGCTCCATGGCGCGACTCCGTGGACGGTAGAAACCGGGTGCGGCAGCAAACCGCGCGCCGCCACTCCCGCTTTCTCCAGGGGGGAATGCACAGGGATGGCGCTCTTATCCGTAGGGTCGTGTCGACGGCCGCGTCTCAGCCGTCCTATGGTCAGCGACTACTCCCGGACGTTGGAATACCATTCCCGCCTCGCGTTGTATAGTGCTGACGCCATGTGGCGGCCGTCGCCGGCCGGTCCGGCGGCCCCCGCGTCCCGGGAAGCCGGGCCCCGCGGCCGCAGGTGCCGCCAGGATTACACGCCCGTGCAAGAACTACCGGCGGGGCCCGGCACCATGCCGGCTATCCGTGGGCGTCGGCGCGTCCCGGCTCTGGAGGAGGCTGATGCGGTTCGACCTGTTGTCGCTCAAACTGTTCGTCGCGGTTTGCGAGCACTTGAATATTTCACGCGCGGCCGATGCCGAGAGCATCGCGCCGTCCGCGGTCAGCAAGCGCATCTCCCAGATGGAGGACATGCTGCATACGCCGCTTTTCCTGCGCAGCAACAAGGGCCTGGAATTGACGCCGGCCGCGCATTCGCTGCTTAACCACGCGCGCGTCATCCTGCGCGACCTGGCGCAGATGGAAAGCGAACTGTTCGACCATGCCGAAGGCCTGCGCGGCCAGATACGGCTGCATGCCAGCCTGTCGACCATCGTCCAGTATCTGGCGAACGATATCCGCGACTTCCTGGCGCTGCATCCTGCCTTGCGTATCGACCTGCAGGAAAGCCTTAGCCCCGAAGTGGTGCGCGCGGTCGCGGAAAACGCGGCCGATATCGGTATTTTCGGCGGCAACGCACTGGTGCCCGGCCTGCGCGTCTATCCGTACCATAGCGACCGACTCGTCGTCATAATGACTTCGGACCACGTGCTGGCCAAGGCGCGCAAGGTGACTTTCCGGCAGGTCGCCGAACATGAGCTGGTAGGGCCGCAACCGGGTAGCTACCTGAATTCCCTGGTGTTGCGCGCCGCCGCCGATCTGGACTTTCCCTTGCGCTTTCGCATCCGCGTCAACGGTTTCGAGCCGGCGCGCAGCATGGTCGAAGCCGGGTTGGGTATCGCGCTGGTATCGGAACACCACGCGGCGCGCTATGTGGCCTCCGGGCCGCTGGTCGCTGTTCCCCTGGACGAGGACTGGGCCATGCGCCACTGGAAGATCTGCGTGCGCGATGCGGAGTCCCTGCCGGCCCCGGTGCAGCTGCTGCTCAAGCACCTGGGCGAACATAGCGAAGGCCAGGCGAAGCGTCGTCAGCCATAAGGCAGGGCCATGCCCTGGTCCGGCCAGGGCATGGAGATCAACTGGCCGGTTCCAGACAGGGTGATGTAGGCCGTCCTGCGGTCTGGCCCGCCGAAGCAGATATTGGTGACCATGGGATCCGGCAGCATCACCTGCCGCAGGATTTCTCCGGATGGCGCGATCACCGTGATGCAGCCGGTAATCAAGGTGCCCACGCAGATGTTGCCGTGCACGTCCACCGCCATGCTGTCCAGCCGCTGGTAGCCCGGCAGCGTGCATATCAGGCGGCCGCCGTTGGGCGAAGGGAAGGGGTGCTTGCGCGGCCTGCCCGGCGCGTCCAGGTCGAAGGCCCAGACGCGGCCGGTTTCGGTTTCGGATACGTACACCACCTTTTCGTCCGGCGACAGGCCGACGCCATTGGCCGTGGTCAGCGGATACGCGACTTCGACGATCATCGATCCGTCCGCCAGGGCGTAGTACAGGCCGGCGTGGTCACGATCCCGCTTGCGGTTCTTGCCGAAGTCGGTGAAATAGAAACCGCCCTGGCTGTCGAAGACCAGATCGTTCGGTCCGCACAGCGGCGCGTCGCCGCAGCGGTCGTACAGCATGCGCAGCTCGCCGGTGCGCGGGTCGTAACGTTCGATGCGGCCGCTGGTGTAGTCCGGATGCATACCGGCGCGCGTGCGGTTGTAGCCGGCGATCGTCTGGAACAGGAAGCCGCCGTTATTGGCCACGTAGAAGGCGCCATCCGGCCCGACGGCCAGGCCGTTGGGTCCGCCGCCTGTTTCGACCAGCACTTCCACGCCGCCGTCCGGCGCGACGCGGCTGATCGTTTCGCGCTGGATCTCCACCAGCACGACCGAGCCGTCGTCGCGCGCCACCGGCCCCTCCGGAAAAAGCAGTCCGGTCGCCAGGACCTTGAAATCCTGCATCGCTGTGTCGGGGTTCATTGCTGTTTGGGTACCTTCTGGACATAACGGTTGTCGTAGGTCGCGTCCAGGTCGATCTTGGCCGCCGCGATCTGCGGGTCGAAGGCGGCCAATACGTTGCGCACGGTCTTGGCGGCCTCGTCGGTCATCACACCGTCGTGCGACAGGCAGGCGCGCATATTGGTGAAGGCCTGCGCGAACACTTCCTTGTCGGCCAGCGCGTACTCCGGCGGCACGGCCGCGGCAACCTGCTCCGGCGTGGCCTGCGCCAGCCATTGCTCCGCATGCACGATGGCGGTGGCGATGGCCTGGACTGTGTTGGGGTACTTGTCGACGAAGGCCTTGGTGGAATACACCGCGGCTTCCGGATAGTTGCCGCCCAAGGCCTGGCGCGTCGCCTCGGGGCTGCGCATCGCCGCCAGCGGGAACAGATCGCCGCTGTCCTGCAGGATGGTCGCCACCGGATCGTTGGACATCATGGCATCCACCTGCCCGCTACGCGCGGCGGCCACCGCGCCGGAAGACGATCCGACGCCGATGATGGACACTTCATCTGGTTTCACACCGGCCCGGCTCAGCAGATAGTTGGTGCCCATATGGAAGCTGGACCCCGGCGAACTGACGCCGATGCGCTTGCCTTTCAGGTCGGCATACGACTTGATCTTGTCATGGCTGGCCTTGGTGACCCCGAACACGAAGCCCGGGCAATTCGCCTGGATGGCGAAGGACACCAGTTTCTGGCCCTTGACCGCCATGGTGATCGTGTTCGAGTAGGCACCGGCGACGAAGTCGGCGCTGCCGCCCAGCAAGGCCTGCAAGGCCTTGGCGCCGCCGCTGTAGACGCCGATTTCGACGTCCAACCCCGCCTGCTTGAAGTAGCCGCGGCTGCTGGCGATGACGAAAGGCAGATAGGGAAAGCCGACACCGGCGGCCGCCAGGTGCAGCTTGGGCTTTTCAGGGGCACCCTGGGCCCGTGCGGCCAGCGGCGCGCCGGCAAGCAATGCAAGGGAAACCGCGGCCGTGGCGTATCGCATCATCATGTTGTTCTCCTCCTGGTATATCCGGCGCGGCGCGTCGAGGCGCAGCGCCGTTCTTCTTATCCTTGGACGACATCCTGGCGCTGCGTGCCCAGGCCTTCTATGCCCAGGGTCACGACATCGCCGCGCTTCAGGTACACCTGCGGGTTCTGGCCCAGGCCGACCCCGGGGGGCGTGCCCGTCGAGATGATGTCCCCCGGCTGCAGCGACATGAACTGCGATAGGTACGACACCAGGTAACGCACGCCGTACACCATGGTCGCGGTGCTGCCGTTCTGGTATCGATGGCCGTTCACTTCCAGCCACATCGACAGGGCCTGCGGGTCGGCGATTTCGTCGGGGGTGACCAGCCATGGACCGATGGGGCCGAAGGTGTCGGCCGATTTGCCCTTGGTCCACTGCCCCTGGCGTTCCGCCTGGAACGCACGCTCCGACACATCGTTGATCAGGCAATAGCCGGCCACGTGTGCCATGGCATCGCTTTCCGCCACGTACTTGGCGGGCTTGCCGATGACCACGCCAAGCTCGACCTCCCAATCGGTCTTTTCCGAACCGCGCGGAATTTCGATAGGATCGTTGGGTCCGGTGATGGCGCTGGTCGCCTTCATGAAGATAATCGGTTCGGGCGGTACCGTCGCGCCGGTCTCGGCGGCGTGGTCGGAGTAGTTCAACCCGATGCAGATGAACTTACCGGTGCCCGTCACGCAGGGGCCCAGGCGCGGCGTGCCGGGAACCAGCGGCAGAGTGGCGGGGTCGATCGTTTTCAGCCGATCCAGCGTTTCCGGCAACAGCGTGGCCGCGTCGACGTCGGCGATATGGCCGGACAGGTCGCGTATGCGGCCCTGCGCATCGAGCAGCCCCGGCTTTTCCTGACCCTTGGCGCCGTAGCGTAGCAACTTCATCTTCAACTTCCTTATGCGTGTGAAATGCCGGATGGCCGGCGCCATTCGGCGGAAAGCCCTGTCCGCGCTTCGTGCCGTTCTCAGTACGTGGCGCGTCCACCGGACAGATCGAAAACCGCGCCCGTCGTGAATGAGTTTTCCTCGCTGACCAGCCAGGCGATCATCGACGCCGCTTCGTGCAATTCAAGGAAACGGCCACGCGGAATCTTGCTGAGCATGTAGGCGATATGCTCGGGCGACTGCTCCATCGCGCCGGGTGTGCGCGCCACCGCCGGCGTCACGCAATTGACGGCGATATCGTGGGTAGCCAGCTCCTTGCCCAGCGACTTGGTCAGCGCGATCACCGCGGCCTTGGCGGAGCTGTACGCCGCCGCGTTGGGGTTGCCTTCCTTGCCGGCGATCGACGCCACGTTGACGATGCGGCCGTACTTCTGCGCGATCATGACGGGCGCGACGGCGCGGCAGCAGTAGAACGTGCCGTTGACGTCGACATCGATGACCTTGCGCCACTGGTCCAGCGGATATTCCGCCACGGTGGTGTTGGGCCCGATAATGGCGGCGTTGTTGATCAGGATATCCAGCTTGCCCATCGCGCGCAGCGTACCCGCCACGCCGGCTTCGACGCTGGCGTAGTCGGCGATATCCACGGATTCGGTATGAATGTCGTGGCCTTCCGCGCCGAGTTCTTTTTTGACTTTCGCCAGCAGGCCGGTGTTCACGTCCCACAGGACGACGCGCGCGCCAGAATCCAGGAAGCGGCGCGCCACCGTCAGGCCGATGCCTTGCGCGCCGCCCGTCACCACCGCGACGCGGTCTTTCAGATTGATTGAATTCGTTTGCAAGATGCAGTTCCTTTTATTGCGGTTTTCAATGCGATGAAGAAGTGGTCAGGCACTGGCCGCGACCGTCTGGCCGGCCACGGGACGCCAGCGCATGAAGTGATCCTCGAACAGCGACACGGCGGTGTCCAATACGAGCGCGAACACGGTCAACAGCAGAATGCCCGCGATCACCGCGTTGATATCGAAGACGCCTTCGGCCAGCAGGATGAGGTAGCCGACGCCTTTCTCGGACCCCAGGTACTCGCCTACGACGCTGCCCACGAATGCGATGCCCACCGCGTTGTGCAGGCTGGAAAACACCCAGCTCATCGCCGACGGCATGTAGACATGCCGCATCAGCTGGCGCGAGCTCGCGCCCAGCATGCGCGTGTTGGACAGCACGGCCGGGCTGACTTCCCGCACGCCCTGGAAGACGTTGAAGAAGACGACGAAGAACACCAGCGTGACGCCCAGGGCGATCTTCGACCAGATGCCCAGCCCGAACCACAGCGCGAAGATGGGCGCGAAGATCAGCCGCGGCATCGAGTTGAAGGCCTTGATGAACGGGTCGGTGACCACGGCCAGGAAGGGATTCAGCGCCAGCCATAGTCCGCAGGCCAGGCCCAGGACGGTGCCGATGATGAAGGCCAGGAGCGTTTCGATCAGCGTGGTGTACAGGTGGATGAAAATCGAACCGCTGGCGAACCAGGTCACGATGCGCTGCGCTACCCCGACGGGATCGCCGAAGAAAAAGGGCGACAGCCATTGCCGGTTGGTACCCAGCCACCAAAGGAAGATCGCGCCCGCGAGCAGCAGCAGGCGGGTGGACAGCACCAGGATGCGATTGCGTGGATCAAGAGCGAGCGCTGGCATAGCTTTTCAATACCTCCCCTCGGAGTACTTCCCAGATTTCGGTGTGCAGCTGCAGGAAGCGCTGGGTCATGCGGATCTCCGCGACTTCGCGCGGTCGCTCCAGGTCGATCTCGAATTCGGCGATGGGGCGGGTGCCCGGACCGGCAGACAGGACGATCACACGGTCCGACAGCGAAATCGCTTCTTCCAGATCATGCGTGACGAAGATCACCGACTTGCGATCGGCGGACCACAGGCGCAGCAGTTCGTCTTCCATCAGGTGGCGCGTCTGGATGTCCAGCGCGCTGAAAGGCTCGTCCATCAGCAGGATGCGCGGATTCAGGACCAGCGCCTGGGCCAGGCCGGCACGCTTGCGCATGCCGCCCGACATCTGGTGCGGATACTTCTTGCCATGCCCGGTCAGGCCGACGCGTTCCAGCCATTCCCGGGCGGATTCCAGGGCCCTGGCCTTGGGCGTGCCGTGGAATATCAGGCCGGCGGCGATGTTGTCCTCCGCCGTCTTCCATGGCATCAGCGCATCCACCTGGAACAGATAGGACGCCTCTTTATTCAAACCCTGCATCAGCGGCTGGCCGAATACGCTCAGCGTGCCCGCCGACGGGCGCATCAATCCGGCCGCCACATTCAGCAGCGTGGATTTCCCGCATCCCGTGGGGCCGACCACCGAGACGAATTCGCCATCGCGGATCGCCAGGTTGACGTCGCGTACCGCGGTGTAGGTCTGCCCGCGGCCCTCGTTGCTGGCAAAGGTGCATGTCACACCGTCGAAATGCAGGGCTTCCCGCGCCGTGGCCGTCTCCTGGCGCGCCCGATGCACGGGGTCGTCGATACTGCGCAGCATGGCTCCTCTCATCGCACGGTTTCTCCAGCCTTCTTGACATAGCGGTTGTCGTAGGTTGCCGCCAGGTCGATATGCGCGGAGGCAATGGATGGATCGAAGGCGGCCAGTACGTCGCGTACCGTGCGCGCGCCGTCGTCCGTGATCACGCCGTCCGGCGACAGGCAGCGGCGGCTGTTCTCGAAGGACTTGGCGTACAAGTCCTTGTTGTCGACCAGGTATTCCGCCGGCACCGTGGCGACCACTTGCTGCGGGGTTGCCTTCGCCAGCCAATGTTCGGCGCGTACGATGGCATCGGCGACCGCCTGCACGGTGCGTGGGTTTTT
This sequence comes from Bordetella genomosp. 11, assembly GCF_002261215.1. NCBI lineage: Bacteria > Pseudomonadati > Pseudomonadota > Betaproteobacteria > Burkholderiales > Alcaligenaceae > Bordetella > Bordetella genomosp. 11. The sequence goes on along the minus strand of NZ_NEVS01000004.1, from coordinate 2,609,715 downwards.
GTCCACGAAGGCCTTGGTGGCGTAGATGCTGGACTCGGGGTAGTCCGAGCCGAAGACCTGCTTATTGCCATCCGCCGTCCGCATCTCCGCCAAAGGCTTCAGGTCGCCACCATCCACCAGCACGGTGGCGACGGGGTCGTTCACGATCAGCGCATCGATCTGGCCCGCGCGCACCGCCGCGACCGCGCCGGCGGCCTGGCCCACGCCGATGATGGAGACGTCGTCCGGCTTCAGCCCGGCCTTGTGCAGGATGTAGTTGACGACCATGTGCGTGCTCGAACCGGGCGCGCTGACGCCCACCCGCTTGCCTTTGAGGTCGGCGGGCGATTTGACTTTGTCGAAGTTCTTTTTGGATACGCCGAAGACCCATCCGGGGCACACCACCTGCGCCGCGATGGTGACCAGTTTCTGGCCCTTGGTCGCCATGGTCAGCGTGTTGGAGTACGCGCCCGCGGTCATATCGGTGCTTCCGCCCAGCATCGATTCCAGGGCTTTCGATCCGCCGGAAAACGCCGCGATGGTTACGTCCAGTCCTTCGTCGCGGAAGTAGCCCAATTGCTTCGCGATGATGGCGGGCAGGTAGGTGATACCCGTGGACGCCGCGCCGATGTGCACTTCCTTCTTTTCGGGGGGCATTTTCGATTGTGCCGCGGCCGTGCCGCACACGATCGCGGCGGCGCCAAGCGCAGCCGCCAACAGCGTCTTCATGTTTTGTCTCCTTTCTTGGTTTTAGTCGCGATGGCAGGCATCGCGGCGACTAATGATGCATGCGGATGCGCGGCCCCGGCGTGGTTTTTGGGAAAACCACCATCTCGAATCGCGATGGCAGCCCGCGGGGCGACCCGGCACGGTCCGTGTGGACGAAAACGGTATGATGACCATACGACCCATCCCACTCATGGCGACCATGATCGAACGTATCGAAACCGCCGCCGCGCCTTTACCGGCCGGCCATTACTCGCAAGCCATCAAGGCCAACGGCTTTGTCTTCGTCTCGGGGCAGTTGCCGTTCCCGCCGGGTTCGAAGCGCATCCTGCCCGACGGCATCGCGGCGCAGGCCAGGCAGTGCCTGGAGAACCTGCAGGCGATCCTGGATGCGGCCGGGACCACCCTGGAGAACCTGGTCAGCGTGCAAATCTTCATCCCGGACGTGGCGCTATGGGCGGAGGTCAACGCGGTATATGAATCCGTCATGGGCGCCGCGCGGCCCGCACGCACCGTTGTGCCCACTACCGCGTTGCACTATGGCGCCTTGATCGAAGTGAACGCGGTCGCGCTTTGTCCGTGATGTCATCCCAAGGCCCTGCGGACGCCCGTATCGGCGTCACGGTGCTGACCGGTTTCCTCGGCAGCGGCAAAACCACGCTGCTGAACCGCCTGGTGCGCGAGCCGCGTTTCGCGCAATCCGCGGTGGTCATCAACGAGTTCGGCAGCATCGGCATCGACCATCATCTGGTCCGCCATGTGGCGGACAACGTCAGGGTGGTGGAGGGCGGTTGCATCTGCTGCATGGTGCGCGGCGGCCTGGCCGATACCTTGCGCGATCTTTTCCTGCTGGCCCTGCGCCGCGCGATCCAGCCGTTTCGCCATGTGCTCATCGAAACCAGCGGCCTGGCCAGCCCGGCGCCTGTCCTGTTCACCCTGCGCCATGAACACTTCCTGACCGAGCGCTACGTTTATGAAGGCACCATCGCGGTTGCCGATGCTCAGCGCGTGATCGGGCAGATCGCGTCCGAACCCGATGCCGCCCAGCAACTGGCCCTGGCCGACGACATCGTCATCAGCAAGTCCGACCTTGTGTCGCCTGCGCAGGTCAGCGACGCCAGCAACGCGGTGCTGCGCCTGAACCCGGCCGCGCATGTCCATGTGCTGGACCCTCAAGGTCCGCCGCCGGCGGCCTTGCTGGCGCAGCGGCTATATCGCGGCCAGCCGTCCGCCGCGGCGGACGGCACTCCTTGGTTGGGGCGCTATACCCGTGGCGCGTGGCCCGGCGCCCGCGGTGCCGCGCCAGCGGGAGCGCCGCATGATGTCGCCGTGGCCGTCCTGACGCTGCCGGCATCGGTATCGCGCGCCGCATTCCTGCGCGGGATGTCGGCCTTGCAAGCCGAATTGGGGGCATCGCTGCTGCGCATGAAAGGACTGGTCCGTTTCGAAGGCGATGTGGCGCCCAGCGCGGTGCATGCCGTGCACGACCAGCTATATCCCTTCGTGGCGCTATCCGAATGGCCGGAGGATGAGTCCGATGCGCGGCTCGTCTTTATTGCCCGCGGCCTGGCGGCGGAAGAACTGGACAAGCGGGTTCGCTTGCACCTCGGACTAGGGCAATTGGGCGGTGGCTGAGCGGGCCGCTCGAATCCCCGGGGCCCGCCGATAGGGCCGTGTCAATGGCGTGTCGCGTTTTTTCCCCTATGGAACCGTTAATGTGGGTATAATTTGTAGGTTCCTGCAGGCGGTTCGGCTTGATTACAGACGGCCAAAGATGGGCATGCCCCAGGCAGGCCGTTTCGGGTGGTTCGCGTATTTTTCACCCGCCTTCGCCTTTCCGTCATCACGCAGGTTTAATCGGCAATAAAAAGACGCTCCGATAATCCCGGGGTCATGCCGGACGGCTCAGTTCAATCTTTATCGGCGCCGCGCCAGGTATCCCCCGTCAGGGGTGCGCGGATACTGTCCGCCCGTCGTCCATTGCCATATCGTTCCTTTTCGGCATTTGCGGTTCGTGGTTGCTTACGCATGCCCGAGCGCCGCATGGGTATCGCAGACCAGCCTTATTGGCCGAGGTTTTTTTGCAAGCGTTTTTCTGGTTCGAGCCGCAGTCCGCGGCTGCTTTCGCACAGACGTGTGTCGGTGTCGTGCAGGCCTGTGCCGCGCGGCAGAGCCGCGCTTGTCCGGCGCCGGATGGGCGTGGACGCATGCGTGCGCATGTGGCGCGGGCGAGGGTGCGTTCTTCGAGCCCAGGCCGTATGTCTTCGCTTATCTCGTCGCCTGCTTCGGGGGCCCGGTCTTCGGCTATGTCGCCCAGCCAGGTTGTGTCGTCGAGCCAGACTTTGTCGTTTTCATCGGCAAAACAAAAAAGGCTTGGCGAATTCGCCAAGCCTGATCTGTTTGCTGTTTGGTTGCGGGGGCAGGATTTGAACCTACGACCTTCGGGTTATGAGCCCGACGAGCTGCCAGACTGCTCCACCCCGCGTCTGGAGAAAGAGATATTACTTCAGTTTTTCAGCCTTGGCAAGCCAGGGCCTTACTTACCACGATGAATTGAACATATCGATGAACGATAGCGAGGCAACACTGGTGATAGAAACGGCACTGCTGTGCGCGGCGCAGCCCATGCCGCGTGCGGAGCTGCGCAGGCTGTTTTCCGAGGACGACGGCGTGGACAACGCCCGCCTGGATGGCTTGCTCGAAGCGCTGCAGGATGCATGGAAGGATCGCGGACTGGAATTGACATCGCTGGCTGGCGGCTGGCGCTTCCAGAGTCGTCCTGCCATGCAGCGCTACCTGGAACGCCTCAGTCCGGAAAAACCGCCCAAGTATTCCCGCGCGGTGCTCGAAACGCTGGCCATCGTGGCCTGGCGGCAGCCGGTGACGCGCGGTGATATCGAAGACATACGCGGTGTGACCGTTTCCTCGCAGATCGTGAAGACGCTGGAAGACCGGGGCTGGATCGAAGTCATCGGTCATCGGGACGCCCCCGGACGTCCTGCCCTGTTCGGGACCACGCGGCAGTTCCTGGACGACCTGGGCCTGCGGGCGTTGGACGAGTTGCCGCCGCTTGAAGCTGGCGGCGCCATGGCCGCGCTCGAAGGGCTGGATCTTACCGGCGCCAATGCCGGCGACGGCGAGGGGCAGGACGACTCCGCCGCGGCTGCGAGCGGCGTGGCGGCCACCGACCTTCCCGGCACGAGTCATGCGGAACCGGCGGAAACCGATCCGGACGCGCTTCAGAAAGAGCCGGCGGGGGCCGATCTGGCCGGCACGGATCAGGAAGAGCCGGCGGACGCCGATTCCGTCGGTACTAGCCATGCAGAGCCTGTGGATGCCGACCCCGCCGACGCGGGCCATGCGGAACAAGGCATCGACATGCCTGGCGCTGAGGCGCTCGACGGCCGGGACGATGCGTCGGATGCCGTTCATGCGCACGCCGGACAGGAGCAGGACGCGGCGCCCGAGACCGCGCCGTCTGGCCCGGTTGGTGCCGAAGAGTCTGGAACGCCCGATACCGGTTCGCGCGAAAACGGTGTTGAACAGCAATCGGACGATATACGTCGTGACGCTTCCCGCGAGATCCTCGCGGCCACCGGCCCGACACCCCATCAGCCGGAGATCCCGGCGCCGGATCGGGACACCACCGACACCGGAGGCCATCGTCCGGAGATTCTCCCGCCCGGACAGCATCCCGAAATTGTTCCGCCCGGCGGGACCCCTGAGATCGATCCCACGGAGCCGGCGCCCGAAATCGCGCCGCCCGCACCGGGAGAGATGCCAGAGGTGCCTCCCGACCCATCCGATAACGACAATGAACAAGACGCGCCTGGCGCGCCGCGTAAAGAGTGAATTCTGGAGTAGTCCCAGTGAGTATCAATAAGAACGTGCAGGACGATGTCATAGATCCGCGTGAAACGGCGGTCGGCGCGGCGTCGCCGCGCGCAGGCGACGCTACGCCGGCGGAGGGCGCGGACGTGAGCCCTGCGCCGCGCGCACGCGCCCGACGCCCGTCGCGCGCCAAGGCCGAAGCGGCCGGCACGGCTGCGGTGGATCCGCAATCCGCGCCTTCCGGCGTGGCGGGCGAGGCGCAAGCCGTCGAGGCCAAGCCCGCGCGCAAGCCGCGCTCCCCGCGGCCCGCCAAGGCACCTACCGCCGATGCGCAACTGGAGGCTTCCGTACCTGCTCCGGCCAGCGCCGTGCCGGCCGTCGTAGCCGCGCCGCCGTCGGCAGGCGAGGCAGCGGTCGAGCAAACAGCGCCTCGTGCCCGCGGCCGCAGGCCCCGCGCGACCGCTGGAAGCGAGCAAGGTTCGCTGCCCCTGGAAGGGCAGGCTGGCCCCGACGTCCAGGCGGCGCAAGCCGAGCCGTCCGCGCCGGCGAAGCGTTCCGCGCGCAAGCGCAAACCGGTGGAGACAGCCGAAAGCGGGTCGGCCGGTTCTTTCGGCATGGAAGCGGCGATCGGCCAGGAAGGCACGCGCCAAGCTGGCCCGCGTGATACCGCGCCTCGGGATCATCACACTGACGCCGCCGGCGCGCAGGCGGATTTTTCCGCCGATGCCGGCGGGGCGGCGCCGTCCGGCGTATCCGGGGCGGATGCGGATGGTGCCACCGCCAACCGTGGACGCGGCCGCAAACTGCGCACGCCTTTCCGTCGCCGTCGCGGCGATGCCGCGACGGGCACCGAGGCGGGCGGGGACGCCGGCGCGCAAGGTTCTCCGGCGCAGGGTGCCGGCGCGGTCGATCCCGAGGCCATGTCGCCCGGTGGCGAACGGGAAGCGGAACAGGCGCTCGCCTACCTGGAAAAGACCGCCCGCATGGAGCAGCGCCTGAACAAATACCTGAACAGCGAGGCCGTGATGCCCAAGCTGCACAAGGTATTGGCGGATGCGGGCATCGGCTCGCGGCGCGAGATGGAAGAGTTGATCGTCGCGGGCCGTGTTTCCGTGAACGGCGAACCGGCCCATATCGGGCAGCGTGTCGCCAGCGGCGACCAGGTTCGCGTCAACGGCAAACCCATCACCCGCGTCAATACGCGCAAGCCTCCGCGAGTGATCCTGTATCACAAGCCCGCGGGCGAAATCGTCAGCCATGACGATCCGGGCGGCCGGGCCAGCGTATTCGCGCGCCTGCCGAAGCTGCGCACCGGCAAGTGGCTGTCGGTCGGTCGTCTCGACCTGAACACCGAAGGGCTGCTGATTTTTACGACCTCGGGCGATATGGCCAACCGCATCATGCACCCGCGGTATGGCACAGAGCGCGAATACGCCGTTCGCGTGCTGGGGGAAATGGATGCCGCGCAGCGCGCGTCGCTGGTCGAAGGCATCGAACTCGAAGACGGCAAGGCGGCTTTCGGTGCGCTGGACTATCTGGGTGGCGAGGGCAGCAACCGCTGGTATCGCGTCACGCTCCAGGAAGGCCGCAACCGGGAGGTTCGTCGCATGTTCGAGGCCGTCGGCGTCACGGTCAGCCGGCTCATCCGCACGCGTTTCGGCGACGTGGTCCTGCCGCGCAATTTGCGGCGGGGGCGTTGGGAAGAGCTGGATCCCAATCTCGTTACCGCGCTGATGGTGCAGCTTGGCCTGTTGCGTGACGATGACGACGGCGGACGCCGGCCCAAGCAGCCGCAGTCGCACGACAGCGCCTTGCCGCCGGGCTTCGGCACGCTGCAGAACAATGGCATGAACGGCGCGCGGATCGGCCGGCGTGGCAAGTTGCAGGGCGGCCGTCCCGGCAAGAGCGCCGGCACCGGCATGTCGTATCCTTCCGATCCCTTCGGTACCGGCCTGCTGGTCACGGGCGGCTACGCCAACGGCCATCCCTTGGGCAACGATGGCGGCGGCTCGCGCGGCGGCAAGGGACAGCAGCGTCGCGGCCCCGGTAAGCGGCCCGCACAGGGGCAGGGCCAAGGTCAAGGGCAGCCGCAAGGCCAAGGCCAGGCTCCCGGGCAGCACCAGCCGCGTGGCAAATCGGCGCGCAAGGGCAAGCCGGGGGGCGGCGGTGGCGGCAGGCCGGGCGCTGGCGGCTTCAATGCGCAGGGGCAGGGCCAAGGACAGGGACAGGGCCAGGGGCAGGGGCCCGCAGGCGCCCCAGGCAAGGGACCGCAACGCGGCCGTCCCGGCAAGAACGCCGCTCCAGGCAAGAAGCGCGGCAATCCCAACGCCAAAGGCCCACGCACCAGTGGCGGTGGCGGTGGCGGCGGTGGTCGTGGCGACGACTGGCAGCCGCGCGGCGCGGCGGCCCACGAGTCGCGCCTGGGCGTGATCGGCGGCGTTCGCGGACGGGGCTCGCGATAAGTCGATGCCAGCCCGGCCCTGAATACGTAAACCCGCGACGCATCAGGTAATTTTGCCCGTTATGTGGTAAGATTGCTGGTTTTCGTGGGGCATCCCTGTGGGCGGCGAAAGCTGTGCCGATGCGCGACGGTCGTGCTGCGGATTGCAGCGGATCGTGTCGCGGGGGGTGTGGCAGGGTATGCGGCGGGGGCGTGCGGCAGGTTTGGGCATGCCTTTATGCATACCTGGGCGTACCTTTAATGGCTTTAAGGGCAATACCTTAAGGACATAACTTAGGGGCATACCTTAAGGGGCACGCCCAAACTGCGCGGTGTGCGGGACGCCCCTGGCAAGAACCAAATATGGCGCGGACGGCGGTTTCTCCGGCGGGCTTCAGGCACGTTGGGGGTTCCCCGGGGCGTGGTGCGGGGCCGGTTGAACGGCGCCGGGCCGGGCCGGTACCACGTGATAACAATGGGCTGGGCTTACAGCCCATTTTTTTCGAGCATATGGCTGATTTATTCGCATTGACCCAGGAAGCGCTGTCCGGCATGGACGTCGAGCTCGTCGACGTCGAGCGGGCGGCGCTTGGCCTGTTGCGCGTCACGATCGACCGCCCTGAAGGCGTGCGCATCGAAGACTGCGAACAGGTCTCGCGCCAGTTGTCGCGGGTCTACGAGGTCGAGAATATCGACTACAAGCGATTGGAGGTCGGATCGCCCGGCGTGGATCGCCCGCTGCGCACCGAGGGCGATTTCCATCGTTTCGCGGGACAGCGGGTAGAAGTCAAGCTGCGGCAGGCCGTGGAAAACCGCAAGGTCTTTACCGGCACGCTCGTTATAGCGGCCGGGCAAGCGGGACAGGACCAGGGGAAAGCGGTTTTCGGCGTGGAATTTGAGGCAAAGAAGGACGATATTCAGGTGGTGAACTTCACGTTCGACGAAGTGGAGCGCGCCAAGCTGGATCCGGTCCTGGATTTCAAAGGCAAAAAGCGATGAGTCGCGAAATTCTTCTGTTGGTCGACGCCTTGGCGCGCGAAAAGAACGTATCGCGCGAAGTGGTGTTCGGAGCGCTGGAAAGCGCGCTGGCTTCGGCCATGAAAAAGCGCTTCAAGGAAGACGCGGACATCCGTGTTTCCATCGATCGCGAAAGCGGTAGCCATGAAGGGTTCCGCCGTTGGCTGGTCGTGCCCGACGAAGCCGGACTGCAGGAACCTGACAAACAGGAAATGTATTCCGACGCCCGCGAGGCGGTGCCCAATATCCAGATCGGCGAATACATCGAAGAGCCTCTCGAGCCCATCGAATTCGGCCGTATCGGCGCGCAGGCGGCCAAGCAGGCCATCCTGCAGAAGATCCGCGACGCCGAGCGCGAACAGGTGCTGAACGACTTCCTCGAACGCGGGGAAACCATCGTGTCCGGCACCGTCAAGCGCATGGACAAGGGCGACGCGATTATCGAAACGGGCAAGATCGAAGCCCGTTTGCCGCGTTCGGAAATGATCCCCAAGGAAAACCTGCGCGTGGGCGACCGTGTGCGGGCTTTCGTGCTGCGCATCGACCACGCCGCGCGTGGCCAGCAGGTGATCCTGTCGCGCACCTCGCCGGAATTCATCCGCCAGCTGTTCGAAAACGAAGTCCCGGAAATCGAGCAGGGTCTGCTCGAGATCAAGGCGGCGGCCCGTGATCCCGGCGTGCGCGCCAAGATCGCCGTCATCGCCTACGATAAGCGTATCGATCCCATCGGTACCTGCGTCGGCATGCGGGGTTCGCGCGTCACCGCGGTGCGCAATGAACTGGGTGGCGAGCAGGTGGACATCGTGCTGTGGTCGGAAGATCCGGCGCAGTTCGTCATCGGCGCTCTGGCGCCCGCCAACGTCGAATCCATCGTCGTCGATGAAGACAAGCACGCCATGGACGTCGTGGTGGACGAGGAAAACCTGCCCAAGGCCATCGGTGCCAAGGGACAGAACGTCCGCCTGGCCTCCGAGCTGACCGGCTGGCAGATCAACATCATGACGCCGGAGGAAAGCCAGAACCGGCAGGAAGTCGAACGCTCCGCCTTGCGCAACACGTTCATGAGCAAGCTGGACGTGGACGAGGAAGTCGCCGACATCCTGATCGACGAGGGCTTTACGGGGCTGGAGGAAATCGCCTACGTTCCCATGCAGGAACTGCTGGAGATCGAGGCTTTCGACGAAGACACCATCAACGAGCTGCGCACCCGCGCGCGCAATGCGCTCCTGACCGAAGCCATCGCCCAGGAAGAGCGCCTCGAAACCGCGCAGGACCTGCTCGAGCTCGAAGGCATGACGCCCGAACTTGCCGCGCGTCTGTCCGAGCGCAAAGTGCACACCCGCGACGACCTTGCCGAACTGTCCACGGACGAGTTGGCGGAAATCTCGGGTCTCGAGGAAAACCAGGCCAGCGAGCTCATCATGCGGGCTCGCGCGCACTGGTTTGACGAGGAAAAATAGTACCTAGGCGGGGAAGCGCCCAAGCGCGTCTTCCCGAACTTGTTTTATTGGATAGCGCTAGTCATATTGTTATATCGCCGTACACAGGAAGAAAGCCTAATGTCGAGCAATACCGTCGCCCAGTTCGCTACCGAGCTGAAAATGCCTGCCAATGTGCTGCTGGACCAGCTGCGCTCGGCCGGCGTTGACCTCAAATCGGTCGACGACGCCGTCACCGACAGCGACAAGGCGAAACTGCTCGACTCGCTGCGCCGTGCGCATGGCGGGGCTGCCGAGGGCAAGAAGATCACGCTGACGCGTCGCCAGACCTCCGAAATCCGCCAGGCGGATGCCACGGGCCGGTCGCGCACGATTCAGGTCGAAGTGCGCAAGAAACGCGTCTTCGTCAAGCGTGATCCGGCCGAACTGGCCGCCGAAGCGGCCGCCGGCCGCGCCCAGGCCGAGTCCACCGAGCCGCCCGAGGCAACGCTCGCGCCGGTCACGGCAGAGGCCGTCCAGCCTCCCGTTGCCGCGACGCCGGCTGTCCCGCCGACGGCAACGGCCGCGCCGGCTGCCGCGCCGGCCGAGGCTCCGCAACCCGACGCCACGGCCCCGCAGGACGAGGCCGCCCCGGCCGTCGCCGAGCGTGCGCCCGTGCCGCCGGCTGCTGCCGAAGCAACGCCGCCGGCCCCTCAGGCCGAGCCTGTAGTCCAGAAAGCCGCGCAGGAGGCCCCCCAGGAGGCCCATCAGGCGCACGCCGAACCCGAATCTATCCAGCCGGAACCCGAACACGAGGCACCCGTGGCACCCGCCGCCGGCCCCGCCGCCGAGCCGCCGGTCGAAGCTGCCCAGCCAGAGCCCGTGAATACGTCAGATATCAGCGCGGTTTCCGAAAAGCCGGAAACCGGAAGTCCCGTTGCACCGAAGATCCCGACCGCAGCCGTGCCGTCGTCGCCCTCGCAGGACGAGCGTTCGCGCCCCGGCATGCCTGTGCCGCCCAAGCCGGCCGTTTCCAAGGGGCCGCGCGCCGGCGACGCGCGCCGTGGGCCTCCGCCCGCGGCCTCGCCGGCCCAGGTCATGAGCACCGCGCAGCGTGACGAAGCGCGGCGGCAGGCCGAGGCCGAGGCCGCGGCACTGCGTGAAATGCTGAACCGCCCGCGCAAGGTATTGCGCGCGCCGGAACCGGAACAGCCGGCCCCGGCCGCCGCCATTTCCGGGACGCTGCACAAGCCGGCCGCCAAGGCGGGCGGCGCGGTCAAGAAGGACGCCAAGCCGGGTGCCGGCGCCGGCACGAAGAAGACGATCAAGACCGCCGAGGTCTCGTCCACGTGGACCGACGACAGTGCCCGCAAGAAGCCCGCCGACAAGCCGGCCGGCGCACCCAGCCGCGATGGCTGGCGCGCGGGTGGCAAGGCGGGCGGCAAGTCCGGCGGCCGAGGTGGCCGCAACCAGCAGTCCGATCGCCGTGGTGTGGTGGAGCAGGCTCCCCAGGAATTCATCGCGCGTGAAGTCCACGTGCCCGAAACCATCACCGTGGCCGATCTCGCCCACAAGATGTCGGTCAAGGCCGCCGAGGTCATCAAGCAATTGATGAAGCTGGGCCAGATGGTCACCATCAACCAGGTGCTGGACCAGGAAACGGCCATGATCGTGGTCGAGGAACTCGGCCACAAGGCCATCGCCGCGAAGCTGGACGATCCGGAAGCCTTCCTGGACGAGACCGCCGCGCCGGAGGGCGAAGATGCCGAGCTGCTGCCGCGCGCGCCTGTCGTGACCGTCATGGGCCACGTCGACCACGGCAAGACCTCGCTGCTGGACTACATCCGCCGCGCCAAGGTTGCCGCGGGCGAAGCTGGCGGTATTACGCAGCACATCGGTGCCTACCACGTCGAAACCGACCGTGGCATGGTTACCTTCCTGGATACCCCGGGCCACGAGGCCTTCACCGCCATGCGGGCGCGCGGCGCCAAGGCGACCGACATCGTCATCCTGGTGGTGGCGGCGGACGACGGCGTGATGCCGCAAACGCGTGAAGCCATCCACCATGCCAAGGCCGCCGGTGTGCCGCTGGTCGTGGCGGTGAACAAGATCGACAAGCCGGACGCCAATCCGGAACGCGTCAAGCAGGAACTGGTGGCCGAAGAGGTCGTCCCTGAAGAATACGGCGGCGACGTGCCTTTCGTGAGCGTGTCGGCCAAGACCGGCGCGGGCATCGACGACTTGCTGGAAAACGTGTTGCTGCAGGCCGAAATCCTGGAGCTCAAGGCGCCGGTCAACGCGCATGCCAAGGGCCTGGTCATCGAAGCGCGCCTGGACAAGGGCCGCGGTCCGGTGGCGACCATCCTGGTGCAGAGCGGCACGCTCAAGCGCGGCGACGTCGTGCTGGCGGGTGCCAGCTTCGGCCGCGTGCGCGCCATGCTGGACGAGAACGGCAAGCAGGTGCAAAGCGCCGGTCCTTCCATTCCGGTGGAAATCCAGGGCTTGACCGATGTGCCGGCCGCCGGCGACGAACTGATGGTGCTGTCGGATGAACGCAAGGCGCGCGAAATCGCGCTGTTCCGCCAGGGCAAGTTCCGCGACGTCAAGCTGGCCCGCCAGCAGGCCGCCAAGCTGGAGTCCATGTTCGACAACATGGGCGAAGGCACGCAGACTCTCGCGCTCATCGTCAAGACCGATGTGCAGGGTTCGCAGGAAGCCCTGGTTGCCGCGCTGACCAAACTGTCCACGGAAGAAGTCCGCGTGCAGGTCGTGCACGCCGCGGTGGGCGGTATTTCGGAAAGCGACGTCAACCTGGCGATCGCATCCAACGCGGTGGTCATCGGCTTCAACGTGCGTGCCGACCAGAGCGTCAAGAAGCTGGCCGAGTCCAACGGCATCGACCTGCGCTACTACAACATCATCTACGACGCCGTGGATGAGGTTAAGGCAGCCATGTCGGGCATGCTGGCACCGGAAAAGCGCGAGGAAATCATCGGGCTGGTGGAAATCCGCGAGATCTACACCGTCTCCCGCGTCGGCAACATCGCCGGTTGCATGGTGCTCGACGGTATCGTCCGCCGCGATGCGCAGGTACGCTTGTTGCGCAACAACGTGGTCACCTGGACCGGCCATCTGGATTCGCTGCGCCGGTTCAAGGACGATGTCCGCGAGGTCAAGGCCGGCTTCGATTGCGGCCTGACGCTGCGCGGCAACAACGACATCCAGGTGGGCGACCAGCTGGAAGTCTTCGAGATCAAGGAAATCGCGCGGACGCTGTAAGCATCCCGCGCTCAGCGCATGAGCCGTCATAAAACCAAAGCGATCCCCGGCCGCAACCTGCGGCTGGCCGACCAGATCCAGAAGGACCTGGCCGGCCTGATCCAGCGCGAAATGGATGTCGCGCGGGCCGGGCTGATCACGCTGTCGGGTGTCGAACTGTCCGCGGACTACGCGCACGCCAAGGTGTATTTCACCGTGCTGGGCGCCGAACCGGGGGTGGCCGAGGGCCTGCTCAACGACAAGGCGGGCTGGCTGCATTCGCAGCTGTACCGCATGCTGCATATCCATACGGTGCCGACGTTGCGTTTCGTGCATGACGAACAGGTCGCGCGCGGGATAGAGATGTCGCGTCTGATCGATCGTGCCAACCAGCCCGGTTCCTACCGGACGGAACCCGACGAACCGGAAGACCAGTCCTGAGGGGCTGTCGTCACGGCGTTTTTCTCGGATAAGACGATGGCCAAACGACGCGGGCTGATGCTCGACGGTGTCCTGCTGCTGGACAAGCCCGAAGGCTTGTCCAGCAACCATGCCTTGCAGCGCGCGCGGCGTGCGATGGATGCCGCCAAGGCCGGCCATACGGGTACGCTGGATCCGTTCGCCACTGGGCTGCTGGTGTGCTGCATGGGCAAGGGTACCAAGCTGTGCGGCGTCATGCTGGGCGCGGACAAAGGCTATCGCGCCACGCTGCGTTTCGGCGAGGAAACCGATTCCGGCGACCTCACGGGCAACGTCGTGGCGCGCGCGCGCGAAGGTTTCGCCGGTGTGGACGAAGCGGCCCTGCGCGACGTGCTGTCACGTTTTCAGGGCACGATTACCCAGGTTCCGCCGATGTATTCCGCATTGAAGCGTGACGGCAAGCCTTTGTACGAGTACGCACGCGCCGGTGTGGAAGTCGAGCGCGAGCCCCGGCAGGTCACCTTGCATCGCGTCGAACTGCTGTCCTGCGACGGCATGACGGCGGTGATCGATGTGTCGTGCAGCAAAGGTACCTATTTGCGGACGCTGGCCCAGGATATCGGACGCGAGCTGGGCTGTTACGCGCATCTCGTGGCCTTGCGGCGCACGCAGGTCGGCCCTTTCGCGCTGGACCGCGCCGTCACGCTGGACGCGCTGCAGGCGATGCCGGACCCCAAGCTGGCATTACTGCCCCTGAATGAATTGCCGGCGGGCCTCGCGCCCGCCTTACCTTAAAGGATCGTTTATGACTCGCGCCTTGCGCAACGTCGCCATCATCGCCCACGTCGACCACGGCAAGACTACGCTCGTCGACCAATTGCTGCGCCAATCGGGCACCTTCCGTGAAAACCAGGCGGTCACCGAGCGCGTCATGGACTCGAACGACCTGGAAAAGGAACGAGGCATCACCATCCTGGCCAAGAATTGCGCCGTGGAATACGAAGGCACCCACATCAACATCGTCGATACCCCGGGACACGCGGATTTCGGCGGCGAGGTCGAACGGGTGCTGTCCATGGTGGACGGCGTGCTGCTGCTGGTGGACGCCGTTGAAGGGCCGATGCCCCAGACCATTTTCGTGACGCGCAAGGCGCTGGCGCTGGGCCTCAAGCCCATCGTCGTGGTCAACAAGATCGACCGTCCCGGTGCTCGTCCCGATTTCGTCATCAATGCCACCTTCGAATTGTTCGACAAGCTGGGCGCGACGGAAGAACAACTGGACTTTCCGGTCATCTACGCCTCGGGCCTGTCGGGGTATGCGGGCATGACCGCCGACGTCCGCGAAGGCAATATGCGTCCGTTGTTCGAAGCGATCCTGCAGCACGTGCCGCAGCGCAATGACGATCCGAACGGCCCCCTGCAACTGCAGATCATTTCGCTGGACTACAGCAGCTATGTCGGCAAGATCGGCGTGGGCCGCGTCAACCGTGGCCGTATCCGCAGCGGCATGGACGTGCAGTACCGCTTCGGCCCGGATGGCGAAAGCGGCAAGGGGCGCATCAACCAGGTGTTGAAGTTCAAGGGCCTGGAACGGGAAGTGGTCAGCGAGGCCGAAGCCGGCGACATCGTTCTGATCAACGGTATCGAGGGCATCGGTATCGGCTGCACGCTCATGGATGCGGCGTCCCCGGCGGAGGACGCGCTGCCGATGCTGCGTATCGACGAGCCCACCCTGACCATGAACTTCATGGTGAACACGTCGCCGCTGGCCGGCCGGGAAGGCAAGTTCGTGACCAGCCGCCAATTGCGCGACCGCCTGGATCGCGAGCTCAAGTCCAACGTGGCGCTGCGCGTGCGCGATACGGGCGACGACACGGTGTTCGAAGTGTCGGGGCGTGGCGAACTGCACCTGACCATCCTGTTGGAAACCATGCGTCGCGAAGGCTATGAACTGGCCGTGTCGCGGCCGCGCGTGGTGTTCAAGGAAGTCGATGGTGAACGGCACGAACCGTTCGAACTCTTGACGGTGGACGTGGAAGACACCCATCAGGGCGGCGTCATGGAAGAATTGGGCCGCCGCAAGGGCGACCTGCTGGATATGCAGCCGGATGGCCGTGGCCGTACCCGCCTGGAATATCGCATCCCGGCCCGCGGACTGATCGGCTTCCAGAACGAGTTCCTGACGATGACGCGCGGTACCGGCCTGATGAGCCACATCTTCGACGAGTATGCGCCGGCGCGTGAAGGCAGTATCGGCGAACGCCGCAACGGCGTGCTGATCAGCCAGGACAATGGCGAAGCCGTTGCCTATGCACTGTGGAAGTTGCAGGATCGCGGCCGCATGTTCGTCAATCCTGGCGATGCGCTGTACGAAGGCATGATTATCGGTATCCATAGCCGCGACAACGATTTGGTCGTCAACCCCATCAAGGGCAAGCAGCTGACCAACGTCCGCGCGTCGGGTACGGACGAAGCCGTGCGCCTGGTGCCGCCCATCCAGATGTCGCTGGAATACGCGGTGGAATTCATCGACGACGATGAACTGGTTGAAGTCACTCCCAAGTCGATCCGCCTGCGCAAGCGCTACCTGACCGAGAACGAACGCAAGCGGATGTCGCGCGCCAGCGCCTGACGCCCAGCGCTTCGTTTCTGTTGGCCTTTCCTTGGCAGCGATGCCCAGGAAAGGCCAATTTTTTTGCGTGGCGGTAAAGGAACCTGCTGTCTTTGTTCGGCACTGAAGCGGCCCCATCGGACGGCAAGGAAAGTAGCGTTATGCAGCGACGTCGGTTTCTGCGGCAGGCAGCCGCCACGCTGGCGTTATCGTCCGCGCCTGCCCTCGTACTGCCGGCAAGAAACGTGGGAACCGCCAGCCGGGATTCCAGCGCGCCTATGCCTGCATCGGCTTCCTGTTTGGAAAATTATGCGGATGTCGTGCCCATCCAGGCCAGGACGGATCGCATAACGGATGTGCGGGTCGGCCTGCGCCCCTTCCGTCATGCGGGCCCGCGTGTCGAAACGCAAGTGCTGGGCGCCAAGACCATCGTGCACAACTACGGACACGGCGGCGCCGGCTGGTCGCTGTCGTGGGGCTCGAGCACACTGGCGTTGCGGCTTGCGCAGGCGGCGGGCGCTCGTTCGATCGCGGTGATCGGCGGCGGCGCAATGGGACTGACGTCAGCAGTTCTGGCGCGACAAGCGGGCCTGCCAGTTTGCATCTACACCAAGGCTCCGCCCCTGGAGGCCTATTCCATGGCCGCCACGGGACTATGGACCCCCGATTCGCAACTGTGCGACGCGGCGCACGCATCGGCTCTGGCCGAGCGTTGGAAGACGATGGCGGCCACATCGTTTGCCAGATACCAGAACTTGCTGGGCCTGCCGGGTAAGCCCATCGAATGGATTCGTGGCTATTCGCTATCCGATACGCCGTTCGCGCTGCAATCGGACGTTGTAGAGGGTGAGCCGCGTTACGGCAGGCTGAGGGATCGATCGCGCGATTTCATTCCGCGGTTTGTGGATCTCTGCGCGACCGGTCATCCGTTTCCGCAGCCTTACGTGCGCCGTTGGACGACCTTGATGTTCAACATCAGCGCGTACGCACACATGCTTATAACGGGGTTCCTCGGATCGGGAGGGTGCATTAAGGTCGTTGAGTTTGTGCAGGCGGCCGATTTGCTGGATCTACCGGAGGATGTCGTCATCAATGCGACCGGTTACGGTGCCAGGCAGCTGTTCAGTGATGAATCCATCATTCCCATACGCGGGCAGACCGCGCGGCTAGTGCCGCAGCAGGAGGTCACCTATGGCCTTAGCACCCATCAGTTCAATGTCGTGCCGAGAAGCGATGGTCTGGTGGTTCGCAGCAAGGGGCATGGAGGAGACTACAACAATAGTGACGATACTCCTGACGTCGCGGAATCCGAAACCGCCGTGCGGCGGCTAGGCGAGATGTTCGAAAACATGCCGCGAGGTCGGCCTGCGTTCTAGCAGGGGCTCGCATTTGCGCGGATCGTCGTATCCGCGGGCAACATCTTGACCGCGCAGGATGCGCTCGCACCCTCAAATCGTTCGCCTCGATTGTTGCCGCCGGGAAGACGTGGGCGGACTGCCGGATATCTGTGCCCGGCAACAAAGGAAAAGGAACCCGCCTATATAACAGGCCACTGATGCCGTCGCTCCTAACGTGGAGTCAACTTTTCTTTCTGACTGCGAGAGTATATGGAGACGGAAATGAAGTTCTGCAAACGGGAGTTGGCGGCTATTTCCCTGATCGGTGGTCTATTACCTATGGCCGTATTCGCATCCGAACCGGAAGCCGTGTATCCGCAGCGTCCGATCACACTGGTCGTCGGTTTCACGCCGGGGGGAGGATCCGACGGTCTGGCTCGGATTGTGGCCAAGCATCTCGGGGATGAACTGGGCCAAAGGGTAATCATCGATAACCGTCCGGGAGCCGCGAGCAATGTCGCCGCCGAGTTCGTGGCCCGGGCCGTGCCGGACGGCTATACGGTGTATCTCAGTACTCGCTCGAACACGACACACAAGACGATGTATGAACATCTCCGGTTCGACATGAGCAAGGACCTGGTTCCTATCGGGCTCCTCGCCACCGTACCCAACGTCATCGTGACCAGCGCGCAGTCGTCTATCGGGCATGTCCGGGATGTCGTTGCGCTTTCTGAAGCTCATCCTGAATCACTGACTTGCGCTTCATCCGGGGTCGGCTCGACTGGCCATTTGCTATGCGAGCTGTTTCAGCGCGAGACGAAAACAAGCATGCTGCACATCGCGTACAAAGGCAGCGCTCCCGGCTTCGTCGACTTGGCCGGCGGCCGTGTGGATCTGTTGTTTTCCGTCTTGCCGGCGGCGCTGGCACACATTCAAGCCGGCACGGCCCGGCCTATTGCCGTGATGTCGCGGCAAAGGGCAGCAACCATCCCGCAGGTACCTACATTGGATGAGACCGGCTTCCCTGGCCTTAGTGTCGACACGTGGTTTGGCCTAATGGCTCCCGCGGGGACCCCACAGCGCGTGGCCCAGCGATTGAACGAATCCATTAATGCCGTGCTATTGAATCCAGCCTTGCAAGCTGCCTTCATGGCGCAAGGCTATGTTGCACCGCTACAGCCCAATACGGCAGAGACGTTCGGCCAATTGATCGCCGAAGAAACCGAAAGATGGACAGCGATAGCCCGGGAGCGAGGCATCCGACCGGGTTGATACGTTTCGCTGGGCGTATGCCGGGCAATCCGCATTTCTTCCGACGACGAGAGCACATGGATACAAGGGTACAGCACCGCAAAAGACGGTTGGCCGCGTTTGCGGTGCTTGGTGGCTTGCTGCATGCCGGAGCACGGGCGTTCTCTACGGAGCGCCCGTATCCGAAGCGGCCAATTGCTTTGACGGTCGGCTATCCGCCCGGCGGCGGCGCAGACATCCTGGCACGATCGCTGGGCGAATATCTGGCGCGCGAGCTGAAGCAAAAGGTCGTGGTCCACAACAAGCCGGGTGCGGCAAGCAATATCGCGGCAGAAGCCGTGGCGCACGCCAGGCCGGATGGGTACACGCTTTATATCAGTACACGCGCCAATACGATCCACAAGACGATGTATGGAAACTTCGATTTCGATGTCGCGAGCGATTTTGCGCCTGTCGGCGTGCTCGCCAAGGTACCGAATGTCATCGTCACGGCCAGCGGGACCTTCATCGCAACCATCGCGGACCTTATTGCGTTTGCGAGTGCGCATCCGGGCCGGCTGACGTACGCATCCACCGGTGTCGGATCGGATACCCATCTGCTGGGCGAACTGTTCCAGCAGCAAACCGGGATCGAGCTCTTGCATGTGCCTTACCGGGGTGGCGCTGCCGCGATGGCGGACGTCATCAGCGGCCGAGTCGATATGCTGATCTTCTCGTTGCCCGGCTCGCTTCCTTACATCAAGGCAGGGGCGGTTCGCGCGATCGCATTGATGTCCGACGCAAGGCTCCCCGCTATCGAGGACACGCCTACCCTGGCGGAAGCGGGCGTTCCTGGCGTCAATCTCGAAACCTGGTTCGGCCTGATGGCGCCTGCGGGGACGCCGCAGCCTGTGATCGCGAAGCTGAATGAGGCGGTCAATACGGTCTTGATGAATCCCGGCCTGCGAGCCACCTTGGCCGGCCGAGGCTATGTCGTACCCCTGAGCGCAAGCCGCCACGTCGTAGGGGGCGAGCACCGATGCGTGGCAGAGAGCCCGTGACTGCCATCTTTCGAGCGATCGGTACTTCACCACACAATAACGGAGTCAACGATGAAATTCTGCAAGCGGGAACTTGCCATAATCACGCTTATAGGAACCGGCTTTCCTATGGGTGCTCTCGCTTCCGATACCGAAGTGGCTTATCCCGAACGCGCCATCAATCTGATCGTTGGGGCGGCGCCGGGCGGTGGGGCGGATGGCCTGGCGCGTCTGCTCGCCAAGCATATGGCGGACGATCTGGGCCAGAAGGTCCTGGTCAGTAATCGCCCGGGCGCGGCCGGCAATGTCGCGGCGGAGTTCGTCGCGCGCGCAGCCCCCGATGGATACACGCTTTTTATCAGCGTCCGTCCCAACACGATACACAAGATCATGTACGAACATCTGAAGTTCGACATACATAGCGATCTGGTGCCGGTGGGGCTTCTGGCAAGGGTGCCTACGGTCTTCGTGGCCGGCAGCAGTGGGCCGGTGGAAGATATCGAGGATGTTGTAGGACTCGCCCAAGCCTACCCTGGCGCGGTGAGCTGCGCTTCAACAGGCGTGGGCTCCACAGCGCATCTTATGTGCGAACTGTTCCAGCAAGAGACCCACACCAGTATCCTGCATGTGGCGTATCGCGGCAGCGCACCGGCATTCACCGACGTTATCGGTGGCCGTGTGGACTTTTTGATCGCCGCGTTGCCGGCTGCCATACCCCATATCCAGGCAGGTAGCGCGCGTCCGATAGCCGTACTGTCAACGCAACGGGCCGCCATATTGCCCGACGTTCCCACGGTCGAAGAGGCCGGCCTGTCGGGGATAGACCTGGACGCGTGGTTTGGACTGATGGCGCCTGCCGGTACACCGGTGACCGCGATCAAGCGCTTGAACGACTCGATCAATTCGGTATTGTCGAAACCGGAGGTACAGGAGGCCTTCACGTCCCAAGGCTATATCGCGCCTTTACGCCCCAATACTCCGGAGGCGCTGGGCCAGTTGATCGCGGAAGAAACCGAAAGGTGGACGACGATCATCCGGGAAAGGAATATCAAGCCTCGCTGACGCGAGCACAGGGGGAAACGCCCGGCAAGCGAGGCCGGGCGTCACGGTCTTAATGATGCACGCGGAAGCGCTGCGTGTCGTCCATGAAGGCCTTCTCGCCGAAGGGAGCTTCATTGGAGCCGAACGGCATTTGGGCGCGCAGCTTCCAGCTGGCGGGAATGTTCCATTCCTTCGCGACGGCCTCGTCGATCACCGGGTTGTAGTGCTGCAGGCTGGCGCCGATGCCGGCGTTGGCCAGGGTCGACCACACCGACAATTGCGCCATGCCGCCGGCCTGTTCCGACCATACCGGGAAGTTGTCGGCGTAGAGCGGGAATTTCTCCTGCAGGCCCTTGACCACGTCCTGGTCTTCGAAGAAGAGGACAGTCCCCGCACCGGCGGCGAAGCTGTTGAGTTTCTTCTCGGTGTTGACGAAGGCGTCGGCCGGCACGATCTTGCGCAGCGTGTCCTTGGCGATGTCCCATAGTTTGGTGCTCTGCGCGCCGAACAGGATGACGGCTCGCGAGCTTTGGGAGTTGAAGGACGAGGGAGTGTGCTTGATGGCTTCCTGGATCAGCGCCGTGACGGCTTCGTGGGATACGGGAAGTTTGCTGCCTAGCGCGTATTGCGTGCGACGGCGCTTCAGCGCGTCGAGAAAAGCGTTATCCATCCGAAAAATCCTATGTGGGTTGGCGGAAAAAGTGCGAACGTGAATGATCCCATCCTTCCGGCCTGGATCGGTTTCATCCATGCCGCAGATATGGTTTTCAGTGTCATGTCAGATTTTGTGTGGGCCGGGGCTCGTGGACCCGATGGAGAGCACGGCTGCTTTTATTCGTCTCTCCCAAACCCGATGTCGTAACCGTCGCCGCCGTTCAAGCCGCCAGCAGGCCTCGCGTCTCGATGAACCGCACAATGTCGGCCAGCCCCGCGCCTGCTTTCATGTCGCTCATGACGTAAGGGCGCGTGCCGCGCATGCGCTTCGTGTCTTCTTCCATGATTGCCAGCGATGCACCGACCATGGGAGCCAGGTCGGTCTTGTTGATGACAAGCAGATCCGACTTGGTGATGCCCGGTCCGCCTTTGCGCGGGATTTTCTCGCCGCCAGCCACGTCGATGACGTAGATCGTCAGGTCGGACAGTTCCGGGCTGAAGGTGGCGGCCAGGTTATCGCCGCCGGACTCGATGAAGACGATGTCGGCATCGGGAAAGCGTCCCAGCATGCGGTCCACGGCTTCCAGGTTGATGGAGGCATCCTCGCGGATCGCGGTATGCGGGCAGCCCCCGGTTTCGACGCCCATGATCCGTTCCGCCGGAAGGGCGCCGGCCACGGTCAGCAGGCGCTGATCTTCCTTGGTGTAGATGTCGTTGGTGATGACGACCAGGTCATAGCTGTCCCGCATCGCCTTGCACAGCATTTCAGTCAGCGTGGTCTTGCCGGAGCCGACGGGGCCGCCGATGCCGACACGCAAGGGGGGATTTTTCTTGGTGCGTTGGGTCATGGTCGTGGAAGCGGGTTCTGTGGGGAGGGAAGTTATGGAAGCCTGGTTATGCCGGTTTGGGGGTGAATGCGGATGGGTGGCAAGTCGATAGGAATGTGCGGTAAGCCAATGGGGATCTGGCGTGCCAGCGGGTTGTCGGCGTCAGGATCGGAACAGCCGCGAATACTGCGTTTCGTGGCGTGCGGACAGGATGCCCAGCATGGGCGAGAAGGTGGATGCTTCCTCCTCCGGCGTGGCGGCCGCGCGGCGGGCCCCGGCCTGGATCGCGCCGTGCAGACCGAACAGGATGCGCTGTCCCGCGACCTGGCCCAGCGGTACCGCTTTCAGGGCAGCGGCCACCTGGTTTTCGGTCCAGGCGAACAGCCAGGCGGAAAGGCAGTCCTCGAGCGTGGCGCCGGCACGCTGCGCCGCGTAGGCGTAGGCGGTAGGCAGGCTGAGCGGCTGCATCGCGCGCAGCGCGGCGCGGCTTTCGGCATCGCCCCATTCCAGTTCGTCCAGCAGCCGGGACAGCGACCAGCCCATTTGTTCTGTTTCCTGGCGCAGTTCGGCGGATTCCCGCATGGCGAGCAGCCATTCGTTCAAGGCCACCACCGCGCCGATATCGCCATTGCTCCAATTGCGGAATTGCTGGCCCAGCAAGGCCGCCTCGCCATCGGCGGCGATATCGAGTCCATTCGCGATCCAGCGCCGCGCGTCGTCGGCGTTGCCGATCACCCCCGCCTCGATGGCTGCTTCCAGGCCTTGCGAATAGCTGAAGGCGCCGATGGGCAAGGCCGGCGATGCCAGATGCAGCAGCGCGACCAGTTCAATGCTTGTGCCCATGGCGATGCGGGGAGTCGTTGGCGGGCGGGTGGTCGTCGTCATGATCGTGCGCGTGGCCGTGCGCGTGGCCATGGTCGTGATCGTGCGAGTGGCCATGCGAGTGGCCATGGTCGTGATCGTGCGAGTGGCCATGCGCGTGACCATGATTGTGATCATGATCGTGATTGTGATCATGATCATGCGCATGCACGTGGGCGTGACCCTGGCCATGCTCGTGCGAGTGATCATGGCCATGATCGTGCGAGTGCCCGTGCGCGTGATCGCAGCCGTGCGCATGCGCGTGATCATGATCATGACCGTTAGCATGCTGATGGTCGCCGTGGTCGTGCCCATGGCGATCGCGATATGCCTGTTGCGCGAGCGCGTAGTCTTCCTGGAAGGTTGCGTCGTGCCCGTGCTTGTGGCCGCCGCCATAGGCGCCGGCTTCCGGTTCGAACGGGGCTTCGATGGCGACCACCGTCAGCCCCAGGCGCAGCAGCAGATCGCGCAGCACGGGATCGTGTTCCAGTTGCAGGTAATCCTTTCCGACCTCTACCGGCGTGTGGCGATTGCCCAGATGATAGGCGGCGCGCAGCAGGATGTGCGGGTCGACGCAGGTCGCGCGCAGCACGGGCTGCGGGGCGGCGACGATGCGGACCAGTCCGCCGTCTTCGGCCACCAGCGCGTCGCCGTCGCGAAGGACGGTACCGCGCGGCAGGAAAAGCGCCACTTCTTCGCCAGTGTCCAGCGTGGCGGCCAGGCGGCTGCGGCTGCGGGACTCGAAGGGCAGGGTCAGGGTGGGCGCGCGCCGCAGCAGCGCCTTGGCGACAGCCTGGCCGCGGCCGACCACTTTCTCTATACGTCTCATGCGAATCTGAACGGTGATGCGCCGCCCCTTAGAACAGGAAGTAGCGTTGCGCCATGGGAAGCACCCGGGCGGGTTCGCAGATCAGCTCCTGCCCGTCGGCGAGGACGCGATAGGTTTCGGGATCGACATCGATGTGCGGTTGCCAGTCGTTGTGCACCATATCCGACTTGCGCACGCCACGGATGCCGTGGACCGGCACCACGCGCTTGGACAAGCCGTACTTTGCCCCGATTCCGGCCTGATAGGCGGATTGGGAGACGAAGGTCAGGCTGCCCCGTGCGAGCGCGCCCGCGCGCGTGCCGAACATATCCCGGTAGTGTACCGGCTGCGGCGTGGGGATGGAGGCGTTGGGATCGCCCATCAGGGCCGTGGTAATGATCCCGCCCTTCAGCACCATGTCCGGCTTGACGCCGAAGAAGGCAGGGTCCCACACCACCAGATCGGCCCACTTGCCCGGTTCGACGGAGCCGATTTCATGCGCCATGCCGTGCGTGATCGCCGGATTGATGGTGTATTTGGCGATGTAGCGTTTGGCCCGCATGTTGTCGGCGCGCCCATCGCCGGGCAGGGCGCCGCGCTGCAGCTTCATCTTGTGCGCCGTCTGCCACGCCCGCATGATGACCTCGCCGATGCGGCCCATGGCCTGGGAATCGCTTGAAATCATCGAGATGGCGCCCAGGTCCTGCAGGATATCCTCGGCGGCGATGGTTTCGCGGCGGATACGCGATTCCGCGAAGGCGACGTCCTCGGCGATGGCGGCGTCCAGGTGATGGCACACCATCAACATGTCCAGGTGTTCGTCGACCGTGTTGACGGTGTACGGGCGCGTGGGATTGGTGGACGAAGGCAGCACGTTGGGCAGGCCGGCCACCTTCAGGATGTCCGGTGCATGGCCGCCGCCGGCCCCTTCCGTATGGTAGGTGTGGATGGTGCGGTCCTTGAAGGCCGCGACCGTGCTTTCCAGGAAGCCGCTTTCGTTCAGCGTGTCGGTATGGATGGCCACCTGCGTATCGGTGCGCTCGGCCACGTCCAGGCAGCAATCGATGGCGGCCGGCGTGCTGCCCCAGTCCTCGTGCAGCTTCAAACCCACGGCTCCGGCGTCTATCTGCTCCATCAGCGGCGCGGGCTGGCTGGCGTTGCCCTTGCCGAGCAGCCCGATGTTGATGGGCCAGCCGTCCGCGGCGGCCAGCATGGTTTCGATATGCCATGCGCCGGGCGTGCAGGTGGTGGCCGAGGTGCCGGCGGCCGGGCCGGTGCCGCCACCCACCAGCGTCGTCAGCCCCGCGGATAGCGCCTCGTCGATCAATTGCGGGCAAATGAAGTGGATATGCGAGTCGATGCCGCCCGCCGTGACGATCTTTCCTTCGCCGGCGATGATCTCGGTGCCGGCGCCGATGACGATCGTCACTCCCGGCTGGATGTCGGGATTGCCGGCCTTGCCGATGGCCTGGATGCGGCCGTTCTTCAAGGCGATATCGGCCTTGACGATGCCCCAATGGTCGAGGATGACGGCGTTGGTGATGACGGTATCGGCCACCTCGGCGCCGACACGCTGGGACTGCCCCATGCCGTCGCGAATGACCTTGCCGCCGCCGAATTTCACTTCCTCGCCATAGACGGTGTAGTCGCGTTCGATCTCGATGAGAAGCTCGGTGTCCGCCAGCCGGATGCGATCGCCGGTGGTGGGGCCGAACATTTCCGCGTAGGCGCGGCGGCCGATTTTCAGGCTCATGCGAATGCTCCCGTGGCGTTGTCCGCCGGGGTGATGTTGATCATGTCGATTTCCGCCGCGGCCCTCACAGCTTGCCCATCACGCGGCCCGCAAAGCCATAGACCGTGCGGTCGCCCGCCAGGGCCACCAGTTCCACGGTGCGGGTCTGCCCCGGTTCGAAACGGACGGCGGTGCCGGCCGTGATGTTCAGGCGATAGCCGCGCGCTGCCTCGCGGTCGAAAAGCAGCGCGTCGTTGACTTCGTAGAAGTGGAAATGCGAGCCGACCTGGATGGGCCGGTCGCCGGAGTTGGCCACCGTGACGGTGATCGTGGCGCGCCCGGCGTTGAGTTCGATCTCGCCGTCGTCCACCAGCAGTTCGCCGGGAATCATTGTGGTTTCCTTGTTCAGGCGGCCAGCAGCACGACGCCGTACAGGGCCACGCCCAGGCCGGCGATGCGAGGCAGCCAGGCATGCGCCCGGCGCATCGCCACACCCGTGGCGATGCCCGCGCAATGCAGTCCGATCGTGGCCGCCATGAAGCCGGCGATATAGGCTGCCGCGCTGGCGGTTTCGGGCAGTTCGTAGCCATGCGCATGGCCGTGGAAGAAAGCGAACAGGGCAGCGATGGCGACGCCCGCCCACTCCGGCAGGCGGGCGCGCGCCGCTACCAGCAGGCCCAGCACCAGCAGCGAGGCGGCGATCATCGGCTCCACCGCCGGCATGGGTACGCGCGCCAGGCCGAACAGCGCGCCCAGCAGCAGGACAGCGGCGAAGGACAGCGGTGCCACCCAGACGCGGCGCGCCGTCAGGGCGCTCCATAAGCCGACCGCGATCATGGCGCAAAGGTGGTCCGCGCCGGTCAGGGGATGCAGCAGACCGGCCATGGCGCTCGACGCCATGCCCGCGGCCTCGGCAATGTGCTCTTGCAAGGGATGCGCGGCGGCGGCGCCGCCAAACAGCAGGGTGGCGCTTGCGACGATTGCCGCGATACGTGGGCGGTTCATTTTCTGGTCTCCATCGGCAAAGGAGTGTTTATCAGGCAGTGGGGCGAAGGTCATGCGGCTGGGGCGTCAGACGATGGGGTGGTGAACGGTGACCAGCTTGGTGCCGTCGGGAAAAGTCGCTTCGATCTGCACGTCCGGGATCATCTCCGGGACGCCTTCCATGACGTCCTCGCGTGTCAGCAGCGTGGTGCCGTAGTCCATCAGGTCGGCCACGGTACGGCCATCGCGCGCGCCTTCCATCAGCGCGGCGCTGATGTAGGCGACGGCTTCCGGGTAATTCAGTTTCAGGCCGCGTGCCTTGCGCCGTTCGGCCAGCAGGGCGGCCGTGAATATCAGGAGCTTGTCTTTTTCGCGAGGGGTCAGCTTCATTGAAGGATCCAGGGAATGTCAGGTCGCCCAGAGGCGGAGAGGACGGCCGGGGACGCCATGCACCAGCGGGCGCAGCCGCAGCCAAAGGGCGGCGAACAAATGGCGCAGCAGTTCGACATGGGCGCCCGCGGCGCGAACGAGCAGGACGCCGGGCGTGGGGCTGGTGACGCCGGCGCGCAAATCGGCGTGGAAGGGAAGGTCGGGGGCCAGGGTCTCCGCCAGCGCCGGCGTGCAGGACGCGCCGGCCGCCCACAGCGTTCCGTAGGCGGGCAAGCCGGCCAGGCCTTGCGGCGCCTGCCTGAGCGCGGAATCCGCTCGCATGCGTTGCCGCTCGGTCCACAGCAGGCGGCCTGTGCCGTCCATCAGGCGAAAATCCGTCCGCAGCTGGCCGGCGGACCAGGTTTCGCCGGCGGCCTGGCGCCCCAGCAGCGCGGCATCCCAACCCAATGCCGTCGCGCCCGCGGCCAGGCGGATGTCGATGTGCTGGTGGGCGTGGCTGTGGTCGAAATAGATGTTTTCCAGGGGCAGCCAATCGAGGCGCGCGCCCTCGCCGACGCGGATGTCCAGCGTCTGGCGGGACGGATGCAGCGGATTGGCCTTGTACCATTTGGTGGCCCCCGGCGTGGTGAAGACCGCGTGCGCGTCCGCCTCCAGTTCGATGTCCAGGTGCAATGTGTCGCCGCTGGCCAGGCCGCCCGGCGGATGCAGCAGTGTCAGGTGGCAGATGCCATCGCCGGCCTCCGGGTACAGGGGCTTCTGCACGGTGAGCGGGCCGACGTGCTGCCGCCGGGCGAGCACTGTGCGTCCCTGCCGATGGACTAGGCCCAGCCGCAGGCTCGCCAGCCATCCCCCGGTGTGGGGAATGTCCAGGATGGGGGCGAGCGCGTCCATGGGAAGTGGATATCCAGAGCGAGACGGAACGGTGGGCAGGCTGACGGTTCAGCGCCGCCTGAGGCGGGCGACCGTCGTGGTTGCGCAACATTACGCAAAATGTGTGCCATATTGGGGCGGCGCATAGCGTGTGCCGCGGGGGCGCCGTGGGTACCCCGTGTCGCGGGGTGCGGCGGCGGGCCGAGGCCTGGTCCCGGAGGGCATTGAAGAGGGCGCCGGCGCCGCCCCGGTGCGTTCGCCGCTGCCAAACCGACGCATCTTCCAACATTTGCACCATAAAGGTGCGTCAAGATGCACCAAATCGCGCTTTCGTGCACCGGGATGGGGTGCCGCGCGATGTGGCGGTGCGTGTCAGGCGGGCAGGGAGGGCGCGTATTGCTCGGGCGACAGATACCGCATATGGAAATCGATGATGCGGCTGACGACGACCTTGGGATCGTCTTCCACGATGAACAGCTCCAGATCGTGCGCGCCTATCATGCCGTTGCTCAATACGGTCTTGGCCAGCCAGTCGACCGCGCCGTGCCAGTAATCCTTGCCCATGAGCACGATGGGCGCCGGCGGCACCTTCCCAGTCTGGACCAGCGTCAGCGCTTCGAACAGCTCATCCAGTGTGCCGAAGCCGCCGGGCAACGCCACGTAGGCGAAGCTGTGCATGAAGAACGTGGCCTTGCGGGCATAGAAGTATTCGAACATCAGGCTGATGGTCTGGTACTCGTTATTGTTGGCTTCGTGCGGAAGCACGATGTTCAGCCCGACGCTGGTCCCGCCGGTTTCGAATGCGCCCTTGTTGGCGGCCTCCATGATGCCCGGCCCGCCGCCCGCGATGATGGCGAAGCCGGCTTGCGCCAACGCGGCCGACAAGGCCTCGGCCTGCGCGTAATACGGCGATTCCCGGCTGACGCGCGCGCTGCCGAAAATGCTGACGGC
Source organism: Bordetella genomosp. 11 (assembly GCF_002261215.1). Taxonomy (NCBI): domain Bacteria; kingdom Pseudomonadati; phylum Pseudomonadota; class Betaproteobacteria; order Burkholderiales; family Alcaligenaceae; genus Bordetella; species Bordetella genomosp. 11. The sequence goes on along the minus strand of NZ_NEVS01000004.1, from coordinate 2,581,290 downwards.
CGGACCCAGCTCGCGCAGCTTCTCAGCCGCGGTCAGTATCTCTGACATAATCACCGGTATTTGCTTGCCGGCGGGAGTCTCCCTGCCATCTTCCTTCTTGATCATGAATAAAACCCTGTTGCTGGTTGACGGTTCTAGCTATCTGTACCGCGCCTATCATGCCATGCCTGATTTGCGGAACGCGCAGGGCGAACCGACGGGGGCGTTGTACGGCGTCGTCAATATGCTTCGCAAGCTGAAGCAGGACTATGACGCGCAGTATGCAGCGTGCATTTTCGATGCCCGGGGCAAGACGTTCCGTGACGACCTGTATCCCGAATACAAGTCGCATCGGCCGCCCATGCCGGAAGACCTCGCTGCGCAGATCGAGCCGATACACGAGGTGGTGCGGGCGCTGGGCTGGCCCGTTTTCGCCATCGAGGGGGTGGAAGCCGATGACGTCATAGGCACGCTCGCGCGGATCGCGACCGAGCACGGCATCAAGACCATCGTCTCCACAGGCGACAAGGACCTGGCCCAATTGGTGGATGACCACGTCACGCTGGTCAATACGATGACGGGAGAAACACTGGATCCCGCCGGCGTCGTCAAGAAATTCGGCGTGCCCCCGGAACGCATCGTGGACTACCTGATGTTGATCGGCGATGCGGTGGACAACGTGCCCGGCGTCGATAAGGTCGGCCCCAAGACCGCCGTCAAATGGCTGACGGAGTTCGGTTCCATCGACAAGCTGATGGAAGCGGCGGAAAACATCAAGGGCGTGGCCGGTGCCAACCTGCGGTCGGCCGCGGCGCATTTTCCCTTGACCCGCGAGCTGCTGTCCGTGCGGCGCGATTGCGACCTGAGCCCGACCATGGCCGGACCGGAAGCCCTGGTGCCGCTGGAAGAAGACAAGGAAGCCCTGCTGGCGCTGTACGAACGCTACGGGTTCCGTACCTGGCTGCGCGAGGCCAGCGGCGAAACCGAACGCGTGCCGACGGGCGACGCCCGCGCCGCGCCCGAACGTCCGGAGGCGCCGGAGCAGGTCGATTACCAGATCATCACCGATTGGGCCGCTTTCGACGCGTGGCTGGAAAAGCTGCGGGCCGCGCCGCTGGTGGCCTTCGATACGGAAACCACCTCGCTGGACGAAATGCAGGCGCGCCTGGTCGGCCTGTCGTTCTCCATCGAGCCCGGTGTCGCATGCTACATCCCGGTGGCGCACCGCGGCCCGGAAGCCGGCGAGCAACTGCCCAAGGAAGAAGTGCTGCAACGGCTGCGCGCATGGCTGGAAGACCCGGCCGCGGCCAAGCTGCTGCACAACGCGAAATACGACGCGCACGTGCTGCGCAACGAAGGCATACGGCTGGCGGGCATCGCGGAAGACACGATGCTGCAGGCCTATGTCCTGGAATCGCATCGCAGCGTCAGCCTGGCCGACCTGGCGCAGCGCTGGCTGGGCCGCAGCGGCATCACCTACGAGCAACTGTGCGGCAAGGGCGCCAACCAGATTTGCTTCGACGAAGTGCCGGTGGAGCGGGCCGGCCACTACGCGGCCGAGGACGCCGACTTCACCATCCGCATGCATCGCCTGCTGCGTCCGCGCGTCAGCGCGGACCCCGGCCTGGAACGCATCTACAAGCTGGAACTGCAGGTTTCGGAGGTCCTCACCGATATCGAGCGAACCGGGGTGCGTGTCGACGCCGAGGCGCTGATGCGGCAAAGCAGCGCGCTGGGACAAGAGATGCTGGCCCTGGAGCAGCGTGCCTACGAACTCGCGGGGCAGCCCTTCAACCTGAATTCGCCCAAGCAGCTGGGCGAGATCCTGTTCGGCCGCATGCAGTTCCCGGTGGTGCGCAAAACGGCCAGCGGGGCGCCGTCCACCGACGAGGAAGTGCTGAGCAAGCTGGCCCAGGATTATCCGCTGCCGCAGGTATTGCTGGAATACCGCGGCCTGTCCAAGCTGAAGTCGACGTATACGGACAAGTTGCCGCGCATGATCAACCCGGCCACGGGGCGGGTGCATACCCACTACGCGCAGGCCGCCGTCATCACGGGCCGGCTGGCGTCATCGGATCCCAATCTGCAGAACATCCCGGTGCGTACACCGGCCGGCCGCCGCGTGCGCGAGGCCTTCATCGCCGAGCGCGGCGTGCTGATGTCGGCCGACTATTCGCAGATCGAGCTGCGCATCATGGCGCACGTTTCGGACGATGCGAACCTGCAGCAGGCGTTCGCCGCCGGAGAAGACATCCACCGCGCCACCGCGTCGGAGGTCTTCGGCGTGCCGCTGGACGCGGTCGCGGCCGAACAGCGCCGTGCCGCCAAGGCGATCAACTTCGGCCTGATCTACGGCATGGGCGTATTCGGCCTGGCTTCCAACCTGGGCATCACGCGCGACGCGGCGCAGGCGTATATCGACCGCTATTTCGCGCGTTATCCCGGCGTGGCGCAGTACATGGAATCCACGCGCGTGCTGGCGCGGGAGCAGGGGTACGTGGAAACGGTATTCGGCCGGCGACTGTGGCTGCCGGAGATCCGCGGCGGTTCCGGGCCGCGCCGGCAGGCGGCCGAGCGTGCCGCTATCAATGCCCCCATGCAGGGAACGGCGGCCGATCTGATCAAGATGGCCATGGTTGCCGTGCATCGCTGGATAGAGGCCGAGGGCATGCTGACCCGCATGATCATGCAGGTCCATGACGAACTGGTACTGGAAGTACCGGACGCGGAAGTGGAACGGGTGCGCGCCGAACTGCCGGGCCTGATGTGCGATGTGGCGACCTTGCGCGTGCCGCTGGTGGCGGAGGTCGGCGTGGGCAGGAACTGGGAGCAGGCGCACTAGGGCGCGGGGACCTGGGGGTTTCCAGCACGCATTAAGGGAATGCGCGGCATAATCGCCCGGAAGGCGCCGGGCGGCGCGCGCCGTGCGTTATGTCCGCTCCACGTGCCCAACCCCAAGAGTGAGGATACCGCCATGAGTTTTTCGCCCGCTGCAGGAACCGTCCAGAACACGGCCATTCACACCAGCCCGCAGGGCCTGACGCACGGCCTGATCGATTTGCCCGTGAAGGACGGCACGATTCCCGCCTACTACGCCGCCCCGGAAGGCAAGACCGACCTGCCCATCGTTTGCGTGGTGCAGGAAATCTTCGGCATACACGAGCATATCCAGGACGTGTGCCGGCGCCTGGCCAAGGAAGGCTACTTTGCCATCGCGGTCAATTTGTACGAGCGCCAGGGCGATGCATCCACCTATACCGACATTCCCAAGCTCATCCAGGATATCGTCGCCAAGGTGCCGGACGAACAGGTCATGGCTGACCTGGACGCCAGCGTGGCGTGGGCCGCCCAGCATGGCGGCGACGGCGAACGCATCGGTATCACCGGCTTTTGCTGGGGCGGACGCATTACGTGGATGTACACGGCCTACAGCCCCAAGGTAAAGGCGGGCGTGGCCTGGTACGGCAAGCTGACGCAAGGCCATGGCCCGCTGATCAAGCGCAACGCCGTGGACGTGACCAAGGAGCTGCACGGCCCCGTGCTGGGCCTGTACGGCGCCAAGGACACCAGCATCCCGCTGGAAGATGTCGAGACCATGAAAGCGCGCCTGGCCGAAGGCAACGAGCACGCGAAGGCGTCCAGGTTCGTGGTATATCCCGATTCCGGCCATGCCTTCCTGGCCGACTATCGTCCCAGCTACAACGAACAGGATGCCAAGGACGGCTGGCAGAAGATGCGCGACTGGTTCGCCCGCTACCTGAAGTAAGCGTCAGTTGGCCGATTCGCGCAGGCGGCTGGGCAGCAGTTCGCCCTCTTTGGCCAGCACCGGATAGGCTGCCGCCCCGACCAGGTAGGAGTTCACACCCTTCACATCGCGCAGGATGTCCAGGTACATCTGGCCGATCTCCGCTTCCTCGACCTGGCCGGATTTGATCTTCTGCAAGTGGGCTTCCGCGGCCTGGACCTCCAGGGCGCGGAAGCTTTCCTTTTCGCCGGCCAGGGCCCGCGCCTGCCGCAGATCGGCGTTGACGAACAGCGCCGCCGCGCGCCGCTCGTTGGTCAGCAGATGTCCCATCGATTCATCCAGCTGTTCGCGCTGTTCCGGCGCCAGCGTCCATCCCAGCTTGCGCAGGCGCGTCGCGTGGTTGAGCAGGCCGCCGTGGACGATGTCGGCGGCGTGGCCGATATTGCTGGCGAAGGCCAGGATTTCCTCCATGCGCTGGACGTCGTCGCTGGTCATGCTTTCGCGATCCAGCGTGGCCAGGTATAGCGTGATCGCCGTTTCCAGCTTGTCCATCGCGGCGTCCAGTTGCTTGGCCTGGGGCAGCCGATGCCGGTTGTCGCGCTTGAAGCCGGCGCGCGCCAGAGCCAGCAGGGTCTGCAGCATATCGGCCATGCGCAGGGCCTCGCGAGAGGCATTGCCCAGTGCCACCGCGGGGATGTCGTGTGCCGATTCGTCCAGGTATTGGGGACGCGCGGGATCGTCCGGATCGATCCGCTTGGGCAGCCAGCGCGTCAGCAAGGCGGCATAGGGCACCAGCAGCGGCAGGAAGGCCAGCGCGACGACGGCATTGAAAAGGGTATGGAAATTGGCGACCGCGCGGGCCGGGTCGTCCGACAAGGCTTTCATCCACGTGCCGACCCAGGGCAGCAGCAGCAGGCCCAGCACGACGCCGACGACGCGGGTCAGCAGGTTGCCCAGCGGTAGCCGGCGGGCGGCGGGGTCGTCGCCCGTGACGCCCTCGATCATGGGATTGATGGCCGTGCCCAGGTTGGCGCCCAGCACCATGGCGTAGGCCGCGTCCGGCGTGACCAGGCCGTGCGAGGCCATGGACATCAGCAGCACCACCACGGCCACGCTGGAATGCGCCGCCCATGTCAGGGCGGCGGCCATCAGCATCGCGGCGACGGGCTGGGTGGCCAGGGCCTGCAGCACGATGCGCAGCAGCGGTGCGGTCTGGAACGGCGCGAACAAGTCCACCAGGGAATGCAGCGAAATCAGCAGCAAACCCAGCCCGATGAAGACGCGCCCCAGGTCGCGCGTGCGGCCCGGCGGGTAGCGCCGGAACATCCACACGCCGAACAGGATCAGGATGGGAGCGAGTGCCGTCAGGTCGAAGGACAGGACCTGAACGATCAGCGTCGTGCCCACATTGGCGCCCAGCATGGCGGACAGCGCGGGTACCAGGCTGACCACACCGCCGGCGGCGAAGCCGGTAATCATCAGTCCCGTGGCGGTACTGCTTTGCAAGGCGGCGGTGATGCCAAGCCCGGCGGCGAAGGCGCGCAACCGCGTGCCCAGCGCCCTGCCCAGCACAGCCCCGAGCGCGGCGCCGAATGCCCGCTGCACGCCCGTCTGCACCATGTGGACGCCCCACAGCAGCAGGGCGACATAGCCGGCAAAGTCGAGCAGCGTCAGGATTCCGGACATACGTTCGTATTCAGGGGTAGGGGTTGGAAGACCGCGGTGCGCCGCGGACCAGAGGCAATGATCGCATGATTGTCCGCCTTGGGGACAGAGACGTTGAAAACGTTCTCATGCGATGTTGCGGTAGCTCCTTGCCGCCCCGCGATACCGCCGCGGCACCGCGGCTATCATAGCGGTGTGCCGGGACGCGGGGTTCCGGACGCTTGGTCTGTGGGAGCCATCGTGGCAGTTTCTGTCTTTGATCTGTTCAAGATCGGTATCGGTCCTTCCAGTTCCCACACGGTGGGGCCCATGCGCGCGGCATTGCTCTTCGCCCAGGGCCTGCAGCGTGACGGCCTGCTGGCCTCGGTAGCCAGCGTTCGGGCGGAGCTGTATGGCTCGCTGGGCGCCACCGGCAAGGGCCACGGAACAGACAAGGGCGTCATGCTGGGCTTGATGGGAGAAGCGCCGGATACCGTCGACCCCTCCGCCATCGGCGGCATGCTGCAGGCAGTCCGCGCCAGCCGCGAATTGCCCTTGCTGGGCCAGCATCGCGTGCCGTTCGTCGAAAAGGAGCATCTGCTTTTCTATCGCCGCGAAGCCATGGCGGAACATCCGAACGGCATGAAATTCCATGCCTTCGATGCCGCCGGCGCCTCCCTGCGCGAAGCACGCTATCTTTCCGTCGGCGGCGGCTTCGTCGTGACCGCCGGGGCGCCGAATAGCCAGGTCATCGCCGCGCACGACCAATTGCCGTTTCCCTTCCGCACCGGCCGCCAGCTCGTCGAGATGGCCGCTTCATCGGGCCTGAGCGTCGCCCAGCTGATGATGCGCAACGAACTCGCGTGGCGTAGCGAAGACGACGTCCGCGCCGGCCTGGACCGTATCTGGGATGTCATGCAGCGCTGCGTGGCGCGCGGTTGCGGCATCGACAATCCGGCGGCGGACGGCGAATTGCCAGGTCCGCTGCGCGTGCGCCGGCGCGCGCCCGAACTCTATCGCAGCCTGACCCAACGCGCCGAGCGCACGCTGTCGGATCCGCTGTCGGTCATGGACTGGGTCAACCTGTACGCCATTGCCGTCAACGAGGAAAACGCCGCCGGCGGTCGCGTCGTGACGGCGCCCACCAATGGCGCGGCCGGCATTATTCCGGCGGTGCTGCATTACTACGATCGCTTTGTTCCCGGTGCCACGCGCGAAGGCGTGCACGATTTCCTGCTGACCGCCGCGGCGATCGGCTTGCTCTATAAATTCAATGCTTCGATTTCCGGTGCCGAAGTCGGTTGCCAGGGCGAAGTCGGCGTGGCCTGTTCGATGGCGGCCGGTGCCCTGGCCGCCGTGCTGGGTGGGCGCGTATCCCAGGTGGAAAACGCCGCCGAGATCGGCATGGAGCACAACCTGGGCCTGACCTGCGACCCGGTGGGCGGATTGGTGCAGATACCCTGTATCGAACGCAATGCCATGGCATCGATCAAGGCGGTGAACGCCGCGCGCATGGCCTTGCGCGGCGACGGCCATCACTACGTCTCGCTGGACTCCGTCATCAAGACCATGCGCGAAACCGGCGCCGACATGAAGATCAAGTACAAGGAAACGGCGCGCGGCGGCCTGGCGGTGAACATCGTCGAATGCTAGGGCCCGTCGGCCTTGCAAGCCGCCTGGCGTCAATACGCCGACCGGGCCCGGTCCGCATGCCGCGGACGATGGCTATAGCGGCACGCGTTGCAGGGCGGCGATGCGCGACTGGATGGGCGGGTGCGAGGCGAACAGGGCGCTGATGGCGCCGCCGCCCGTAATGCCGGCCGCCTCGAAGGATTTCGGCAGCGCGCCCGGTTCCAGGCCACCCAACCGCGCCAGGGCCCGGATCATGGGGTCGCGCGAACTGAGCAAATGGGCCGAGCCGGCATCGGCGCGGTATTCCCGCTGGCGCGAAAACCACGCAACGATGATCGTGGCGACCACGCCGAACAGGATTTCGCAGACGATGACCGTGATGTAGTAGCCGGCACCCACGCCGCGTTCGTTGCGGAACACCGCCTTGTCGACGAAATAGCCGACGACGCGCGCCAGGAACACCACGAAGGTATTCACAACGCCCTGGATCAGGGTCAGCGTCACCATGTCGCCGTTGGCGATGTGGGCGATTTCGTGTCCGAGGACCGCCGTCACTTCTTCTTCCGTCATGCTTTCCAGCAGACCTGTGCTGACGGCCACCAGCGAATCGTTCTTGAACGCGCCCGTGGCGAATGCATTGGGGGCGCCTTCGTAGATGGCGACTTCCGGACGGCCGATGCCGGCGCGGTCGGCCAACTGGTGTACGGTATCCAGCAGCCAGGCCTCGCGCTGGTCGCGCGGCGCGTTCGGGTCGATGACGTGGGCGCCGGTGCTCCACTTGGCCATCGGCTTGCTGATCAGCAGCGAGATGATGGCGCCGGTGAATCCCACCACCAGCGAAAAGATCAGCAGGGCATTGATGTTCAGCCCGTTCGCCGTCAGAAAGCGGTCGACGCCCAGAATGCGCAGCGTGGCCGATAGCACGATCATGACGGCCAGATTGGTGAGCACGAACAAAACGATACGTTTCATGGTTTTTATGGTCCCTTTGCGAGCGATGTAGCTTTGACGGCCCCGGTGCGTCCAGGTTCCAAGGCGCGCGAGCCGGGCCGCTGCGGCGGACAATATGGCCGAAGCGGATGGACGCGGGGCAGGGGCCATCGCGGAGTATAGTAGCGCTTCCCATCAACCCTACGGTCCGCCGCTTTTTTCCATGCAGGCTCTCTGGATGTTGTTGGCGTCTCTTATGTTCGCCATCATGGGTTCCTGCGTGAAGCTGGCCACGGAACACAATTCGTCGCTGTCGCAGGTCGTGCTGTTTCGCGGGCTGCCCTCCGTGATCCTGCTGCTGGTGTGGGCCCGTGCCGGACGCCAGTCCATCATCCCGACCAGCTGGAAGCTTCACTTTTGGCGCAATCTGTCCGGCGTCAGCTCGATGTGGTTGGGATTCTTCGCCTTGTCGCATCTGCCGCTGGCGACGGCCACCAGCCTGACCTACACCTCGCCCTTGTTCATCGCCGCCTGGATGCTGGGCTGGGGTGGCGCGCGGCGCGATGTGGTCCGGGTTGTCTCGGTGGCGCTGGGGTTTCTTGGCGTTATCGCCGTCCTGCGTCCCAGTATCGGCCACGACCAATGGCTGGCGGCCTTGCTGGGCCTGGCCTCGGGGGCCTCGGCCGCGGTGGCCATGATGCAGATACGCCAGCTCGGCCGCATCGGCGAACCCGAATGGCGGACCGTCCTGTTCTTTTCGTGCGCCGTTTGCGTAAGCAGCGTGGCCGGCCTGGCGTCCGAGGGCTGGGGCGATACCGATCTGGCTGGCTACACCGCGTTAAGCGGCATCGGGCTGTCGGGGCTGTTCGGACAGTTGGCGGTGACGCGCGCCTTTGGGCTGGGCTCGGCCCTGTTGACGGCGGCGCTGCAGTACACCACCATCATTTTTGCCGCCATCCTTGGGATGGCGTTCTGGCACGACCATCTGGACGATATGGCGTGGCTGGGCATGGGATTGATTATCGCCGCCGGCTTGATGTCGATCTGGCGCACGATGCGCGAATCGCGGACAGCGGCGACGTCCAACCGGGAGAAACAGGCATGACTTCGATGAGCTTGATGTCCGTCTCGCAATTGGCGAGCCGGCTGAATGACGCCGACGTGCGCGTATTCGACGTGCGCCACGATCTGGGCGATTTTTCGGCGGGACGACGCCAGTTCGAGGAATCGCACATCGCGGGCGCGCATTTCCTGGACAACGAACGCGAACTGGCCGGCGCGCATACCGGCCGCAACGGCCGTCATCCGCTGCCGGATCGCGCCGCCCTGGCCAGCCTGATGGCCGCACACGGCGTGGGGCCGGAAACCCTGGTGGTGGGCTACGACGCCAGCGGCGGCCAATTCGCGGCGCACCTGTGGTGGCTGCTGCGCTGGATCGGCCACGGCCGCGTCGCGGTGTTGGATGGCGGTTGGCAGGCTTGGAAGGCGGCGGGGTTGCCCATGGCCAGCGGGGCCGTGCCGGCGCCGGCCGCGGGTGCCGCCGCCGCGCCGCGTCCGCCGCTGGTCGAGGCCGTGGACGCCGACGCCGTCTTGGCTAATCTGGGCAGCCATGCCTTCACCGTGGTCGACGCCCGCGCCGCGGCCCGCTGGCGCGGAGAAGTAGAACCCATCGATCCTGAGGCCGGTCGTATACCCGGCGCGCTGAATCGTCCGTACACCGACAATCTGAAAGAAGACGGCTCCTTCAAGTCGCCCGACCAGCTGCGCCAGGAATTCCAGGCCGTGCTGGGTAACCGCGCGCCTTCGTCCATCGTGCACCAGTGCGGCTCCGGCATTACCGCGTCGGCCAATCTGTTCGCCATGGAGGTCGCCGGCATGCGCGGATCGCGTCTGTATCCCGGATCCTGGAGCGAGTGGATCAGCGATCCGTCCCGTCCACGCGAAAAGGGCTGAGGCAAGTCGGCCCCGGGGGGCTTTTTGCCTTGGGGCGGCCCGGCGGCAAAAAACAAAGCAAGTAAACAAACGGCGCCATGAAGTCATGGCGCCGTTTGTCCGATTGCCGGGTGGCGTGTCGTCAGGGGTGGGGGTCGGTTTCCGCCATGATGCGGCGGTACCACTCATGGAAGTGCTGCATGCCGTCTTCCATCGGAGATTGGTATGGTCCGGCTTCGGTGACGCCGCGGTCGTGCAGCGCCTTGCGGCCGGCATCCATCCGTTCGGCGATTTCGTCGTCTTCCACGGCGGTTTCCATGTACGCCGCTTGTTGTGCTTCGACGAATTCGCGTTCGAATGCGACAATTTCCTCCGGGTAATAAAACTCCACCACGTTCAAGGTGTCCTGCGGGCCGCGGGGATGCAGCGTGGACAGCACCAGCACATGCGGGTAGACCTCGATCATGTGGGTGGGGAAGTAGGTCGCCCAGATGGCACCGAAGTCCGGCGTTTCGCCCTGGCGGAAGTCCAGCACCCGATCGTGCCAGGCGCGGTAGACATCCGAGCCCGGATTGGCCAGGGCCTGGTGCACCCCGACCCGCTGCACGCTGTGCCAGGACCCGAAGTCCCAGGTGAGGTCGTCGCAGGTAACGAAGCGGCCCAGGCCGGGGTGGAAGGGGCCGACGTGATAGTCCTCCAGATAGACCTCGATGAAGGTCTTCCAGTTGTAGTTGCACTGGTGGATCTGGACGCGATCGAGCACATAGTCGCCGAAATCGAATTCCGGTCGCGCGAACAGGCCGCCGATGTCCTGCAGCGGATCGCGCGGACCTTCGAACAACAGGCCGTGGCAGTCACGCAGGCGGAAGCGGTCCAGCCTGGCGCACGGTGTGCTGTCGAACTGTGGAGCGCCCAGCAGTTCGCCCTGGGCGCTGTAGGTCCAGCGGTGCAGGGGGCAGACGATATTGCCCCCCGTGGCCCGGAGATTGCCGGCCGTATTGGCATTGCCCGCGACATTGCCCGCCACGCCGCCCAGCATCAAGGCTTGGCGGTGGCGGCAGACATTTGAGATGAGTTCTATCCCCTGGGGGGTATGGACAAGGGCACGTCCACCTTTTTCCTGGACCAGCGTGCGCCAATCGCCGACTTCCGGCACCATTTTGCGGTGGCCGACGTAGAGCGCGGATTGTTTGAAAATGAGTTCTTGCTCGCGCTTGAAGCGGGCTTCGTCAAAGTATGCGCTGACGGGTAGCTGGGTGCGAGCTGGCACGAACTGCGCCATCCGACCAATGTCGGTCATGATTCCCTCCGCCCGGATAAAAAAGCCAGGACGGCACGAATCCGTTCTGGCGCGAAGAAAAATCGGTCTGGCCGATCGAAAATTACATCCGCATTGTACCCCAGGCGCTACAAGCGCGCCCGCGCGGCCGCCCGGAGGGCGCGTGGCCCTCCCTTGGGGAGGGGTCGCGCAGCGACAGGAGGGCTAACTCCCACGCGCCCGCGCGGCCGTCCGGAGGGCGCGTGGCCCTCCCTTGGGGAGGGGTCGCGCAGCGACAGGAGGGCTAACTCCCACGCGCCCGCGCGGCCGTCCGGAGGGCGCGCGGGCCTCCCTTGGGGAGGGGTCGCGTAGCGACAGGAGGGCTAACTCCCGCGCGCCCGCGCGGCCGCCCGGAGGGCGCGCGGCCCTCCCTTGGGGAGGGGTCGCGTAGCGACAGGAGGGCTAATTCCCGCGCGCCCGCGCGGCCGCCCGGAGGGCGCGCGGCCCTCCCTTGGGGAGGGGTCGCGCAGCGACAGGAGGGCTAATTCCCACGCGCCCGCGCGGCCGCCCGGAGGGCGCGCGGCCCTCCCTTGGGGAGGGGTCGCGCAGTGCTTCTTTACTGCAGAACCACGTGGGCTTGCTGCACGAGTTTCTGGACGACCGGCTGTTCGGCCTTGATCTGGGCGGTCAATGCTTCCGGGGTGCCCGAGGCGGGCTGTATCCCCATATCCAGCATTTTTTTCCGGACGGTTTCGTCCTTCAACGCATCGGCCAGCGCGGCGCGCAGCTTGGCCAGGGCTTCCGGGGACGTATGCCGGGGGGCGACGAAGCTGAACCAGGCGGTGATGTCGAACTTCGGATAGCCTTGTTCGGCCAGGGTGGCCAGCTTGGGCTCGGTGTCCAGGCGTTGCGGACTGGTGATGCCGAAGACGTTGACCTTGCCCGCGTTGGCCTGCGGCATCCCGGTCGCGACCATGTCGAAGAAGATGTCCACGTCGCCGGCGATCAGGGCCGGCAGCGCCTGCGTGGCGCCCTTGAAGGGAACGTGCAGCATGTCCGTCCCGGTCAGGCTCTTGAACTCTTCGGCGGCCAGGTGCGACGAGGTGCCCGGACCGAAGGTGGCGAAGGTGACCTTGCCGGGATGCTGGCTCGCGTACTGGACCAGCTCCTTCGTGTTTTTGAACGGCGCCTTGGGGCTGGCCAGCAGCACCAGCGGCCCGATGCCGACCATGCCGATGGGGTCGAAGCCGTCCGGATCGTACGGCAGTTCCTTGTAGAGATAGCGATTCGTCACCAGCGTGGAGTTGGTGGCCATGAGGATGGTGTAGCCGTCGGCGGGCTCGCGCTGGACGAACGACGCACCGATGCTTGTGCCGGCGCCCGCGCGGTTTTCCACCACCATGGCGACGCCCAGGTCCTTGCCCATGCGTTCGGCCAGCAGCCGCGTCAGGACATCGGTGGCCCCTCCGGCGGGGAAGGGCGACACGACCTTGATGGGCCGGGCCGGATAGGTTTGTGCCTGCACGGCGGTGCAGGTGGCGGCCAGCAGGGCCGCGGCGATGACTTTGCCCCAGGAAGGCATTGGTATTCCCCTTTGTTTTATCTACGCCGGGCGTGCCCCGGCCAACGTGTTGCCCATCGGTCGGCGCGCCGCGATCCCGAACGACGCGCTGCCGGCCGCCGGGTCGATGTAACGCCAGGCGCACGACTATAAGAAGCGCCCGGCGGGAACGCAATCGGGGATGCCCTGGGGCCCGGCGGCCGCGATCTCGTACAATCCCAGGATTACCCACAAGCCAGCCTTACCGGAGACACGCTTGGCCCCAACGCAAGCCGATCCGCGCGATGATTCCCCCACGCCGAGCAACCGCCCCGACGCGCAGGACGCGACCATGAACCGCGGTGCGTCCGCGCTGCCGCAGGATTTCGAAACCGCCCTGGCCCAGCTCGAAGCACTGGTCTCCGCCATGGAAGACGGTTCGCTCCCGCTGGAGGAATCGCTCGCGGCCTATCGCCGCGGCGTGGAGCTGACGCGCATCTGCCAGGAGCGCCTGGCCCAGGCCGAACAGCAGGTACGCGTCCTCGAAGGCGACCTGCTGCGCCCTCTGGATCCGGGCGCGCTGGATGACGAATCGAACGGATGAAGCAATCGCATCTCGCTTTCCAGGACTGGCTGTCGGACCGCGCCGCGCATATTGAACGGACGCTGGATGAACTGCTGCCTCCCGCGGACGCCGTGCCCGCGCGCCTGCATGAAGCCATGCGCTATGCCGTGCTGGGCGGCGGCAAGCGCGTGCGCGCCGCGCTTGTCTATGCGGCCGGCCAGGCTTGCCCGATCAGCGGTCATGCCGCCGCGGTGGAAGCTTCGCTGGATCGCGCCGCGGCCGCGGTGGAGCTGATACACGCGTATTCGTTGGTGCACGACGATCTGCCCTGCATGGACGACGACACCCTGCGGCGCGGGCGCCCCACCACGCACGTGCAATACGATGAGGCCACCGCGATGCTGGTGGGAGATGCCTTGCAGCCGCTGGCCTTCGAGCTGCTTTCCGAAATGCCGATCGCGCCTGCGCTGGTCGTGCAGGCGACGCGGGCGCTGGCGCGCGCGTCCGGCAGCCTTGGCATGGCCGGCGGGCAGGCCATCGATCTGGAAAGCGTGGGCCGCGCGCTGGATCGCGACGCATTGCAGACCATGCATGGCATGAAGACCGGTGCCATGCTGGCCGTCAGCGTGGCGCTGGGCGGCATCGTATCCGGGGCCAGCTCCAGCGCGCGCCAGGCCCTGGACGACTACGCGCAGGCCATGGGCCTGGCCTTCCAGGTAGTTGACGATATCCTGGACGTCACGGCGGACTCGGGCAGGCTGGGCAAGACCGCGGGCAAGGACGCCGCGGACAACAAGCCGACCTATGTTTCACTGATGGGCCTGGAGCAGGCGCGCGCCTTGGCGCAAGACTTGCGGCAAGCCGCCCTGCAGGCCCTGACCCCATTGGGCGAAGGACGCGCGCGGCTGGCGGAACTGGCCGATTTCATCGTATTGCGGGACCGTTGATGCACGCCCCGGCGTGATCGGCCTCGCCCTTGGTTGCGGAAAGCATGACCACTGAATTACTGGAAACCATCGATAGCCCCGCGGATCTGAAGCGACTGGACCGCCGCGCGCTGAAAAAGCTCGCCGACGAGCTGCGCGCCTTCATTCTGGCCTCGGTTTCCCGCACCGGCGGACATCTGTCGTCCAATCTGGGCACGGTGGAGCTTACGTTGGCGCTGCACTATGTGTTCGACACGCCGCACGACCGCGTGGTCTGGGATGTGGGGCACCAGTCCTATCCGCACAAGATCCTCACCGGCCGGCGCGAGGGCATGGCCCATTTGCGCCAGGCCGGCGGTATCTCCGGTTTCCCGCGCCGTTGCGAATCCGAATACGACGCCTTCGGCACCGCCCATTCCTCCACCTCCATTTCGGCGGCCCTGGGCATGGCGGTGGCATCGCGCAACGCCGGCGTATCGCGCCAGCACATCGCCGTGATCGGCGACGGCGCCATGTCGGCGGGCATGGCCTTCGAGGCCATGAACAACGCGGGCGTCACGCCCGGCATCAACCTGCTGGTGATCCTGAACGACAACGACATGTCGATCTCGCCACCGGTCGGGGCATTGAATCGCTACCTGGCCCGCCTGATGTCCGGCCGCTTCTACGCGGCCGCCAAGAATGTCGGCAAGGCCGTGCTGCAGCACGTGCCGCCGGTACTGGAACTGGCCCGGCGCATCGAGGAGCATGCCAAGGGCATGGTCACGCCCGCGACGCTCTTCGAGGAATTCGGGTTCAACTACGTGGGGCCGATCGATGGGCACGACCTCGACGCGCTGGTGCCGACCCTGCAGAACCTGAAAGCGCTTCAGGGCTTGCAATTCCTGCACGTCGTGACGCGCAAGGGCCAGGGCTACAAGCTGGCCGAGGCCGACCCCGTGCTGTATCACGGTCCCGGCAAGTTCGATCCCGCGGTCGGCATCGTGCCGGCCAAGTCGCCAGCCAAGATGACCTTTACCCAGGTCTTCGGCCAATGGCTGTGCGATATGGCGGAACAGGATGAGCGCCTGGTGGGCATCACGCCCGCCATGCGCGAGGGCAGCGGGCTGGTGGAATTCGAGCGCCGTTTCCCGTCGCGCTACTTCGATGTCGGTATTGCCGAGCAGCATGCCGTCACCTTCGCCGCCGGACTGGCCTGCGAGGGACAGAAGCCGGTGGTGGCGATTTATTCGACCTTCATGCAGCGCGGCTACGACCAGTTCATCCATGACGTCGCGCTGCAGAACCTGGACGTGACCTTCGCGCTGGACCGGGCTGGCCTGGTAGGGGCGGATGGCGCCACCCACGCCGGCAATTACGACATCGCTTTTCTGCGCTGCGTTCCCAATATGGTCGTGGCCACGCCTTCGGACGAGGCCGAGGCCCGCCTGCTGCTGACCACCTGTTATCGCCACGCCGGCCCCGCCTCGGTGCGCTACCCGCGCGGCGGCGGCCGTGGCGCGGCGGTGCCTGCCGGCCTGGACGAAGTGCCGCTGGGCAAGGGCATCGTGCGGCGCCATGGCGCCAGGATCGCCATCCTGTGCTTCGGCACCCTGCTGCCGGCGGCGCAGAAGGCGGCCGAAGCGCTGGACGCGACGGTGGCGGATATGCGCTTCGTCAAACCGCTGGACGAGGCGCTGGTCCACGAGCTGGCCTCGAGCCACGATGCCCTGGTGACCATCGAGGAAGGCGCCATCATGGGCGGCGCGGGCAGCGCCGTCTGCGAAGCCTTGAATGCCGCCGGTATCGCCATGCCCGTATTGCAGCTGGGCCTGCCGGATCGCTTCATCGACCACGGGGAGCAACAAGCCCTGCTGGCCGGGGTGGGCCTGGATGCCGCGGGTATCGAGGCCGCCGTGCGGTCGCGTTTCGGCACGTTGCTGGCTCGGCCGCTGCCCAAGGTAAATCACGGATAAAGCCCGGCCGGAACGCCCGGAAACCTGTCGGGAAAAGGGTTTTCCCGGGCCCGCGCGTCGTGTTGGGCGATAATGCTCGTCCATCGACACTCGAGACGGTGCTCCGGAAGCACGTTTGTCACAGGCCAGAACTATGAATTCCCCCATCGACCCCGCCCTCGTCATGCCGGACATCCAGAGTTCGGCCGATACGCGGCATATTCCTATCCAGCGCGTCGGGATACGTGGCGTGCGCCATCCCATGCTGGTTCAGGCCGCGGACGGCGGCGCCATGGCAACGGTCGCCAACTGGACCTTGACGGTGGCGTTGCCCGCCGAAGAGAAGGGCACTCACATGTCCCGCTTCGTCGCGCTGCTGGAAAAGTATCGCAGCACGCCCATGACGCCGGCCTTGTTCCGGGTGATGGCGCGGGAAATGTTGCCCTTGCTGCATGCCGAGCGTGGCGATATCACGGCGGCCTTTCCGTATTTCATCAACAAGTCCGCGCCCGTTTCCGGGGTGCAGAGCCTGATGGACTACGAGATCCAGTGGGTCGCCCGTGCCGCCGGGGAAGAGGTCGAATTCGAATTGATCGTGCAGGTGCCGCTGACCAGCCTGTGCCCCTGTTCCAAGGCGATTTCGGAATACGGCGCCCATAACCAGCGCTCCCACGTGACCGTGGCGGCGCTGATCGACGATGAAGTGGGCGTCGACGCCCTCATCCGGCTGATCGAGGACGAAGGTTCCTGCGAAGTCTGGGGCCTGCTCAAGCGTCCGGACGAAAAGTTCGTCACGGAACGCGCCTACGACAATCCGAAGTTCGTCGAAGATCTCGTTCGCGACGTGGCGGCACGTCTGTCCGTGCGTCCCGGCGTGGCCCGTTACCGCGTGGAAGCCGAAAACTTCGAGTCCATCCACAACCATTCCGCCTACGCGGTGGTGGAAGGCGAAGGCCCGGCCGCGGCCTGACCGTAAGGCCGGCGACCCTGCCGGCGTGGCCGGCGCGGTCGGCGCGGCGATTCCCGCCGCATTTCCCCGTCCGCAAGGGTGCCGGCGGGCCGCCGGTACGCCGGCTCGCCTTGCCCGCCCCGCAAGGGCGGTCCCGTTGTGCGAACGCGACGGGAGTTTGTGCGGTTGCACAATCACTCGATTCCGGCGATAATCGAGGGCTTTCCTGCTCGACTGTCCACATTGGGCGGCGGGCTGCCCCCCGGGCCGGGGCGGCGGTTGGGCGCAGTTCGCCCATTTCCGCGCGGCGCGGGACATCCACCAGGAGTTTTACCCATGCGTCACTACGAAGTAGTGTTCATCGTTCATCCCGACCAGAGCGAGCAAGTGCCCGCCATGGTCGAACGGTATCAGTCGCTGGTTACCGGCCAGGGCGGTACCGTGCACCGTCTGGAAGACTGGGGCCGCCGTCAACTGGCTTATCCCATCCAGAAGCTGGTCAAGGCCCACTATGTGTGCCTGAACATCGAATGCAATCAGTCCACGCTGGACGAGCTGGAGCATTCCTTCCGCTACAACGATGCCGTCCTGCGCCATCTGGTCATCAAGACCAAGAAGGCCCAGACCGGTGCCTCGATCATGATGAAGTCGGTCGAGCGCGAAGAAGCCCGCAAGGCGTCCGCGGAAGCGGTTGTCCCCCAGGCTGCTGAATAAAACGGTTTTCGAGGGCAGGACGTTCCGCCCACGACACCGGCAACCCGGCTCGGCCGGCAAGCGATGAACGAAACAGCGTTAAGCGCCCAGGTTCTTGAAAGAGAGCCGCTGCGGCACACTCCCGCCGGGATTCCCGTGCTGGAGATGTTGCTGGAACATGTGTCGGAAGTGATCGAGGCTGGCCACCCGCGCCGCGTCGAACTGACGATACAGGCGGTCCTGATGGGCGACCTGGCGCTGATGCTGGCGGATATCCAGCTGGGTACGTCGCTGCAGGTGCAAGGCTTTCTGGCTCCGGTTCGCCAGGGGGCGGTCAAGCTGAAGCTGCATGTGCAGCGCGCGACCAGGTTGTCGACCGGCGGGGATCCACTGGTGGCCTGATGGGCCGCCTGGACACCGGGCAGGAACGATGGGGCAGGGAACGCCTGCATAGGTAAGGATTACGGGTCCACGACCCACACGAAATCAAGAGGCACATCATGGCTTTCTTTGGCAAGCGCAAGGAAAAACGCAAGTTCACGCAGCAGAATCCGCTGTTCAAGCGCCGCAAGTTCTGCCGCTTCACGGCGGCTGGCGTGGAAGAGATCGACTACAAGGATCTGGACACGCTGCGCGACTTCATCCAGGAAAACGGCAAGATCATTCCGGCTCGCCTGACCGGCACGAAGGCGCATTACCAGCGTCAGCTCGACACCGCCATCAAGCGCGCGCGCTTCCTGGCGCTGTTGCCGTACACCGATAACCACAATTGATCCGGAGATCGCGATGGAAGTGATCCTGCTCGAAAAAGTCCCCGGCAAGGGCAACCTGGGCGACAAAGTCCGTGTCCGTGACGGTTTCGCCCGCAATTGGCTGATTCCCCAGAAGAAGGCGCAACGCGTCACGCCCAAGGTGCTGGAAGCGTTCGAAGCGCGCCGCGCCGAGCTCGAAAAGGTGCAGGCCGAAAAGCTGGCCGCCGCGCAAACCGTGGCTGACCGCCTGAATGGCCAGCAGGTCAAGATCCAGCAGAAGGCCGGTGTCGACGGCCGCCTGTTCGGCTCCGTGACCAGCGGCGACATCGTCGCTGCCCTGCACAAGGCTGGCTACGACTCGGTGGAGAAGGCCAACGTGCGCCTGCCCTCCGGTCCGCTGAAGGCCATCGGCGAATACCCGATCCAGATCAGCCTGCACGCGGATGTGTTGGTGGAAGTCACCGTCGTGGTCGAAGGCGAAATCGCCTAAGACCCCTCGCGCCAGCGGGCCTCTGTGCGTACGCCGCTGGCCCGCATGCGGCAAAGGAAGCCGGCCTGGTGCCGGCTTCTTTTTTGTACCTTCACTTTTATCAAGGCCCGCGTTTGAGTTCGCCGCCTGAACACGATTCCCCGCCTGCCGGCCTGCATGATTGGCTGGTGCGGGCCAAGCAGACGACCCTGCCGTCCGTCGACGAGGTCAGGATCGATGGCGTATGGTGCGTGGTCAAGTACCGCCGTCCCGGCGTGCGTGGCGCCCTCAGTTACGTCCTGCGCTATATCCGGGCCGCATTGCTGGCCCTGGGCTGCAAGCTGGTCCTGGGAGAATTTCCCAATCCCCGCGTCCTGCTGCGCAATGGCCTGGACTACGAGGCCGAACGGCTGCGGCGCCTGCGCGCGGCGAATTGCCGGGTGCCGGACATCTGGTGGGAAGAGCCCGGATTGCTGGTCCTGGAACACGTGGGGACCGACCTGAACGCCTTGCTTCGCCATGGCACCGACGAGGCGCGTATCGCGCTTGCGGCGCAGGCCGGCCGCGACCTGGCGGAATTCCACAAGCAGGGTTTTTGCCACGGCGGCGCGCAGATCCGCAATCTGACCATCCGCGGCAAGGAGATGTGGCGTATCGATTTCGAGGAAAACATCGGCGAGGCCTTGTCCCGCCCCCTGGGCCAGGCCTATGACCTGTTCCAGATGTTGGCCTCGATGCTGTCCATGCGCAATCTGCCAGCTGCAATCATGCCCCGGCTCGGTCAGGTTATGCTGACGACTTACTTCGAAGCCAATCCGGATCCCGACGTGCGCGTCCGCCTGTTGCGCCTGGGCCGTTTCCTGCGCGGCGCGGCCTGGCCGCTACGGCCGCTGCAAGGATGGCTACGTTCGCGTGACATCCAGGGATTTTTTCGTGTTGCCGATATGTTGCGACCATGAATGAACCGATGAACGCTTCCGCCGATACCTCGCTCGACTACCTGCGGGTGCCCCCGCATTCCATCGAGGCCGAGCAATCCGTGCTGGGTGGACTGCTGCTGGATAACGCGGCGTGGGACCGGATCGCCGACGTGCTGGTGGAAGAAGACTTCTATCGTCACGACCATCGCCTGATCTGGCAGCACATCGCCCGGCTGGTGGGGTTGGCGCGGCCCGCCGACGTCATTACCGTGCACGAATCGCTGGTCAGCGCGGGCAAGGCCGACGACGTCGGCGGCATCGCCTATCTGAACTCGCTGGCGCACAACACGCCGTCGGCGGCCAACATCCGCCGGTATGCGGAAATCGTGCGCGAACGCGCGACCCTGCGCAAGCTGGTTTCCATCGCCGACGAAATCTCCGCGGCTGCCCTGAATCCGCAAGGCAAGGAAGCCCGCCAGTTGCTGGACGAGGCCGAATCCAAGGTGTTCAAGATCGCGCAGGAAGGCGCGCGAGGATCGGCCGGCTTCCAGGAAATCCAGCCCTTGCTGACCCAGGTGGTGGAGCGCATCGACGAGCTTTACCACCGCGACACCGATTCGGACGTTACCGGGGTGCCGACCGGTTTTACCGATCTCGACAAGATGACTTCGGGCCTGCAGCCGGGCGACCTGGTGATCGTCGCGGGGCGCCCGTCCATGGGCAAGACCTCGTTCTCGATGAACATCGGCGAGCACGTCGCCATCGAGCAGGGCTTGCCGGTGGCAGTGTTCTCCATGGAAATGGGCGCGGTGCAGCTGGCCATGCGTATGCTCGGTTCGGTCGGCATGCTGGACCAACACCGCATGCGGACAGGAAAGCTGATTGCCGAGGATTGGCCGCGCGTCACCCATGCGGTGCAGATGATGCAGGACGCGCAGGTCTACATCGACGAAACGCCGGCGCTCAGCGCGATGGAAGTGCGGGCGCGGACGCGCCGGCTGGCGCGCCAGTGCGGCCAGCTGGGACTGATCATCATCGATTACCTGCAGCTGATGTCCGGCAGCGGCGGCGGGGAAAACCGCGCCACGGAAATCTCCGAAATCAGCCGCTCGCTCAAGGGCCTGGCCAAGGAGCTGAACTGCCCGCTGATCGCGCTGTCGCAGTTGAACCGCAGCCTGGAACAGCGCCCCAACAAGCGGCCGGTGATGAGCGACCTGCGCGAATCCGGCGCTATCGAGCAGGACGCCGACGTGATCCTGTTCATCTACCGGGACGAGGTGTACAACCCGGACTCCCCGGACAAGGGCACGGCCGAGATCATTATCGGCAAGCAGCGTAACGGGCCGATCGGCACCGTGCGCCTGACCTTCCAGGGCATGAGCACCCGCTTCCTGAATTTCACAGCCGGCCCTCAGTATTGATGTCCCCGCCGCGACCCGCTGCGTGGGCATGCCGCACGTAGCGTTGCGGTGGCGCTCCCAGCGCGCGATGGAACATGGTGCTGAAGGCGTTCGGCGTTGCGTAGCCCAGATTGCGCGCCACGCTGGCGACCGGGGTACCCAGCGATAGTTGGCATATCGCTTCGGCCAGCCGCAATTGCTGCCGCCATTGGCCGAACGTCAGCCCGGTTTCGCGTTTGAACAAGCGGCCCAGCGTCCGCATGCTGGCGCCCACCTGCATGCCCAGCGCGTCCATCGTCGCGCCACTGCCGGGCGTCGCCATCAAAAGTTCGCACACCTTCAACAGCCGCTTGTCGCGCGGCAGCGGCAGCTTGCCGTGCTCCAGCGCGGGCGCCTGTTGCAGTTGGCGCAGCAACAGGGGAACGCATAGCGCGGCGTTGCTGTCCGGCGCATATTCCGGCGGGTCGTCCAGCATGGCCAGGATCAGCTCCCGGAGGAGGGGCCCGACCGCGATATGGCGGCACTCCGTCCATAGCCAGGGCGCCGTGTCGGGTTCGATGCGCAGGGCGCGCAGCGGTACGTGGCCGACCATATGCAGCTCATGGTCCACGCCGGGCGCGATCCAGAAGGCGTCCGTGGGCGCCACCGTCCATGCCCCCTGGGGCGTGAGCACGCGCACTACGCCCCGCAGTGCGTGCACCAGTTGTCCCTGTTCGTGGCTGTGCCAGATCTCCCGGCTGCCATGCGGGTAGTCGAACTGGTAGGCCATGACCGGCCGCTTCAGCCGTTGATAGCCCGGCGCGAATCGGCGTCTCCAGATGTTGTCCATTTTCCGCAGCTTTATCGATGAAGTTCCTGCTTCGGTCTGAACCTGGCCTTTGCGGGAACGAAATTGACCACAAGACGGGAAGTTTACCGTGTCAAATGCGAATGATTGTGATTAACGACATCTTATCGTGATGCAAGCGAACGGAGCCCGTCCTTTTCGCCTTGCCTCGCCCAGCGGAGCCGCTCCTGTATGCCCGTATCTCCCATTCCACGTCCCGCACGGATATCCGCCTTCGCGCTTGTACTGGCGGGGAGCCATACCGTCCTGGCGCAATCGCAGGAGATCCGGCAGTTGCCGGTCGTCAGCGTGACAGGCGACGCGATCGAGACGGCGGACGGGCCGGTGCCGGGTTATGTGGCCAGGCGCAGCAGCGCGGGCAGCAAGACGGATACGCCGTTGGTGGAGACACCGCAGTCCGTCTCGGTGGTGACGCGGCAGCAGATGGACGACCAGGCGGCCCAGACGGTCGACCAGGCGCTGCGCTACGTCCCCGCGGTATATAGCCAGGACAACGATCTGCGCTTCGATCAACTGACCATACGCGGCTTTGCCGCGGACTCGTATCTGGACGGCATGAAGCTGAACCGCACGACGTGGTTCGCCAATCCCCGCATCGATCCGTACTTCCTTGAGCGCATCGATGTCCTGCGCGGTCCGGCATCGGTCCTGTATGGGCAGGCCAGTCCCGGCGGCCTGATCGACATGGTATCCAAGCGGCCCACCGCCGAGCCACTGCATTCCATCGAGATGGGCATCGGCAACGACCAGCGCTATCAGCTCGGTTTCGACCTCGGAGGTCCGGTGGACCAGGACGGTAAATGGCTTTATCGCGTGACCGGGCTGGGCCGCGATGCCAATACCCAGACCGACCATGTGAAGGAACAGCGCATCGGCATCGCGCCGGCGCTGACCTGGCAGCCCAGCGGGGACACGCGCCTGACATTCCTGGGCAGTTACCAGTATGACCCGGAGGGCGGACTGTTCAACCCCGTCCCGGCCTACGGCACGGTGCGCTGGAATCCCAACGGCAGGCTGCATCCCGGCGACTACCTTGGCAATCCGGACACCGATCGTTTCCGGCGCACGCAGTATTCGGCCGGCTACTTGCTGGAGCACCGGTTCAACGACCTGCTTCAGGTACGGCAGAACGTGCGCTATCTGCACGACGACGTCGACTACTACCAGACCTCCTTGTCCAGTCCGCTGGCGCCGGACGAGCGCAGCGCCTATATGTGGGCCAACGTCAACCGCGAACACCTGTCGCAATTCACCATCGACAACCAGGCACAGTTCGATTTCGGCACCGGGGCCGTGCGGCATACGGTGCTGGCTGGACTGGACTACCAGTACTTGCAGAACGACATCCGGCGCGGCGGGCAATTTCTGTCCAACTATCCCATCGATATCTTCAGGCCGGATTACACGGGCTACCCGCGCGTGCCGATAACGGTGGACGAGACCACGCGCCTGGCGCAGGTCGGCGCCTATTTGCAGGAGCAACTGCGCTGGGAACGCTGGGTATTGACCCTGGGCGGACGCGAGGACTATGCCAGCACGCGCGACGTACAGGACAACGCCATCACGGGGGCCGGCATGGTCTCCAGCCGGACCGGCGATCATGCGTTCACATGGCGCGGGGGATTGAGCTACAGGTTCGACAATGGCATCGCGCCCTACGCCAGCTATTCGACGTCCTTCCAACCGCAAAGCGGCACGGACTGGAGCGGTGATCCTTTCATCCCGACCCGCGGCAAACAGTATGAGCTGGGCATCAAGTTCCAGCCGGACACGATGCGCAGCTATGCGACGGTGGCGGTGTTCGATCTGCGCCAGACGAACGTCGTGACGCCGGATCCCGATCCCGATCATCCGCAGGCATCGGTGCAGTCGGGCGAGATCCGTTCACGCGGACTGGAGCTGGAAGCCCATGCCGAGCTGACGCGCGAGCTCAACGTGATCGCCTCATATGCGTATCTGGATAACGTCGTGACCAAGGCGAACAACGCCACGCAGGACAAGCACCCCACCGGCATACCGAAGCATATGGCGTCGACGTGGGCCGACTACACGATACATGGCGGCGAGTTGAATGGGCTGGGGTTCGCGGCGGGCGTCCGGTATGTCGGCCGGACTTATGGTTCGGCGGATAACGACCTCGTGCTGCCGGCGCGCGTGCTGGTCGATGCGGCGGTCCATTACGACACGGGGCGTTGGCGGCTTGCCCTGAATGCCAGCAACCTGTTCGATAAGCAATACCTGGCGTACTGCACCAGCCCCATGATCTGCTACTGGGGGGCGTCGCGCACCGTGCTGGCGACGGCGCGCTATCAGTGGTGATGGCAAAGAACCGATAAGGGCGGCTTCTAGAAAAGGAACTGCAGCGCCGGAATGCTGCTTGCCACGGCGCCCACTTTGCCCGGGATGATGCGGCGTTCCGCCAGCAGTTGCGCGACTTCGCGGACGGTTCGCTCGACGGCGCCGCGATGGGAGGCAACGTAGCGCTGGCCCGCGGCGACCATGTCGGCGCGGGCCGTGGCGTTCGCCGTCAGCTCGATGGCGATATCCAGGGCGGCCGAGGGATCCGGGGCGCGCAAGGCCGCGCCGGCGACGATGGCTTCCCGCGTGAACTGCATGAAGTTGTTGGCGTGCGGGCCCACCACGACCGGGGTGCCGACGGCGCAGGGTTCGATCAGGTTCTGGCCACCGGTCGCGATGAAGCTACCGGCCACAATGGCAACGTCGGCCGCGGCATAGTAGGCCGGCAGTTCTCCCATGCTGTCGCCGAGCAGGACCTGCAGGCCCTCCGGTAGCGGACGCAGCAGGTCGATGGCCGTGCGGCGCGTCCAGTTCAGGCGCGTATGCGCCAATTGCGCGGCTACGGCGTCGAAGCGTTCGGGATGGCGAGGCACGATGACGAGCAATGGAAGGTCGCGGCCTTCGCGGAACCAGGCACGGCCGGCGTAGGCCTGGATAAAGGCGGCTTCCTCGCCGTCGTGCGTGCTCGCGACGATCACTGCCGGGCGTTGCCACATCTGGCGCCAGGTGCGGCCCAGCGCTGCCTGGTCCAGCGGCACCGCCACGTCGAATTTGATGTTGCCGCAGACCTGCACGTTACGCGCGCCGCTGGCCCGCAGGCGTGCCGCGTCGTGCTGGGTTTGCGCCAGGACGCGGTCCAGCCCGGCATAGGCATCCCGCAGGACGCGGCCCGCATACCGGCCACGCCGGGCGGAACGCTCGGACAGCCGCGCGCTGGCCAGGATCATCGGCACGCCGCGCGTGCCCGCTTCGTGGATCATGGTGGGCCAGACTTCGCGTTCGATCAGGATGCCGCACGAGGGCGCGATCTCGTCCAGGAAGCGCCGGCAGGCGCCCGGCGTGTCGTAGGGCAGCCAGGCCTGGCGCAGCTGCCCCGATTCGATCGCCATGCCGAACAGGCGGGCGCCTTC
Source organism: Bordetella genomosp. 11 (assembly GCF_002261215.1). NCBI lineage: Bacteria > Pseudomonadati > Pseudomonadota > Betaproteobacteria > Burkholderiales > Alcaligenaceae > Bordetella > Bordetella genomosp. 11. The sequence continues at coordinate 2,555,747 of NZ_NEVS01000004.1, read as the reverse complement.
GCGCCGGCCGGTAGCGGTGGTGTGGGTGAGGATGACGGGCCAGCGGCGCTGGAGCAGTGCCTGGACCAGCGGTTGCGCGGCGCGGGTTTCACCCAGGCTGAGCGCATGGATCCAGACCGGCGCTACGCCGCTGGGGGGCAGGGCGTAGCCGAAGCCGAAGCGCTCCCAGAGCGCGGCGCCATGCAGCGCATCGGACCGGCCGCGCGCCAGGGCACGGGCCGCAAGGACGGGGGCGCAGGCGCGCAGGAGGCAGGCGTATGTAGTGCGATTCATGCTGGCGGACCCTGAGATTGCCCACAAGGAATGAGCAGGGTCCAGCATGCATGGGCTGCATGTCCGCCGATTTACAGGCGCGTGTCAGCCACTTTACGGAGAGATGACCGGATCTTTACAACGGCACCGCCTTATTGGCGCGACCGGATCCGCGCGACGCCGCCGCCGACCGGCGCGCCCGGATACCGGCCGGCGCCGGGTGCGATCAGTCGTCGCCGTGACCGTGGCCGTCGCCGGCGGGGCGCTTGGCGAAGCGGCCGGCCAGCACGCCGCACACCATCAGCTGTATCTGGTGGAACATCATCAGCGGCAGCACGATGGCGCCGACGGCATGGCCGGCGAACAGCACCTGGGCCATCGGGATGCCGCTGGCCAGGCTTTTCTTCGAGCCGCAGAACATCAGCGTGATGCGATCCGGCGTACTGAAGTGCATCGCGCGGCCGAACAGGCTGGTCACCCCGAGCGCGACCGCCAGGATGACGCCGCAGGCGACGATAAGCCCCAGCAGCGCCGGGATGGGCGTGTTGTGCCACAGCCCTTCGTTGACCGCTTCCGAGAAAGCCGTATATACGACCAGCAGGATCGAACCCTGGTCGACGATCTTGAGCAGCGACTTGCGCTTATGCACCCAGCCACCAATCCAGCGACGCAGGATCTGGCCCAGCACGAAAGGCAGCAGCAGTTGCAGCATGATCTTGCCGATGGCATCCAGGGACACCGGTGCGTTGCTGGCGTTCACGACGACCAGGCCGACGGCCAGGGGCGTAATGAATATACCCAGCAGGCTGGATGCCGACGCGCTGCATACCGCGGCCGGTACGTTGCCGCGCGCCATCGAGGTGAAGGCGATCGCCGATTGCACGGTGGCGGGCAGGCAGCACAGGAACATGATGCCCAGGTAAAGCTCTGGCGTTACCAGGGGCGTCAATACCGGCTTGAGCAGCAGGCCGATGAGCGGGAACAGGACGAACGTTGTCGTGAATATCAGGCCGTGCAGGCGCCAGTGCGTGATGCCTGCGACGATGGCATCGCGCGACAGGCGCGCGCCATGCAGGAAGAACAGCAGCCCCACGGCGATATCGGTGATGTCGTTGAAGATCGGCAGGCCTTTGCCGTGGGCGGGGAGCAGGCTGGCGATAATGACGGTGGTGACCAGAAACAGCGTGAAGCGGTCTGGCAGGAAGCGAGTCAAGCGATTCATGGGGCTGCAGCGGAAGGGCCGTCATGCCGGGCGCGAGCGGCGCCAGCCGGCCGTGAGGGGAAGTGTGTAACGGCGGTTATTGTAGTCCGAGAGTTTTGCCGAATCTTTCAACCAGCTGTCACGCCGGGGTCATCGCCAGCGCGAGGTCGAAGGCGGCAACCAGCGAGGTGGGATCGGCAACGCCCTGCCACGCGATGTCGAAGGCCGTGCCATGGTCGACGCTGGTACGCACGAAGGGCAAGCCGACGGTGACGTTGACGCCTTCCTCGACGCCCAGGTACTTGACGGGGATCAGGCCCTGATCGTGGTATTGCGCCACGACAATGTCGAAATCGCCGCGCCGGGCCCGCATGAAGATGGTGTCGCCGGGCCACGGGCCGCTGGCATCCATGCCCTCCTGGCGAGCGGCCTGGATGGCCGGCGCGATGATATCGATTTCCTCGCGGCCGAATTTGCCGTCCTCGCCCGCATGCGGGTTCAGGCCGGCCACCGCGATGCGGGGACGTGCAATGCCCATCTGCAGGCAGGCCGCGTGGGCCAGGCGGATGGCCCGCAGCTCCGACGCCACGGTGATGCCGGAAAACACGTCGGACAGCGCGACGTGGATGGTGACCAGCAGGACACGCAATTCGCGGTTCGCCAGCATCATGGCGAAGTCGCGCGTGCCGCTGCGCTCGGCCAGGATCTCGGTGTGGCCCGGATAGTCCACGCCGGCCGCATGCATGGATGCCTTGTTCAGCGGCGCGGTGACGATGGCGCGGATACGGCCCGCCATGGCGTCGTCGATGGCCGCGCATACATACTCGTATGCGGCGCGTCCGGCCTCTGCGCTGACCTGGCCCGGCGGCAGGGTGGCGGGCAGGGCGGGATGGCAGGCCACGACCTGGATGACGCCGGCGCGCGGTTGCGCCCGGGCGGCATCGGGAATTTCCTCGATATCCAGGCGTGCGCCGAGCAGCGCGGCGGCGCGCCGCAACGCGCCGGCATCGCCATAGACGATGGCCGGCGCGGCCAGGCCCTGGGCCAGTGCCTGGACGACGATTTCCGGGCCGATGCCGGCCGCGTCGCCCATGGTGATGCCGACGGGCAGCATTGACGCGGTTCCCTACAGGACGTCGCCGGCGTAGTCGGCCAGCCTGGAGCGTTCGCCCCGCTGCAGGGTGACGTGGCCGGAATGCGGCCAGCCCTTGAAGCGGTCGACCACATAGGTCAGGCCCGAGCTGCCTTCCGTCAGGTACGGCGTATCGATCTGCGCGATATTGCCCAGGCAGATGACCTTGGTGCCCGGACCGGCGCGGGTGACCAGGGTCTTCATCTGCTTGGGCGTCAGGTTCTGCGCTTCGTCGATGATCAGGTATTTGTTCAGGAAGGTTCGACCCCGCATGAAGTTCAGCGACTTCACCTTGATGCGCGAGCGGATGAGATCCATCGTGGCCGCCCGGCCCCAGTCGCCGTTGCCATCGCCGTCGCCCATGTTCAGCACGTCCAGGTTGTCCTCGAGCGCGCCCATCCACGGCAGCATTTTTTCTTCTTCCGTGCCGGGAAGGAAACCGATGTCTTCGCCCACGGGCACAGTGACCCGCGTCATGATGATCTCGGTATAGCGCTTGGTTTCGAGTACCTGCGTCAGGCCGGCGGCCAGGGCGAGCAGGGTCTTGCCCGTGCCGGCCTGGCCCAGCAGCGAGATGAAATCGCATTCCGGGTTCATCAGCAGGTTCAGGGCGAAATTCTGCTCGCGGTTGCGCGCCGTGATGCCCCACACATTGTTCTTGCCATGCGTGTAGTCGCGCAGCGTGGCCAGCACCGCCGTCTTGCCGTTCACTTCACGCACCTGGGCGTAAAGCGGCATCTGCCCTTCGAAATAAACGAACTGGTTGACCACGAATTGCGCGCACAGCGGCCCGCTGATGCGGTAGAAGGTGGTGCCGCCCTGCTGCCAGGATTCGACGTCCTTGCCGTGCTTGTTCCAGAAGTCTTCCGGCAACTGCATCACGCCGGTGTAGAGCAGGTCGGAGTCTTCCAGTACCTGGTCGTTGAAATAGTCCTCGGCCGCCATGCCGAGCGCGCGGGCCTTCAGCCGCATGTTGATGTCCTTGGACACCAGCACGACTTCGCGCTGCGGGTATTTTTCCTGCAGGGCGCGCACCACGCCCAGTATCTGGTTGTCCGCCTTGCCCATGGGCAGGTCGGAAGGCAGCGTGCTGTGAATGGCGGTGGTCTGCAGCAGCAGGCGCCCATTGGCGTCCTTGTTGCCCAGCGCATTCAGCGCCAGCCCTTCGTCCAGCTTGACGGTGTCGCTGACCAGCGCGTCCAGCGAACGGCTGACCTGGCGCGCGTTGCGCGCGACTTCCGACATGCCTTTCTTCTGGTGGTCCAGCTCTTCCAGCGTCATCATCGGCAGGAAGATGTCGTGCTCTTCGAAGCGGAACAGCGAGCTGGGATCGTGCAAAAGGACATTGGTGTCCAGCACGAACAGCTTGCGCACGCCCGTTTCGCTGCGTGCGCGGGTCTTGCGTGTCGGTGCCGGGGCGGCGGCGGGGACGGGGCTGGGCACCGATGGCCGCAGGCCCGGGGCGGCGGGCGCCACGGCGGCCGCTTCGGCCGGCATCGCCTTGCGGCCGGATTCCTTGCGCGCCGTGGTTTTACGGGGGGAGGCTGCCTGCGGGGCGGCGATACCGGTCAGCTGCGGCTGGACGAGTTCCGGTTCCGGCTGGTCCGCCTGCGATTTGGCCGCGCGGGGCGCGGTCGTGCGGGCGGCTTCGCCCGAAGGGAAGGTCAGGATGGCGGCGGGACGGGTGGGCAACTTGGGAAGCGGCATGGAGTCACTCTCCTTGGGGGGCCGGCAAAATCGCCTGACGGGGACTACGGGAATCGGTCAACCGATACTTTTGGCGGCCTGCAGGACTTCCTTGGCGTGACCGGGAACCTTGACCCCGCGCCATTCCTGCACCAGCACGCCATAGGCATCGATCAGGAAGGTGCTGCGTTCAATACCGCGCACCTGCTTGCCATACATATTCTTCTGTTTGATGACGCCGAACAGATTGCATACGGTTTCGTCCGGGTCGGTAATGAGGGGAAAGGGCAATTCGTATTTGCAGCGGAAGTTCTCGTGGGATTTGAGGGAATCGCGCGAAATGCCGATCACCACGCAGCCCGCGCCCAGGAAGGTTTCATGCAGGTCGCGAAAATCCTGGCTTTCGGTCGTGCAGCCTGGCGTGTTGTCCTTGGGATAGAAATACAGAACCACCGCGCGGCCGCGGCATTGTTCCAGGCTGATCGGCCCGATGGTGCTTTCAGCGGTGAAAAGAGGGGCCGGTTTGCCTATGATCGGCTTCATTATTGGGATTCTCCGGTGGGGATCAGGGCGACGACCACGCGCCGCCCCTCCGACATCAGTATGTTGTAGGTGCGCGCGGCCGCCTGGGTATCCATGGTCTCGATGCCGATGCCCGCCGTCAGCAGCGGGCGCAGCACCTCCGGGCGCAGGAAGCGCTGGCGGGCGCCCGTGCCGATGAGCAGCACTTCGGGAGCGTTGGGGGGCAGGGCGGGCGCGGAATCGGGCTCGTCCAGGAAGGCGAGCGGATCGCGAACCGGTTCGGGCAGGCCGGCGGCCTGGCGCAAGAGCGCGGAAGTGATCTGGTCTGCCGCCCTGACCGGCCATTCGGCGACGGCGCCTTCGGGGCCGAACGCGACCGCGTGGGAAAAACGTACCTGGTTGACTTCGATATATCCGTCACCGTATGCGGTCACGGTATTCAGGGCCGACTCAGGCTCAGTATGCAGCTTCAATAAGGACTCCGGCTTGTTGTGCGGATGATAGCGCATCGCAATGCAGGCATGTTGCGCGCCCAACACGGGGGAAAACGCTATTTTCCCCGTCATTTGCCGGCCTGCCCGCCATCGGCTAGATTATCGGGTTAGCCCATAATTCCACACCCGCATCAAGGATTCCCGTCATGAGGAACTTCTCGCGCATCGAGCGCCTGCCGCCATACGTTTTCAATATCACGGCCGAATTGAAAATGGCGGCGCGACGGCGGGGGGAGGACATCATCGACATGTCCATGGGCAACCCTGACGGCGCCACGCCGCGCCACATCGTCGACAAGCTCATCGAGGCGGCGAACCGTCCCGACACCCACGGCTATTCCGTATCCAAGGGAATTCCCAGGCTGCGCAAGGCGATTTCCGACTGGTACCAGCGCCGCTATGCCGTGGATATCGATCCGGACAGCGAGGCGATCGTCACCATCGGGTCGAAGGAAGGCCTGGCCCACTTGATGCTGGCCACCCTGGATCGGGGCGACACGGTGCTGGTGCCCAATCCCAGCTACCCCATCCATATTTATGGCGCGGTGATCGCCGGCGCCAATATCCGGTCGGTGCGGATGACGCCCGGGGTGGATTTCTTCGAAGAGCTCGAACGCGCGGTGCGCGAATCCATTCCCAAGCCCAAGATGATGGTGCTGGGCTTCCCCAGCAACCCCACCGCCCAGTGCGTGGACCTGGGCTTCTTCGAGCGCGTGGTCGCGCTGGCCAAGGAGCACGACATCCTGGTGGTGCACGACCTCGCCTACGCGGATATCTGTTTCGACGGCTATGTCGCGCCGTCCATCATGCAGGTGCCGGGCGCGCGCGATGTGGCGGTGGAATTCTTCACCATGAGCAAGAGCTACAACATGGCGGGCTGGCGGATCGGCTTCATGGTGGGCAACCGGGAACTGGTGCACGCGCTGGCGCGCATCAAGAGCTATCACGACTACGGGACGTTCACGCCCATCCAGGTGGCGTCGATCGCCGCCCTGGACGGCCCGCAGGACTGCGTCAAGCAGGTCGTGGAACAGTACCGCAGCCGGCGCGACGTACTCGCCCGGGGCCTGCACGAGGCCGGCTGGAATGTGGAAATCCCCAAGGCCTCCATGTATATCTGGGCGCAGATTCCGGAGCCCTACAAGGCCCTGGGATCGCTGGAATTCTCCAAGCGCCTGCTGGCCGACGCCAAGGTCGCCGTGTCCCCCGGGATCGGCTTCGGCGAATACGGTGACGACTATGTGCGCTTCGCGCTCATCGAGAACGAGCAGCGCACCCGCCAGGCTGTGCGCGGCATCAAGGAAATGTTCCGCAAGGACGGATTGCTGAAATGAATCCCATGAAGGTAGGCCTGCTGGGCCTGGGTGTGGTGGGTGGCGGAACCTTCACGGTCCTGTCGCGCAACGCCGAAGAAATCGCACGGCGCGCGGGGCGCCGCATCGAAGTCAGCCATATCGCCGTGCGCGATGCCGCCAAGGCGGCCAGCCGCGTCGGCGACGCGGCGGTGGTCACGACCGACCCCTACGAAGTCGTGCGCAATCCGGATATCGACATCGTCGTCGAGCTGATCGGCGGCGATACGCTGGCCCGCGAACTGGTGCTGCAAGCCATCGCCGAGGGCAAGCATGTGGTCACGGCCAACAAGGCGCTGCTGGCCAAGCATGGCAACGAGATTTTCGCGGCCGCCTCCGCGCGCGGGGTCATGGTGGCGTTCGAGGCCGCGGTGGCCGGCGGCATTCCCATCATCAAGGCGATCCGCGAGGGGCTGACCGCCAACCGCATCGAATGGGTGGCCGGCATCATCAACGGCACCACGAATTTCATCCTGTCCGAAATGCGCACGCGCGGGCAGCCTTTCGCGGAAGTCCTGGCCGAGGCGCAGCGCCTGGGCTATGCCGAGGCCGACCCCACTTTCGATATCGAGGGCATCGATGCCGCGCATAAGCTGACGCTGCTGGCGTCGCTGGCGTTCGGCGTGCCGGTGCAGTTCGACAAGGCCTATGTGGAAGGGATCTCCGCGCTGGCGCAGGAAGATATCGCGCATGCCGAGCGGCTGGGCTATCGCATCAAGCTGCTGGGTATGACGCGTCGCCGCCCGGATGGCATCGAATTGCGGGTGCATCCGGCGCTGATCCCGGCCGAGCGCCTGCTGGCGAACGTGGAAGGCCCCATGAACGCCGTGATGGTGCGCGGCGATGCGGTGGGTCCCACCTTGTACTACGGGCAGGGCGCCGGCGAGGAGCCCACCGCATCGGCCGTGGTGGCCGATCTGGTGGACGTCACGCGCCTGCACACGGCCGATCCGGGCAATCGCGTGCCGCACCTGGCGTTCCAGCCGGACGCAATGTCGGACACGCCCATCCTGTCGATCGATAAAGTATCGACGTCTTTCTACCTGCGCCTGCGGGTCGATGACCAGCCTGGCGTGCTGGCGGATATCGCGCGTGTCCTGGCGGAACACCGGATCTCCATCGGCTCCATGATCCAGCAGCCCTCGCATATCGGCGGCGCCGACATCATTTTCCTGACGCACCAGGCCGTCGAAGGCGATGTCAGCACGGCTATCGGCCGCATCGAAGGCCTGCCTTTCGTGCGTTCGCGGGTCACCCGCATCCGCATGGAGTCCCTGTCATGAAATACGTTTCCACCCGTGGCGGCATGGCGCCGCAGAATTTTTCCGACATCCTGCTGGAAGGCCTGGCGCCCGACGGCGGCCTGGCCGTTCCCGAGGTCCTGCCGCGCCTGTCGGCCGATACGCTGGCCGCGTGGCGCGGCCTGCCGTATGCCGATCTGGCGTTCGAGGTCTTGCGCCTGTTCGCCGACGACATTCCCGCGGACGACCTGCACCGCCTGACGCGCGCGGCCTATACGGAACAGATATTCGGCAGCGAGGATATCGTGCCGCTGCGGCCGCTGACGGATGGAATGAGCCTGCTGGGCCTGTCCGACGGGCCGACGCTGGCGTTCAAGGACATGGCCATGCAGTTCCTGGGCCAGGTCTTCGAATACGTGCTGGCCAAGCGTGGAACGACGCTGAACATCCTGGGCGCGACCTCGGGCGACACGGGGTCGGCGGCGGAGTACGCGCTGCGCGGCAAGAAGGGCGTGGCGGTATTCATGCTGTCGCCCCACGGCCGCATGAGTCCCTTCCAGCGTGCGCAGATGTACTCGCTGCAGGATGCGAACATCCACAACATCGCCGTGCGCGGCGTCTTCGACGATTGCCAGGACATCGTCAAGCTGCTGGCTGGCGACCTGGAATTCAAGGCGGCCTGCCGGCTGGGCGCGGTCAATTCGATTAACTGGGCGCGTATCGCCGCCCAGGTGGTGTATTACATCCACGGCTGGCTGCGCGCGACGACGCGCGCCGACCAGCAGGTGTCTTTCGCCGTGCCATCGGGCAATTTCGGCAATATCCTGGCCGGTCATATCGCCCGCCGCATGGGCTTGCCGGTGCGCCGCCTGGTACTGGCCACCAACGAGAACAACGTGCTGGAGGAATTCCTGCGCACGGGGATCTACCGGCCGCGCTCGGCCGTGGATACCTACGCCACGTCCAGTCCGTCCATGGATATTTCGCGCGCGTCCAACTTCGAGCGTTTCGTCTACGATCTGGTCGGGGGCGACGCGGCGCGGGTGAAGGCTTTGTGGCGCGAACTGGCGGAAACCGGGCAGTTCGACCTGTCGGCGATGCGCGGTTCGTTCACGTCCGAGTACGGTTTTGTCGGCGGGGTCAGCACGCATGCGGATCGCCTGGCGACCATCCGGTCGACGTATGACGACAGCGGCGTGCTGATCGATCCTCACACCGCCGATGGCGTGAAGGTCGCGCGTGCCTACATGGAAACCGGTGTGCCGATGCTGGTGCTGGAAACGGCGTTGCCGGCGAAGTTCTCCGACACCATCCAGGAAGCCCTTGGCCGGCCGGTGCCGCCGCCGTCCGGGATGGCGGACCTGGAGTCGCTGCCGCAGCGGGTGCAGATCATGGACTGCGATGCACAGGCAGTGAAGGCCTACGTCAAGGCGCACGCGGTATTGTAGGAAGCGCCAGCCGAAGAAGGCCGGGCGTGGCCCGGCCTTCCCGCGATCCCCGTTGTTTCAGTTACCGTTTTTAAGCATCCGGCCCGTGCGGGCCGGGGCGATTCATCCGCGCCCGGCCGTGGCAGCGCCCCGGGCCAGCACCTCCGGATTCACCAGATTCGTGGGCGCGCCCGCGCAGAATGCATTGATGTTGTCGAACGCCGTGCCGAAGTAGGCTTCGTAATTGTCTTTTTCGACAAAGCCCAGGTGCGGTGTGCACAGGGCGTTGTCCATGCCCAGCAGCGGATGGTCCGCGCCCAGGATGGGTTCGGATTCGAAGGTATCGATAGCCGCGTAGCCGGGGCGGCCGGCGCGCAAGGCGGCTTCCAGCGCCCCCGGCGCGATCAGCTCGGCGCGGCTGGTATTGACGATCAATGCCGAGGTCTTCATGCGCGCCAGGTCCGCGGGGCCGATCACGCCCTGCGTGCCGGGGCCCAACCGCAAGTGCAGGGTAAGTACGTCGCTGCCGGCAAAGAAGTCGTCGCGGCTGGGCGCGACTTCGATACCATCCTCGCGCGCCTGCCGCGTGGAATCGGGCCCGCCCCATACCCAGACCCGCATGCCGAAAGCGCGGCCGTAGTTCGCGACCTGGCGCCCGATGCGTCCGTAGCTCCAGACACCCAGGCGTTGTCCGCGCAGTTCCTGGCCCAGCGTGCCCTGCCACAGGCCGGCGCGCAGGCGGTTCGCCTCGGTCACCAGGTGGCGCCGGCTGGCCAGCATCAGCGCCCAGGTCAGCTCGGCTGTGGCCGCGCCGGACCCGGACCCTTCCGCCACCGCCACGCCGTGCGCGGTGCAGGCAGCCACGTCGATGTGCGGAGCGACCTTGCCGATCTGGCTGATCAGGCGCAGCGTCGGCAGCCGGCGCAGCAGCGCGTCGCCGACCTGGGTGCGTTCGCGTGTCAGCACGATGGCCTCGGCGTCGCGAAAGCGCTCGGCCAGCGCATCGATATCCTTCACGTTGTCGTGAAAGATCGTCACGTCGTGGCCGGCGAGCCGGGCATAGCAGTCCAGGCCGCGTATGCAGTCCTGGTAGTCGTCGGGGATGGCGATACGCATGGATGTCTCTTGAAAAGTGCGTTACGCGCGGCGAGGCGCTGGACGCGGCCGGCGATCAGCCGATGGAGATGTGCAGGCGGCTGATCGTGTCCTTCCATTGCGCCAGATCGTCGTGGATCAGGCTGGCGAACTGCGCGGGCGGCATACCGCCTGGATCGATGCCGACCGATGCCAGGTATTGCCGGGCTTCATCGCTGCCCAACGCGTCGCGCACGGCGGCGTAGAGCGCCTGGCGCGTGGGCTCCGGCGTGCCTGCCTTGATCAGCGCGCCGTACCACGCGTGGATGTCGAAACCGGGATATCCCGAGGCGGCGATAGTCGGCACGTCGGGCAAGGCCTTGGCGCCGGCGGCGGGCGCGGCGGCCAGGGCGCGCAGTTTGCCGGCGCGCAGGTAGGGCAGCAGCGTCGGCGTATCGAGGAACATGAACTGCAGCCGGCCGGCCAGCAGGTCCGTCAGGGCGGGCGCGGCGCCGCGATAGGGCACATGCGTGACCTGCAGGCCCGCGCGGTCGGCGAACAGCGCGCCGGCCAGGTGCGCCGAGGTGCCGTTGCCGGAGGAACCGTAGCTCATGCTGCCGGGCTTGGCCTTGGCGGCGGCGACCAGCTCGGCCAGCGTCCTGGCTTCGGCGTCGGCGCGCACGACCAGGATATGCGGAATGAAGGCCGCGACGGTGATGGGCTCGAAGTCTTTTTCGGCGTTGTAGGCGACCGGCATCATGGCCGGGGTGGTGACCAGGGTAATGGAGGACAGCACCATCGTCGCGCCGTCGGCGGGCGCGCTGCTGACGGCATTGAGCGCCACCACGCCGCCCCCGCCCGGCCGGTTATCGACGACCACGGGTTGCTTCAATCCGGGGCTCATGATCTTGCCGAGCAGGCGTCCCAGGCTGTCGACCGGTCCGCCGGGCGCGAACGGCACGATCAGCCGCAAAGTCTTGTCCGGCAGGGCCGGCGATTGAGCCAGCGCGGCGCTGGGCAGCCATGAGGCGGCTGCGACGCCGGCGGCCGCCGTGAGCAAACGGCGGCGGGAAGGTGAATGCTGCATATCGTGTCTCCACATCCGGCAAATATGGCGCCGGCGTAACGCGGGCCGCAGTCGTGGGCACGCGTGTTTGTTTGTGCGGCCAGTGTAGAGGACGGCAGGGGGCCGGCGCGGTGTTCATTTCCACACAGTGGAATTGGCCGTTTCGCCTCTCGCACAAACGGCGTATCGCCCGGTGTATCGGCGGCGCGCCCGGGCAAGGCTAGAATGCGGCGATGACTCGCGCCACGACGCTCCCCCAGTCCGATCAGGCAGCCCTGCGCATCGAAGGGCTGTGCAAGCGCTACAACGGGCGGCCCATCGTCCAGGATCTTTCGTTTTTCCTGCGGCGCGGCGAATGCTATGGACTGCTGGGCCCCAACGGCGCCGGCAAGACGACGACGCTGCGTACGCTGCTGGGACTGACTCCCTACGATGGCGGCCGTATCGAGCTGCTGGCCCATCCGATCCCGTCGCAGGCCAGCCAGGCGCGCATGAAAGTGGGCGTGGTCCCGCAGATGGACAACCTGGATCCGGATTTCACCGTGGCGGAGAACCTGCTGGTCTTCGGCCGCTATTTCGGCCTGCGCGACGCGCAGATCCGCGAGCGCATTCCGGGCCTGCTGGAGTTCGCCGCGTTGACGGCCAAGGCGCGATCGCGCATCGGCGAGTTGTCCGGCGGCATGAAGCGGCGGCTGACGCTGGCACGCGCCATGATCAACGACCCCGACCTGATCGTGATGGACGAACCCACCACCGGCCTGGATCCGCAGGCGCGCCATTTGATCTGGGAACGCCTGAAAACCCTGCTGGCGCGCGGCAAGACCATCCTCCTGACCACCCATTTCATGGACGAGGCGGAACGGTTGTGCCACAGGCTGGGCGTGATCGACCGCGGACGCATGATCGCCGAAGGCACGCCGCGCGCGCTGATCGAAAAGTACGTCGAACCGCAGGTGGTGGAGATCTATGGCGACGGCCTGCCGGACTGGCTGCAGCGCCAGCAGGCGGGCTTGCCTGCGCGTGTGGAAGTCAGCGGGGAAACGGCGTTCTGCTATACGGACGATGCCGAGCCTATCGTCCGCGCCCTGCGCGGCGAGACGGGCTTGCGCTATCTGCATCGGCCCGCCAATCTTGAAGACCTGTTCCTGCGGCTGACAGGCCGCGATATGCGCGAGGACACCTAGCGATGGCGGCATCCGACAACGCGGCGGCGGTGCGCCCGGCCATGCCGGGCCTGTGGCGCTGGCCATGGCCGAGCGCCCGCAGTTTCGCCGTGATCCGCCGCAATTTCCTGGTGTGGCGCAAGACGGCGCTGACGACCATCCTGGGCGACGTGCTGGACCCCATGGTGGCGCTGCTGGCGCTGGGCTACGGGTTGGGCGGCATGCTGCCCGGCGTGGAAGGCGTGCCTTACGTGACGTATCTGTCGGCCGGCTCGATCTGCGTGGGCGCGCTGTACGGCGCCACTTTCGAGGCCACCTATAGCGCGTTTTCGCGCCTGCAGATACAGCGTACCTGGGACGCGATGCTGAACACGCCGCTCAGCCTGGACGACGTGGTGTGGGCCGAAATCCTGTGGGCCGCGGCCAAGGCCATGAAGAGCGGCATCGCCATTCTGCTGGTGGTGATCGCCCTGGATATTTCGCGCGCCGGGACGCTTGCGTGGATTCCCCTGGTGTTGCTGCCGATGGGCGTGCTGTTCGCCGCCATGTCGATGATCGTCAGCGCGCTGGCGCGCGGCTACGACTTCTTCATGTACTACTTCACGCTGGTCATTACGCCCATGGTCTTCCTATCCGGCGTGTTCTTTCCCGTGTCTCAGCTGCCGGCGCCGTTGGTCGCCGTGATGCGCTGGCTGCCGCTGTCGCCCGCGGTCGACATCCTGCGGCCGCTGGTGCTGGGGCACTATCCTCCGACGCTATGGGCCGACCTGATTCAGCTGATTGTCACCGGGGTGGCGGCGGTGTGGGGCGCGGCCGTGTTGATGCGCCGGCGTTTATTGCGATAATCCCCCCTTGTTTTCAACGGGACGCGCGCATGCGCGCGCGTGGCGGTCATGTTCACTGTCGGGAATTTCCTCGCGATCGGTATCGGCGCCACCCTGGGCGCCTGGCTGCGCTGGGTGCTGGGGCTGTTCTTCAACGCGGGCGCCTGGCCGTGGGGCACCATGGCGGCGAACCTCGTGGGTGGATACCTGATCGGCGTCATGGTCGCCCTGGTCGCCGGGCACCCGGACTGGCCGGCGTGGATACGGTTGGCGTGCATCACCGGTTTCCTGGGCGGGCTGACCACTTTCTCGACGTTCTCGGCCGAGACCGTCGCCTTCATCGAAGAGGGGGCCTACGGGGTGGCGCTGACCTACGCGGGCGCCAGCCTGGCGGGCTCGCTGCTCTTGACGGCGGCGGGGCTCTATACCGTACGCAGTCTGGCCTGAGCCGCCGCGGCAGTCCGGCGAACGGACGGCGCGCGACGCGGCCGGATCGCGCGCGATTGTTATGCCGGTTGTCCGGAACGCAAAGGACCGTGCCGCTTCAATGCGCGCCGGGCGACAGGATCGCGGCCGCCGCGCGCAGGCCGCCGCGCACGGCGCCTTCCAGGACGGCCGGATACCCTGTGTCGGTCCAGTCCCCGGCCAGCGCCAGGCCCGGCCAGGCCGTTTTTTGCGCCGGTCGCGCGACGGCCGGCAAGGCCAGGAACGTGGCGCGTTTGTCGATCAGCAGCGCGGATCCCACCACGGGCGGCATGGGCGGCAAGCCGCGCCGGGCGGCCTGCTCGCGCACTTGTCCGGCGATCGCGGCGATTGCCTGCTGGCGGTCCCGTTCCGCCACTGACGCCGCCGCGCTTACCACTACCGCGAGTTCGGTGGCACCGCCGGCATGGCCGGCCAGCGACGTTTTATCGAAGATCCATTGGCCGTGGTGGCCGCGGGCCGGGTCGTCAGCCAGCATCATCATGCACCGCGGCAGTGGCCAGGGTGCGGCCAGCTTAAGCGTCAATGTGGCGATGGGCGAGTGCGGCATATCCGCCAGTCCGGCCGCCAGCGCATGCGCGGCGCCCTGCGCCAGCATCCGGGCCGCGCTCTGGGGCGGGACGGCGACCACGGCGGCGTCATAGCGGTCGCCATCGACAGCGACACCGTTCGCGTCCGGCGCCACGCTATGCACGGTATGGCCGTAGCGCATATGCACGCGCGCCGCGGCCGCGTCGGGCCACAAGGCCGACAGATCCCCACGCGGCAACAGGATGTCGGTGGCCGCGCGCGGGCCGCCCAGGCTGTCGCGCAGCACGTTGGCATAGAGCTGGGCGCAGGCCTGTTCGATGGGCGTGTTGAGCGCTGCCAGGCACAAGGGTTCCCACAGCAGGCGCGTGGCCGGCGCGGACTGGCCGTGGCGGTCCAGCATGGCCTTGACGGTCGTGCCTTGCGGCACGCGCCAGGCCGCGGCGCGCAGGCCACGCATCAGCCGCATGCAGCCCAGGCGGTCGCGCCAGGACAGGCCGCGTGCCGACAGCAGGGCCACGGCGGCATGCCACGGTGCCGGCAGGCGTGGCGCTGCCAGCGTGAACCCGCCATCCAGCGCGACCAGATTCAGCGGCTGCCGCAGGAACAGCGTATCGGGATCGCGGCCCAGGCGACGCATCAGGGCCAATGTGTCGGTGTAGGCGCCCAGCAGGATGTGCTGGCCGTTGTCCAGCGGCGTGGCGAATTCCTCGTCGGCCGGCTGGCCGACCCGCTTGGCGCGCCCGCCAGGCGTGTGCGCCGTTTCGTACACCGTGACGTCGCAGCCGGCTTCCCGCAAGGCCGTTGCCGCGGCCAGGCCCGACCAGCCGGCACCGACGACGGCGGTTTTCATCGCGCCAGTCGGCGCACCAGCCCGCGGCCGCCGCCGACCCAGGTTTTCCAGGCCAGCCACAGCTTGCGCACGGGCGTCAGCGAAATGCGCTGGTGCAGCACTTGCCAGTCGTCGCGTTCGATCTCGTCCAGCAGCGCATGATAGATAGCGGCCATCATCAGGCCCGGCCGTTGCGCCCGCCGGTCGGCTTCCGGCAGCGCCGACATCGCTTCCGTGTACAGCGCGCGCGCGCGCGCCGCCTGGAAGGCCATCAAGGCGCTGAAACCGGGCGAGTAGCGGCCGTTCAGGATATCCGCCGCCTTGACGTCGAACTGCTGCAGGTCTTCGATGGGCAGATAGATCCGGCCGCGGCGCGCGTCGTCCCCGACGTCGCGGATGATGTTGGTCATCTGGAAGGCCAGCCCGAGTTTTTCGGCATAGACCAGGGTCGACGGATCGGTGTAGCCGAAGATCGCGGCGGACATTTCGCCGATGACGCCCGCCACGTGCCAGCAGTACTTGCGCAGGCCGGGCCAGTCCAGGTAGCGCGTCTGGTCCAGGTCCATTTCCATGCCGTCGACCACCGCCAGCATGCGGTCGCGCGGGATACCGTAGACCTGCAGATGCGGCTCCAGCGCGCGCGTCACCGGATGTTCCGGCTTGCCGCCGTACATGCGATCGATCTCGGTGCGCCACCATGCCAGCTTGATGCGGGCCACGGAGACATCGCTGACTTCGTCGACCACATCGTCCACCTCGCGGCCAAAGGCATACAGCGCGGTGATCGCGCGCCGCCGTTCCGGAGGCAGGAACAGGAAAGCGTAATAAAAGCTGGATCCGCTCTTGGCGGCCTTGTCCTGGCAGTATTCGTCGGGAGTCATTTCAGTGATCCATTACGCCTTGCGCCACACGCGCCACATCATGACGACCCAATCTTTCGCACCCAGTCGAGGGCGATTCAAGAACACGTCGTAGCGTGCCTGCTCGATGCGTTCCAGTATACGGAGCGCGCCCTGGACCACCAGCCGCAGCTCCAGGCCGACGCGGCCCGGCAGGCGTCGGGGCAGGGCGGCGCCGGAGTTTAACAGCGACCGCGTCCGGCCGATCATCTCCGCCATCAGCGATTCCCAGGCCGGTGTCAGCCGGCAGGTGGCGATGTCCTCTTCCGTGACGCGATGCCGGCGCAGCGCGTCCTGCGGCAGGTATACGCGGTCCTTGCGCCAATCGATATGCACGTCCTGCCAGAAATTCGTGAGCTGCAGCGCCGTGCAGATCGCATCGGCATCGCGCAGATTGTCCGGGCTTTCGGCCCGATACAGGGCGAGCATCAGCCGGCCGACCGGATTGGCCGATCGGGAACAATAATCCAGCAGCGCGGCATCGTCGGCGTAGCGCTTGACCGCCACGTCCTGTTCGAACGCCGACAGCAGGTCGTAGAACGGCGTGATGGGCAATTGATGGCGCGCGATGGTCGCGGCGAGCGGGTCGAAGATCGGCGCCAGGGCCGGGTCTGCCACGGCGCGCTCGCCTGGCTTGCCCTGGGCGATGCGGTGCAGTTCGGCGCGATATGCGGCCAGCGCCGCCAGCCGGCTGGCGTCGTCCGCGCTGCCTTCGTCGGCGATATCGTCGGCGCTGCGCGCGAAGCGGTAGATATCGCCGACCGCCACGCGCAGCCGGCGCGGCAGCAGGATCGATGCGACAGGGAAGTTTTCGTAGTGGTCGACGGCCATAACGGCGGATAGGCGCCCGTTCCGTGGGATCGGGCATTTTATGCTGTCACGGCGAGGGGGGTATGCGGATCGGGTAGACTTGTCGGGCTCCAGGATAGCTGCTATGCCCAGACCGATTTCCGTCACTATTTCCGTTTCCGCCCTGTCGCACAACTTGGCCGTCGTCCGCCGGCATCTCGATCAGGCTGCCGCGTCGGCGTCCGGGGCGGACGGCACGCAATGGGTGGCGCCGTCCATCTGGGCGGTCATCAAAGCGCACAGCTATGGCCACGGGACGGCACAGGGTGTAGAGGGGTTCGCGCAGGCCGATGGGTTGGCGATGCTGGATCTTGCCGAGGCCCTGGAATGCCGCGAATCGGGATTCGCCCGGCCCATCCTGCTGCTGGAAGGGTGTTTCGAACCGACGGACCTGGAGCTGGCCGACCGCTATCGCCTGACCTCCGTCGTGCATAGCCGCGAACAGCTGGATATGCTCGCGCATAGCCGGCCCGCGCGCCCGCTGGACGTCCTGCTCAAACTGAACAGCGGCATGAACCGGCTGGGTTTCGCCCCCGACGCCTATCGGGCCGCGCATGCGCGCGCGCTGGAATTGCGCGACCGGGGCATAGTGGGCAGCATCGGCCGCATGACGCATTTCGCCAACGCCGACGGCCCCGCCGGCGTCGCGGAACAACTGGCGGTCTTCCAGCGGGTGACGGGCGACCTGCCGGGCCCGGTCAGCATCTCCAATTCCGCCGCCACGTTGCGCTATCCGGAAATCGCGCTGGCGCGTCCGGGGACGGCAAGCTGGGTGCGTCCCGGCATCTGCCTGTATGGCGCCTCGCCGTTCGCCGATGCCGATGCGGCTTCGTTCGGATTAAAACCGGCCATGTCGCTGCGCTCGCGCATCATCGCCACGCAAGACCTGCGCGCGGGGGACACGGTGGGATATGGCAGTCTCTTCACGGCAGATGCGCCCATCCGGATCGGCGTGGTCGCCTGTGGCTATGCCGATGGCTATCCCCGCCATGCCGGCACCGGGACCCCGGTCGTCGTGGCCGGCACCCGCACCCGCCTGCTTGGCCGCGTGTCGATGGATATGCTGGCGGTGGACCTGACGCCCGTACCGGACGCCGGCGTCGACGCCCCGGTTTCCCTTTGGGGCGCCGACGGCCCCTCGGTGGACGAAGTCGCGCAGGCAGCCGGCACCATCGGCTACGAATTGCTGTGCGCGCTGGCCAAGCGCGTGCCGGTGCGTACCGTTTCCTGAGCCTTTTATCCTGCGTCCGCGAGTTCGGCGCGTATCTTGTCGCCATGCTCGTCGATCATGGGCGCGCGCTCGGAAAACGCCGGATCGTGGCCTGGCCGGGTGCGAACGGGCGTGCGTACGGCCCGATATGAAAATCCATCCGCCTCGACATTAACGAACAGCCCGCGCGCTTTCAATTGCTCGTTGTCGGCCATTTCGGGAATGGAGTTGATCGGGCTGCACGGGATGCCTGCTTCGCCGACGATCTTCAGCCAGTGTTCGCGGCCAGCCTTGCCCAAATGCGCTTCGAGCTCGCTCTTGAGCGCTTCGCCGTTTGCCAACCGGTCCTTGGGCGTCCGGTACAGCGGGTGTTCCTGGAGCTCCGGTAAGCCGATCGCCTTCACCAGGTTGCGGTACATCGCGTCGCCGACGGTGCAGATGACGATATAGCCATCTGCGCAGGCGAACGTATCGAAGGGCGTGATAAGCGGATGACGGGATCCCACCCGCCCGGGCTCCTCGCCCGTGACATTGTGGCGCATGTAATGGCTTTCCAGCAGCGCCACCTGGCAATCCAGCATGGCGACATCCACCCGGCTGCCGCGGCCGGTGCGTCGGCGTTCGTTGACCGCCGCGAGGATGGCCAGTGCAGCATAAACGCCCGCGCACAGGTCGCCGATGGAGGTTCCGACCCGTGTGGGCGGGCCGTCGGGATAGCCATTGATGCTCATCATTCCGCTAAGTGCCTGCACGACCAGATCGTATGCGGGGAGATCGCGCCAGGGGCCCGTTTGGCCGAAGCCCGAGATAGACCCGTATACGAGCGAGGGATATCGGCCGGCGAGGAACTCGGCGGAGTAGCCCAGCTTGTCCATGACGCCGGGACGGAAGTTCTCGACCAGGATGTCGGCGCCTTCGAGCATGTTCTCGAGGATCGCGCGGTGTTCGGGGTTCTTCAGGTCGAGCGCTATCGACTCCTTGCCGCGGTTGATCGACATGAAGTAGGCAGATTTCCCGTCTTCGATAGGGGGCACATAGCGCGAATCGTCGCCGTTGCCGGGGCTCTCGATCTTGACGACGCGTGCCCCGAGGTCGGCGAGCAGCAGCGTGCAGTAAGGGCCGGACAAATAGCGTGTCAAGTCGACGACGATCAGGTCGCTAAGGGGACCGGTCTTGCCGGAGCGGGAAAGTGCCATGTATGCCTCTCTAGGTTTCCTCGGATGGGAGGGATGCCGCCCGGCTCGTGTCCGCGATGAACCCGTCGGGCAATGTCATTAGGAATTCGGCGAACGACCTGCCGGCCACCGCGATGTGATCGACCGCGGCGCGGAATGCCGCCATTTCGTCCTGCTTCTCGATTGCTTCCAGGATGCGTCGGTGGTCGGCCGCGGACTCCGTCATGCGTCCCGGCTGGTGAAAGTTATTGCGCCGGTACAGCTGCGACCGCTTGCGCAGGATGGTGACCTCCCGGGTCAGGAAATCATTGCGGCAGCTGGCGTAAAGCAACTCGTGGAACGCCATGTTCTCGCGGGCGTAAGCCTCGACATCGCCCTGGGCGGCCGCTTGGTCGCAGCGGTCGACGAACTCGCGTAGCGAGGCTACGGCCTCCGGAGCGATGCGGCGGGCGGCCAACATGGCGCACAACCCTTCCTGGTAAGCCAGCAATTCGAGGAGCGCGAGCAGATCCTTGCTGGAGAGCTTCGCGACAAATGCGCCGCCTCGCGAAACGCGATAAGCCAATCCCTGGACCTCCAGCAACTGGATGGCTTCCCGGATAGGCGTGCGGGAAACGCCGTAGCGCTCCGCCAGCACCAGTTCATCGAGCGGTTCCCCCGGGGCGTAGGCGCCAGCCAGCATGTCCTCCTCGATCTTGTCGCGGATGACAAGGGCGAAGTTGGTCTTGACCTTCTCTTTCATATTGCAAACCTCAATGTATAAATTATAGAATGAGCTATATAAATTACGCAAACGGACTTATGAATTAAATGAGTACAGAAAAACCATCGCAGACACCGTCCCTGAATGTGGAAGGATACTTGGCGCGCATCACGCTGCGTCGCCCCGCCTATGCGAACCGCCTGGAACCCGAGGATCTTGGCGTCCTGCTGGACTTTTGCGCCCGGCTGACCGCCGACCGGACAATCCGCGCCGTGATGCTGGAGGGGGAGGGGCGGCATTTCTGCTCCGGGTATGACATTCGGCACATCATGTCCATCGCCGGCAATGCACCCAGCGGCCCGCTCGATAACCCCTTCGAGGCCGTGGTGGAAGCGGTGGAGCGGCTGCCGCAGCCCACGATCGCACGCCTGCATGGCGGGGTGTACGGCGGCGCGACGGACCTTGTGTTGGCTTGTGACCTGCGCATCGGGACCCCGGCCACGGAGATGTTCATGCCGGCCGCCCAGCTGGGGCTGCTGTATTACCCGTCGGGCATACGGCGGTTCACCGAGCGCCTCGGCGCGCGCTACGCCAAGGAATTGTTCCTGCTGGGAGAAAAACTCGACGCGGCTCGCATGCTCCGCATGGGTTTTCTCAATGAACTGGTCGCAGAAGATGAACTGGACGCCCGTGTCGCCCAGCTGACCTCACGCTTATGTGGGCAGGCCCCCTTGGCCATTCGCGGCGCCAAGCATGCCATCGATGCAATGGCCCGCGGCGACTTCGACCTGGCCGCTTTCAAGGAGCGTGAAGCCGAGACATTGCGTTCGGCGGATCTCAAGGAAGGCGTGGCCGCGTGGACGGAGAAGCGGGCCCCCAACTTCCAAGGCCGCTGAGCCGCTCCGCCACGTTCGAGACGGGGCGGTGCGCTGCCCCGGCATATCGCCATCTCGATTTTCGACGCAAGCCCCAACCACCCATGGACACGAGGAGACATCAATGTCCAGCATTACCCATCGTAAGTTACTTCTTGCAGTATCCGCGCTTTCTTTGTCACTGCTGGGCGGCGCCGCTCATGCGGCCGACTACCCGTCGCGGCCGGTTCGTCTGATCGTCACCTATCCACCCGGCGGAGGCGCGGATATCGTCGCTCGTCTGGTCGCCGCGAAGATGACGACATCCCTGGGAGAACAATTCATTGTCGAGAACCGCCCCGGGGCGAATGGGCAGATAGGCGCGAATACGCTGGCACGCAGCGCGCCGGATGGCTATACCGTGATGCTGGACGCCACGGGGTTTTCCATCAATCCCGCCCTTTACGCGTCATTGCCTTACGATGCAAAGAAGGACTTCATTCCGGTGTCGGTGCTGGTGAAGTTTCCCAATATCCTCGTGAAGAACCCGAAGTTTCCCGTCGACGATGTGAAATCGTTGGTCGACCTGGTGCACAAGGAACCTGGCAAAATTTCGTACGCCTCATCCGGCACGGGTTCGGTACAGCACCTCGCGGGCGCGCTTTTCGCCAGCAAGATCAAAGGCCAGCTTTCGCATATTCCCTATAAGGGTGGCGGCCCGGCCTTGACGGATGTAGCCGGCGGTCAACTGCCGATCATGTTCGCAAATGGCGCTTCGGCACTGCCCTTCATTCAAAGCGGTAAGGTCACGCCGCTCGCGACCACCGGCTCCGAGCGCAGCGCCGCCTTGCCCGGCATCCCTACGATGACCGAGGCCGGCACGCCGATGCAGGCCTATGAATGGAACGCATTGTTTGTCCCCGCCGGTACTCCGGCGGCTGTCGTCGATAAGCTCGCGGCTGCGGCGCACGCCGCGGTCAACGACCCCACGGTACGCAAGCAGTTGATCGACATGGGCGGCGAGCCCATGGGCGCATCTCCGGCCGACTCCGCGCAGTTCATCGCGGACCAGATGCATACGTGGAAGGACGTTATCGCGGAAAACCACATCAAGGCCAACTGACGCGCGCGAGCGGGCACCGACGTTAGAGGAGTAATCGCATGTACGAGATCGATGTGCTGGTCCAAGGATTCCCTGGCCGCAGCCTGTTTCATGGGACGCTGGGCTGGAGCACCATCACGCTGCTGCGCGGCGCGGGCCGCCGCGTTCTCGTGGACGTCGGCGCATTCGGTGTGCGTCATTTACTGGCAAAGCAACTGGGCGAGCTGGGGGTTCGCGCGGAGGACATCACCGACGTCGTCCTGACGCACGCGCATTATGACCATGCCGTGAACTTCACCCTGTTTCCCAACGCCACCGTATGGATAGGCGCGCAGGAGCTCGAATGGGCGGCTGCCAGGGGGCCGGGCTTCGACCCCTTGCCGGAACTCTATGTGCGGGAGCTCGCGACCTCTGCACGCACGCGGCTGATAAGCGCGGGGGACTCCTTCCTGCCCGGGTTTCTCGCCGTCGGTGCGCCCGGTCATACTCCAGGCCATCTGCTTTTCTACGTCGAGGGATCGGAACACCCTTTGCTCTTCACGGGGGACGCCGCCAAGAACCGGGCGGAGCTGCTCTCCATGTCGGTAGCAGACACGTACGACCCGGACGCCAGCCGGGACACGCTTGCCTTGATCTGGCAATACTGGGCGCGGGCGCCGCGTACGTTATTGATACCTGGACACGACCTGTGCATGCGACTCGACGAGAATATGCAGCCGCGCTATGTCGGCGAGCGGCGTGCAGCCATGAATGTCTGGATGGGGGACTCCATGGAACCGTGGCGCATCGATCTGTGCCGCTGCGGCGATACCCACACGCTCAGTCCAAACGCGCCCCCGACGCTTCTATGACCTTTTTCCATTTCGCCGATTCGGCCTGGATCAGCTCGCCCATGGCTTGCGGCGTACTGCTTTGCGGCAGCAGCCCGATTTCCATCATGCGGGCGCGCAGGTCCGGCGACTTCAATACCTGTACCACGGCGGCGTTGAGTTGTTCGATGACGTCCGGTGGCGTACCGGCCGGCACGGAAAGGTAGTTCACGGGCGATGAGTCGAAGCCGGGCAGTTCCCGGCCGATGGGCGGCACTCCAGGCAGCATGGGAAGTTCGGCCGGCGTCGTGACGCCCAGGGCCTTCACCGCGCCCGACCGGATGTATGGCAAATAGACCGCGACGCTATCGATGGCGATTTCCACCGTGCCGCCCAGAATGTCGCGCAGCGCGGCGGCCGTGCCGGGATAAGGCACGTGATCGATCTTCACGTCCGCCATCGACTTGAACAGTTCCACCGATAGATGGCTGCTGGCGCCGATGCCGGCGCTGGCGAAACGCACCTGGTGCGGATGTGCGGCGGCATATCGGATCAATTCGCGTACGGTGGATACGTCCAGGCCTTTGCCCGCCACCAGCACGCTGGGGATCACGGCAAGCTCGGACACCGGGACCAGATCCGTGGCCGGATCGTAGGGCAGGTTCTTCATCAGGTATGGATTGGTGATCTGCGGTCCGGGCGTGGTGTAGAGCAGGGTGTAGCCATCCGGCGTGGCGCGCGCCACCTGTGTGGCGCCCAGGGTACCGCCGGCGCCTGGTTTGTTCTCCACGATGACGGGTTGTCCCAGCAGTTTGCCCAGGGGCTCTGCGATCATCCGGGCGGTAAGGTCGGCGCCGCCGCCCGGGGTGAACGGGACGATCATGCGCAGCGGGTGATTGGGAAAGTTCGTGGCCGCGACCGCCGTCCCCGCCATGGCGGACAGCACCCACAGGGCGGCGGCCCGCAGGAATATCAGCATCGTGTTGTCTCCGGTCTCGTTATGGCAATGCGGCGCGGCATGGTTTGCCGTGCCGCGGTTCGTTCGCTCGTGGGCCTGGATGGGCGGACCAAAGATACCGCGTCGCGGCGCCGCGCGCCGTGGCGCCAGCCACATATCAGCTTTGTGTTCCGGGGTCGTACCTTCGATCGTTTGCGGTGACTAGACTGGCCGCACATTCAGGAATCGGGGGTAGGCCTTGCAGCCGCTGTTATCGAATATCAAGGTACTGGACCTGAGCCGCGTCCTGGCCGGGCCGTGGGCCAGCCAGATCCTGGCCGATCTGGGGGCGGACGTGATCAAGGTGGAGCGCCCGGGGCGGGGCGACGACACGCGTGCCTGGGGGCCTCCTTTCCTTAAGGACCGGGACGGGCGGGATACCGAGGACGGTGCCTATTTCATCGCCACCAACCGCGGCAAGCGATCCATCACGCTGGACCTGCAGACGGCGGACGGCCAGGACCTGGTAAGGGCGCTTTGCCGCGACGTCGACGTGGTCCTGGAGAACTACAAGGTCGGAACGTTGGCGCGTATGGGCCTGGATTACGCCACGCTGTCCGCGATAAACCCGCGCCTGGTGTATTGCTCGGTGACCGGCTTCGGCCAGACCGGGCCGCGCGCGGCCGAACCCGCCTACGACTTCCTGATCCAGGCCATGGGCGGCCTGATGAGCGTCACCGGCGAGCGCGACGACAAGCCCGGCGGCGGTCCCCAGAAAGTCGGCGTGCCCATCGTCGATCTGAGCACCGGCGTGTATGCGGCCCTGGGCATCGTGGCCGCGCTGCTGCGCCGCACACAGACGGGCCAGGGCGAATACATCGATGTCGCCATGCTCGATGTGCAGGTCGGCTTGCTGGCGAACCAGGCGATGAATTTTTTGCTGGGCAATCGCGTGCCCCGCCGCACGGGAACATCCCATCCCAATATCCAGCCGCAGCGTACCTTCAAT
The DNA here is from genome assembly GCF_002261215.1 of Bordetella genomosp. 11. Lineage (NCBI taxonomy): Bacteria > Pseudomonadati > Pseudomonadota > Betaproteobacteria > Burkholderiales > Alcaligenaceae > Bordetella > Bordetella genomosp. 11. The sequence continues at coordinate 2,530,923 of NZ_NEVS01000004.1, read as the reverse complement.
TGTGCCGACGGCGACATCGTCGTCGTGGTGGGCAACGATGCCCAGTTCGTCACGCTATGCGAGGCGATCGGCCAACCGGAATTGGCCCGCGACGAGCGGTTCGGCACCAATGCCCAGCGCGTGAAGAACCAGGAAAGCCTGGATCCGATCCTGGACGCGGTCTTCGCCAGCCGGCCGCGCGGAAACTGGCTGGACGCGCTCAAGCGGGCCGGCGTGCCGGCCGGTCCCATCAACGCCGTGCCGGAGGTCTTCGATGATCCGCAGGTGGTCCATCGCGGGATGCTGCGCCATCTGCCGCATCCGGTGGCGGGCTCCGTGCCGCAGGTGATGAATCCCCTGCGCTTCGGCGGTGCCGCGGCGCATGCGGACCGCGCACCGCCGCTGCTGGGCGAGCATACGGCAGAGGTGCTGGCCGGACTGGGCCTGAGCGAGGCGCAGATCGATGCGCTGCGCGCGCGCAAGGTTATCTGAATCCAAGGGGGAAACCGCCATGAACATGCCCGAGTCCCTTACCGGCCCCTACACCGCCCTGGATGTCGCCGTACAGGATGGCGTCGCCGTGGTCCTGCTGGCCAATCCGCCGGTGAACGCACTGTCGACCGCGATGATGCTGGAACTGACCTGGCTGCTGGACCGCATCTCCGAGACCCCCGAAGTCCGCGCCGTCGTGCTGTCCGGCCAGGGGAAAACCTTTTGCGCGGGCGCGGACCTGAAGAACCGGGCCGATACGATCCGCGGCCCGGGCGACCTGCCGCAGCATTCGCGCCGTACACGGGAGTGCTTCCACGCCATCCGGGAGTGCGCCAAACCCGTCGTCTGCGCCATCAACGGCCCGGCTTTGGGTGCCGGCCTGGCCATGGTGGCATCGTGCGACATCCTGCTCGCTGCTTCCAGCGCCACGGTCGGTCTGCCGGAGATCAATGTCGGCCTGCTGGGCGGCGGGCGGCACGGCATGCGGCTGTTCAGCCATTCGCGCCTGCGCCGCATGATGTTGACCGGCCTGCGGGTGGACGGCAACGAGCTCTATCGGCTGGGTATCGTCGAGGCCGCGGTGGCGCCCGAGGCATTGATGGGCGAAGCGATGGCGCTGGCGCGCGAGCTGGCGTCCAAGAGCCCGCTGGCGTCGGTGCTGGCCAAGCAGACGCTCAACGCCATAGAGGAAATGAGCCTGCGCGATGGCTATCGCTACGAGCAGGACATGACGGCCGCCATCGCCCGCACCGAGGATGCGCAGGAGGCGCGGCGGGCCTTCCTGGAAAAGCGGCCGCCTGTCTTCAAGGGCCGTTAGGCGCGCACGCGCGACACCCCGGAGGCGAGTGGTTTCGGAGCGGGGGTGAAGCAAAAAAATAGCGAGGAGACATCATGGCAGGAGCGCTCGAGGGTGTGAAAGTGCTGGATCTGAGCCGCGTATTTTCGGGGCCCTGGGCGGCGCAGATGCTGGCCGATTTCGGCGCGGAGGTCATCAAGGTCGAACGGCCCGGACGTGGCGACGACGTACGCCACCAGGGTTATCCGATGCCGGCCGCGGACGGCACGCCCGGCGGCGAGACATCGTCCTTCGTCGCGATGAACCGGGGCAAGCGCTCGTTGACCATCGATATCGCGCGGCCGCGGGGCCAGGATCTCGTGCGCCGCCTGGCGCGCAACGCCGACATTCTCATCGAGAACTTCAAGGCCGGGGACCTGCGGCGCTACGGGCTCGACTATACGTCGCTGGCCGAAGTGAATCCGCGGCTGGTCTATTGCTCGATCACCGGCTTTGGCCAGGATGGTCCGTATAGTCACTTGCCGGGCTACGACCCGATATTCCAGTCGATGAGCGGCCTGATGAGCGTGACGGGCGTGCCCGACGGCGAACCGGGTGCCGGGCCCGTGAAGGCCGGCTATTCCGTGTCGGACCTGACGGCCGGGTTCTATGCCGTATGCGCCATATTGGCCGCCCTGCGCCATCGCGACCAGATCTCGGGGCAGGGCCAGTACATCGATCTGGCCTTGCTCGACGCGCAGATCGCGGCCATGTCCCACATCGGGATGAACTACCTGGCCAGCGGCCGGCTGCCCGCGCGCACGGGATCGTCCTCGCAGATTACCGCGCCGTTCCGCGCCTTTGCCTGCCAGGATGGACACCTGATGTTGGCGGTGGGCAACGACACCCAGTTCCGGAGTTTCTGCGGCGTGATCGGCCTGCCCGCTTTGGGGCAGGATCCGCGCTTTGCCACCAATCCCCTGCGCGCGGCCGCGCAGGCCGAGTTGTCGGCACTGATCGAACCCGCGATGCTCGCTCGCACGGTGGCCGACTGGAATGCCGCGCTGGAGCAGGCCAACGTGCCCTGCGGGCCGATCTATACGCTGGATCAGGTATTCGAGGACCCGCAGGTCAGGCATCGCCAGGTGTTGGGGCGCATGGCGCATCCGCGCCTGGGCAGCATGCCATTCATCCGCAACCCCATCCGCTTTTCCGGCACGCCCATCCAGGCAGGTTTGCCTCCCCCCATGCTGGGCGAACATACCGCCGCGGTGCTGGCCGCCGAGCTGGGCATGAGCGAAGAGGAGATCGCGGGCTTGCGGGCGGAGGGGATCGTATGAGCCGGCCGGATAGCGCGCTGATCGAAGAAATCCGCGATAGCGCTCGCGATTTTCTGCGTCGCCGCGACCAGCGCCGGCGCAAGCGCCAGTCGGCGCCGCCGGACCGAGAGTACTGGGGCGAAATCGCCGAAGCCGGATGGCTGGGCATGAGCGTGCCCGAGGCACTGGGCGGGCTTGGACTGGACTGGCACGCGATGGCGGCGGTCATGGAGGAAGCGGGGCGGGCGCAACTGCCGGAACCTTTGGTGGGCGCCGCCGTGCTGCCGGCGGTCGCGCTGACGCGCCTGGGCGGCGATGGCGCCACTGCCCGCGAGGCCCTGTTGCGCGATATATGCGCGGGCAGGCGTATCGTGGCGCTGGCCTGGCAGGAAACGGAAGGCCAGCTGGAGGCCGGCGAAGCCGCCCCCGCCTTCGGTGTCAACGTCGCGTCGCGCGAGGGCGCCTGCGTACTGAATGGCGAAAAACGCCACGTCATTCCGGGCGATGGCGTGGATGGCTGGCTGGTATCGTGCGACGGCGAACAGGGGCCGGCGCTGTTCTACGTCGCCGCGGATACGCCGGGGGTCAAGGTCACTCCATACGCGCGCGCCGACGGCGCGCGGGCCTGCCACCTGGCATTCGAATCGGTCGTCCTGCCGCCCGAAAACCTGCTGGCGCGGCGCGACGTATTGGAAGCCGTCGATGCCGCGCTGGATGTCGGACGCTTGATGCAGTCGGCCGAGATGATCGGGGCGGCGCGCCAGCTCCTGGCGGACACCGTGATTTATCTGAATACCAGGCAGCAGTTCGGCCGGCAGTTGGCGTCGTTCCAGGCGCTGCAGCACCGGTTGGTGGATGCCGCCATGCAGGTAGAGCTTGCCGCTGCCAGCCTGCTGAACGCGCTGAACAACCTGGCCGATGCCGACAGGACCGCCGTGCGCGCCGCCGCCAGCCGCGTGAAGGCACGCGCGGCGCGCGCCGGGCTGGAGACGGCGCGCCTTGCGGTGCAGTTGCATGGCGCGATCGGCTATACCGAGGAATGCGACGTCAGCCTGTATTTCCGCCACGCGCTGCATCACGCGGCATGGCTGGGCAACGCCACGGCGCACCGGCAACGCTTCGGCGCCCTGGCTCCGGCTGCGCCACCGGAGGAAAGCGCGGACATTTCCCGTGCCGCCGCCGGCGAGGACTTCCCGCGCGATGCCGATTGGAACGCCATGCCGGAAGCCGATTTTCGCGCGATGCTGCGGCGGTTCTTCCGCGCGCATTATCCCGACCGCCTGCGCCACGTACCCTGGCGGCTGCACTGGCACGAGATCGAGGATTGGTACTTCACCCTGGCGCGGCAGGGATGGATCGCGCCATCGTGGCCGCGCGAGCATGGCGGCATGGGGCTGTCGCCCGCGCGCCTGATCGCCTACATCGAGGAAGCCGAACGCTACGGCGTGGCGCGCGCGCCCGACCAGGGGCTGGTGATGCTGGGCCCCATCCTGTTGCGCCATGGCACCCCGGCGCAGCGCGAGCGCTTCCTGCCGGGCATCCTGACCGGCCGGGACGTGTGGGCGCAGGGCTATTCGGAACCCAATGCCGGCTCCGATCTGGCGGCCTTGCGCTGCGAGGCCATCGTCGATGGCGACGCGCTGATCGTCACGGGGCAGAAGACCTGGTCCACGCTGGCACAGGATGCCACGCATATGTTCATGCTGGTGCGCACGGACAAAACCGTGAAGAAGCAGGCGGGCATCAGCTTTCTGCTGGTCGACCTGCGCAGCCAGGGTGTCACCCGCCGTCCGATCCGGACGCTGGCCGGCCACGAGGAGTTCTGCGAGGTGTTCTTCGACCAGGTGCGCGTGCCCCGCGCCAACCTGGTCGGCGAACTGAATGCGGGCTGGGGGATCGCCAAGGAATTGCTGGGCTTCGAGCGCCTGTTCAGCGGCAGCCCGAAGCACGCGAACCACGCCTTGCAGCAAATCTACGGTCGCGCGCGGCAGCGCGGGCTGCTGGCCGATGCGGCGTTCCGCGACCGGCTGGCGGAGCTTCGGCTGGACGCCGCCGACCTGACCGCCATGTACGAAGTCTTTGCCGACATGGCGCGTTCGGGCCAGCCCTTGCCGCCCCAGTTGTCCTTGCTGAAGATATGGGCCACCGAGACGCACGAGCGCCTGGGCGCCTTGCTGGTGCAGTCCGCCGACGAGTACGGCGGCGCCGCCGTGCACGACAGCGATGGCAAGGCCCATGCGCTGGCGCCCTACATCAACGCGCTGGCGGCCACCATCTTCAGCGGGACCAACGAGATACAACGCAACATCTACGCCAAACAGGTACTGGGCCTGGAAGGCGCATAACGAGCGCGGACTCGCGCCATACGGAGACACCTTCATGAAGACATGCCGCGCCTTTGTGGCCGCCACGCTGATCCTGGGCGCGCTATCGGCGGCGACCGCGTCCGCCGCCGCGCCCTGGCCGAGCCAGCCGATACGCCTGATCGTGCCGTATCCGCCCGGCGGCTCGGTGGACAATCTGGCCCGCCTGCTGGCGCCGACGCTGGGACAAAGACTCGGGCAGCCCATCGTCGTGGAAAACAAGGCGGGCGCTTCGGGCACCATAGGCGTGGATGCGACCGTGCGCGCCACGCCGGATGGCACGACCTTCGGTTTCGGCGTTCCCGGGGCCATTTCCGGTCTGCCGCACATCATGAAGGTGCCTTACGACGTCGGCAGCATCCAGTATGTTTCCCTGGTCGCGCGCATACCCGTGGTGTTCGTGGTCAACCCGGCCATTCCGGAAACGACGCTACCGGCTTTCATCGCCGCCGCGAAGAAACATCCCGGCAGCTACAACTACGGCTCGGCAGGCAATCTGACCACCCCGCACCTGGCTGGCGAGCTGCTCAAGCAGCAGGCCGGCATCGACATCATGCACGTCCCGTACAAGGGGGCTGCCCCGGCGATCGCCGGGCTGCTATCGCGGGAAGTGCAGATGTTCCCGGGAGACGCCTCCGGTGTGCTGGGTTTGATCAAGGGCGGCAAGCTGCGCGCGCTGGCGGTGGGCAGCGCGCAGCGTTTCGAGGGACTGCCGGATGTGCCCACCACCGCGGAACTGGGCTTGCCGGGCGTACAGGTCGACTCCAACTATGGCGTGATAGCGCCCACCGGTACGCCCCTCGACATCGTGAACCGCATGGCCGAGGCGATCGCGCAATCGCTGCAGGATCCGGCGCTGCGCCGCAAGATCATCGACCAGGGCGCGGTGCCGCAGGCCACGACGCCGGACGAGTATCGCAAGCTGATGGAATCGGAATCGAAAAAGTGGGGGGAGGTGATACGCCGCGGTAACCTTGGGCTGCAATAGGCCGGATGCCGGAGACCGGCCTGCTGCCGTATAGTGTGTCCGCCTATTCCTGCCCACATCGCCCATGCCTTCCGCCAAAGTCCCGGGTCCCGGCCTGGACCTGACCGCCGATCTGCACAAATGGCGCGCCTTTGTCGCCATCGCCGAGCTGGGCAGCATTACGCGCGCCGCCCTGCACCTGGACCAGGACCAGTCGGTCCTGAGCCGGCGCATCAATGCGCTGGAGCGGGAATGCAATGCGCGCCTGTTCAACCGCACGGGGCGTGGGGTGCATCTATCCGAGGTCGGCGAGCGGCTGTTTCCCCTGGTGCAGGCGCTGCTCGAAGACGCGGAGCGCCTGGAGCTCGAAGTCAACGGCCAGGCGCGCGAGCCGGCCGGCGAGGTGCGGCTGGGGCTGCTGCCCTCCACCGCGCATCCGCTGATCCGGCGCTTGTTTTCGCGGCTGCGCACGCAGTATCCCAAGGTGCATTTGCGGATATTCGAAGGGTCCAGCGGGCAGATCGAGGAATGGCTGACCGACAGCCGTGTGGACATTGCCATCCTGTACCGCTATGCCGAAAAGTGCCCGCCCGGCGAAACCGCGCTGGCCTTCGTGGAGTCCTATCTGGTCGGCGCGGCTGGTGATGCGCGCACCCGCGCGGGCGAAATCCGTTTCGACGAGCTCGACGGGCTGCCCTTCATCCTGCCCGGGGCGCCCAATGGCCTGCGCAATACGCTGGACGGCCTGGCGCGCGCGCGCAAAATCACCATCGCGCCGCTGATCGAGGCCGATTCCCTGCCCTTGATGAAATCCATCGTGCAGCACGAAAACATGTACACGGTGCTGCCGCTGCACGCGGTATGGCAGGAAGTGCAGGAGGGCAGGCTAAGCGTCGCCGCCCTGCGCGATCCGGCGATGGGCCGCATCATTTCGATGGCGTACTCCCGCAGCAAGGGGCCTGGACGCACCGTCATGGAAGTGGCCGGCCAGATCGAGGCCCTGGCCCGTGAAATCGGCGGCGAGGGCGTCTGGCACGTCAGTCCGTGACGGTGCCCGGCGCCGTCATGCGTCGGCGGGCCCTTGGAACCCGTACAGGCGGGCCGGGTTGTCCACCCATACCTTGCGGCGCAGCGCGTCGTCTCCCAGCCATTCCCAGGCCAGGTCCGCCAACGCATCGGCCGCGGGTGCTTTATCGCCCATGCGCACGAAAGGCCAGTCCGAACCCCATAGCACCTGCTCCGGGTTGGCGGCGGCGAAGGCGTCGTGCAGATAGCGGGCATCCGCGTAGTCCGGCGCCGTGCCGACCCGGCACAGCGTCAGCTTCATCCAGATGGCGCCGTCGGCGAGCAGGCCGCGCAGCTGCTGGAACACCGGGTCCAGCGGTCCGCGCGACGGTACCAGGCTGCCCAGGTGATCGATGACCAGGGGCAGCCCGAGGCGCGTTAGCGCCGGCAAATGGCGCGCATATACGTCGCAGGGCGCCCACAATTGGGCATGCAGTCCATGCGCCTTCATGCGCGGCGCCAGCGCCGCGATCTGGTCGAAGCCGACGCTGCCCGGAAAGAGCCTGCCCGCGGGATCGCGAGCTTCGACGAAGCGCAGCCCACGCACGCCGCCGTCGTGCAGCGCGCGCAGGCGTTCGTCGCTGATGTCGGGACCGGCGACTGCCACGCCCCGCAATCGGCCCGATCCTTGTCCTAGGGCATCCAGCAAGGCAGCCGGGTCGGTACCGTAGGGCGCGGGCTGCACCAGCACGCCGCGTTGCGCGCCCAGGGTGTCCAGCATGCGCAGATAGCGGTCGGCCGGCGCGTCCGGCGCCGTGTACGAAGATGGCTGCCGCAACGGAAAGCGATCGTAGGGGCCGAATACATGGCAATGGGCATCGCAGGCTTGCGGCGGCAGCGCATGTCGTGGCCGGCCCGGCATGCGCGGCGCTTGCGTCGTCGCGGGGATATAGGCTCCACCCGTCGGCTCGGTGCTCATGCGCCATCCTTGCGCGCTGGCGGCAGGCGGCTCAACGTGGGTTGGCCGCCTTCGGCGGGTACATCCAGCGGCGCGGTGGCGTCGTCGGGCATGGGGATCTCGTGGGCGTTCAGCGTCATGGAGACCAGCGTGTAGTAGCCGATGACGGCGGTCAGCTCGACCACGCCGGCCACGTCCCAGCATTCGATCGCCCGGGCGTACACGCCCGGCGCGACCTGGCCGGTTTCCTGCAGCTGGCGGGCGAATTCATAGACGAGTGCGTCCTCCGGTGTGTCGAATTCCGGCGCGCGGCGCGCCCGGATGGCTTCCAGTACGGCGGGCGCGATCCCCGCTTCCGCGGCGGCCTGCGCGTGGATATGCCATTCGATCTGGCTGTTCCAGCGGCGTGCGGTCACGACGATGGCCAGCTCGCTGACGCGCGGGGGCAGGCTGGTGCCGTAGCGCAGCAAGGCGCCGAAGGCCTGCCATCGTTCGGCCAGCTCCGGGTTGTGCAGGGCGGCGCGCAGCGGGCCGACCAGCCGGCCGCGCGGGCCCGAGACGATGCGTTCGTAGACGCGTCGCTGTGCTTCGTTCATCGTGTCGGGCGTGGGGAAGGGAATACGGCTCATGTCTCGTCCTTTTCGATTCAGGCCGCCGTGTCGTCGGGCAGGCTGCGCGCCACCGACGGACGCGTGGCGAAGTCCTTGTGCCAGGCCGCCAGGGCGGGATGGCCGTCGCGCCAGGGCAGGTCGGCGAACCGGTAGTCCAGATACGAGAGGGCGCAGCCGACCGCGATCAGGCCCAGGTCGAACGGCGTGGCCCGCAGGGCGGGTCCTTCGGTTTCCAGCGCGGCCAGCACCGCCTTTAGCTTCAGCGCGAAGGCGTCCAGCCAGGCCGGCGTCTGGCGCGCCGCGGGCTTGTTGCGTTCCTGGCGATAGAGCAGCAGCACATCCAGCAGGCCGTCGCCCAGCGCCTGGCGGCGTTCCGCCGTCAGCCGCGCGCGCGGTTCGGCCGGCAGCAGGCCGGCGGCGGCCAGATCGTTCAGGTAGCCACAGATGACACGCGAGTCGTAGATGCTGCTGCCATCGTCCAGTACCAGGGTGGGCAGCTTCAGGAGCGGGTTGTCGGGCAGCAGGTCCAGGTTGGGCTTGTCCATCGCCACCGGCGTCCGCACGCAGCTTACCCGGTCTTCGATGCCGGCCTCGTACAGCACGATCATGACCTTGCGGACGAAGGGGGAACGCGGCGACCAATGCAATTTCATTCTTGTCTCCAGGAAAACCGGTTGCGGCGGCGGTCAATGGCCCTGGGGCGGCCGCACCGCGGGATCGTCGGCGGCATCGGGTGCCGGCATCTGGAACAGATCGCTGGTGCGGGCGTACCAGCCCGCGCCATGCATGCGTCCCAGCAACTGCAACCCCGGCGTATCCACATGGAATCTTTCGGGGTTCAGGATCGCGTCGTCCCGCAGGTACATCGCCACGACGCGCGCCAATACGATAACGCGCTGGGGCGCGGCCTCCAGCGTCTTCCACACCTGGCATTCCAATGCCGCCGGGCTCTGTGCGATGCGCGGCGGCGCGACTCGCAGCGACGGTGCCGTGCCCAGTCCCGCCCGGGTCAACTCATTGACGTCGGCGATGTAGTCCAGGCTGGTGTGGTTCATCTGCTCGGCCAATTCCGCCGAGGCGACGTTGATCACGAACTCGCCGGTGGCCAGGATATTGCGCGACGTGTCCTTCAGTTGCCCGTCGCGCGGCCCGATGCCGAGCGCCACGATCGGCGGATCGCTGCTGACCAGATTGAAGAACGAAAACGGGGCGGCATTCAGCGCGCCGTCGGCCGATAGGGTAACGACCCACGCGATGGGCCGCGGCACGACCACGCTGGACAGCAGCTTGAAGGCGTCCGCTGGGCTTAATGCGCCGAAGTCGTAGTTCACGGCAGCGTGGCCCCCCACGGCCGGCAACAGGGCATGCGGCGCGCGTGACGTGTATCGCCGGCGATCATGGGCGTCATTGCGCAAGCAGGCCCAGCCGGCCCAGCAAGGCCCGCATGTCGGCGCGATCTTTTTCGACATAGGCCTGCGCCTGGTCGGGCGCAAGTGCCATCAGCTCTATGGCCTGGTCTTGCATCACGCGGCGGTAGTCGGGGTCCTCGTTCACCTCGCGCACGGCGCCGCTCAGGCGCTGCACGATGGCCGGCGGCGTACCCGCCGGGGCCGCCAGGCTGTACCAGGTGGCCGATTGCGCCCCGTGTACGCCGGCCTCGTCCAGGGTGGGGACATCGGGCAACAGGGGCGACCTGCTGGCCGAGGCATAAGCCAGCGGGACCAGGCGGCCTTGCCGGATGAATGGCAGGCTGGCCGATAGATTCAGCATGACCATGTCCAATTGTCCGCCCACGGCATCATTGATGGCGGGCGATGCGCCGGGATAGGGGATGTGGTTCAACCTGATGTGCGCCGCCTGCTGGAACAGTTCGGCGCCCAGGTGGGTGGCGCCACCCACGCCGGCCGAGCCGTAGCTGAGCTTGCCGGGCTCGGCGCGCGCGCGGGCAATCAATTCGGCCAGCGTACCGATGCCGCGCTGCGGGTTCACGGCCAGCATGATGGGCTGCACGGCCACCACCGAACAAAAGGCGAAGTCCCGCACACCGTCGTAGGGGGTTTTCTGCATCAGCGGCGTGACGACGTGGCCGGCGGATGTGCCCAGTAGCAGCGTATAACCGTCCGCCTTTGCGCGTGCCACGAAAGCGGTGCCGATCGATGCGCCGCCTCCCGCTTTGTTTTCCACCACCACGGCCTGGCCCAGGCGTTTTTCCAGCGCGCGCGCCAGGCTGCGCGCCACGATATCGGCCGGCCCCCCGGCGGCGTAGGGGTTGACCAGGGTGATGGCATGTTGGGGATACGCGTTCGCTCCGTCCGCGGCCCGGGTGGCAGGGGCCCAGGCGCCCGCCATCGCGAGCGCGGCCAGCAGCGCAAGTGCCGTTCGCAAGTTGCCTCCACGCGTTTTTTGATGTTGTCTCCGTGGGGTGCATGGTATGGGGCGCCGCGCGCGCGAGCTATGCCGGCGCAGGCAAATCAGGTATGCAGGCGGACGCCGCCGCGGTAAACCGGCGTATCGGGCCGTGTATCGGGCCGCTTACGGCGTGATGGCGCCACGCCACACGCCATCCTGGGCGAGCTGCCGAGCCAATTGGATCAGTATCACCCGTGTCGCCAGGCCCGCCGGGGATAACTCGTCGTCCGAAAAGCTGGCCAGCAGGCAGGGGCGGCGCATCGACGTGTCCTCGATCGGTATGGCGCGCAGCAATGCGTCCTCGCCCATGGTTTCGCTTTCCGATGACAGCATGGACAGCACGGCGCCCGGCTGTACGGTCGCGCCCAGGCCCGCGCGGACGGCCCGCATCAGGCTATGCGCCCCTTCGATTTCCAGTACCACGTTGGGCGTCTGGTTCACCGATTGAAAACTGGTGGTAAGCAGGTCGCGCAGGGCATGGCCGTTTCCCGGCATGATCAGGGGCAGATCGCCTATCTGGCTGACCCTTACGCTTTTGGCGGAGGCCAGCGTGGAAGGGAGGGCCGGCAAATCCGTTCGCGCCACCACGAACAGCCGTTCGTCGAGCAGGGGCGTGACGCTCCAGCGCCTGGGGTCATTGGCCTCGAACAGCAGCGCCAGGTCCAGCTGCCGGGAGTTCAGCAAGGCGGCCAGATGGCTGGTGGGCGCCTCGATGATCCTGACCCGGACCGTCGGATAGCGTTCGCGCATCGCCTGCAGAAGCGGCACCGCCAGGACGGCCGCGGTCGTGGTGGCCATGCCGACGCTGACCTGGCCGGAAAACCTGCCCTGTTTCGCCACGGCCGCCGCGATGTCGACCTGCCGCAGAATTACCTGCGCCTGGTGCCAGAAGTCCAGGCCTGCTTCCGTGGGGAATACGCCGGTGGAACGCCGCTGCAGCAGCCGGGTGGCCAGCTCGTTTTCGAGTTGGCTGATTTGCTGGCTCAGTGTCGACGTGGCGATGCCAAGCTCAAGGGCTGCCCGTCCCATGCTGCTGAGTTCGACGACACGGACGAAGGATCGAAGCTGTCTGAGTTCCATGACTGTGGGGAAGGCGTACGCCCATGGCCATCCGTGCAGCGCGGCGAGGCGGCCATGCGGCGATCCGGCCGCGAAAGCATAGCACCCGTGGATTCCGCCGCTTTCGCGCCGGCGCCCTTCGTTTGCGCCAAACGGCCGTTTGGCAGGACCGAATGCGGTTTGCGCGCGGACCCGTCACACTAGGCAAATCGAACGTAACCCAGAAAAAAAGAACCGGCGCCAACGCCTGTCCGGAGACACCAGCAGCTTGGCCTGCGGGGCGGTCGCGGCCAATGCAATTGCGCCAAGCCCGATAAATAAATGGCATCGCAGATCAACCCCAGGGTTTTGCAACGCATTCTTTCCCTCGACGACTTCCAGCGGCAGGCCCATCGCATCCTGCCTGGCGCGGTCTACGAATATGTCGCCGGGGGCACGGAGGACAGGCGCACGCTGAAAGAGAACCGCGCGGTGTTCGACGAGTACCTGCTGGTCACGCGGGTCATGCGCGATGTATCCAAGCGGTCCATCGCCACCGCGCTGTTCGGCGAACAGTGGGCCGCGCCTTTCGGTATCTGCCCCATGGGGCTTTCGGCGCTCGCCGCCTATCGGGGTGACATCGCGCTGGCGCGCGCGGCCAAGGCCTTCCATATTCCCATGATCGTCAGCGGCACTTCGACGATCCGCATGGAAGACGTCATTGCCGTCAATCCGGACGCCTGGTTCCAGGCCTACCTGCCCGGGGACCTGGAGCGCACGACCGCGCTGCTGCAGCGCATAAAGACCGCCGGGTACCGCAATCTGGTGCTGACCTTCGATACCTTTGTCGGGGCAAGCCGGGAAAACCAGGTGCGCGCGGGATTTACCACGCCTTTGCGCCCCAGCCTTTCCCTGGCGTGGGATGGCCTTTCCCATCCGCGCTGGCTGGCGCGGGTTTTCCTGCGGACATTGCTGCGCTCCGGCATGCCGCATTTCGAGAACTCGTTCGCCACGCGGGGCGCGCCCATTATCTCGGCCAATGCCATCCGGGATCATGCCCCGAAGGACCATATGGACTGGGAGCGGTTCTCCATGATCCGGGCTTCCTGGACGGGCAAACTGATCGTCAAGGGACTGCTGCATCCCGAAGACTGCCGCATTGCGCGCGACCGCGGCGCGGACGGCCTGATCGTGTCCAACCATGGCGGGCGCCAGCTCGACGGCAGCCCGTCGGCGGTCCGCATGCTTCCCGCCATCATCGCGGCGCTGGAACAATCCGGCCCGCGGGTTCCCGTCATGGTCGATGGCGGCTTTCGCCGCGGTACGGATGTCGTCAAGGCGCTCGCCCTGGGGGCGGATTTCGTCTTTGTCGGCCGGCCCTTCAATTTCGCCAATGTGGTGGCGGGCGAACCGGGCGTCGCGCATGCGGCCCGGCTGCTCGGCGCCGAAGTATCCCGCGCGCTCGGGATGATGGGCTACAACACCATCGCGGAGCTGGCGCACGCGCGCGCCGATGGTGTGATGATCGATGCCGGCGCCGCCGGCGTGGATGCACGGATTCCTCGCGATTAGAGCGATGGGATATACACATACAACAAAGGAGATGCTGCATATGAAGTTCCCTGGTTCCCTTAAGGTGGCCTTGCTCGGTTTGTCGCTGTTGGCGGGCAGCGCGCACGCGCAGTCCGCGTCCGCGGACAAATATCCGGATCATCCGATCAAACTGGTCGTGGGCTACGCGCCGGGCGGCGGCAACGACGTCGCGGCGCGGCTGCTTGCCAAGGAACTCGCGTCCATCCTGCACGGTTCCATCGTGGTGGAAAACCGGCCGGGCGCGGGGACGAACATCGCGGCGTCGTATGTGGCCAGGTCGGCGCCGGACGGCTATACCCTCTCGCTGTCTTCCACCGCGCTCGCCGTCAACGTTACCTTGTACAAGAAGCTGGACTACGACGCGGTCAAGGATTTCGAGCCGGTCGCCATTTTCGCGGAGGCGCCCAACCTGCTGCTGGTCAATCCCAAGCTGCCGGTCAATTCCGTCGCCGATCTGGTCGCGTACGGCAAGAAGCATCCCGGCAAGCTGAATTTTTCGTCGGCGGGCAGCGGCAGTACCCAGCATCTTGCAGGCGAACTCTTCAAGCAGAAGGGGGGCTTCGAGGCCACGCACGTTCCTTACAAGGGTTCCGCCCCGGCCTTGACGGCCGTCATCGGCGGCGAGGCCGACTTTACCTTCATCAATATTCCCAGCAGCAAGCAACTGATCGAAAGCGGGCAGCTCAAGGCGCTGGCCATTGCAAGCGCCAAGCGTTTTCCCGCGGTGCCCAATATCCCGACCATGGCCGAGCAGGGGATGAACGACATGAACGTCTCGACCTGGTATTCCATCGTGGCGCCTGCCGGCACGCCGCAGCCCATCGTCGACAAGCTGAACAAGGCGGTCAACCAGGCCATGGAGCAGCCGGAGCTGCGCAAGCGGTTCGAGGACCTGGGAATGGCGCCGATGGCGGAATCGCCGGCGTTCTTCAAGAAATTCCTGGCCGACGAAATCGCCCGCTGGCGGACGATCGTCCAGCAGTCGCACGCGTCGGTGGACTGAGCGCGCCGCGCCGGCGTCCGCGGCCCCCGGCCGGGACGCCAGATGGCGCCTACGATGCGGGCCGATCCGGACGCCCGGATCGGCGCCCGCCGCGCCGGCCTATCGGCCCCAAAATGCCCAAGTAACATGTCACGAAAAAGGGCAAGACAGCGCGGCCGGGTTGGTGGTCTACTCGGTGCTTTGCGGTAAGCAGGACGTTGTCGAGGTAGATCATGAAAGATAAATGCGTGCTCGTTACGGGTGCCACCAAGGGAATAGGCTGGGCGTTGACACGTCGCCTGGCGGACATGGGATGCCACGTGGTCGGCATCGCGCGCAACACCGGCGATGTGGACTTTCCGGGCTATCTCTATGCCTGCGATCTGGCGGATGCCGGCAAGACCGAGGAAACGCTGCGCGAGATCCGCGACAAGTTTCCGGTGGATGCGGTCGTCAACAACGTCGGCCTGGTATTGCCCCAGCCGCTCGGGTCCATCGAACTGGCCGCGCTGTACAACGTGCTGGACCTCAACGTCCGTGTGGCCGTGCAGGTGGCCCAGGCCTTCGTCGAATCGATGAAAGTCCGGCGCGCCGGCCGTATCGTCAATGTGGTCAGTCGCGCCATCCACGGCGGACACGAACGCACCAGCTATTCCGCCGCCAAGAACGCCCTGGTGGGCTGTACCCGCACATGGGCGCTGGAACTGGCCGAATACGGCATCACCGTGAACGCCGTATCGCCCGGTCCGATCGAAACCGAACTGTTCCGCGCCAGCCGGCCGGTCGGCAGCGACGCCGAAAAGCGCATCCTGTCCTCCATCCCCATGAAGCGCATCGGCTCGCCGGCCGATGTCGCCGCGGCCATCGCTTTCCTGCTGTCCGACGACGCCGGCTATATCACCGGCCAGGTGCTGGCGGTGGACGGCGGCGGAAGCGTCGCGGGGCGCTAGACTCCACCCGAGGCAGGGCGTGGCCCTGCCTTGCCGGTAAACTGCCGGCATGGCCAAATCCCGAACCGTCTACGTCTGCGCCGAATGTGGCGGCACCAGCCCGAAGTGGCAGGGCAAATGCCCCCATTGCTCGGCCTGGAATACCCTGGAAGAAACCCTGGAGACCGCCGCGCCCGCGGCGGCCGCCACGCATCGCTACGCCCCGTTGGCCGCGTCCAGTCCGGTGCGCAGCCTCGCCGAAATCGAGGCGCGCGAAGTGCCGCGCCAGCCCACCGGCCTGGACGAATTCGATCGGGTACTCGGTGGCGGCCTGGTGGCCGGCGCCGTCGTGCTTATCGGCGGCGACCCCGGCATCGGCAAGTCCACGCTGCTGCTGCAGGCGCTGGCGTCGCTGTCGGAAAGCACCAGCGTGCTGTACGTGACGGGCGAGGAATCCGCCGAGCAGGTAGCCTTGCGCGCGCGCCGCCTGGGCTTGAGCACCGGCAACGTCAACCTGCTGGCCGAAATCCGCCTGGAAGCCATCCAGGCCGCCGTGACCGAGCAAAAGCCGGCCGTGGCGGTGATCGATTCCATCCAGACGCTGTACAGCGGCGAACTGACGGCCGCGCCGGGGTCGGTATCGCAGGTACGCGAATGCGCCGCGCAACTGACGCGGCTGGCCAAGCAGACGGGCATCGCCATCGTCATGATCGGCCACGTCACCAAGGACGGCGCGCTGGCCGGACCGCGCGTGCTTGAACACATCGTCGACACCGTGCTGTATTTCGAAGGGGATACGCATTCGTCCTTCCGCCTGGTTCGCGCTTTCAAGAACCGCTTCGGCGCCGTCAACGAACTGGGTGTGTTCGCCATGACCGACCGCGGCTTGCGCGGCGTGGCCAATCCCTCGGCCCTGTTCCTCTCGCAGCATGATCGGCAGGTCGCGGGTTCCTGCGTGATGGCGACCCAGGAAGGCACGCGGCCGTTGCTGGTGGAAATCCAGGCGCTGGTCGACGGCGTGCAGGGCGCCAACGCGCGCCGCCTGACCGTCGGCCTGGAAAGCAACCGCCTGGCCATGCTGCTGGCGGTGCTGCATCGGCATGCCGGTGTCGTGACCTCGGACCAGGACGTCTTTGTCAACGCCGTGGGCGGTGTGCGCATTACCGAGCCGGCGGCCGATCTGCCCGTGCTGCTGTCCATTATGTCGTCCCTGCGCGATCGTCCCCTGCCGCGCGGCCTGGTCGCCTTCGGCGAGGTGGGCCTGGCCGGCGAAATACGGCCGGCGCCGCGTGGGCAGGAACGCCTGCGCGAGGCGGCCAAGCTGGGTTTCAGCGTGGCCTTGATACCCAAGGCCAACGCGCCGCGGCAGCCGATCGAAGGGCTGGAGGTATGGGCGGTCGATCGCCTCGAGAACGCGCTGGATAGATTGAAGAACGCCTGATTCCGCGCCGCCTGCCGCCCGCAGGGCGCTTGAGAACAGGCAGCCAAAGCTGAAAAAAAGTTGAATGGAATGTGGGCTGCATCCGGCTCAACTATTTCCAAATCGCAGATCATGCAAATTTTTTTACGGGGCATGAAACCTTCGTGACCGTGGCCGCTCCAAGGCAGTACGGAAACACGGCACGTCGCCGTATTTTCGTGGGATGAGGCCACGTGGCCTTGCTTAATCTGGAGTTTTTAAATGACCACTCGCTCCCGTATTGCTGCGTTTTTGTCCGCGTCCACTCTGTGCCTGGGGCTGACCGCCGCGCCGGCTGTTTTCGCTGCCGACGCCGGTACGACCGCCAAGCCGGCGAAGTCGACCACCCACAAGCACAAGGCCAAGTCTCACATGAAGGCGAAGAAGTCGGCGACTCCCGCCACGCCGGCAACGCCCGCCAAGTAAGCCGGGACTTGTTCCCTGCAGGCGAAGCTTCCGCGAGGGAGCTTCGCTTTTTTTTGCCCCGGGAAGGCAAGCCTGTTCCGCGGCGGCAAGCCTACTGTCAGGTTACGATACGCCCATGCACGATACTTCCGCTGCCCGTCTCGGTGCCGCCGTCCCGGCGGCCGCATCCGCCGGCCTGCTTCCCGGTATCCGCCTGGGGGCGCGCACGCTGCTGCGCGATTGGCGCGCGGGCGAGCTTCGCCTCCTGCTGATCGCGCTGATCGTCGCCGTGGCGGCGGTGACCAGCGTCGGATTCCTCGCCGATCGCGTCGGCCGTGCCCTGGAACGGGACGCCGCGCAGATGCTGGGCGGCGACATCGTGCTGGACGCCGACGAACCGATTCCGCCGGCCTTCGAGCGCCAGGCCGTGGACCAGGGGTTGCAATTGGTCCACACCTTCCAGTTCCCCTCCATGGCGTCGGCGGGTCAGGCCGCGCAGCTTGTGTCGCTCAAGGCCGTGGAGTCCGGCTATCCCCTGCGCGGCAGCCTGCGCACGGCGCCCGCGCCCGCGGCCCCGGAAAGCGCCACGCGTGGCATTCCGGAACCGGGCACGGTATGGGTCGATCCGCAGTTGCTGGCCTCGCTGGGCGTGCGGATGGGCGACACGCTCGCGTTGGGCGAGAGCCGGTTTCGCATCGCGCGCGTGGTGACGTACGAACCCGATCGCGGCCTGTCGTTCGTCAACCTGTCGCCTCGGGTGCTGATGCGCGCCGACGAACTGCCGCGTACCGGCTTGATCGCGCCGGGCAGCCGGGTCGATTACGGCTTGCTGGCGGCGGGAGACCCGCAAGCCGTTGCCGCCTATAAGGAATGGTTGGGCCAACGGCTGCAGCGGGGCCAGAAACTGTCCACGGTGGAATCGGGTCGCCCGGAAATCCGCCGCGTGCTGGATCGCGCCCAACGCTTCCTCTCCCTGGTCGCGCTGCTCGCCGTGCTGATTTCCGCGGTGGCCGTTGCCCTGGCCGCGACCCGTTTCATGCTGCGCCATCGTGACGGCATCGCCGTCATGCGCTGCCTGGGCGCCACGCAGGGGCTGATCACGCGGATGCTATCCGCCGAGTTCGTCCTGGTCGGGCTTGCCGGTTCCGTCCTGGGGGGACTCGCGGGCTACGTCGCGCATTTGGGCCTGATCGCCATGCTCGGCCGGATGGTGGGCACGGACCTGCCGGCGCCGTCGTTCGTGCCCGGCGTCCAGGGGCTGGCCACCGGCATGTGGCTGCTGCTCGGTTTCGCCTTGCCGTCGCTGGCGCAATTGCGCCACGTTCCTCCCGCGCGCGTCCTGCGCCGCGACTCGGGCGGCGTGCGCATGGGCAGCGCGCTGGGGTATGCGGTAGGCGCCGCGGGCTTCGCGCTGCTTATCTGGTGGTTTGCCGGCGACGTCCAGCTGGGGGCCGTGGTCGCCGGCGGGTTCCTCGGCGCCTTCGCGGCGTTTGCCCTGGTGACCTGGCTCTGCGTGCAGGCCCTGGGCCGGCTGCGCCGCACGGCAGGCGGCATGCCGGCGTTGCGCTTCGCGCTGGCGGGCGTCGTGCGGCGCCGCGCCGCGACGATTACGCAGGTGTGCGCGCTGTCGATCGGCCTGATGGCGCTGCTGCTGCTGGGCATGACGCGCACCGACCTGATCGCCGGCTGGCAGCGCACGCTGCCGCCGGACGCGCCCAATCGCTTCCTGATCAATATCCAGCCCGACCAGCGCGAACCCGTCGCGGCCACGCTGACCGGTGCCGGCGTCCCCGACGTGGTGCTGTTCCCGATGATCCGCGGCCGTCTCGTGGCGGTGAACGGCCGGGCCGTATCGTCGGCCGACTACACGGACGATCGCGCCCGGCGACTGGTGGACCGCGAGTTCAATCTTTCCTATAGCGACCGCATGCCGTCGTACAACACGCTGGAGGCCGGGCAGTGGATGGAGCCGGACTCGCGCGAGGTTTCGATGGAGGCCGGCATTTCGCGCACGCTGGGCCTGCATATGGGCGACAAGCTCACCTTCGACATCGCGGGCCAGACGGTGGAGGTCACGGTGACCAGCCTGCGCGGCGTGGACTGGGACACCATGCGGGCGAACTTCTTCGCCATGCTGTCGCCCTCGGTGCTGGCCGATGCGCCGCAAAGCTGGATCACCTCGTTCCGGCTGCCGCCGGGACAGTCCGAACTGCTGCCGCGCCTGGTGCAGCGGTTTCCCAACCTGACCGTATTCGACGTCGATGCCATCCTGCGACAACTGCAGGACGTCCTTGACCAGGTCGCGCAGGCAGTGCAGTTGTTGTTCGGGTTTACCCTGGCCGCCGGCGTGCTGGTCCTGACCGCGGCGCTCGCCGCCACGCGCGACGAACGGGTGCGGGAAGCCGCCGTGCTGCGGGCGCTGGGGGCCACGCGCCGCCAACTGGCACGCGCGCAGCGCATCGAATTGCTGGCCGTGGGCGGGCTGGCGGGCGCGCTGGGCGCGGCGGGCGCGGGCGCGGTGGCCTGGGCGCTGTCGCAGCGGGTTTTCGATTTCGACATCACTTTCAGCCTGTGGCCCTGGGTGGCCAGCATTGCCGCGGGCATGCTGGGGGCATGGGCGGGCGGCGCATGGGCGCTGCGCGGCGTGTTGCGCACGCCGCCACTGGTCACCCTGAGAGAAGCAATATGACTACCACCACGCGGGTCGAGCCCGTCTTCGAACCCCTGGATCACAGCCGCACGATATTCGAACAACTGGGTGGGGAAGAGGCGGTGCGCGCCCTGGTCAACCGCTTCTATGACCTGATGGACATGGAAGAAGACCTGGCGGCCTTGCGGGCGGCGCATGGGCCGAGCCTGGACTCGGCACGCGAAAAGCTGTTCCTGTTTCTGTGCGGCTATCTCGGCGGGCCGGACTATTACGTACAGCGCCACGGGCATCCGCGTTTGCGGGCACGCCATCTGCCGTTTTCCATCGGCGAAGCCGAACGCGACCAATGGGTCGCGTGCATGGGCCGCGCCATGCAGGATATGAATGTGCCGCAGCCGTTGATGGACCGGCTGCTGCATGCCTTCTACGGCACGGCTGACTGGATGCGCAACCGTGCCGGCTGACGTGCGTCGACTTGCCTGGGAAGGCGCTCTGCCGGGCGCGATGTGCTATGACGCGCGCAGCGTGCCGGTGCCCGGCCCGGAACTGTTCGATCCCGCCCACTATGGCGCCGCCGCGACGCCGGTCCAGGCCGGCGGCCGCCAGGCCGCCTGGTTCGTGGACGGCGGCTTCGGCCACGGCGTGCTGCGCCATTACCGGCGCGGCGGCATGGTCGCTCGCCTCAGCCGCCAGCGCTATATCTGGCTGGGCGAAGCGCGCACCCGTTGTTTCATGGAGTTCCAGTTGCTGGAGTCCCTGTCGTCGCAGGGCCTTCCCGTGCCGGCGCCGCTGGCCGCCGGCTACTGGCGCGTCGCACCGATGTGCTACGAAGCCGCCATCCTGGTGGCGCGCCTGCCCGACGTGCGCCCGCTGGCCCTGGTGCTGGACCAGCCGGTGTGGGACGTGGCCGCCGACGCGATCGCCCGCATGCACCAGGCCGGTGTCTGGCACGCCGACCTCAACGCTTACAACATCCTGGTGGATGCACGCGGCAAGGCCTGGATCATCGATTTCGATCGCGGCAGGCAAGGAGGCGTCTCGGGCCGCGGCAAACAACGGAACATCGAACGCCTGCGCCGTTCCCTTGAAAAGGTGGCGGGCCGGACGGGGCTGGATTTCTACGAAAAACTGGCCCGCGCCTACCGCGACCGCATGGCGCGGGCGCCGGCCTGACTGGCGACGCAAAACCCATTATTATTTTGCCTTTGCGCGCGGGAAGCCTCCCGCGAAATTCTTCTCGGCAAGGGGCTTGGGATCATGGGGATCAACGCGGGTGTGCGCTTTGCGGCCGGGGCTATGGTGGCGCTCGCGGCGCTGTCGGCGGCCAGGGCGCAAGGAAACGTCGTCAATGTCTACAACTGGGCCGAGTACACCGCGCCCGATACGCTGCCGGGTTTCACGCGCGAAACCGGCATCCAGGTGCGCTACGACACCTATGACAACAACGATACGCTGCAGGCCAAGCTGCTGACCGGCAAGTCCGGCTACGACGTCGTCGTTCCCTCCACGCATTACGCGTCGCGCCAGCTGCAGGGCGGGTTGTTCCAGCCGCTGGACAAATCCAAGATGCCCAATCTCCAATACCTGGATCCCGAAATCATGGCGCTGGTCGCCCAGGTCGACCCGGGCAACAAGTATTTCGTGCCGTGGGGCTACGGCACCAACGGGCTGGGCTACAACGTCACCAAGGTCCGGCAGATCATGGGCAAGGATGCGCCGCTGGACAGCTGGGACATGCTGTTCAAGCCGGAAAACGCCGCCAAGCTGAAGGAATGCGGCATTTCCATGCTGGACGAGGCCGCCCAGGTTTTCCCCGCCGTATTGCATTACATCGGCAAGGACCCGAACAGCAGCAACCCGGACGACTACAAGGCTGCCTTCGAAGTCCTGAAGAAAATCCGGCCGTATATCCGCCAGTTCAGTTCATCGGGCTACATCGACGAAATGGCCTCGGGGGATCTGTGCATGGTGTACGGCTTTTCCGGCGACGTCATGATCGCGCGCGATCGTGCCCAGCAGAACAAGCAGCCCTTCGAGATCAACTACTTCATTCCGCAGGGCGGGGCGCCCGCCTGGTTCGACGTGATGGCCGTGCCCAAGGATGCGCCGCATCCGGAAAACGCGATGAAATTCATCAATTACATCGAAACGCCGCAGGTCCATGCCGCGATCACGAACAAGATGTTCTACCCGAACGCCAATAAGGAAGCGCGCAAATACGTCGTCAAGGCGGTCGCGGACAACCCCATGATTTATCCACCGGCGGATGTGTCCAAGACGCTGTATGTCATCAAGGCGCAGCCTTTCGATATCCTGCGCCTGCAGACGCGCATGTGGGCCGAACTGAAGTCCGGGCGATAAGCATCATGAACGACAGCCGTTACGCGGCCCCCCACGCGGCGGATGCCGACGAGTTCGTTCGCGTCTCCGATCTGGTGAAAATCTTCGGCGATACGGTCGCCGTGCGCTCGGTAAGCCTGTCGGTGCGCCGCAACGAAATCTTCGCCTTGCTCGGCAGCTCCGGCTGCGGAAAGTCGACGCTGCTGCGCATGCTGGCCGGTTTCGAGCAAGCCACCTCCGGACAGGTGCTGCTGGATGGCGAGGACATCACCGACGTGCCGCCGTACCACCGGCCCGTCAACATGATGTTCCAGTCCTACGCCTTGTTCCCGCATATGTCGGTGGAAGCGAATGTCGCTTTCGGGCTCCGGCAGGAAGGCGTGGACCGGGCGGAAATCCATGACCGCGTGTTCGAGGCCCTGAACCTGGTCCAAATGGCAGGGTACTCGCGGCGCAAGCCGCACCAGTTGTCCGGCGGGCAGCAACAGCGCGTGGCGCTGGCCCGCAGCCTCGTCAAGCGCCCCAAGCTGCTGCTGCTGGACGAACCCATGTCGGCGCTGGACAAGCAGATCCGCCAGGCCACGCAGATCGAACTGGTGCGCATCCTGGAGCAGGTCGGCGTCACCTGCATCATGGTCACCCATGACCAGGAAGAAGCCATGACCATGGCGCATCGCCTGGCGGTCATGACCGAAGGGCAGATCGTGCAGATCGGCACGCCCCAGGACGTCTACGAATTTCCCAGTTCGCGCTTCGTCTCCGGCTTCATCGGCAGTACCAATCTGTTCCCCGGCACCATCGTCGTCGACGAGCCCGACCACGTCGCCATCGAATCCGACCAGTTATCGCGCCAACTTTACGTCAGCCATGGCGTCAGCGAACCGCTGGGTATGCAGGTCTATGTTTCGATACGGCCGGAACGCATCGTGGTCTCGCGCGAGCAGCCGGAAAGCATCTACAACTGGGCGCACGGCGCGGTCGTGCACATGGCCTGGATGGGTAGCTATGCGCTGTATCACATCCGCCTGGATTCCGGCATGACGGTAGAGGCCACCGTGCCGCGCCGCGTCTTCGCCCAGGACACGGCGCCCGCGGTTCACGAGGAAGTCTACGTGAGCTGGGATGCCGACAGCGCGACGGTGCTGCCGTCATGAATATCGCGCCGCTGCGCCGCCTGCTGCCGTCGTCGCGCACGCTGGCCATCGTGCCGCCGTTCGCCTGGCTGGCGCTGTTCCTGCTGGTGCCTTTCCTGCTGGTGCTGAAGATCAGCCTCGCGGACCTGCAATTCGGCGTGCCGCCCTACACGCCGCTGGTCCAGCTGAAGGACGAAGCGCTGAATCTCAGCCTGCACCTGCGCGGCTATGCGCTGCTGTTCACCGACAGCCTCTACCTGGCCACGTACCTCAGCTCCGTCAAGATCGCCGCCATCAGTACCGTCTGCTGCATCCTGATCGGCTACCCCATGGCGTACTACATCGCGCGCTCGGCGCCGGCCACGCGCAACCTGCTGCTGCTGGGCGTGATCCTGCCGTTCTGGACGTCCCTGCTGCTGCGCGTGTATGCCTGGGTCGGCATCCTGCGCAACGATGGCCTGCTCAACAAGCTGCTGCTGGCGCTGGGCATCATCTCTCAGCCGCTGGAAATCTACCGCACCGATCTGGCCGTCTATATCGGCATGGTGTATTCGTACCTGCCGTTTTTCATCCTGCCCCTCTACGCCAATCTGGTCAAACTGGACCTGCGCCTGCTGGAGGCCGCCTACGACCTGGGTGCGCGGCCGTGGCAGGCCTTCTGGCAGATTACCGTGCCGCTGTCGCGGCCCGGCGTTATCGCCGGCGCCATGCTGGTCTTCATCCCCGCGGTGGGCGAATACGTCATACCAGAAATGCTGGGCGGCGCCAACACGCTGATGATGGGACGCGTCATGTGGAGCGAATTCTTCAATAATGCGGACTGGCCCATGGCGGCGGCGGTGACCTGCGTCATGGTCCTGCTGCTCCTGGTTCCGCTGGCGCTGTTCCAGTACAACCAGGTCAGGCAGGTCCAGCCCGGCAGGGAGTCCCGGTAATGACAGGGCCTCATCGCGGCATGCGCGCGCTGGCCCTGGGGCTGGGCTTCGCCTTCCTGTACATCCCCATCCTCAGCCTGGTGGTGTTTTCGTTCAACGATTCGCCGCTCGTCACGTCCTGGTCCGGCTTCTCGTTCAAGTGGTACGGATCGCTCTTCCACGACGACGCGCTGCTCAGCGCCGCATGGCTGTCATTCCGCGTGGCCGCCATGGCGGCCACGGCGGCTACCGTCATCGGCACGTGGGCGGGCTATGTGCTGGCCCGCATGGGCCGGTTCCGCGGGTTTTCGCTATACGTCGGCATGCTGAGCGCGCCGCTGGTCATACCGGAAGTCGTCATCGGTATTTCGCTGCTGCTGATGTTCGTCGAGGTGCGCAGCACGATAGGCTGGCCGGAAAACGGCATCTTCACCATCTGGGTCGGGCATACGACCTTCTGCATGGCTTTCGTCGCCGTCATCATCCAGTCGCGGGTGCGCGACCTGGACCGTTCCCTGGAAGAGGCGGCGCTGGACCTGGGCGCCACGCCGCTCAAGGTGTTTTTTTCCATCACGCTGCCGCTGATCGCGCCGGCGCTCGCATCGGCGTGGCTGCTGTCCTTCACGCTGTCGCTGGACGACGTGATCCTGTCGTCCTTCCTGTCCGGGCCCGGCTACACCACCTTGCCGATCGAGGTCTTCTCGCGCGTGCGCCTGGGCCTGAAGCCAGAGGTCAATGCGCTGGCGGCAATTTTCATTCTTATCGTCGGCATCTGCGTCGTGGTGGCGAACCGCCTGCAGCGCCGGACGTCGACAGGGAGTTGACCATGAGCCCGACCATTCTCTACGGCCTCAAGCAATGCAGCACCTGCGTCAAGGCGCGCACCTGGCTGGACGAACACGGGGTCAAGCACGAATTCGTCGATTACCGCGACCAGCCCGTGCCCGCCGCGACACTGAAGGAATGGGCGGGGCAGGTCGGCGGTTGGGAAAAGCTGGTGAACCGCACCTCCATGACCTGGCGTGCCTTGCCGGAGGCGCGCAAGGCCGCCTCGACCGACGGCCAGTGGCAGGCGCTGATCGCCGAGTATCCCGCGCTGGTGCGGCGTCCGGTTACCGTCACGCCCGATGGCGTGGCGACTGTCGGGTTCTCCGAAAAACGCTACGCAGAACGCTTTGCCTGACACCGGCGGGCATATGCTGCCCGACGCCTTTTTCGATCGCGACGCATGCCAGGTGGCCCGCGAGCTCATCGGCATGGTTCTGCGCCGCCGCCACCAAGGCCTGTGGCTGTCCGCGCGCATCATCGAAACCGAGGCGTATTACCTGCACGACAAGGGCAGCCATGCCTCGCTGGGCTATACGCACAAGCGTCGGGCACTGTTCATGGACGGCGGCACCATCTACATGTACTACGCGCGTGGCGGCGATTCGCTGAACATCAGCGCGGGTGGGCCGGGCAACGCCGTCCTGATCAAATCCGGACACCCCTGGGTGGATGCGGTGTCCGGCGAGGATGCGCTGGCGCGCATGCAGGCATTGAATCCGGACGCCCAGGGGCACACGCGGCCGCCGCAGCGCTTGTGCGCCGGACAGACCCTGCTGTGCCGGTCGCTGGGCCTGAAGGTACCGGATTGGGATGGCGAACATTTCGACCCATCGACTTTCTTCGTCGAGGATATTGGCGCGCGGCCCGCGCGCCTGGTGCGCGCGGTCAGGCTCGGCATTCCCGAAGGCCGGGACGCGCATCTGCCGTATCGCTTCGTCGATCCGGCGTACGCGCCGTTCTGCACCCGCAACCCCTTGCGGCGCGGGCAAGTGGCCGGCCGCGATTACGACTGGGTGACCCGCAATGGCCGGCCTTGCAAGGGTCAGGTCACCGGGACCTGACCCTTTCCGGCTTTTGCTCGGCGCTTCGCGCTCTTTCCCCAGGGGTTCAAACCGTATGGATTGCCTGTTGCGCACGCGCCAGGCTGCGGGCCTGCAATTTGGCGCGCACTTTATGGTACTTGCGCAGAATGCGCCGGCGGTTCAGCATTTTGCTGTAGGCGAACAAGGGTACGGCCTGCTTCGAGCCGAAGCCGTCGATCAGGTACAGGCCGGCATCGCCGTCGGCATTCTGGCCCATGACCACGTTGCGGGCCGATACGTCGTTCAGGACGATATGGTGGTCGGCCAGCGTGTCGAAAAAATAGTCCAGTTCGCGCGTCAGGGCCTCGTCCAGGCCGCGCTCGCGCACGATCTGTTCGATGGTCGGTGCCAGCCCGCCCTGGCCGTCCGTGATTTTCTCCACCAGCAGGCCCAATCCCATGTTCGTCTGGGCCAGTCCCAGGATACGGGCCATGGGAACCTTCCAGCGTCCCGCCGCGATATTGTGGGCGGCCGCGTATTCGGCCAGCTCGGCCACATGGTTGCGATAAGGACCTTCGCGCTGGCGGTTCTTGCGCCAGCGGCGCAACGGCCGCGTCCGCAGATGTTCGGCCATTCCCGGCAGATCCACGACTTTCACCAGAAGGGAAGGATCGAAGGGATGCTGGTATACCAGCCGCTCGGCGCCCGCGGCGATAGGCTGCAACCCGCTCAGGTCCAGCAGCCGGAACTGCCTGTGAATCTGCAGATCCGCCGGCGCGGAGGGGGCTCGAGGCGGCGTGACGGACGTCTGTTCGCGCCGTGCCGTCAGTGAAACGATACTCATGCTTCAATCCGGACGGCGAGTGCGCTCTTTTGTTTTTTTCGCAACTGCCACATTTATATGACGAAAATTCAACGGTGACCGTAGTTTGACCCTTTAGCGCCCGGCGGGGAAGGGAAACCTCCGGGATGTGGCGCACGCCCTACAATGCGCGCTGACCATACGGGAGAAAACGTGTTGCCTCAAAGCGACATTGCGCTATTGCCATGGATCAGCGCCGCCGCCGCCCTGGTCGCGGCCCTGGCGGCAGGTGTGGCCGCCTGGCGGTCAGGCGGTTCCGGTAAAGAGGCGGACCGCCTCGCTGCCCTGGTGGCGGAACAGGAACGCATGGCGGCCGCCTTGCGCGCCGAACTGGCGGAAAGCCAGCGCGGCCTGCGCGGCGAGATGAGCGAATCCATGCGCGGCCTGCGCATCGAGCTCGCCCGGCATCTGGACGAATTGCGCGCCGGGCTGGCGCGCGACGCGCAGGCTACGCGCAGCGAGTCGGCGGAATCCCTGGGGCGTTTCGGTACGGTCTTCGGCGAGCAGGTACAGCGCCTGGTCGACATGAACGATCGTCGCTTGCAAGAGGTGCGTCAGACGGTGGAGCAGCGGCTTTCGGCCCTGCAGGCCGAAAACGCCGGCAAGCTGGACGAAATGCGCCGCACGGTGGACGAAAAGCTGCATGCCACCCTGGAACAGCGCCTGGGCGAGTCCTTCAAATTGGTATCCGACCGGCTGGAGGCCGTCCACAAGGGACTGGGGGAAATGCAAACGCTGGCCGCCGGCGTCGGCGACCTCAAGCGCGTCCTTACCAACGTCAAATCGCGCGGCACCTGGGGCGAGGTTCAGTTGGCGCGCCTGCTGGAAGACACAATGACGCCGGAGCAGTACGCGCGCAATGTCAAACCGGTGCCCGGCAGCGATGCCATCGTCGAATTCGCCATCCGCCTGCCCGGCCGCGCGGACGATGGCGCGCCGGTCTGGCTGCCCCTGGACGCCAAATTCCCGAAAGAGGAATACGAGCGCCTGATCGAAGCCGAGCAGGCCGCCGATGGCGATGCCGCGCGCGCGGCGGCGCTGGCGCTGGCGCGTGCCGTGGAATTGCAGGCGCGCGCCATCGCGGACAAATACATCGCGCCGCCGCACACCACGGATTTCGCCATCATGTTCCTGCCGACGGAAGGCTTGTACGCGGAGGTCTTGCGGCGACCGGGCCTGATCGACAAGCTGCACCAGCTGCGCGTCAATGTCAGCGGCCCGGCCAATCTGGCTGCCCTGTTGAACAGCCTGCAAATGGGATTCCGCACCCTGGCCATCGAACGCCGCTCCTCCGAGGTCTGGCAGGTGCTGCGCGCGGTCAAGACGGAATTCGGTCGCTTCGGCGACGCGCTGGCCGGCGTCAAGCGCACGCTGGAGACGGCCAGCACCAAGATCGGCCAGACGGAAACCCGCACACGGGCGATGCTGCGCAGCCTGAAGTCGGTCGAAGCCTTGCCCGACGATGTCGCGGACCCGGCCGGTATCCTGGCGGGCCTGGGCGAAGACGTACCGTCCGCGCAGGAAGACGAAGACGCGCGGTCGGCGTAGCATCGAGCAGGCGGCGGCGATCTGCTAAATTGCAGCGCTTCACGGTATATCCGCGCGTATTTCACCTACTTTTTTCGAGTGTTCCCCATGCTCAGCCAGCAAGAATTGAAGCAGCAGGCCGCCACGGCCGCCCTGGATATCGTCGATCAGGTCGCCGGGCCCGATGTTGTCATCGGCGTCGGCACCGGCTCGACCGCCGACCTGTTCATCGATGGCCTGGCGCGCTTCAAGGACCGCCTGCGCGGCACGGTCGCCAGTTCGGAACGCAGCGCGGCCCGGCTGGCGGCGCTCGGCATCCCCGTGCTGGATCTGAATGACGTGGAGCGCATGCCGGTATATATCGACGGCGCCGACGAAATCGATCCCCGACTGCATATGATCAAGGGCGGCGGCGGGGCGCAGACGCGCGAGAAAATCGTGGCCTCGGTGGCCGACCGCTTCATCTGCATCGCGGACGAATCCAAGCTGGTGGAACGACTGGGTGCGTTTCCCCTGCCGGTAGAGGTCATCCCCATGGCGCGCGCCGCCGTGGCACGCAAGCTCCAGGCGCTGGGCGGAAAGCCGGTGCTGCGCGCGGGATTCGTCACCGACAACGGCAATGTCATCCTGGATGTGGCGGGCCTGAACATCACCGACGCACCCGCCCTGGAAATGCACATCAATAACCTGCCGGGCGTGGTGACCTGCGGCCTGTTCACGCAGCCGGGCGCCGACATCGCCCTGCTGGCGACGCAGCAGGGTATACGCCGCCTGCAGCGCCCCTGACCCGCGCCGGCGGACGGTTCATAATCCTGTCACATGGAAGTCATAACCTAGCCGACCGATGCGGCCCGGGGACTTTCCTGATGGCATTTCTTGGAGGCTCGCATGGCAATGGAACCATCGTCAACCCCGCAGGGAGCCCGGATGACCGAGCACACTAACAAACAATTCGATGCCGACCTGGAAGGCGTCCGTTCGCAGTTTCTGGCGATGGGCGGTGTGGTGGAAGCCATGATCCAGGACGCCATCGATGCCTTGGCCAACGGCGATCTGGATCTGGTCGACAAAGTGCGCGAGCGGGAAAAGGAAGTCAACCGCTACGAAGTCGACATCGACCAGCGCATCAGCTACATCCTGGCGCGCCACCAGCCCACCGCGATCGACCTGCGCATGCTGTTGGCCGTCTCCAAGATGTTGACCGACATGGAGCGCTCGGGCGACGAGGCCGAGAAAATCGCCACCGTCGCGCGACGCATCCACGACAGCGATCTGCGTTCCACGCCCATTGTGGACCTGCGGCACATGGCCAATAGCGTACGCGCCATGCTGCGCCAGTCGCTGGATGCCTTCGCCCGCCTGGATCCGATGCAGGCGGCCCAGGTCGTGCGCAGCGACAAGGAAGTCGACAAGGAATGGAAGGCGGCGCTGCGCCAGCTGATTTCTTTCATGATCGAGGACCCGCGCACGATCACGCCTTCGATCGACCTGATCTTCATCGCGCGCGCGATGGAGCGCATCGGCGACCATGCCAAGAACATGTCCGAGCGGGTGATCTATATGGTGCGCGGCGCGGACGTGCGCCATACCGGGGCCAAGAATGCCGAACGGCAGGCCCGCGGCGAAGAGGAAAGCGCCGAGACCACGGAATAAAACCGGGCTCGCGCGATCCGGCGGCGCCGGGCGGCCAGTTTCCTGGCCGGCACCCGGCGTCGTTGCCGCAGGTCAGGCCGAGGGCGGCACGTAGCCCTGGGCTTCGACGCTGCCGTCTTCGAACAGGAAGCGTTCCATCTGCTGCTGCAGATACTTGCGCGCGCGAGCGTCGGCAAGGTTCAGGCGGTTCTCGTTGACCAGGCGCGTTTGCACGCCTTTCCACTCTTCCCAGGCTTCCTTGGATACCTGCTGCCAGATGCGCTGGCCGAGTTCGCCAGGATAGGGCGGAAAATCGAGCCCTTCGGCGTCGCGCTTGAGTTTGACGCAATGAACAGTACGGGTCATGGGTATCGCTGCCGGATTAACGTTGGATCGTCGATTTTACCGAAACGCCGCGTGGCGGCGCGTGGATTACAGCCGTTTGATGAAGACCAGGCTGTTGCGCGACCGGTTGTAGTGCTGCTTCTTGTCGTGCGGCAAATCGGCAATGCCTCCTTGCACGAAGCCCCGCTTCATGAACCAGTGCGAAGTGCGGGTCGTCAACACGAACAAGCGCTTGGCACCCAGGGCGCGGGCGCGCGATTCCATGTGGCGCAGCAGCAGTTCCCCTTCGCCGGAGCCCTGCCATTCCGGGTGGACGATCAGGCAGGCCATTTCGGCCATATGCTCTTCCAGGTAAGGGTGCAGCGCCGCGCATCCGTAGATAACGCCGTCGTGCTCCAGGACCGTGAAATTTTCCACGTCCCGCTCGATGACGCTGCGGCCTCTCGGCACCAGCGTTCCGTCGGCTTCCAGCGGTTCGACCAGGCTGAGGATGGCGCCCACGTCGTCGACCGTCGCCGGTCGCAGGTCGTCCAGCGTGTCTTCGACCACCATGGTGCCGACGCCGTCGTGGGTGAAGATCTCCAGCAGGACGCTGCCGTCCAGGTTGAAGGGCACCACGTGCGCCCGCGCGACGCCGCGCTTGACCGCCTGCGAACTGTACTTGACGAATAGCGCCGTGTCCTCGTCCAGGCCGCCCTTGGCCAGCAGGGCATCGGCGTCGACGCGCGCCAGTTCGGTGTCGATGGTGCCATCCTCGTTGCGCACGCCTTCGGTCGTCGACAGGAAGATCAGTTTTTCCGCGCGTAGCGCGACAGCGGTGCTGGTCGCCAGATCTTCCATGGCAAGGTTGAAGGCCTCGCCCGTGGGCGAAAAGCCCAGCGGCGACAGCAGGATCACCGAGCCTTTTTCCATGGCGAAACGCATGGCGTCGACATCGATCTTGCGCACGTGGCCGGTGTGGCGGTAATCCACGCCGTCGATGACGCCCGTCGGGCGGGCCGTGACGAAGTTGCCGGAGATGACGCGGATCTGCGAATGCGACATCGGCGTGTTCGGCAATCCCTGGCTGAACGCCGCCTCGATATCCAGGCGGATTTCGCCGGCGGCTTCCTTGGCGCATTCCAGCGACGCGGCATCCGTCGGCGACAGCCCGCGATCGAACTGGTGGCTGAAGCCCTTCAGTCGCAATTGTTCGTTGACCTGGGGGCGCGAGCCGTGCACCAGCACCAGGCGGATGCCCAGCGCCGAAAGCAGCGACAGGTCCTGTACCAGCGGGTTCAAGGCCCCGGCCTGGATCAGCTCGCCCCCGAACGCGACCACGAAAGTCTTGCCTCGGAAAGCGTGTACGTAAGGCGCGACTTCACGGAACCAGCGCACGAACTGCGCGGCTGCGAATTCGGGAGCTTCCAGTGCTGAAACGGTGTCTTGATCCAGGTCGGGCATGGTGCGTATATGGACCCTGAAAAACAGGTAAGGGCGGCCAGGCAAAAATGCCTGGGCATGAATCGCGAAATTATAGGATGGCGTGGACTACAGCGTGCCGGGATAGGTGCCGCCATCCAGGACCAGGTTCTGTCCCGTCATGAAGCCCGCGCGCGTGCCGCACAGGAAGGCGCACGCATCGCCGAATTCCGCCGGATCGCCCAGGCGCCGGGCCGGTACGGTCTTGCGCCGGGCTTCCAGAATGTCCTCGACCGATTTGCCGGTCTTCTGCGCCGTCGCAATCGCGGTGCCACGCAGGCGGTCGGTGTCGAACGGGCCGGGCAGCAGGTTGTTGATGGTGACGTTGTGTTCGGCAACCTGGCGCGCCAGTCCGGCGACGAAGCCGGTCAGCCCGGCACGCGCGCCGTTGGACAGCCCCAAGTGGTCGATGGGCATCTTTACCGCCGCCGAAGTGATATTCACGATGCGGCCGAAGCGGCGGGCGATCATGGTGTCGATCGTGGCCTTGATCAGCTCGATCGGCGCGATCATGTTGGCGTCCAGGGCCTTGATCCAGTCGTCGCGGGACCATTCGCGGAAGTCGCCGGGCTTGGGACCGCCCGCATTGTTGACCAGGATGTCGGGGTCGGGGCAGGCGGCAAGCAGGCGGGCACGGCCGTCGGCGGTGGTCACGTCGGCCGCCACGGTCGTTACCGTGGCGCCCGTTTCACGGCGAATCGCGTCGGCCGCTTCTTCCAGCGCTTCCGCGCCCCGCGCCGACATGACGATCCGCACGCCCTCGCGCGCGAGCGACAAGGCGCAGGCGCGTCCCAATCCCTTGCTGGATGCGCACACCAGCGCGGTACGTCCTTCGATACCCAAATCCATAATGCGGTCTCCCATTGGAAATGCGTGACGGCCTCCTTCAGGCCGGCCGATCGCGGTGTCGGACGGCATTGGACACCCATCCACCCCGTCCGGGCGAAAAATTACTTAATTTTCAGAAAAAAAGGGTCGCAACTTGCAGTTTCGATATTAATATTTTGAAATACGCGCTGCGCCAGAAAATTGTCGACAGGCAGAGCACCCTTCGGGTTCCAAAAACGATTCCAAGCCGACTTGCGGGCAGGCCGTCGCCCGGATGCCGGCAATCTCTCGAGGATACACGGCAGTGACCCAATCCTATTGGTTGATTCTGGATCCGGCTACGCGGGAACTGCGTGCCGGCTTCCGTGCTGCCGCGGCGGTGGAGCCCCCCGATACCGACATGCTGCAGGCGGCGCTGGCCGCCCGCGGCTGGACGGTGGATGCCCTGGACAATGCGGCGGTGGCCGAGTTCCTGGGGCGGTGCCAGGAAGCGGCCGCGCGCATCAGCGCGGAGGCGCTGCGCCAGGCCGGCACGGCAGTGGCGGCCGCGACCTCCGCCGCGCAGGAGCTGTCGGGTGAGCTGGCGGCCATCGAGTCCAACGCGGCGCGGCTGGGCGCCGCCCTGGAGCTGATGGACAGCCCCGATCCGGCAGTGCCCCCGCCGGCCGCGGCGGATGGCGTGGTCGAGGCGGTGATCGGCGAAATCGTCGACGGTGCCTTCGAGCTCGAAATCAGCGAAGACAAGCTGCAGGTCTTTCTGACCCTGCATCCGGCCAAGGGCGGACGCGGCGTGCAGCTGGGCGACGTGCGTACCGCGCTGGCCGAACATGGCATCGTCTACGGCGTGGACGAAGAAACCCTGTTGCAGGCGGTGGAAGGCGGCGCCGCCGAGTCCGCGTTGATTGCCTCCGGTATTCCGCCCAAGGAAGGTCTGCCCACGCGTTTCGAAAGCCTGCTGGCGCGCCACGTGGCGGACGTGGACGAAAATGCCCTGGTGGATTACCGCTCGATGGGCAGCCTGGTACTGGTCAAGGCCGGGATGCCGCTGATGCGGCGGATCCCGGGTACCGTCGGAACCGATGGCGTGGACGTCTACGGCAACCCGGCGCCGGCGCCCGCGCCGGAAGACCTGCCCTACGACGACAATCTCGCCGGCGTCACGCGCGATCCCAACGATCCCGAGGTGCTGCTGGCGGCGATCGATGGGGCGCCGTCGATGCTGCCGTGCGGCGTGTCGGTGAACCCCGTCGTCGAAGTCGACGCGGTCAACCTGAATTCCGGCAACATCAATTTCGAAGGGACCCTCCAGGTACGCGGCGATGTGACGACCGGCATGTCGGTCAAGGTCAGCGGCGATGTGCTGGTCAGCGGGACGGTCGAGGCGGCGCATATCGACGCCGGCGGCAATGTCGTGGTCAAGGGCGGTATCCTGGGCGCAGCCGAAGGCGCGACCACGGCCGATCCGGCCGCGCGCCTGGCCCAGGTTTCCGCGCGCGGCTCGGTAAAGGCGCGCTTTATCGGCAATGCGACCATCAACGCCGGCAAGGACGTGCAGGTCGAAAGTGAAATCCGGCAGAGCGACGTGAACGCCGGCGATACGGTGACGGTCGGGGCCAAAGGCTCCACGCAGGGCAACATCAACGGCGGCCAGATACGCGCGCTGCGCGGTATCCGGGCCGCCACGCTGGGCACCATGGCCGGCGTCAAGACGATCATCCAGGTCGGCGTGAACCCGCATGCCCAGGCGCAGAAGGAAGCGCTGCAACGCACCCGCAAGCGCCTGCAGGAAGAAAAATCCAAGCTGGAGCAACTGCTGATCTTCCTGCGCAAGCATCCCGAGAAGGCCGCCAACGGCATAGGCGAACGGGCGGTGCAAACCCATGCGAAGCTGATCAGCGATCTGGCCGGCGTGGACGCCCGCGAACGGCGCCTGGCGGCGGAAGACTCCGTGGCCGAGGACGCCACCATCCATGCGTCGCGCAAGATCCATGGCGGGGTGGAGCTGCAAGTGGTCAACCGGCGCGAATCGATCAGCGAGGACTTGCCCGGCGGTACCGCCAAACTATCGGATGGCAAGCTGATCATCCGCTAGCACGGCGACGGCGCGGACCGCCGACCCGCGAAAAACTATAATTGCGGGAATGACCGTCAAGCCTCAAACCCCCCCGCGGCGCGCCCGGGCCGCGCCCCGGGCGGCCGCGTCGTCCGGCCTTGCATCGCCGCCTGTGCCCGCCGCCGCGCCGCGCGCGATCCCTCCCATCCGCTATCCCGAAGAACTGCCGGTCAGCGCCCGCCGCGAGGAAATCGCGCGCGCCATCGAGCATCATCAGGTGGTGATCGTCAGCGGCGAGACGGGTTCCGGCAAGACCACCCAGCTGCCCAAGATCTGCCTGGACCTGGGCCGTGGGCGCACGCGCATGATCGGCCATACCCAGCCCAGGCGGCTGGCCGCCACGTCGGTGGCCAGGCGCATCGCGGACGAACTCGAAACTCCCTTGGGAGAGGTCGTCGGCTACCAGGTGCGGTTCAACGATCGCACCGGGCCGAACGCCGCCATCAAGCTGATGACTGACGGCATCCTGCTGGCCGAGACCCAGCGCGATCCGCTGCTCAAGCGCTACGACACGCTGATCATCGACGAAGCCCATGAGCGCAGCCTGAACATCGATTTCCTGCTGGGTTACCTGAAGCGGGTACTGCCGCGCCGGCCGGACCTGAAGGTCATCATTACCTCGGCCACCATCGATGCCGAACGCTTCGCCACGCACTTCGCCGCCGCGCCCGACCGGCCGGCGCCCGTCATCGAAGTATCGGGCCGCCTGTATCCCGTCGAAGTCCGCTACCGCCCGGTGCGCCAGGAGGAAACGGATGCCGAGACCGCCGCCCGGTCGGCTCGCGAGCGCGCCGGCGACGAAGAGCGCGACCTGATCGACGCCATCGTCGATGCCGTCGACGAGTGCGCGCGCCATGGCCCGGGAGACGTCCTGGTGTTCCTGCCGGGCGAACGGGAGATCCGCGAGGCCTCTGAAGCCTTGCGCAAGCACCATCCGGTGGGCACGGAGGTCCTGGCACTGTACGCGCGCCTGTCCCAGGCCGAGCAGGAGCAGATTTTCCGGCCGCGCGGCAGCGGGCGGCGGGTCGTCCTGGCCACCAACGTCGCCGAGACCTCCCTGACCGTCCCGGGCATCCGCTTCGTCGTCGACAGCGGGCTGGCGCGGGTCAAGCGCTACTCGTGGCGCAACAAGGTCGAGCAACTGCGCATCGAGCCCATCAGTCGCGCGTCGGCCAACCAGCGCGCGGGGCGCTGCGGCCGCATCGGCCCCGGCCTCTGCATCCGCCTGTATGACGAAGCCGACTTCAACGCGCGCGCGCCCTTCACCGACCCGGAAGTGCTGCGTTCCTCGCTGGCCTCGGTGATCCTGCGCATGAAGTCCCTCAAGCTGGACGACATCGAGGACTTCCCTTTCGTCGAAGCGCCGCCTGGCCGCGCGATCGCCGACGGCTACCACCTGCTGCAGGAGCTGGGCGCGATCGAGGCCGTGCAACGCGACGAGCACGCCGCGGGCGCGGACGATACCGCCACGCAATCCGGCCCGGCCTTCGCGCTGACCCGCACCGGCCACGAGCTGGCCCGGTTGCCGCTGGACCCGCGCATCGGCCGCATGATCCTGGCCGCGCGCGAGCAGCAATGCCTGGCCGAAATGCTCATCATCGCGTCGGCCCTGTCCATCCAGGACCCGCGCGACCGCCCCATGCAGGAAAAAGAGGCCGCGGAAAGCGCCCACGCCAAATTCGCCGACGACAAATCGGAATTCCTGTCCTTTCTCAAGCTTTGGCGCTGGTATGGCGAACAGGTCCAGCACAAGGCCTCGCAACGCAAGCTGGTCGGCCTGCTGCGGCAGAACTTCCTGTCGCCGCTGCGGCTGCGCGAATGGCACGATGTCCACACGCAATTGGCGTCGGTCGTGGGCGAGCAGGGGTGGCGCCTGAACCAGTCCGAGGCGACCTTCGAGCAGATACACATGGCGCTGCTCAGCGGCCTGCTCGGCAATATCGGCTACAAAAGCGATGAGGGCGGCCATTACCAGGGCGCGCGGGATATCCGCTTTTATATCCATCCCGGCTCGCGCCTGGCCAAGAAAGCCGGGCGCTGGATCATTGCGGCCGAACTGGTCGAAACGACGCGGCTGTACGCGCGCTGCATCGCGCGCATCGAACCCGCCTGGATCGAACGCGCCGCCGCGCACCTGTTGCGCCGCAATTGGTCCGATCCCCGCTGGGAGAAGAAAGCGGGGCAAGTGGTGGCCAACGAGCGCGCCACCCTTTACGGCCTGACGATCTATACCGGGCGCCGCGTCCACTACGGCCGCATCAACCCGGAGCACGCCCGCGAAATCTTCATCCGCGACGCGCTGGTCCCCGGCGACATCGACACGCGCCTGCCCTTCGTCGCGCAGAACCGCCGGCTCATCGCGGAGATCGAAAAGCTGGAGCATCGCGCGCGCCGGCCTGACATCCTGGTCGACGACACGCTGATCCAGGCGTTCTACGATCGCCAGATTCCGGCCGGCATGAGCCAGGCGTCGACGCTGGAAAAATGGTACGCGGGCCTGGACAAGGCCGCGGCCGACGCGCTGCTGCTCACTCGCGATGCCCTGATGCGCCATGAAGCGGCGGGCATCACCACCGAGGTCTTTCCCAAGAAGGTGGAATGGCAGGGCGTGGTCATGGACCTCGACTACCATTTCGAACCCGGCTCGCCGCGCGACGGCGTGACGCTGTCCGTCCCCTTGTTCGCGCTCAACCAGATCGACCCGCAGCGCTGCGAGTGGCTGGTTCCCGGCATGCTCAAGGACAAAATCCATCTGCTGCTGAAGTCGCTGCCGCAGAAGATCCGGCGCCACTGCGTGCCCTTGCCGGAATATGCCGCCGGCTTCTATGACCGGTGGTTCGACCGGCTGGGCGACCCTCAGCAGGGCCTGCTCGATGCCTTGGCCGCCGATATGTGGGAACAGGTGAAGGTGCGCCCCGCGCCAGCGGATTTCAAGCTGGAAACGCTGCCGCCGCACCTGTTCATGAATTTCCGCGTCGTCGACGAGCATGGACGCATGCTGGCAGCGGGCCGCAACCTGGCGTCCCTGAAGGCGGAATTCGGCCGCCAGGCACAGGCGGACTTCCAGCAACTGGCCGCCCGCGACACGCAGGTCGCCCAGGCCCTGGCCCAGGATGGCCTGACCGACTGGTCTTTCGGCGAATTGCCGGAAATCATGGAGATCAAGCGCAAGGGCCAATCCGTCATCGGATATCCCGCGCTGGTCGATCGCGGCACCCATTGCGATCTGGACGTCTTCGACGACCCGGACGAGGCGCGCCGCCATCATCGCGCGGGGCTGCTGCGCCTGTTCCGCCTGGGGCTGCGCGAGCAGATCAAATTCCTGGAAAAGAACCTGCCCGACCTGACGCGCATCAGCATGCTGTTCATGCCGCTGGGAAGCCAGGAGTCCCTGCGCGACCAGATCATCGACTGCGCCGTGGAAAGGGCGTGCCTGGCCGATCCCTGGCCGGTCAACCAGGCGGAGTTCGAATCGCGGCGCCTGGAAGGCAAGGGCCGGCTGGGCCTGCTGGCGCAGGAAGTCGGCCGGCTCGCCGGTGCGGTGCTGACGGAATGGGCCGCGCTGCAGCGCAAGCTGCCCCAGGCGAAAGGGCACCCGGCGGCCTATGCCGATTTGCAGCAGCAGGCCGGCGCGCTGGTGCCACCGACCTTCCTGCGCGATACGCCCTATGCGCAGCTGGCGCATTTCCCCCGTTACCTGAAGGCCGCGGTGGCCCGTATCGACAAGCTGCGAGCAGATCCTGCCCGCGACCAGCGCCTGATGGCCGACATGGCGCCCCTGCTGACGCAGTATCAACGCGCCCGCGCCGCGCTCAAGGGGGCGTCGGACCCCCGGCTGGACGAATTCCGCTGGCTGCTGGAAGAGTTGCGGGTCGCCCTGTTCGCGCAGGAGCTGCGCACGCCGATGCCGGTCTCGGTCAAGCGCCTGCAGAAGTCCTGGGAATCGATGCGGCGCTAGGCCGCGCCTGCGCCGGGGCCGCAACCGCTCGCGGCCCCGTTGCCATGTCGGAAGGGTGCGGCCTATCATCCATCAGGACGGGGGGCCGCTCACAGGCTCCCGTCCTATCCTGTTTCCAGGAGAAGGTCATGAGCGACGCTGTCTTGCAAGCCCATGCATTGCGGTCCGGGAATCGACCCTCCCGCCGATGGCCCTGGTTCCGCCGCCTGCGCCTCAAGGGACTGGGCGGGGAATTGCGCGATTTTGTGGCCGAGGTTTTCGCGGCAATGGAACGCGGGCGGGATGTCCGGCCTATCGTTTCCGCCTACGCGCCGCCGCGTTCGTAGCGCGCCATCGGGGCGCCGTCAGATCCAGACGAAGGCGCCCACGACCAGCACCACCAGGGCCCACTTGACGGCCTTGTAGACCGGCTTGTTCCAGGCCTTGAATCGCTTGCGCGCCTGGTCCAGGCGCCAATGCGCATGCGTCAGGCGATTGATCGCGCCTGTCTTGTCGCCATCGTCGTTGGGCGAGCTGGCCGCCGACATCACCACCTTGCCGAACCAGGCGTTGAAGGCTTCCGCCCAGCGCCACCGCAGCGGCCTTTCGACGTCGCAGAACAGGATGATGCGGTTCTGGCCGGAGTTGTTATGGGCTTCGTGGATGTAGGTTTCATCGAACACGACGCCTTCCCCATCGCGCCAGCTGTAGCGTTCCCCGTCCACGTCGATGTAGCAGCGGTCGTCGTTGGGCGTGGCCAGCCCCAGGTGGTACCGCAGCGAACCGGAGAACGGATCGCGGTGCGGATTCAGCTTGCCCCCGTCTGGCAGTTCGGCAAACATCGCCGCCTTTACCTTCGGGAGGGTCTTGAGCAGCGCCACCGTGCGCGGGCACAGCGCTTCCGCCGAGGGGTGGCGGGCGTCGTACCACTTCAGGTAGAAGCGCTTCCAGCCGTATTTGAAAAAGGAATTGAAGCCGATATCGTCATGGCGTTCCGCCGCCTTGATGCGGCGCATTTCGGCCATCTGCAGCGCTTCGTCGCGGATGATTTCCCAGTTGTCCTGCAGGACCTGCAGTTCCGGGATCTCGCGCGCCGAGACATAGGGCGTGGTGGGTACCCGCGAAGCGAGCACCATAAAGGCATTTACCGGCGCCAGCAGGACGGAATGGTCCAGGAAGACGCGCGACCAGGCCAGGCGCACCCGGCCGCGATAGTGCCCATACAGAATGGAGGCCAGCCACAGCCCGGGGATCAGCCATTTCATAGCGGGGGAACACGCAAAGTACTCATCAACCGTCTATTCTTGCACAGCCGGCCCGCCGGTGGCACATCGGATGGCCCAGGCGAGGTCCATCGCACGGTCTGCTGAGTACAATCGCGGACATGTCAGAAGAAGCCGTCGTCGCCCCGTCCCCCTTTGTACACCTGCGCGTCCACTCCGAATTTTCGGTGGTGGACGGCACGGTCCGTATTTCCGATCTCGTCAAGCGCGCCGCCAAGCTGGGCCAGCCAGCCGTCGCCCTGACGGACCTGTCCAACCTGTTCGGCCTGATCAAGTTCTACAAGGCCGCGCGCGGCGCGGGCATCAAGCCGGTCGCCGGCAGCGACGTCTGGCTGACCAACGACGACGATCGCGATAAACCGCACCGCCTGTTGCTGCTGGTGCGGGATCGCCAGGGCTACCTGAACCTCTGCGACCTGCTAAGCCGCGCCTACCTGACCAACCAGCACAAGGGCCGGGCGGAGGTCCGCCGCGAATGGGTGCAGCAGGCCGCGGGGCTGATCGTCCTGTCCGGCGGGCGCGCCGGCGATGTCGGCCAGGCCCTGGAAGCCGGCAACGCGGCGCAGGCCCAGATGCTGGCGCGCCAGTGGGCCCAGGCTTTTCCCGATGCCTATTACATCGAGCTTCAACGCGCCGGCATGGATGGCGACGAAGCCTATGTGCAGGCCGCCCTGCGCCTGGCGGGCGAATGCCACCTGCCGGTGGTCGCCACGCATCCCGTCCAATTCCTGGACAAGCACGAGTTCCAGTCGCACGAGGCGCGGGTTTGCATCGCGGAAGGCGAAATCCTGGCCAATCCCCGCCGCGTCCGGCGCTTCACGCCGGACCAGTACATGCTGGATAGCCAGGAAATGGCGCGGCGCTTCGCCGACGTGCCCTCGGCGCTGGCCAACACGGTGGAAATCGCGCGCCGCTGCAACCTGACGCTGGTGCTGGGCAAGCCGCGGCTGCCGAACTTCCCGACGCCGGAAGGGGTCACCCTGGACGACTACCTGGTCCAGCTGTCGGAGCAGGGCCTGGAAAAGCGGCTGCTGTTCCTGTTTCCGAACGAAGAAGAACGCAACGCCAAGCGCGATGCCTACTTCGAGCGCCTGCGCTGGGAGTGCAAGACCATTATCCAGATGGGCTTTCCCGGTTACTTCCTGATCGTGCAGGACTTCATCAACTGGGGCAAGAACAACGGCGTGCCGGTGGGACCGGGCCGGGGGTCGGGCGCCGGCTCGCTGGTGGCATACGCGCTGGGCATTACCGATCTGGATCCCATCCGCTACGACCTGCTGTTCGAACGCTTCCTGAATCCGGAGCGGGTATCCATGCCCGACTTCGATATCGATTTCTGCCAGGACAATCGCGAACGGGTCATCGACTACGTCAAGGAAAAATACGGCCGTGACGCGGTCAGCCAGATCGCGACCTTCGGTACCCTGGGCGCCAAGGCCGTGGTACGCGACGCCGGCCGCGTTCTGGACATGCCGTATATGTTCTGCGACGGCCTGTCCAAGCTTATTCCCTTCAACCCCGCCGATCCGTGGACGCTCGAACGCACGCTCAAGGACGAGCCGGCTTTCAAAGAGCGCTACGAGCAGGAAGAGGAAGTCCGCGGCCTGGTCGACCTGGCGCAACCGCTCGAAGGCCTGACCCGCAACATCGGCATGCATGCCGGCGGCGTGCTCATCGCCCCCGGCAAGCTCACCGATTTCTGCCCCCTGTACTGCCAGCCGGGCCAGGAAAACAGCGCGGTATCCCAGTTCGACAAGGACGACGTAGAGGCCGCCGGCCTGGTGAAGTTCGACTTCCTGGGCCTGCGCAACCTGACCATCCTGGACTGGGCCGTGCGCTATGTGCGGCAGTTCAACGAGGACAAGCGCGACTTCGACATCATGGCGGTGCCGCTGGACGACCCGGCGGCCTACAAAATCCTGACGGACGCCAATACCACCGCGGTGTTCCAGCTGGAATCGCGCGGCATGAAGGAGCTGCTCAAGAAGCTGCGGCCCAATACCTTCGAAGACGTCATCGCCATGCTGGCGCTGTACCGTCCCGGTCCGCTGGAATCCGGCATGGTGGACGATTTCGTCAACCGCAAGCACGGCCGCGCGCCCGTCGACTACTTCCATCCGGATCTGGAAGGCACGCTCAAGAGCACTTACGGGGTCATCGTCTACCAGGAACAGGTGATGTTGATCTCGCAGATCATCGGCGGCTATTCGCTGGGCGGCGCCGACCTGCTGCGCCGGGCCATGGGCAAGAAAAAGCCCGAGGAAATGGCCAAGCATCGCGAGCTTTTCCAAAAGGGCGCGGAAGCCAAGGGGCATGATCCCAATCTGGCGGTCAAGCTTTTCGACCTGATGGAAAAGTTCGCGGGCTATGGCTTCAACAAGTCGCACTCGGCGGCCTATGCGCTGATCGCCTACCAGACCGCCTGGCTCAAGGCCTACCATCCGGCCGAATTCCTGGCCGCGACCCTGTCCTCGGACATGGACGACACCGACAAGGTGCAGATTTTCTGGCGCGATGCCACGGAAAACGGCGTGGAAGTACTGCCGCCGGACGTGAACGCATCGGGCTACCGCTTCGAGCCGGTGGCCGACGCGCGTACCGCCAAGGGCTTGCCGCCCCGCACCATGCGCTACGGCCTGGGCGCGGTGAAGGGCACCGGCCAGGGCGCGGTGGAGGACATCATCCGCGCTCGGCAGGAAGGCGGTCCCTTCCGCGATCTTTTCGATTTCTGCCGCCGCGTCGACAAGCATTCGGTCAACCGCCGCACCGTCGAGGCCCTGATCAAGGCCGGGGCCTTCGATGGGATCGAGCCGAACCGCGCCGCCTTGCTGGCGTCGGTGCCCACCGCCATGGAGGCCGCCGAACAGGCCGCGCGCAGCGCCAATCAGGTCTCCCTGTTTGGCGACGATGCCAGCGATGTCGTGGCCAGCGAATTGGCCAAGGTCGCGCCATGGAACCTGCATACGCGCCTGACCGAGGAAAAATCCGCGCTGGGCTACTACTTCAGCGGCCATCTTTTCGACGCCTGGCGCGACGAAGTGCGGCGCATCGTCCCCATGACGCTTGCCCGCCTGGAGCCCCAGCGCGAACCGCAATGGATGTGCGGCGTGCTGTCGGGCGTGCGCGCCATGATGACGCGGCGCGGCAAGATGGTGTTCGCCGTCCTGGATGACGGAACGGCGCAGGTCGAAATCTCCATCTTC
Source organism: Bordetella genomosp. 11 (assembly GCF_002261215.1). Taxonomy (NCBI): domain Bacteria; kingdom Pseudomonadati; phylum Pseudomonadota; class Betaproteobacteria; order Burkholderiales; family Alcaligenaceae; genus Bordetella; species Bordetella genomosp. 11. Next base: position 2,487,561 of record NZ_NEVS01000004.1, on the reverse strand, counting down.
AACGAGCTCTACGAAAAGCATCGCAATCGCCTGCGCGAGGACCAACTGCTGATCGTCCATGGCAAGGTCAGCAACGACGAGTATTCCGGCGGCATGCGCATCGTCGCCGAATCCTTGTTCGACCTGCAGCTGGCGCGCGAAGCGCGCGCGCGGTCGCTGCGCATCCGCCTGAACGGCAACGCCGACGCCGAACATCTGCGCAAGCTGCTCAATCCCTATCGCGCCGAGCCGGAAAACGGTGTGCCGGGAACGCCCGTGGAGGTGATCTACACGCGCGACAACTTTCTATGCACGGTAAGGCTGGGAGAAGACTGGCGCGTGCGCATGGCCGACGCGCTGCTGGACCGGCTCAATGAATGGACACGCCCGGAAAGCGTGGAGATCTCCTACTCATGACACCCTTACGCATCGTCCATTCCGAGGCCGCGGTCTCCTTTGGCGGGCAAGAGCACCGCATCTTCAAGGAAATGATCGCCATGCGCGAGCGCGGCCATCATATGGAGGCCATCTGCCAGTCGCGCGCGCAGCTGGTCAAGCGGCTGACCGATGAAGGCTTCACCGTCCACCAGGTCGACATGGACGGCGTGCCGAACTACTTCAAGGGCATCGCGGCAATCCGGCGCATCCTGCGCGAAGGCCGCTTCGATGTACTGAACACCCACAGCCGGCGCGATACCGTCATTGCAGCGCCGGCGGCGCGCATGGCAGGCACGCCGCTCATCGTGCGCACCCGCCACCTGGCCAGCAAGGTGGGGTCGATGTGGTCGTACACCATACTGCCGCATCGCGTCACGACGGTCAGCGACCACGTCCGCGAATACCTGATCACGCGCGGCGTGCCGCGCGAGCACGTGGCCACGCTGTATTCGCCCATCGTCCCGCCTCCGCCCATCGAAAAATCCACCTTGCGCGATGAGCTCGGCCTGGCCGACACCGATATCGTGGTCGGCTGCGTCGCCGTCATGCGGCCGGCCAAGGGCCATGTGGCCCTGATCGACGCCATGCGGCCGCTGATGGCCACCCGACCCGATCTGCATCTGGTCTTTGTCGGCAGCGGATCGCCCACCTTCGAACGCGTGCGGGCCTATATCGACGAGCTGGGGCTGCAGCCGCGTATTCACCTGATGGGCACGCGCCGCGACGTGCCCAACCTGCTGGCGGGCTTCGACCTGTTCGCGCTGGCGACCGAACAGGAAGCGTCCGGCACGGTCTACGTCGAGGCGCAAGCCAGCGGGCTGCCCGTCGTCGGCACCGATGTCGGTGGGGTTTCCGAGATGTTCCGCGATGGGGTCAGCGGCTTTCTGGTGCCATCCAAGGACCAGGCCGCGCTGACCGATGCCTTGCGGCGGCTGATCGACGATCCCGCGCTGCGCAGGCAGATGGGCGAAGCCGGCCGGCGCATGATCCGCGAAGAGGGCGTGTTTTCGCCGCAGCGCCTGGCCGAGCGCACGGAACTGATCTATCGCAAATGGCTGGCGGAGCGGCGGCGATGAAGCGCGCGCACAATGTGCCCGTGCTGATGTACCACCATGTCACCCCGGCGGCCGGCATGATCGCCGCCACGCCGGCTCACTTCGAAAGCCAGATCCAGCGGCTGGCGCGGTCCGGCTATACCGCGCTGTCCGCCGACCGCTTCGCCGCCCATCTGGCAGGCGAGCCGGTTCCGGAAAAATCCGTCCTGATCACCTTCGATGACGGCTACCTGGATAACTGGGTGCATGCCCATCCCATTCTGCACCGTTACGGCATGCATGCCGTGATGTTCATCGTGACGGGGTGGATAGGCGACGGCCCGGTGCGGCCCACGGCGGGACAGGCGGGGGCGCCCGCGGTACCCGACCATGCCGCCTGCAAGGCTGCGATCGCCAGCCAGCGGGCGGACGAAGTCATGGCGCGCTGGAGCGAGATCGAAGCCATGCGCGCCGCCGGCACCTTCGAGTTCCATAGCCACACGCATACCCACACGCGCTGGGACAAGGTGTGCGGCACCGACGTCGATGGCAAGCGGGATCGTATCGCCGAAGAATTGCAGCGCTCGCGCGCGGTACTGGGCGAACGGTTGGGCGAGCAGAGTCCGCACCTGTGCTGGCCGCAAGGCTATTTCGACGACGATTACCTGGATGCAGGGCGCCGGGCGGGGTTCCGCTATTTCTACACCACGGATGCCCTGGGGCAGAATACGGCGGGGGGCGATCCCGAGCATATCTACCGCTTCGCGGTGCGCGACCAGCCCGGGCGCTGGCTGGCGCAACGCCTGTGGCTGGGCGGGCATCCCGTCTGGGGACCGCGCTATCACGCCTGGAAAGCCTGGAAGCGCCGGCTGAGGGGACGCGCATGAAGCTCTCGGTCATCGTCATTACCAAGAACGAGGCGGCGAACATCGTTGCCTGCCTGGATTCGGTCGCGTTCGCCGACGAGTTCATCGTGGTCGATTCCGGCAGTACCGACAACACCGTCGAACTGGCGCGTGCGATGGGGGCGACCGTGGAACAAACCCACGATTGGCCCGGTTTCGGTCCGCAGAAAAACCGCGCGCTGAACCTGGCGCAGGGCGAGTGGGTGCTGTCCATCGACGCGGACGAACGGGTCACTCCCGAGCTGGCGCTGGCCATACAGGAAGCCATCGCCGCGCCCGCCTGCGACGCCTACGAGATTGCGCGCCTGTCCGACTTCTGCGGCCGCTTTATCCGCCACAGCGGGTGGTGGCCGGACTACGTGCTGCGCCTGTTCCGCCGCGGCAGCGCCCGCTTCAGCGATGCCGCGGTGCACGAAAAAGTCGTTCCGGCCAGGCCCGGGCCGACTGGCCGGCTGCGTGGGCACTTCCTTCACTATCCCTATCCCAACCTGGATGCGCTGGTCAGCAAAGTCAATCGCTATTCGTCCGATGCGGCAGCGATGATGCACGCGCGCGGCAAGCGCACCGGCATACTGGGCGCCCTGGGCCACGGTTTCTGGACTTTCGTTCGCATTTACCTGATACGCCGCGGCTTTCTCGATGGCCGTCATGGCCTCGTGCTGGCCGTGACGGCCGCCTCGGGCAGTTTCTTTCGCTATGCCAAGCTGATGTTCCTTTCCGAAAACGCGTCTCGCGATGGCGCGCCCCGTCCTTGAAAATCCTCTACACGAACTTCCATCCGCGCAATGGCGGGGGGCATGTCACCTACATCATGAACCTGGCGCGCGGGCTGCGGCATGCGCATGCCATCACTGTCGCGACGCCCGCCACCAGCCGGCTATACCGCTACGCGGCCGAGTTGCCCGGCGTGCGGGTGGCCGACTTCCGCTTCCGTTCGCGCGCGAGCGCCTTGTTCGGCGAGTCGATTGCCTTGCGCAGGCTGATACGCCGGGAAGGTTTCGACCTGATCCACGTGAACGGTTCGACGGACCACAGGCTCGCGATGATCGCCACCCTGGGCATGCGGCGTCCCCCCATTATCTTCACCAAGCATAATGACCTGCCATTGCGCACCGTGGGCCACCGCTTGCGCGCGCGCTTCGGCACGGATCGGGTCATCGCGGTCAGCGAATTCGTCGCCGGCCTGCTGCGGCAGTCGCCGTATCGGCGTCTGCCGATTTCCACCGTGCGGCACGGCATCGATACGGACTATTTCGCGCCGCCTTCGGACGCGCTGCGCCCCGGTCTGCGGGAAAAATATTTCGGCCCCACCGCGCCGGGCAAGATCCTGCTGGGTAGCGCCGGCGGCACGGACTACGACAAGGGCTGGCTGGACCTGCTGGCCGGCCTGGCGATGCTCGCGCCCCACGAACGCCAGTGCTTCCGGGTGCTGGTCGCCGGCGACTTGCCCGATGACGCGAAAATGGCCCGGGTGCGCGAGCTCGGCCTGCAGGACCAGGTCGTGTTCCCGGGCCTGCTGGATGACGTGCGGCCCGCCCTGGCGGCATGCGACGTCGGTTTCGTGCTGTCGTATCGCGAAGCGCTATCCTTCGCCTGCCGCGAAGTCATGTCCCTCGGCCTGCCTGCCCTGATATCCAACGTCGGCGGCCTGCCGGAGAACGTCACGGACGGGCGCGACGGCTGGGTGGTCCCGGTGCGCGACCCGTCGGCGATCGCCGACGTGCTGCGGGGCATGCTGGCCGACCCCGGCCGCATCGGCGTCATGGGCGCTGCCGCGCGGGAAAAAAGCCAGCGCGAATTCAACCTGGCTCGGTTCGTGGAAGGGACGTATGCCGTCTACCAGGCGGCGCTGGACGGCCGCTAGCAGCCTCCCCGCGGGCCGGGTTCGCATGGCCGGCCCTGCCTCGCCGGTTCTCCCGGCATTCGCGCGCCCATCTCGCGTGGCCGCCCCGATCCTATAATCGCGCCCATGGCGATCCCTATCCTCATGTACCATCAGGTCGGCGCGCTGCCGCCGCGCGGCACGCCTTATCGCGGCCTGACCGTGGACGCCGGCGCTTTCCGGCGGCAAATGTCCTGGATGCGCCGCCTGGGCTACCGGGGGGTGTCCATGCGCGATCTGATGCCGTACCTGCGCGGCGAGCGCACCGGCAAAGTCTTCGGCATCACCTTCGACGATGGCTACCGGAACGTGCACCGCAACGCGATGCCGATACTGTCCGAACTCGGTTTCACCGCCACCAACTACTTCGTCGCCCGCCAGTTCGACGGCAGCAACGTCTGGGACCATGCGCATGGCGTTCCGCCGTCGGCCTTGATGTCGGTGGCTGAAATGCGTGAGTGGGCTGCCGCCGGCAACGAGGTGGGTTCACATACGCTGGATCACGTTCATTTGCCGCAACTCCATGCCGACGAGGCGCGACGCCAGATCGCCGCCTCGCGCCACGAACTGGAAGACGCGCTGGGCGGCCCGGTGACGGCGTTCTGCTATCCCTATGGCGAATACGACCCGGCCGTCATGGAAATGGTGCGCGCGGCCGGCTATGACAACGCCACGCTGACCAAGCGTGGGCTGGCCAACGCCCAGGACGACCCGATGGGCCTGCCACGCGTGCTGGTCGCCGGATCGACCGGCATTATCAGTTTCCTGCGCAAGACGCTGACACCTTACGAGGATCGCAAGCGCCGCCGCTGGTAGCATGCGCCGCGAAGCCCCCGGGGCGGGACGCCTGCCGGCAGCGCCCGGCTAGCCCGGCAAGCCGCCCGCGGGCTGCGGGGCGGTGGCTTGCTCGAGGCGCGCCAGCCACGCGATGGCGTGTTCCCGGTCGGCGCCGCACATATCGGCGGCCGGCCGCAGCCCGCCGCAAAAGTCCGGCCGTTCCGGTTGGCCGAAGACCGCGCAGCGCATGTCGTCGGTCAACTGCACGCAACGCACGCCGGCCGGCTTGCCCTGCGGCATGCCCGGCAGCGGGCGCGTGATCGACGGCGCGATGCAGCAGGCGCCGCATCCGGGCCGGCAGGGCAGGGCGTCCGTGGCGGACATCAGATCCACCCTCGCAGCCAGTACAGGAACAGCCCGGTGTATTCCTTGATGATGGAGCGGCTGGCCTCGAAAGTGCGGTCGTCCGGCAGCCATGGCGAAATGGACGCCGACGCCGGCAGATAAATCTGCGGCTGCGACGGCGCCGGGATCGCCGTCACGCCCTGCTTGCGGAAGGCCGCCATGGCGCGGGGCATGTGCAGGGCCGATGTGACCAGCAGCACGGTGCGGATGTCATGCTCCTTTAACTGGCCTTCCGTCAGGATGGCGTTCTCATACGTCGTCCGACTGTCGTTTTCCAGGATCATGGCGCTGCGCGGGACGCCGGACTGGCGTAGCGCGTGAGCCATGCCCTCCGCTTCGCTGACGTCGCCGCTCAATGCGCCGCCGGAAAGCACGATCTTCGGCGCGCGGCCGGCGTCGTACAGCTGTTCCGCCGTCTGGAAGCGCCGGATGGCCGTTTCGCGGTCGTAGGGCAGGAACCAGTTCTGGCGGTCGTTGGCGATATTGCCGCCCAGCACGACGATGGCGTCCGCCGTCGGCAATTCGGCGGGCGCCCGGTAGGGGTATTCGCTTTCAAGGATGCCGCCCAGCCACAGCGTGGTCGCGGGCAGGGACCAGGCATAGGCCCAGGCCGCGCCGGCCAGCGCCAGGACGAGGCCGGTCTTGCGCCAGCGGAACAGGGCCAGCACCAGACCCAGCACGGCGAGCGCCAGGCACAGATAAAGCGGGATGATGAGATACGCGAGAAGACTGACGATAGACATACCGCCACGATTGTTCAGGCCGGCGCGCCGCCTGTCAATTCGTGGGACTCATGGTCAGCCCTATGTCCATTCAACATTGCCTCCGCGTTACGCAGGACTTCCGCCACGTCGGGCCAGCCCTGGTCGGATCCCAGGCAGCACGCGTGGGGCGACCATGGCCCCGTGCGGTCCCGTTGGGTGACGCCGAACAGCGTAATCTGCCGCGCCCCGGCCGCCGCGGCCACATGGGACACGCCGGAATCGTTGCATATCACCAGGGCGGCCCGGGTGGTCAGCGCGGCGAAGGCCCCCAGTCCCATGGCGGGCAGCAGCAGCGCGTCGGGCGCATTGGCGCGTGCCGCGTCGACCTCGGCGGGGGGCGGACACATGGCGACACGCCTGCCGCGCGACTGCAGATCGCGGGTCAGCGCGGCGTAGCCGGGCCATACCTTATCGCGGCCACGATGCAGTCCCGTGGCCGTGGGCGCGATCAGGACAAAGGGCTCCTGTGCCAGCCCCGCCTCGGACAGGCGGGACTCGGCCTGCGCGCGGTGGGTGGCGGTCAGCGTCAGCTTCAGCTCCGGGGCTGGCTCCGGCGCGCCGGTGGGCAAGCCCCAACGGCCCAGGGCCTCGCGCGCGAGGTGGTACCAGGATTGCACGGCATGCAGCGTCGCGTCGGGCTTGCGTACCGGCCAGCGCAGCAGCGGGCTGCGTCCGTCGTCCCGGTAGCCCGCCACTGGCAGTCCCGCCAGGCGGAAGGCCGCGGCGCTGGACAGGGAATCCGGCAACGCCAGGGCCACCCCCCCGCGGCCGGCGGCCCGCACGTGCGCCCGCACGGCGCCGCGGTCCTCCCAGAACCGGCCCTGCATGGCGATGAAATCGTCCCCGCCCGCCACGCCGGCGAGCAGATCCCGCGCCCAGGGGCGGGCACACAGGACCAGCGGCAGCCCGGTGGCCTGCAGCAGGCGCAGGGCGGGCAGACTCATGCAGACATCGCCTACCCAATTGGGCAGTCGCACATACAAACGGGTCACGGATGGCATAAAGACAGGGTGCCGCGGCGGGGCGGCGTTAGGGTGGGCCAGGGCAGCGGAAGGGGGCTTGCCGCCGGTCGGCCGGTCATGCGGCCAACGGTACAATGCCCCGGACGATTGTATAAAAGCGAGAGATTTCTTGAATTCTGCCACTCGCACCAGGCCAGCCGGGTCGCATCCGGTCAAGGCCGTGCTCTGGAAACGTATTTATTCGCGCGTCGGGTCGCACTGGAAGGCACTGCTGCTGGCGGTCCTGCTGATGGCGGGCGCGGCGGGAACGCAGCCCACCCTGGCCGTCATCATGAAGCCCTTGCTGGACGACGGGTTCAGCGGCGCCCGGCCCTACTATGTATGGGCGATCCCGCTTGCCGTCGTGGGCCTGATTTTCCTGCGCGGCGTATGCAACTTCTTCAGCGACTACCTGCTGGCGTGGGTGGCCAATAACGTCCTCCGCGGCATCCGCCAGGAAATGTTCGATCGCCTGCTCGGCCTGCCGGACGAGCAATTCAAGCGCGGCGACACGGGTCGGCTGTTGAACCGCTTCACCATCGACGCCGGCAATGTCACCGGCTATGCCACGGATGTCATTACCGTGCTGGTGCGGGAAAGCCTGGTCGTGGTCGCGCTGATCTGCGTCCTGCTTTATATGTCCTGGCTGTTGACGCTGATCATCCTGGTCATGCTGCCCGTCTCCGTGCTGATCGCGCGGGTCTTCATCCGGCGCCTGCGCAAGATCAACCGCGAAACCGTCAACATGAACGCCGAACTGACGCGCGTGGTGGGCGAAGGCATCGACGGGCAGCGCGTCATCAAGCTGTTCGACGGCTACGAGTACGAGCGTGGCCGCTTCAGCTATGTCAATTCGCGCCTGCGCCGCTTCGCCATGCGCAGCGCGGTCGCCGATGCCGCCATGACGCCCCTGACGCAGGTCTGCATCGCCTTGTCCGTCGGCGGCATCATCGCTGTCGCTCTCGGACAGGCCAATGCCGGCACGCTCACGGCCGGCAGCTTCGCCGCTTTCATGGCATCCCTGGCGCAGCTGTTCGATCCCGTCAAGCGCCTGACCAACCTGGCCGGCCGCATGCAGCGCATGCTGGTCTCCGCCGAAAGCGTCTTCATGCTTATCGACGAGGTGCCGGAACGTGAAACGGGCGACCGCACGCTGCCCCAGCCGGTACGCGGCCTGGTCGAGTTCCGCGGCGTATGCCACCGCTTCCCCGATGCCAACCGGGATACCGTTACCGATGTGACGTTCACGGTGCAGCCGGGCGAAACCGTGGCGCTGGTCGGACGCTCCGGCAGCGGCAAGACGACGCTGGTGAATATGCTTCCGCGGTTCGTCGCTCCCACCGCCGGGCACATATCGGTCGACGGCATCGATATCCGCGACCTGACGCTGGGCAGCCTCAGGTCGAACCTGTCGCTGGTCAGCCAGGACGTCGTGCTTTTCGACGACACCATCGCGGTCAACGTCGGGTACGGCGCGCTGGGCCAGGCCAGCGACCAGCAGGTGCTGGAGGCCCTGGAAGCCGCCAACCTGCGGGATTTCGTCGACGGCCTGCCCAATGGCATCCACACCCCGGTTGGCGAAAACGCCGCGCGGCTGTCCGGCGGCCAGAGGCAGCGGCTGGCCATTGCGCGCGCGCTGATCAAGAACGCGCCTATCCTGATCCTCGATGAAGCGACCTCGGCGCTGGACAACGAATCGGAAAGGCAGGTTCAGGCTTCGCTGGAGCGGCTCATGAAAGGCCGCACCACGCTGGTGATCGCCCACCGTCTTTCCACCGTGCAGAACGCCGACCGGATCGTCGTGCTGGATAGCGGCCGGGTCATGGAGCAAGGCCGACACGAGGACCTGCTGGCCGCAAACGGCCTTTATGCGTCGCTGTATCGCATGCAATTCCGCGAAACCGAATAATCTGGGCTTTTCGATTCCGGGAGTTGGATTCCATGCCCCTCGCGCAACAGGATCTGCCCGCGGACGCGGCCGCCGTTATTCAGTTCTGGCGTGATGCGGGACCGCGAAAATGGTTTAGCAAGGATCCGGCATTCGATGCGGAGTTCGCGCATCGCTTCGCCGCGCTGCATTTGGCCGCCGCGCGCCGGGAACTGGATCATTGGGCCGCCACCGCCCACGGCGTGCTCGCCTTGCTGATCCTGCTGGATCAATATCCACGCAATGCGTTCCGCGGCAGCGCGCATATGTATGCCACCGATCCACTGGCGCGCCTGTTCGCCAACCGGGCAATCGACCGGGGCCTGGACAAGCAGGCCGAACCGGACATGCTGGTCTTCTTCTATCTGCCTTTCGAACATTCGGAGGACCCGGCGGACCAGGCGCGCTCGGTGGAGCTCGCACAGCGGCTGGATCCCCGCAGCCGGGACTTCGCCATCCTGCACCGGGATATCATCGCGCGCTTCGGGCGGTTCCCCCATCGCAACGCGCAACTGGGCCGGGCGACGACCCCCGAGGAACAGGCATTCCTCGACCAGAAGGGATTCGCCGGGTAGACCACCATCGGCCTATGTCCCCGTGCCCAGGCCAGCGTCGGTCCGGGCTGGCTCTCCGGTCGCGGCGGATCCGGCCATTCCTGCTCGCGCGGGCACGTGGGTGTCCGGATCCATCGGGCCGGATGCGGCCTGCGCCCGCGGGTCTTCGGCCGCGACGGAACCTTCCATGCCCGCTCGCGCAAAATGCGCGGACGTCTAGATCAGGATCAGGTCGTACTGCTCCTGGGTGTAGGCGGCTTCGACCTCCAACGACACGGTTTTGCCGACGAAGTCGCCCAGCATGGCCAAATGCTGGCTTTCCTCTTCGAGGAATAGATCGACCACCTGCTGCGAAGCCAGGATACGGAATTCCTTGGGATTGAACTGGCGCGCCTCGCGCAGGATCTCGCGCAGGATCTCGTAGCAGATCGTGCGCGCCGTGCGCACATGCCCACGGGATTGGCAGGTGGGGCAGGATTCGCACAGCTGGTGTGCCAGCGAATCGCGGGTCCGCTTGCGCGTCATCTCCACCAGTCCCAGCTGGGTGAAGCCGTTCACCGTCATGCGCGTGCGGTCGCGGGCCAGGGCTTTGCGCAGCTCCGCCAACACCGTTTCGCGGTGTTCCACATCTTCCATGTCGATGAAATCCAGGATCACGATGCCGCCCAGATTGCGCAGGCGCAACTGGCGCGCGATCGCCTGCGCCGCTTCCAGGTTCGTCTTGAATATCGTGTCGTCGAAATTGCGGCCGCCGACAAAGCCGCCGGTATTCACGTCCACCGTCGTCAGCGCCTCGGTCTGGTCGATGATGAGATAGCCGCCGGATTTCAGATCGACGCGCCGCGACAGCGCGCGCTGGATCTCTTCGTCCACATTCGCGGTGTCGAACAACGGCCGTTCGCCGCTGTAGTGGTGTATGCGGTCCACTACCGATGGCGTATACAGCCGTGCCCATTCGATCAGATGGGCCGTGGTGGTGCGCGAATCCACGCGAATCATGCCGGTGTGCGGGCCCACCATATCGCGCAGTACGCGTTGCGCCAGCGTGAGGTCCTGGTGCAGCACCGCCGGCGCAGGGTGGCTGCGCGCGGCGGTCTGCACGCTGGCCCATAGTTTGCGCAGGTAATCCAGGTCCGCGCGCAATTCCTCGTCTGTGGAACCCTCCGCCTGGGTGCGGACGATAAATCCCCCTTTTTCCTCGGCGGGCATGAGTGCTTGCAGGCGCTCGCGCAGTAGCGTGCGTTCCGATTCGGAGTCGATCTTTTGCGAGATGCCGATGTGGGGGTCGTGCGGCAGGTAGACCAGCATACGGCCGGCCATGCTGATCTGCGTCGACAGCCGGGCTCCTTTCGTGCCGAGCGGATCCTTGATCACCTGCACCATCAATGTCTGGCCCTCGAACAGCAGCTTCTCGATGGGCGTGGGGTTCAGCCCCTGGCTGCGCTCGGCGCGGTTTTCGCGCAGGTCGGCGATGTGGATGAAAGCGGCCCGTTCCAGGCCGATATCGACGAAGGCGCTCTGCATGCCGGGCAGCACGCGCACCACGCGGCCAAGATAGATATTGCCGACGTGCCCGCGCTGGATGCTGCGTTCAACGTGCAACTCCTGCACGGCGCCCTGCGCGACCACCGCGACGCGGGTCTCGAACGGGGTGACATTAATCAGGATGTCTTCGTAGACGTCGGGAAGGGTGGCTGACATGATGGGACTTTTATCGTTGGGAAGGGGCAGGGCGGCACCGTCGCATCGCGACCGTTCCGCTTGGCGGGCGCGCCTGCACATCAGTCGAAGTCTATCCATAAAGTGGCGCGGCGGCGATTCCCGGCGCCACGGCGGCAAGCCGCGTAACGATGTGCTATAGTCGCGCCCCTTCGCTGTTCGCGAACCGGTCACGACACCGGCGACGCGGGAGCACCACGGTGGTGGTTCTCAACGGACTGCCGGCGCGGGTGATTCCGATGCCGCTTTGGGAGTCGCGGTGGGCGATAAGTGAAGGCGGGAAGGTGAAGCCAGGTTGTCGAGTGCGCGGGTGTGAAGTCGAAGCGAGCTTGATTTGACAGCCCAAAAAAATGTCTTCATAATCTCGTTTCTCTGCTGCTGACACAGCAAACGACGCGAAGCAAAACGGTGGAAACACTGGGTGGAAACACCAGGCAGCAATGCCAGCGACGCGGCAGGCGAAGTCAGCGAGGTTGCAAGACCTCCCGGGTAGCGAGCCCACCTGTTCTTTAAAAACTAAACAACCGATAAGTGTGGGCGCTTGATGGATGGCGGCGCACTCGTCCGGGATCGGCACGCAAGTGCAGGGTCTTGGATGGGGCCGAAGAAATCAAGTGCTCATATAAGTAAGTGTCAGGAATCAGGCGAAGTCAAATTCGTCTGGGTCCTCACTTCCTTTGAGAGCGCTAGCGAAAGACAGTCCCGTGTCGGAAGACGCGTGGGCTGTACGAAACAGAGATTGAACTGAAGAGTTTGATCCTGGCTCAGATTGAACGCTGGCGGGATGCCTTACACATGCAAGTCGAACGGCAGCGCGGACTTCGGTCTGGCGGCGAGTGGCGAACGGGTGAGTAATGTATCGGAACGTGCCCAGTAGCGGGGGATAACTACGCGAAAGCGTAGCTAATACCGCATACGCCCTAAGGGGGAAAGCGGGGGATCTTCGGACCTCGCACTATTGGAGCGGCCGATATCGGATTAGCTAGTTGGTGGGGTAACGGCTCACCAAGGCGACGATCCGTAGCTGGTTTGAGAGGACGACCAGCCACACTGGGACTGAGACACGGCCCAGACTCCTACGGGAGGCAGCAGTGGGGAATTTTGGACAATGGGGGCAACCCTGATCCAGCCATCCCGCGTGTGCGATGAAGGCCTTCGGGTTGTAAAGCACTTTTGGCAGGAAAGAAACGGCGCCGGCTAATACCTGGCGTAACTGACGGTACCTGCAGAATAAGCACCGGCTAACTACGTGCCAGCAGCCGCGGTAATACGTAGGGTGCAAGCGTTAATCGGAATTACTGGGCGTAAAGCGTGCGCAGGCGGTTCGGAAAGAAAGATGTGAAATCCCAGGGCTTAACCTTGGAACTGCATTTTTAACTACCGGGCTAGAGTGTGTCAGAGGGGGGTGGAATTCCACGTGTAGCAGTGAAATGCGTAGATATGTGGAGGAACACCGATGGCGAAGGCAGCCCCCTGGGATAACACTGACGCTCATGCACGAAAGCGTGGGGAGCAAACAGGATTAGATACCCTGGTAGTCCACGCCCTAAACGATGTCAACTAGCTGTTGGGGCCTTCGGGCCTTGGTAGCGCAGCTAACGCGTGAAGTTGACCGCCTGGGGAGTACGGTCGCAAGATTAAAACTCAAAGGAATTGACGGGGACCCGCACAAGCGGTGGATGATGTGGATTAATTCGATGCAACGCGAAAAACCTTACCTACCCTTGACATGTCTGGAATCCCGAAGAGATTTGGGAGTGCTCGCAAGAGAACCGGAACACAGGTGCTGCATGGCTGTCGTCAGCTCGTGTCGTGAGATGTTGGGTTAAGTCCCGCAACGAGCGCAACCCTTGTCATTAGTTGCTACGAAAGGGCACTCTAATGAGACTGCCGGTGACAAACCGGAGGAAGGTGGGGATGACGTCAAGTCCTCATGGCCCTTATGGGTAGGGCTTCACACGTCATACAATGGTCGGGACAGAGGGTCGCCAACCCGCGAGGGGGAGCCAATCCCAGAAACCCGATCGTAGTCCGGATCGCAGTCTGCAACTCGACTGCGTGAAGTCGGAATCGCTAGTAATCGCGGATCAGCATGTCGCGGTGAATACGTTCCCGGGTCTTGTACACACCGCCCGTCACACCATGGGAGTGGGTTTTACCAGAAGTAGTTAGCCTAACCGCAAGGAGGGCGATTACCACGGTAGGATTCATGACTGGGGTGAAGTCGTAACAAGGTAGCCGTATCGGAAGGTGCGGCTGGATCACCTCCTTTCAGAGCAAGTGCTGTTGTCTGTTAAGCGGCCACACTTATCGGTTGTTGAAAAAGACTGGATCGATAGCGGATCCGATGCGAATTGGGTCTGTAGCTCAGTCGGTTAGAGCACCGTCTTGATAAGGCGGGGGTCGTTGGTTCGAATCCAACCAGACCCACCACAGTTTATCTGGGGGTGTAGCTCAGCTGGGAGAGCGCCTGCTTTGCAAGCAGGATGTCATCGGTTCGATCCCGTTCACCTCCACCAGTTTCGTTTGGTGGTGCTGTGCTTGGCGCCCGACTCGGGGGCTGGGGCGGCGTGAGGCCGGGTCCGCGAGAAAAGAGAGTTCAACGGTCAGTGTCTGCCGGTGTTTGTTCCGTGAAGCGGGGCGAGCGGCCGGGGTATTGAGCGTTGAGTTTTTGGCTCGACAGTTTTATTCGTTCTTTAACAATCTGGAAGAAGCACAACGAGAAGTATTGGCGGTGCATTGATATTTGATGCGCCGTTGGATACGGGTTGTGATTGCATGATAGTTCAAACTCAAGTGTATTGAGGATTTGAACGGCACAAACGCGAAGTAATCATGTCAGAAGCAAGACGGTTGCTTGAAGAGGTTTTATAGCCATTAGCGTTATAGGATCAAGCGACTAAGTGCATATGGTGGATGCCTTGGCGATCACAGGCGATGAAGGACGTTGTAGCCTGCGAAAAGCTGCGGGGAGCTGGCAAACAAGCATTGATCCGCAGATATCCGAATGGGGAAACCCACCGCCGCAAGGCGGTATCCTGGGCTGAATACATAGGTTCCAGGAAGCGAACCGGGTGAACTGAAACATCTCAGTAACTCGAGGAACAGAAATCAACCGAGATTCCGAAAGTAGTGGCGAGCGAAATCGGAAGAGCCTTTACGATTTAGCGCGTTGTATAGTCGAACGGGATGGAAAGCCCGGCCGTAGCAGGTGATAGCCCTGTAGGCGAAATGCAATGCGTGGAACTAGGCGTAAGAGAAGTAGGGCGGGACACGTGAAATCCTGTTTGAAGATGGGGGGACCATCCTCCAAGGCTAAATACTCGTGATCGACCGATAGTGAACCAGTACCGTGAGGGAAAGGCGAAAAGAACCCCGGAAGGGGAGTGAAATAGATCCTGAAACCGTATGCATACAAACAGTCGGAGCCTCCTTGTGGGGTGACGGCGTACCTTTTGTATAATGGGTCAGCGACTTACATTCAGTGGCAAGCTTAACCGGATAGGGAAGGCGTAGCGAAAGCGAGTCCGAATAGGGCGTTCAGTCGCTGGGTGTAGACCCGAAACCAGATGATCTATCCATGGCCAGGTTGAAGGCACGGTAACACGTGCTGGAGGACCGAACCCACTAGTGTTGAAAAACTAGGGGATGAGCTGTGGATAGGGGTGAAAGGCTAAACAAATCTGGAAATAGCTGGTTCTCTCCGAAAACTATTTAGGTAGTGCCTCAAGTATGACTGCGGGGGGTAGAGCACTGTTATGGCTAGGGGGTCATGGCGACTTACCAAACCATGGCAAACTCCGAATACCCGCAAGTCCAGCTTGGGAGACAGAGCACCGGGTGCTAACGTCCGGACTCAAGAGGGAAACAACCCAGACCGCCAGCTAAGGTCCCCAATTATCGCTAAGTGGGAAACGAAGTGGGAAGGCTTAGACAGTCAGGAGGTTGGCTTAGAAGCAGCCATCCTTTAAAGAAAGCGTAATAGCTCACTGATCGAGTCGTCCTGCGCGGAAGATGTAACGGGGCTAAGCGATAAACCGAAGCTGCGGGTGTGCAGGTCAAACTGCACGCGGTAGGAGAGCGTTCTGTAAGCCTGTGAAGGTGACTCGTAAGGGTTGCTGGAGGTATCAGAAGTGCGAATGCTGACATGAGTAGCGATAAAGGGGGTGAAAAGCCCCCTCGCCGTAAGTCCAAGGTTTCCTGCGCAACGTTCATCGGCGCAGGGTGAGTCGGCCCCTAAGGCGAGGCAGAGATGCGTAGCTGATGGGAAGCTGGTTAATATTCCAGCACCGTCGTACAGTGCGATGGGGGGACGGATCGCGGAAGATCATCAGGGTGTTGGAAGTCCCTGTTGCTGCATTAGAGAGGGCGCTTAGGCAAATCCGGGCGCGTGACTCAAGGGTGTGGCACGAGCGAGCATGTCTCGCGAAGTGATTGGAAGTGGTTCCAAGAAAAGCCTCTAAGCTTCAGCTGTACGAGACCGTACCGCAAACCGACACAGGTGGACGGGATGAATATTCCAAGGCGCTTGAGAGAACTCGGGAGAAGGAACTCGGCAAATTGATACCGTAACTTCGGGAGAAGGTATGCCCCGGTAGTGTGAGGCGCCTGCGCGCTGAGCATGATGGGGTCGCAGAGAATCGGTGGCTGCGACTGTTTATTAAAAACACAGCACTCTGCAAAGACGAAAGTCGACGTATAGGGTGTGACGCCTGCCCGGTGCCGGAAGGTTAAGTGATGGGGTGCAAGCTCTTGATCGAAGCCCCGGTAAACGGCGGCCGTAACTATAACGGTCCTAAGGTAGCGAAATTCCTTGTCGGGTAAGTTCCGACCTGCACGAATGGCGTAACGATGGCCACACTGTCTCCTCCCGAGACTCAGCGAAGTTGAAGTGTTTGTGATGATGCAATCTACCCGCGGCTAGACGGAAAGACCCCATGAACCTTTACTGTAGCTTTGCATTGGACTGTGAACCGGCCTGTGTAGGATAGGTGGGAGGCGCGGAAACCGAGTCGCCAGATTCGGTGGAGCCAACCTTGAAATACCACCCTGGTCTGTTTGCGGTTCTAACCTTGGCCCGTTATCCGGGTTGGGGACAGTGCATGGTGGGCAGTTTGACTGGGGCGGTCTCCTCCCAAAGCGTAACGGAGGAGTTCGAAGGTACGCTAGGTACGGTCGGAAATCGTGCTGATAGTGCAATGGCATAAGCGTGCTTGACTGTGAGACTGACAAGTCGAACAGGTGCGAAAGCAGGACATAGTGATCCGGTGGTTCTGAATGGAAGGGCCATCGCTCAACGGATAAAAGGTACTCTGGGGATAACAGGCTGATACCGCCCAAGAGTTCATATCGACGGCGGTGTTTGGCACCTCGATGTCGGCTCATCTCATCCTGGGGCTGTAGCCGGTCCCAAGGGTATGGCTGTTCGCCATTTAAAGAGGTACGTGAGCTGGGTTTAAAACGTCGTGAGACAGTTTGGTCCCTATCTGCCGTGGGCGTTGGATACTTGACGGAGCCTGCTCCTAGTACGAGAGGACCGGAGTGGACGTACCTCTGGTGTACCGGTTGTCATGCCAATGGCATTGCCGGGTAGCTATGTACGGAAGAGATAACCGCTGAAGGCATCTAAGCGGGAAACTCGTCTGAAGATTAGGTATCCCGGGGCCTCGAGCCCCCTGAAGGGTCGTTCAAGACCAGGACGTTGATAGGTCGGGTGTGGAAGCGCAGTAATGCGTTAAGCTAACCGATACTAATTGCCCGTGCGGCTTGATCCTATAACCCTGATGGTTAGACCCCCATCGAACAACCCTTGCAGCTGACCGCAAGCCGGCGCCTGTTGCCTCGCGCAACCTGCCCCGTGACTTGCCCTGATTGCTTGGCGTAGACGTGCCAATGCGGATCGCTTGCGATCCGCCACGCAGTCCCAACCCGAATCCTGTGCCCAGCCCCCCGCGCGAAAGCGCCAGGCTGGCCACCCCAATACCCTCGCCCGGACCTCACCGCCCGGCGTGCTTCATCCAGATTGGCGTGACGCGCAGCGTCCTTACCGGACCGCGCGCGGCGCGCAACCCTTTACGCCTGACGACCATAGCAAGGTGGTACCACTCCTTCCCATCCCGAACAGGACAGTGAAACGCCTTCGCGCCGATGATAGTGGACGGACGTCTGTGAAAGTAGGTCATCGTCAGGCTCTTATCCCCAAAACCCCGCTGGGCTCCCCAGCGGGGTTTTGCTTTTGCGGCCAGCGGTGGCTGCTTCCATGTGTGAAGCGGATTCCAGGAGCCCGAACCGCTCCGGATGATTTGCCGGGTGGCAGGAAACGGCTTTCGCGGAATTCAGTTTTCCGGAGTCTCGCGGCCTAGGGGCTTGCGTGGAGTGCGATAATTCAGGCTTACGGCGTAGGCACGATGTTCGTAGCCTTGCAGTCGCCTGATGAGAAAACAAGTGGAAGAGCAATGATCGAAATAGATCAAACCGCAGTACCGCGGAAGCAGAAGTTTTATCAGATTCTGTATGTGCAGGTCTTAGTCGCAATCGTCATCGGTATCTTGCTGGGCTACTACAAGCCTGACACCGCGGAGGCGATGCGCCCACTGGGTGACGGCTTTATCAAGCTGGTCAAGCTGATCATTGCCCCCGTCATCTTCCTCACGGTCAGTACCGGGATCGCCGGCATGAACGACCTGAAGCGTGTCGGCCGTGTCGCGGGCAAGGCCTTCGCGTATTTTCTGGTTTTTTCCACGATCGCGTTGATCGTTGGCATGGTGGTCAGCCACATCGTCCAGCCCGGTGCCGGCATGCACGTTAATCCGCAGACGCTGGATAACAAGGCCGTTGCCGATTACGTCACCAAGGCGCATGACAGCACCATCACCGGCTTCCTGATGAATGTGATTCCCAGCTCGCTGGCCGGACCGTTCGTCACGGGCGACATCCTCCAGGTGCTGTTCGTGTCGGTCCTGTTCGGCGTCGCGCTGGCTTTGGTTGGCGACCGCGGCAAGCCGGTGCTGGATCTGCTGAACGCAGTGGCGCATCCCATCTTCAAGATGGTTGCCATACTGATGCGCGCCGCGCCCATCGGGGCTTTCGGCGCGATGGCTTTCACCATCGGCAAATACGGCATCAAGTCGGTGATAAACCTGGCGGCACTGGTGGGCACGTTCTACGGAACCGCGATTCTTTTCGTGGTTGTCGTGCTCGGCCTCGTGGCGCGCTACAACGGTTTCTCCATCATCAAGCTGGTGCGCTATATC
Organism: Bordetella genomosp. 11; assembly: GCF_002261215.1. Lineage (NCBI taxonomy): Bacteria > Pseudomonadati > Pseudomonadota > Betaproteobacteria > Burkholderiales > Alcaligenaceae > Bordetella > Bordetella genomosp. 11. The sequence continues at coordinate 2,468,923 of NZ_NEVS01000004.1, read as the reverse complement.
CGCGAGGAACTCCTGCTGGTGCTCGGCACCAGCTCGTCCGAGGCCGCGCTGCCCAGCCTGATGCAAAAGATGGAGCGCGCCGGCTGCTCCAAGTCCGTGGTCGGGCTGGTGGTGCCGACGGGGTATTCGTTCAATCTGGATGGCACCAACATTTATATGACCATGGCGGCGCTGTTCATCGCCCAGGCTTGCGACATTCATCTGTCGCTGGGCGACCAGGTGCTTTTGCTGTTGGTGGCCATGCTCAGTTCGAAAGGAGCGGCGGGCGTCACGGGCTCCGGCTTTATCACGCTGGCTGCCACGCTGTCGGTGGTGCCCAGCCTGCCCATCGCCGGCATGGCCTTGATTCTGGGTGTGGATCGCTTCATGTCGGAGTGCCGCGCGCTGACGAACCTGATCGGCAATGCCACGGCGTCCGTGGTCGTTGCCCGTTGGGAAGGGCAATTGGACAAGGCCGCGCTGGATGCCGCGCTGAACGGCGATCCCCGGCCGGTGGCACCTCCCCAACCGGCGGTGGCAACGGGGCGTTAAGCCCCCCAACAGGTCCGGCGCGCCGCTTCGGGCGCCCAAGCGGTATATGACATGCCCTGGCGCGGTTCACGCGCCAGGGCATGTGGTTTTTAAGGCAAGGCGATATCGACGCGCTGCAGCAGCGCCGCGGTTTCGAACAGGGGCAATCCCATCACGCCCGTGTAGCTGCCGTCGATACGCTCGATGAATGCGGCTGCCAGCCCCTGGATGCCATAGGCCCCCGCCTTGCCGTAGGGTTCCCCGCTGTCGCAGTAGCGGCGGACCTCGTCGGAGTCCAGCGGCCGCATCCATACTTGCGTAATAGAGACCTTTTCGTGCAGGCGATCGTGCGCGAACAGTGCGACGGCAGTGTGGACCTCGTGGCGGGAACCGGAGAGCCGCATCAGCATATGGATGGCGTGATCGCGGTCGGCCGGCTTGCCCAGGACCTCCCCATCCAGGATGACGGTTGTATCGGCGGCCAGCAAGGGCAGGCGCGGCAGATTCATGTCCTGCCGGTATTGCTCGCCTCGGACCGCTTTTTCACGAGCGGTTCGACGGACGTAATCAGCGGCCGGCTCGCCCGCGTGTTGCGGTTCGTCCTCGCCGGGAGGCGAGGGCACGTCCAGCACGCGATGCGCCAGGCCGATCTGCATGAGCAATTCGCGCCGGCGCGGGCTGGCCGAGGCAAGATACAGGCGGGGGGCGGGGTCTCGATCGGAAGGCATGCGTGGCGGGTGCGCGGGATTCACGCGCGGTGATAAGGATGGTTGCTCAGGATCGCCCATGCGCGGTAGAGCTGTTCCGCAAGCAGTACGCGCACCATCGGGTGCGGCAGGGTCAGCGAAGACAGGCGGATCAAACCGTCGCAGGAGGCTTTCAGCGTTGCGTCCAACCCGTCGGGCCCGCCCACCAAAAGCGCGACGTCACGGCCCTGCGCGCGCCACTGCTCCAGCGTCTTCGCCAGCGCAGCCGTCGTCAGGTCGCGTCCACGTTCGTCCAGGGCAATCCTCAACGCGCCGGGCGGCGCCCCCGCCTCTATGCGCTTGGCTTCCGCCGCCATCATCTGCGCCGTGGTCTTGCCGCTGGTGCGCGGTTCCGGTTTGATCTCCCGCAATTCGAGCGCGCAATCGGCGGGCAGCCGGCGGGCATAGTCGTCCCATGCGGTTTGGACCCAGGCCGGCATGCGGTTGCCGACGGCGACGACGACGAGCTTCACGGTGTGCGGGTTCCGAGGGCGGCCAGGGCATTCATCGTGTGGCGCCTTGCCGGTTCAGATATCGTCTTCGTCGTAGGTGGCGCCGGATAGGGCCGCGCGCGAGGATTGCGGCAGCAGCTTGACCCGCACGGGCTTGCCGCCCCAGATTTCTTCCAGGTTGTAGTACTCGCGTATCGCCGGCTGCATGACATGGACAACGATGTCGCCGAGATCGATGACTACCCATTCGCCCGTCTCTTCGCCTTCGACGGTAACCGACAACTTCAGGGCGCGGCCGCTGTTCGCCACGCTGGAGGCCAGGGCGCGGGTCTGCCGGTTCGAGGTGCCGCTGGCAATGACGACCCGATCGAACAGGCTGGTCAGATGGGTGGTATTGAAGACCTTGATATCCTGCGCCTTGACGTCTTCAAGGGCGTCAATGACAGCGCGTTGTAGTTTCTGTATTTCCATGTCGCAACTATAACCGCCGCCCGCGGGTTTCGGGTCGGCGGATGCTGCTCCGCCGTTGGACGGGGGCTACTCCTCAGTCATGGTAGAGGCGGTGGGCACGGATGTATCGATATACCGGTTCAGCGACCAGGCCATCCACCGGCAAATCATGTGCCAGGCGATCCCGGATCGCCGATGCGGAAACGGGCATTTCGGCGAAAGGGACAATCTCCACGCCGCGCTGTTGGGCCGCCAGATGGTGTTGGAGCTGCGCCGGCGGGTCCAGGGGTATCCCGGGGCGCGTGGCCACGGCCAGGTCTACGCCGTCGGCAATGGCCTGCCATTCCCGCCAGGTGCAGAAATTGGCCAGCTGATCCGCGCCGAGCAGCCATACATGGCGCTGCTCCGCAGGCAGGCCGCGTACGGTGTCGATGGTGTAGGTGGGGCCGCCGCGGTCGATTTCGGCGGTATTCAGTACGATCCGGGGTTCATCGGCGATCGCCAGGCGGATCATGTCGCAGCGTTGCGACGGTGTCGCTCGCAGCGGCCCTCTTTGCCAGGGCGCCGCCGCGGGAATCAACTGGACCTGTGCCAGGTCCAGCGCATCCAGCGCCGCGCGCGCCAGCGCCAGATGCGCCACGTGCACGGGGTCGAAGCTGCCACCCAGCAAGCCGATGCGTTTCAAAGCCAGTCCCGGGGCGCAAGAAAGGCGGCGAGGGCAGCTTCCGGCGTGCCCGGCTCGGGTTTCCAGTCGTAGCGCCAGTTGGCGACGGGCGGCATCGACAAAAGAATGGATTCTGTACGGCCGCCGGATTGCAGGCCGAACAGGGTGCCGCGGTCATAGACCAGATTGAATTCGACGTAGCGGCCGCGGCGATAGGCCTGGAAGGCACGCTCACGCTCGCCGTACGGTTCGTTCCTGCGCAGCTCCACGATGGGCATATACGCGGGGAGGAAGGCATCCCCCACATCGCGGACCAGGGCAAAGCAGGCGTCGAATCCGGGTTCGTCCAGGTCGTCGAAGAATATGCCGCCGATACCGCGCGTTTCGGAACGATGCTTCAGATAGAAATACTCGTCGCACCACTTCTTGAAGCGGGGGTAATAGTCTTCACCATGCGGCGCGAGTGCATCGCGGCAGATGCGGTGGAAATGGCGGGCATCCTCTTCGAAGGCGTAGTAGGGGGTCAGGTCCATGCCCCCACCGAACCAGAATGCGGACGTCTCGCCGCTGTGTCGCGCCGGCGCGACAAAAAGCCGTACATTCATGTGCACGGTGGGCACATAGGGATTGCGTGGATGCAGCACCAGCGATACGCCCATCGCCTGCCAGGGCCGGCCGGCCAGCTCCGGGCGCCGCGCGCTGGCCGAAGGCGGCAGGTTCTGTCCCATGACGTGACTGAACAGCACGGCCGCGCGTTCGAACACCGGCCCGCCTTCGAGCATCCGCGATACACCGCCGCCGCCTTCCGGTCTTTCCCATGCATCCGTGCGGAAGGCGGTGCCGTCCGCCTGCTCCAGGGCGGCGACGATGCGCGCCTGCAGGTTGGCGAAGTAGTCACTGGCCGATTCAACGGCGGATTCGAAGGGAAGAAGGGATGCGGATGCGGCGTTCATTTCAAGTGCTTGTCTTCGGTTTGGGCGGTACGCGTTTGAGGGCACGCCAGCCGATATCGGTACGGTACTGGCGGCCGTCGAACACGACCCGGTCCACGGTTTCGTAAGCGCGCTCGCGGGCCATGCGTACCGAATCCCCCAGGGCCGTTACGCACAGGACGCGACCGCCCGAGGTCTTGACCTGATCACCGTCCAATTGCGTGGCGGCATGGAACACCATGCAATCCGCGGCGTCTTCCGGCAAGCCGGTAATCACGTCGCCGGTACGTGGCGTACCAGGATAGTTGTGTGCAGCCAGCACCACGCCCAGGGCGGTGCGCCGGTCCCAGACGATATCCGCCTGGTTCAGCGTTCCGGCAATGGCATGTTCCAGCACATCGACGAAGTCGCTTTTGATCCGCATCATGATCGGTTGCGTTTCCGGATCGCCCATGCGGCAGTTGAACTCCAGTACCTTGATCGGGCGGTCCGGATCGTCGCCGGCCGCGATCATCAGGCCGGCATAAAGAAAACCCGTATACGGCAGGCCGTCGCGCGCCATGCCCTGCACCGTGGGCAGGATGACTTCCCGCATGATGCGATGGTGCAGCTCCGGCGTCACGACCGGTGCCGGCGAATAGGCGCCCATGCCGCCGGTGTTGGGCCCCTGGTCGCCGTCCTTCAACCGCTTGTGGTCCTGGCTGGTAGCCAGTGCCAGCACATTGCGTCCGTCGACCATGACGATGAAGCTCGCTTCCTCGCCTTCCAGGCATTCCTCGATGACCACGCGGGCCCCGGCCGCGCCCAGCGAGCCATCGCCCAGCATGGCGTCGACGGCCGCGTGCGCCTCTTCCAGGGAGGTCGCGACCACCACACCCTTGCCGGCGGCCAGGCCGTCGGCCTTGATCACGATGGGGGCGCCTTCCTGGTCGATATAGGCGTGCGCCAGCGCGGGGTCGGTGAAGGTCTGGTACCGAGCGGTGGGAATGTTGTGCCGCACCATGAAGGCCTTGGCGTAGTCCTTGGAGCTTTCCAGCTGCGCGGCGGCCTTGGTCGGACCGAAGATTTTCAGGCCGCGCGAGCGGAATACATCGACGACGCCAGCGGCCAGGGGCGCTTCCGGTCCGACCACGGTAAGCGATACCCCTTCGCGCTGGACGAAGTCCGCCAGTTCTTCCGCCTGGGTCAAGGGCACGTTTTGCAGGCTGTCGTGCTGCGTGCCGCCGTTGCCGGGGGCGACATAAACCTTATGCACGCGCGGCGACTGCGCCAGACGCCAGGCGAGGGCATGTTCGCGGCCGCCCGAACCGATAACCAGGAGTTTCATAGTGAATGGCTGATAAAGATAAACGCGCGGGGACTGCGCCGGGGGGCGCCGTGGCGGCGCCCCGAGAGGGGGGACCTGCGCGCGGCAGGTCCAGGGAGATCAGGCGCCGGTTTCATCGAGGATGGCGGTGGTATAGACCTCCTGCACGTCATCCAGCCCTTCCAGTGCATCGAGCAGCTTTTGCATCTTGACGGCGTCCTCGCCCGCGAGCTCGGTTTCGTTCAACGCCTTCATGATGATGCCGTCCATCTCGGCCTTCAGGCCGGCGGCTTCGAAGGCCTGGCGCAGCGCCGCGTAGTCGGCCGGTGCGCAGATGACTTCGATCACGCCTTCGGCGTCCGTTACCACGTCTTCGGCGCCGGCTTCCAGGGCGGTTTCCATCACTTTGTCTTCGGGCGTGCCGGGCGCGAAAATGAACTGGCCGCAGTGCTTGAACATGAACGCCACCGAGCCCTCCTGCCCCAGGTTGCCGCCGTTCTTGGCGAACGCATGGCGCACCTCCGCGACCGTGCGGGTGCGGTTGTCGGTCATGCAGTCGACGATGACCGCCGCGCCGCCCACGCCGTAGCCTTCGTAGCGCACTTCTTCGTAGTTGTCGCCGTCCGCGCCGCCCGCGCCGCGTTGGATGGCGCGCTGGATGTTGTCCTTGGGCATGTTGGCGTCGGTCGCCTTGTCCCAGGCCAGCCGCAAGCGCGGGTTGCTTTCCGGATCGGCTCCGCCGGCACGTGCCGCAACGGTGATTTCACGGATGATCTTGGTCCACAGCTTGCCGCGCTTGGCGTCCTGGCGGCCCTTGCGGTGCTGAATATTGGCCCATTTACTGTGTCCGGCCATGGCTTTCCGAATAAGAGTGAGGCAAAGACGGCTATTTTACCGTGCCGCTTCCGCCGCGCGGGGATCCGGGTGTGTTGCGCTGGCGCGCGGCGCGGCGGAGAATGGCCGCGCCGACGCCGCAAACGCCATCTGGAGACCGCCATGTCCGACACCGCCACGTCCATTCCTCCCTTGCGGGTCGCCCGGCACGACGGCCAGGACCTGGGGCTGCTTCCCGGCATGGCGAACCGGCACGGCTGTATCACCGGCGCCACCGGCACCGGCAAGACCGTCACCCTGCAAGTCCTGGCGGAGCAATTCTCCCGCATCGGCACGCCCGTCTTCCTGGCCGACGTCAAGGGCGACCTGACGGGTATTTCGCAGATGGGCAGCGCCACCCCGAAACTGCGTGAACGCCTGGACTCCCTGGGCCTGCCCGAACCGGCCTGGGGCGCCGCGCCGGTGGTGCTCTGGGACGTATTCGGAGAACAGGGCCACCCCGTGCGCGCGACCGTCTCCGATATGGGTCCGCTGCTGCTTTCCCGCATGCTGGAGCTCAACGATACCCAGGAAGGCGTGCTGGCCCTGACCTTCAAGGTTGCCGACGACGAAGGCCAACTGCTGCTGGACCTGAAGGATCTGCGCGCGATGCTGCAGGACGTCGCGGATCGTGCGCCGTCGCTGAAAACACGTTACGGCAACGTCTCCGCCGCCACCGTGGGCGCCATCCAGCGCGGCTTGCTTCGTCTGGAATCGCAGGGCGCGCAAGCGTTCTTCGGCGAACCCATGCTGGAGATGGACGACCTGATGCGCGTCGACGCGCAGGGGCGCGGCGTGGTCAGCATCCTGGCGGCGGATAAACTCATGCAGGCGCCGCGGCTATATGCGATCTTTCTGCTGTGGCTGCTGGCCGAACTCTACGAAAAACTGCCGGAGATCGGCGACCCGGACAAGCCCCGGCTGGTGTTTTTCTTCGACGAAGCGCACCTGCTCTTCCAGGACGCGCCCAAGGCGCTGCTGGACAAGATCGAGCAAGTCGTGCGTCTGGTGCGATCCAAAGGCGTCGGCGTGTATTTCGTCACGCAGAATCCGCTGGACATTCCCGATACCGTGCTGGGCCAGCTCGGCAATCGCATCCAGCATGCCCTGCGCGCGTTCACGCCGCGCGACCAGAAAGCGGTGCGGACCGCCGCTCAGACCATGCGAGCCAATCCCCAGCTGAACCTGGAGCAGGCAATCACCGAACTGGGTGTGGGAGAAGCGTTGATTTCACTGCTGGATGCCAAGGGGCGTCCCGGCGTCACGCAACGCGCGTGGCTGGTCCCGCCGGCCAGCCGCATCGGGCCGGCCACGCAGGCGGAACGCGATGCCCTGCGCACGGCTTCGCCGGTGGCGGGCAAATATGAGCGAGCGGTCGACCGCGAGTCGGCCTACGAAGTCCTGGCCCGTCGTGCCGCCGCGCCGGTCGATGGCGGGGCGGGCCCAGGCGCGCCGGATGGCGCCCCCGGGCATGCCGGCACCGAGGCGCCCGGCGGGACGCCGCCGGCCGAGGGCGGCCTGATGGATGGGCTGAACGATGTGCTGTTCGGTTCGACGGGCCCGCGCGGCGGTCGCCGCGATGGCGTCGTCCAGACCATGGCGAAAACCGCCATGCGTTCGGTCGCGCGTGAGCTGGTGCGTGGCGTACTGGGATCGTTGCTGGGGTCCCGGCGTCGCTAGGGAGCGACGCCGGCGGCCTCGTCGTGGCTGGCGTTGACGGGGCCGCGGCCTCGGCGCCTGCGTGGCAGGAAGTTCAGGCGGCGACGAAGCGCGTGACGTCCTCCAGCGTGCGGACAAATCGCGCCACCATATCGCGCACTTCGTCCGGCGTGATGATCAACGGTGGGCAGAATGCCACTGTGTCCTGGATCCCGCGAATGATCAGGCCATGCGCATGGGCCTGTTCGTAGGCATAGGCACCGGCCTTGCCCAGCGGCTCGAAAGGCCGCTTCTCGGCCTTGTCGGCCACCAGTTCCACCCCGGCGATCAGGCCTACGCCGCGCACTTCGCCCACCAGCGGATGGCCGGCCAGCGCGCGAAGCTCCTGCTGCAGCACTTCGCCCGAGCGCAACGCGTTTTCCACCAGGCCGCGTTCCTCGATGATGTTCAGGTTTTCCAGCGCCACGGCGGTGGCCACCGGATGGCCGCTGGCTGTGTAGCCATGACCCAGCGTCCCGACGCGGCCGCTGTTTTCGGCGATCGTCTCATGCACCTTGGGCGACACCAGGACGGCCGCCAGGGGGATATACGAGGACGTAATCTGCTTGGACAGCACCATGATGTCCGGTTCGATGCCATAGGTGTCGCTGCCGAAGAACGTACCCAGCCGGCCGAAGCCGGTGATGACTTCGTCGGCGATCAGCAATACGTCGTACTTCCGGCACACGGCCTGTATCTTGGGCCAGTACGTGCGTGGCGGCACGATTACGCCACCCGCGCCCATGACGGGTTCGCCGATGAAGGCGGCGACGGTGTCCGGACCTTCCTGCAGGATGAACGCTTCCAGTTCGGCCGCCATCCGGGTGGCAAAGTCTTCCTCGGTTTCGCCCGGATTGGCGTGGCGGTAATGGTGGGGGCACGAGACGTGTTTCATCTGCGGCAGGGGCAGATCGAAATCGCGATGATTGCCGGCCAGTCCGGTAAGGCTGGCCGAGGCCACCGTCACGCCGTGATAGCCGCGTTGGCGCGCGATGATTTTCTTCTTCAGGGGACGGCCCAGCGCGTTGTTGTAATACCAGACGAACTTGATGACCGTATCGTTCGCTTCAGAGCCGGAATTGGTGAAGAAGGCCCCGGACATCCGCCCTTGCGTATAGCCGATCAGGCGTTCGGCCAGGGCAATCGAGGGCGCGTTCGATTTGTGCGTGAACGTGTGGTAGTAGGGCAGCTTGCCCATCTGCCGGGTGGCGGCCTGCACCAGGCGGGGTTCGCCGAAGCCCACCGCCACGCTCCAGAGGCCGGCCATCCCCTCCAGGTACTTGTTGCCCTCGTCGTCGTAGACGTAGATTCCCTCTCCGCGGTCGATGACGCGCGGACCGACGCTGCGATGCTTGACCGCGTTGGTATAGGGGTGGATCTGATGGCGGATATCCTGCGCGTGGGATTGGCTGGTGGTCGACATGGATGTTCGCGAAAAAGTTGGGTTGAGCGGCGCATGAATGCCATCACGCGCCATTCCTCCATAGTAGCCGGCCGGCGCCGCGCCGGGTACCGGTCGCATGTTGCGGTTGCCGCGCCGCGCCGCTGTGTCCGATAATGCCCGCACGGATATGGACCAACCAACGGATCATGGAGACTTGGCGGTGGCTAAAAAACACAGGATCGCGGTAATTCCCGGCGACGGTATCGGCAAGGAGGTGGTTCCGGAAGGGCTGCGCGTGCTCGACGTCGCGGCCGGCAAGTTCGGTATCGAATTCCAGTGGGACCACTTCGACTGGAGTTGCGATTACTACGCCCGGCACGGGAAGATGATGCCGGACGATTGGGCGACGCAGATCGGCGGCCACGAGGCCATCTTCTTCGGCGCCATCGGTTGGCCGGACGCCGTACCGGACCATGAAGCCCTGTGGGGGTCGTTGTTCCGCTTCCGCCGCGATTTCGACCAGTACATCAATCTGCGCCCTGTCCGGCTGATGCCGGGGGTCGTATCGCCCCTGGCCAATCGCAAGCCCGGCGATATCGATTTCTTTATCGTCCGCGAGAACACCGAAGGGGAGTATTCCAACAGCGGTGGCAAGCTTTTCGCCGGCACGGAGCGGGAAATCGTCATCCAGGAAAGCGTGTTCACGCGCGTCGGCGCCGAACGGGTGCTGAAGTTCGCGTTCGAACTTGCGCGCAAGCGCGGCAAGCACCTGACGGCCGCCACCAAATCCAACGGTATTTCGATTTCCATGCCGTGGTGGGACGAAAGGGTGGCCGAGATGGCGCAGCACTATCCCGACGTGCGGTGGGACAAGTTCCATATCGATATCCTGTGCGCCCACTTCGTGCAGCGTCCGGATACCTTCGACGTCGTGGTGGCCTCGAATCTGTTCGGCGACATCCTTTCCGACCTGGGGCCGGCCTGCACCGGCACGATCGGCATCGCCCCTTCGGCCAACCTGAATCCGGAACGCAAGTTCCCGTCCTTGTTCGAGCCGGTGCATGGATCCGCGCCGGACATTTACGGCAAGGGCATCGCCAATCCCATTGGGCAGATCTGGAGCGGCGCGCTGATGCTGGATTTCCTCGGCTACCCGGAAGCCGCCGCGGCGGTGGTCTCGGCGATCGAGCACGTATTGGCAAACGGCCCGCGAACCCCCGATATGAAGGGGCAGGCTCGCACGGAAGACGTGGGACGCGCCGTCGCGGAGCGACTGGCCGCCCAGTAATCGGCAGGAGAGGGGGCGCACGGCCCCCGCTTTTGCAGCGGTCGCAACAAGCGGTAATTTTTGATTGTGGGGATGTTCCGCCGCCCTGGGGACGGGATCCGTGCTATGGTTATGCCGTCCCTCTTTAGGCTGCGGCGTATATGCTGCATCGTCCGGTCTGACGGCCGGAAGTTTGTAAATTCCGTCGGAAATTCAAACTATTGACGCGCATGCGAAGGTATAGTTTGACTACAGGTGGCGGCATGGATATGCGTTGCGTCCCCGGTACTTTCCGATCGCGCTGTACATTTTTGTACGTTTGCGCCCTCACGTTCGAGTTTGGCATTGTTATCTTCCACAAGTTTGGCTGCCGACAACGCGGATTCCCTGGTGACGGGGAAGACAGCGCTGCTCCCTGAGGGCGGCAGTGTCGTTGTCGCCGGTGACGGCACTGTAGGTGACAAACCGCTCGACCGCTTCTGGCGCAAGTTCTATTCGCTGTTTCGCAGCCGCCGCATGCAGCACAACCGGCATCTATGGCCGTATGTGTCCATCGGGCGCGACGCGCAGGGCGCCATCAACGCTTTTTCGGCATTTCGCCATGTCGTGCCCATTACGCCGCTGCAGCAGGCCTTTGCGGAACACCACGACACGGTGCACGTCATCCTCAGCGGCCCGTCCGTGGCGGAGATCCCGTACGACCGCCTGCCCATGCGGGCCGCGATGGGCGTCAACGGGTCCATCTCCCTGGCCCGCCAGTTCGACATCCCGTTCCGCTATTACTGCGTAATCGATCAGAACTTCGTCCGCCGCCGCATCGACTTGATGCGCGAGGTGGTCGAACGCGATCTGACCTTGTTCGTCACGCCGGATGTGCTGCGCTACATGGTGCAGGGAATGCCATGGCCCGAGCGCTACAAGTGCCGCATCTGCGTCATCGAGGTCGTATCGGAACGCGCCTACCTGCCGCATTTCAGGCCGGATGAACTCGCCGCGATGGCAAAGGCCAATCCGGCGCTTTCGCTGTTCGATTCGCAACGTTCGCTCGGCTACAGCTTCGACCTTGCCAGCGGTGTATTCGACGCCGATACGGTGGCCTATGCCGCGCTGCAAATCCTCGTCGCGGGCGGCGTCGGCCGTATCTACATGCACGGCCTGGACCTCGGCTTTTCCGGCGCGCGCCGTTTCTACAAGGAAGCGCAACCGGAAAACAGCCGGCTGGTGCGTAACTTCGACCGGCTGATCGAGCCGTCCTTCTCGCAGGCCGCGGCGTTGCTGAAGGCTCGTGGAATCGACGTGTTCAACCTGTCGCAGAACAGCGCCTTGTCCGACCGGATCATTCCCAAGCTCGACTGGCGCACGCTGGTTTCCTGATCCCCGATACAAAACGACGGCGCCCCGGGCCGCGCGTAGCGAGCCGGGGCGCCGTGCCGTGTCGGGTGGCGCTCAGTGAGCGCCCGCCGCGGCCTCCGCCGCGCCGGCATCCTTCGCCCGCACGGGACGCGCGAACCACACCAGGCCGGTCAGCAATATGAAAACGATCGCCGAGCCGTAGAAAACATCCAGAGCGGACATCGTAAAGGCCTGGGTATCGAGCATGCCGTTCAGCGCATTCAGCGCCTGCTCGGCCGACATGCCGAGCGATGCCAGTCCATGCATGACCTGTTCGTAGGCCGGCGAGCTTGGCGTCGCCGTTTCCGTAAGGCGCGCATGGTGCAGGGTGGCACGATTCTCCCAAAGCGTGGTGGCGATGGAGGTGCCGAAAGCGCCGGCCGTCAGGCGGCAGAAGTTGGACAAACCGGCCGCCGCGGGGATGCGCCACGGTTCCAGGCCCGACAGCGTGATCGACGTCAATGGGACGAAGAAAGCCGCCATGGCCGCGCCCTGGATGATGGTGGGGATCATCAGCGCCTGCATGTCCGTTTGCGGCGTGAAGTTCGCGCGCATATAGCAAACCAGCGCGAAGACGCAGAAGGCGAAAGTCACGATTTGGCGCGGGTCACGCGTGGCCAGCATGCGCCCGACCACAGGGGTGAGCGCAATGGCCAGAATGCCCACCGGCGCCGTCACGATACCGGCGTCGGTGGCTGTGTAATTCATATTGCTTTGCAGCCATAGCGGCAGCAGCACCACGTTACCGAAGAAGACCCCGTAGGCGATGGCCAGCGTGACCGCACCTATCGTGAAATTGCGTCCCTTGAACAGCCGGAGTTCCACGATGGGATGCGCTTCCGTCAGCTCCCAGATGATGAAGAACACGAACGCGATCACCGTGGTTACGGCCAAAGCGATGATGGTGGGGCTTTGGAACCAATCCAGTTCCTTGCCCTTGTCCAGCATGATCTGCAGCGCGCCCACCCAGACCACCAGCAAGACCAGGCCGGTCTTGTCGATGGGCAGCTTGTGGGTGACCGACTCGCGGTCCTTGTAGATGCGCCAGCTGAGCCACGCGGCGAGCAGTCCGACCGGGACGTTGATGTAGAAGATCCAGGGCCAGGAGTAGTTGTCGGAGATCCAGCCCCCCAGCAGCGGTCCGGCGACGGGCGCGACCAGTGTTGTCATCGACCATAAGGCCAGTGCCATGCCGGCCTTATTCCGGGGAAAGCTTGCCAGCATCAACGTTTGCGACAGCGGGATCATCGGGCCGGCCACGGCGCCCTGCAGCACCCGGAAGGCGATGAGCGTTTCCAGCGTGGGTGCGAAGCCGCACAGCCATGACGCCACGACGAAAAGCAGCGTAGAGATCACGAACAGCCGCACCTGGCCGAAGCGCTGCGTCAGCCAGCCGGTCAGCGGGACGGTAATGGCATTGGCGACCGCGAAGGACGTGATCACCCACGTGCCCTGGCTGGTGCTGACGCCCAGATCCCCCGAGATCGTCGGAATGGAGACGTTCGCAATGGAGGTGTCCAGTACGTTCATGAACACTGCCGTGGACAAGGCGATCGAGCCGACGATCCGCAGGCCGCCCTCCAGCGGCGGATAGGTGACCGGACGCTGCGGGTCCGCAGGGGCTGCCGGCGCTTCGGATCGGGCCGGCACGGCATTGCTGGCGGGATTCATTGCACGAGGTTCTCTTGAACGATCTTTTGGATCATGGCGTCGACCTGCTTGCTATCGGGATCGAAGGCCCGGGTGGCGAGCGCGGGTTCGGCGCGGCGGGGTTGTTCCGTGACGGCGGGACCATCCTGCTTGCTCAGGTCGACTTCGACGTCCATGGACAGGCCGATACGCAAGGGATGCGTCTTGAGTTCCTGCGGATCCAGCGCGATGCGCACGGGGACCCGCTGGACGACCTTGATCCAGTTGCCGGTCGCGTTCTGCGCGGGCAGCAGGGCGAAAGCGCTGCCGGTGCCGGCGTCCAGGCCAACCACCGTGCCGTGGTAGGTCACGCTGCCGCCGTACAGGTCCGCGGTCAGCTTGACCGGCTGGCCCACTCGCATCTCGCGCAGTTGTCCTTCCTTGAAGTTGGCTTCCACCCACAGCTGGTTCAACGGCACGACGTTCATCAGCGTATTGCCCGGGGCCACGCGCTGGCCGACCTGGACGCTGCGGCGTGCCACCATGCCGGTGACCGGAGCGGGCAATACCGTGCGCGATTGCGCCAGCCAGGCATTGCGCAGTTCGGCTTCGGCTTCACGAACGTCCGGATGGTTTTCGACGCTGGTGCCGTGCGTCAGCGCCTGGTTGGTGGCCAGCTTGGCCCTGGACGCCTCCAGGGAGGCTCGCGCCTGCGCCAGACCGGATTCCGCGGACTTCAGGGTAGTCTGGGCATGCAGGATCTCCTCGCCGCTCACGCCGCCGGATTTGGCCAGCGTCTGGCGGCGCGCGAGGTCGCTGCGGGCGCGGGTCAGGTCGGCCTGCGCGCGTTCCACGTCGGCCTGGCGGACCGCCACATCGGCGGCCAGGGCATCGTTCTGCACGTATAGCGTCCGCACCTGGCGCACGGTCTGTGCCAGTTTGGCTTCGGCCTGCTGCAGGGCGATGTCGGTATCCGAGGGATCCAGGCGCACCAGGGGCGCGCCCGCTTCGATCATTTCCGTGTCGTCGGCTTCAATGGCGACGACCGTACCGGGTACCTGCGGCGTGATCTGCACCAGGTTGCCGTGCACGTAGGCGTCGTCGGTACTCTCGAAATGAGAGCCGACCAGCCACCACCATGCGCCGTACGCGATGGCGGCCAGCACGAACACACCCGTTGCGATCAGCATCAGGCGCTTGCGTTTGGGATTGGAGCTTTGAGGGGCGTTCATGGCGTAATCCGATTCTTTTTCAACGAGTGGTATTCAGGTTGTCCTGGTTGCGCGCGAGTTCCGCGTTGGCCGGCGCTGGTACATAGCCGCCGCCCAATGCGTTGGCAAGGTCCGCGTCCAGCTTATAGGTGCGGAAGCGCAGGTCCGTTTCCAGCCGGGCCTGCGTCAGCACTTCGTTCTGTGCCACCAGGACCGTCAGGTAATTGCCCAGCCCGGCCTTGTAGCGGTTGACGGCCAGGTCGTAGGCGGCGTCGATGGATTCGCGTGCCTGGCGCTGTTCGGCTGTCTCGCGTCCGATCAGGCGCAGCGCGTCCAACGCGTCGGCGGTCTGCCGGACGGCGTCCAGCACGGTCTGGTTGTAGTCCGATACCGCCAGATCCGTGTCGGCGCGGCGGCCGGCCAGGTTGGCGTTCAATTCGCCGCCGTGAAAAATAGGCAGGGAAATGGCGGGCCCGATATTCGCGGCATGGCTGGCGGCCTGCAGCAGGTTGTTGGTGCCCAGCGCCTGGAAACCGATGAAGGCGGTGATATTGACGTTGGGGTAGAAATCCGCCTTCGCGACGTCGATGGTATGGCGCGCGGCCTCGGCGCGCCAGCGGGCGGCCACGACATCGGCCCGGTGTCCCAGCAGGTCCAGCGGAATCGAGGCCGGAACGCCGCCGGCCGGCGCGGTCAAGTGCGCTTCCTGCAAGGCTTGCCCACGTTGCGGGCCGGCACCGGCCAGGGCCGCCACCTGGTTGCGCAGTTGCGCCAGTGTCGTCTCGATCTGCGTCAGCTGCACCTTGGCCGAAGCCAGTTGGGACTCTGCCTGCTTGACTTCCACCTGGGTATCGAGCCCCGCGCTGAAACGCTGCCGCGTAATGGACAGGGCTTCGTCGCGTTGCTTGATGATGCGCTGTAGAACGTCGCGCTGCGCGAAGGCATTCTGCAGGTTCAGGTAGCTTTGCACCATGGCGCTGGACAACATCGTGCGCGCCGCCTGCTTATCGGCTTCCGCCGCCTGTTCGCTCGATAGCGCGGCCTGCAGGGCGGAGCGATTCTTGCCCCAGAAGTCCAGCTCGTAACTGAAATTCAGCCCCAGGCTGTTGTCGCTCTGGACCGAACCGCCGAGCGGATCGGGATAGATATAGGTTTTGGAGATATGTTCGCGCTGCAGCGAATAGTTCGCATCGACGCGCGGCAGCAGGGGCGCGCGGGCGCCTCCCACTGCCGCATTCGCTTGCGCCAACCGTGCCTGTGCGGCCGACATCGTGGGATTGTTCGCCAACGCCTCCTGCACGAGGGCGTCGAGTTGCGAGTCGCCATACCGTTCCCACCACTGCGTGGTGGGCCAGGCTGCGGCGCTCTCGGCCAAGCCCAGCTTTTGACCAGTAAGTTCGGCCACGGGCGCGGGCCCTTTTTCCATGAAGGCGCAACCGCTCAGGACGATTGCCAATAGCAAGATCGATAGGCGTTTCATACGAATCAGCGTGCGATAAGTGGCTTTAAGGGCGCCCCGTGGCGGCAGGGTAGGATTAAGCAGTTTGTCATTTTTATTGACCAGTTACTTATTGACTAGGCAGCTATTAAGGCGAAAAAAAGCGATCCTTGCTCAACCTTTGGCTGGCGGCACCGGCGCCGAACCGTTTGCCAGCATGCGACGCAGGAAGTGGGTCAACAGGTCCACTTCGTGTTCGGAGAACCCGCGCAGGTAGTGGTTGAGTGTGCGCGCGATGTTGGCCGGGATCTCCCGCACCATCGCTTCGCCTTCTTCGGTAAGTTCGATCTTCACGACACGGCGGTCCAGTTCGCTGCGCTTGCGGCGCAGCAACTTCTTGGCTTCCAGCCGGTCCAGCGTACGCGTCATCGCGCCGGTGTCCACCTCGTTCAGGCGGGCCAGCTCGGCAGCGGTATCGGCACGGCCCAGCGCCACCATCGCCACGGGGCGCCATTGGGTTGCGGTCAGCCCCAGCGGCGCCATCTCCTGGTCCAACGCCCGATTCAGGGAATTGAAGACCAGGCGGATGAGGTAGCCGGGGTTGTCCTCGACCCGGGTGCGGTCGCAGCGGTAAGGCGGGGACTCGCCTGACGTGACAGTGGATTCGTCGTTCATGTGACGAATATTAGTTGTTTAGACAGTTATTGTCAAGGAGCCTTTATCGCGGACAGCGTCGCGGCGGCGCCACGCCGCTTCTACCCCGGTCGCGCACGCGGGCCGAGAGAAAGGCCGTGCAAAGACCACCGCCCGGCACATAAAATCGCCGCCATGAATTCGACCGTCGCAACACCGGCCACCGGGGCTTATTCCAGCCGCGCCGTCGGTTTTTTCCTGGCCGCCCTGGGCGCCATCCTCTTCTCCGGCAAAGCCATCGTCGTCAAGTTCACCTACGAGTACGGGGTGGACGCGGTCACGCTTATCGCTTTTCGCATGCTTTTCTCGCTGCCTTTCTTTGCCTATATCGGATGGCGTCAATCGCGGCGTGCCGTGCGCGGCGAAATACCGGTCCTGACGCGCACGGAGTGCGCGAAGGTCGTGCTGCTCGGCCTGATCGGCTATTACCTGTCGAGCTTCCTGGATTTTCTCGGGCTGCGTTACATCAGCGTGGGCCTGGAGCGGCTGATTCTTTTCCTGGCACCGACCATGGTGCTATTGATCACGGCGTTCTGGCTGAAGCGGCCCATCGCCGCCCGCCAGTGGCTGGCGCTGTTGCTGTCCTATCTTGGTGTCGTCCTGGTGTTCGCGCACGACATGTCGCAAACGGACGGCGGCGCCGTCCTATTGGGATCCGCCTTCGTGTTCGCGTCGGCGTTCTCGTATGCGTTGTATCTGATCGGTTCGGGCGAACTCGTCAAGCGGGTCGGAGCCATGCGCCTGACCGCCTATGCGATGTCGGTTTCAAGCATCGCCTGCATCGTGCAGTTTTTCCTGCTGCATCCGGCCTCTGTCCTGATTCAGCCCGCGGGTTTCTATGGATTGTCACTGATCCATGCCACCGTCAATACCGTCTTGCCGGTGTTCATGATCATGAGTGCGGTGTCCCGCATCGGGCCGCCGCTGGCGGCTCAGCTGGGTATGCTGGGCCCGGTATCGGTGCTGTTTCTCGCCTTCTGGTTTCTTGGCGAGCCGGTGACCGCCTGGCAACTGGCCGGAACGGCATTTGTGCTGGCGGGCGTCTTCGTGCTCACCGCGCCGGCTTCGGCAAAACGGAATTGACCGGGCCGCCCGCTGCCCGGTTCCTGTCTGACGATTTACCCTCTTACCGCGACGAACGCAAAGAAAGGAGCGTTGTATGGCCAGCAACACAGTCAAGGCAATCCAACTGGAGGCCCATGGCGGCCCGGAAGTCCTGAAGTTGGTTGACGTGGAGGTGCCCCCGCCGGGCCCCAACGAGGTGACCGTGCGCCAGCATGCGGCCGGCTTGAATTTCATCGATATCTACTATCGCACGGGCCTGTATCCTCATCCGTTGCCGCACGGCCTGGGCTTCGAAGGCGCGGGCGTGGTGGAAGCGGTGGGCAGCGAAGTCGCCCATATCAAAAAGGGCGACCGCGTCGCGTACGGCCAGAGCCCCTTGGGCGCCTATGCCGAAATGCGCAACGTGCCGGCGATCAACGTCGTGAAATTACCCAAGGGAATCGGCTTCGACGAGGCCGCCGCGATGATGCTCAAGGGCCTCACCGTGCAATATCTGTTCCGCCAGACATATCGCCTGCAAGGCCACGAGACCATTCTCTTCCACGCGGCCGCGGGCGGCGTCGGCTTGATTGCTTGCCAGTGGGCCAGGGCCTTGGGCGTAAAACTGATCGGCACGGTCTCCAGTCCGGAAAAGGCCGAACTCGCGCGCGAGCATGGCGCATGGCAGACCATCGATTACTCGCGTGAAAACGTCGTCGAACGCATGCTGGAACTGACCGGTGGGAAAAAGGTGCCGGTGGTGTACGACGGCGTGGGCAAGGATACCTGGGAGATATCGCTGGACTGCATCGAGCCGCGTGGCTTGATGGTCAGTTTCGGCAATGCGTCGGGGCCGGTTACCGGCGTCAATGTGGGCATCCTGAACCAAAAGGGTTGCCTGTACCTGACGCGGCCATCCCTCGGCATACATGTAAATACGCCGGCCAAACTGAAAGCCGCCTCGGATGAGCTGTTCGATCTTGTGCTGAAAAAGAAAATCCGCATGCGCATCGACCAGCGCTATCCGCTCGAACAGGCGGGCGAGGCGCAGACCGCCCTGGCTTCCCGCAAAACAACCGGCGCGACCATCCTGACGCTGGGTAACTGATCGCAGCGTATTTCGGCTCTGGTTTGCAAGGCTGCCCCTGGGTGGCCTTTTTTCTTGTTATTTCAGGGACGGTTAACAGATACTCGCATTTTGCCGACATCCGGTCACCTCTGTGGCGCCCGCGCTTCGCTAAATTGGTTATGTCCTTAACGCAAGGAGATGACATGACCCTGAAGTTCACCGCGATGTCGCTAGCTACCGTTGCCATCCTGGCCGGCTGCTCTTCACCGTCCGTCGTGAATACACGGGATGGTTCCCAGATCGTGACACCCGACAAGCCCGACTACGACAAGAAGTCCGGGATGTACCAGTACGATCAAAATGGCAAGGAGGTCCAGATCAACAAGGACGATGTGAAGTCGATCGAACAGGTCAAATAAACGAAACGGCCGAAATGGCCGGATCCGCATCGTCCGGTAAAGACCGGCGCCGTCGTGCGAAGCGAGGCGCCGGTTTTTGTTTACCCGAGTGGTACTAGCTGGAGGCCTCGGCGTCGTGCTCGCGATGATAGCGGGCGACGGTTTCCACTTCGTTGCGTGATCCCAGTATGACGCTTACGCGCTCGTGCAGTTGGCTCGGTTCGATGTCCAGAATGCGTTGCTTGCCGTTGATGGAAGCACCGCCCGCCTGTTCGACGATGAAACTCATGGGATTTGCTTCATACATCAGGCGCAGCTTGCCCGGCTTGGAGGGTTCGCGTGCGTCCCAGGGATACATGAAGATGCCGCCGCGCGTCAGGATGCGGTGTACATCCGCCACCATCGACGCGACCCAGCGCATATTGAAGTCCTTGCCCCTCGGACCGGTCTTGCCGGCCAGGCAATCGTCTATATAGCGCTTCACGGGCGGCGCCCAGTGCCGCATATTCGACATATTGATGGCAAATTCCTTGGTGTCCGGCGGAATCTGCATGTTTTCATGTGTCAGCACCCAGGAACCCATCTCCCGATCCAGCGTAAAGCCCACGACGCCATTGCCGACGGTCAGGACCAGCATGGACTGCGGTCCATAGACCGCATAGCCGGCCGCCACCTGCTGTTTGCCGCACTGCAGGAAGTCCTTTTCCGTGACAGGCTGGCCATGGACCTCGTGCGGTGCGCGCAATACCGAGAAAATCGTGCCGATCGAGACATTGACGTCGATATTGGAAGAACCGTCCAGGGGATCGAATAGCAGCAGGTATTCGCCCTTGGGATAACGGTTCGGAATCAGATGGATGGTTTCCATCTCCTCGGAAGCCATTGCGGCCAGATGTCCGCCCCATTCGTTGGCCTCGAGAAGGACTTCGTTGGACATGACATCCAGTTTTTTCTGGACTTCGCCCTGCACATTTTCCGACTCCAGGCTGCCCAGCACGCCGCCCAGCGCGCCTTTGCTGACGGCATGGCTGATCGCCTTGCAGGCGCGGGCCACCACTTCGATAAGGAGGCGGACTTCCGGGCCGACCGCCTGCGCCTGGCGCTGCTGCTCGACCAGATACTGGGTCAGGGTTTTGCGTTTCAAAGGATTCTCCTAGAACAGATAATTTCAGGCAGCCAGTTCGAGTGCCTTGGATACGATTTCCATGACGTTGCGGGACAAACCCGCGTGGCCGCGCACGCGTTCCAGCGATGCCCGCATGGGGCCGCGCAGCGCCGGAACGAAGCGGGACCAGTTGTCCATTGCGCGTGCCAGACGCGCCGCGATTTCAGGGTTCAGGGCATCCAGCGCCAGAACCTGTTCTTCCCAGAAGACATAGCCGGAACCATCGGCGGCGTGCAAACCGCGTGCGTTATTCAGGCAGAACTGGAACACCAGGGCGCGCGCGCGATTCGGATTGCGCAGGGTGAAGGCGGGATGCGCCATCAAGCCCCGTACGGTCTCGACCGTGGTGGCGCGCGCGGTGGCCTGCAATGCGAACCACTTGTCGATGACCAGCGGGTCATGCTGCCATTGTTCGTAGAAGTGGCTCAAGGTCCGGGTCGCGACATCCTCGTCCCCGTGGTTGACCAGTGCCGTCAGGGCTCCCAGGCGGTCGGTCATGTTGCTGGCTCGTTCGTATTGGTCCAGCGCCGATTTCGCCGCATCGGCGTCAGCCCCCGCCATCAGGTGGCTTAATGCCATGTTCTTCAAGGCGCGCTTGCCCGCGGGTTCCGGCGCCGGGGTATAAGGCCCGGGCGTCTGGCAGGCCGCCACGGCTTGGCGCCATGACTCCGCCAATTGCCTGCCGAGTTCCGCCCGCAGGAAATCGCGCGCGAACGCCAGCGACGGAGGGTCTATCGCGGCCATGCGTTCGGCGAGGGTTTTCTCCGACGGCAGCGAGAGCGCGCGTGCCCGATAAGCGGCATCCAGGCGGGGATCTTCCAGCAGGGCACGCCAGGCGGCGACAAAGCCGGCGCTGACTTTCATTTCGGCGCCGGTCTGACGTGCTGCCGTCAGGCCGAGTATTTCGCGGGTTGCCAGTTCCTGTCCCGCTTCCCAGCGCGCGAAGGGGTCGGTATCGTGCGCGGACAGCAACGCCAGCTCGGCGTCGCTCCATGGGTATTCCACAATGACGGGCGCGGAGAAACCACGCAGCAGGGAAGGAATGGGCTTGCTGGGGATATCGTCGAAAACCCATTGCTGACGCTCTTCGGTAAGCTCCAGCAGCGCAGTCGCGGTTTCCTTGCCGTCCTGCCGTAGCGGGATGGGCGCGCCGTCGCGGTCCAGGAGACCCAGGGCGAAGGGGATATGGAAAGGCAGCTTGCCATCCGGGCTGGGATGGGTTTTTTCGACACCCACCGGCGCGCAACGCTGCGCCAGCGTGACGGTGCAGCGGCGTGCCGCCGCGTCGTAGTTCAATTCCACTGCCACCCGCGGCGTTCCCGCCTGGCTGTACCACCGCCGGAATACCTGCAGATCGCGGCCCGGATGCTGCCGCGCGTAAACGGATTCCATCGCGGCCACGAAGTCGTCGCAGGTGACTGCCTGCCCGTCGTGGCGCCGGAAATATTCGTCCATGCCGGCCCGGAAACCCGCTTCACCGAGCAGCGTATGCTGCATGCGGATAACTTCGGCGCCCTTTTCGTAAACCGTCGCGGTATAGAAGTTGCCGATTTCCTGGTAGCTTTCCGGGCGGATGGGATGAGCCATGGGGCCGGCGTCTTCCGGAAACTGAGCGGCCCGCAGGGTAACGACGTCGTCAATCCGTTTGACGGCCCGCGCGCTGGCCGCCGCTTGCGCATCCATGTCCCGGGCCATCATGTCGGCGCTGAATTCCTGGTCGCGGAATACGGTCAGCCCTTCCTTCAGGCTCAATTGGAACCAATCGCGGCAAGTGACGCGATTGCCGGTCCAGTTATGAAAGTATTCGTGCCCGATGACCGCCTCAATGGCTTCATAGTTGGCATCGGTGGCGGTATCGGGATCGGCCAGGACGTACGCGGCGTTGAAAATATTCAAGCCTTTGTTTTCCATGGCGCCCATATTGAAATCGCGTACGGCAACCACCATGAAGCGGTCCAGGTCCAGCTCCAGGCCGAACCGGCTTTCATCCCAGCGTAGCGAGCGGACCAAGGATTCAAGTGCCCATTCCGTCCTGGATTCGGCCCCCGGATCGCTGTATATCTGCAGCAGGACTTCCCGGCCGGAAGCGGTATTCACCCGGGTTTCGCGGTGCGTGAGGCGTCCGGCCACGAGGGCAAACAGATAGCACGGTTTCGGGAACGGATCTTCCCAAACGGCCTGGGCACGGCCGTCGGGCAGGGTCCGGTGCTCCAGCAGGTTCCCATTGCTGAGCAAGACGGGGTAATCGGGCGTCGCGCGCAGCGTGACGCGGTAGCGCGACATGACGTCCGGCCTGTCGGCAAACCAGGTAATGCGGCGAAATCCTTCGGCCTCGCATTGCGTGAAAAAGTTGCCGCCCGACACATAGAGGCCCATCAGCGTGGAATTGGCGGCCGGCCGGCAACGGCTGACGATCTCTATCGATGCGCTCGCCCCCAGGTTGGGCAACGTCAGCGCATGTTCGTCGACGGTATATTCGGCGGCCTCCAATGCCCGGCCGTCTACCGATACGGAGACGAGCTCCAGGTCGCTGCCATCGAGCTTCAGCGGCGCCGTATCGCCCGGGGTGCGTCGCCGAACCGTCAGGCGGGAGGTCACCGTCGTCGCTTCGGGGTCCAGGTCGAAGGCCAGCGCAACCTCCGGTATATCGAAGGGGTAGGGCTGGTAATCCTGGCGGTAGACGGTGACGGAAGTTTCTGTACGCATGGCCTTGCCTGTCGTGGTGAGCACGGAGCTTATTGTAGGGCGCCCCTTGGCGCGGCCCGCAAAACTTTGCTTCCGGTTTCCTGTCCAACGGGCGCGGGCTGCCATTATCATGCGTGCGTGAGCAGCGACGCCTCGTCGTTTTGCAGGAGTCTTTATGTATAGAGTCACCATGTCACGTTCCTGGCGCTGCGCGCAGGCTTTGGTCCTCGCGCTGATGGCCGGCTTGCTCGTCGGCTGCGCCACCACGCCCAGCGTATCGGCGCGCGTGACTTCCTTCCAGGAATGGCCCGCCGGCGCGACCGGGCAGCGGTATCGCTTCGTGCCCGCGGATCCCAGCCAGAATAACAATCTGGAATATCAGAATTTTCAGGACATGGTGCGCAGCGGGATAGGCGCGACCGGCCTGGTGGAGGCTCAAGCCGGCCAGCCGGCGCGTTTCGATGTGGCGTTCCGTTATGGCGTGACCCAGACGCAGGTGAACGTGCGGCGGCCCTATGATCCCTATTTCTACGGGGGGTATGGTCCGGGCTTTTATGGTGGACGGTATTGGGGCGGCCCGTGGGGGCCCGGCTTCTGGGGCCCGGACTGGGTCGATGTGCCGACGGTTGCTTACCGCAATGCGCTGACCGTGGAAATACGCGATGCCAGCCAGGGCGGCAAGGAGGTTTACCGGGCTACCGCATATAGCGTGTCGGATAACGACAGGCTTTTGAAAGTAATGCCCTACCTGGTTCGCGCCATTTTCGATAATTTTCCCGCGAACAATGGTTCGGAGCGGGAAGTCCGCTATACGATGGACAGGTAGCGGGCCGGAAGGCCGTGGCCAGATGCGGCCGGCACTTTCCGATACTGTGACGTTTCAAAAAGATCAGGCCCCGTGAAATCGCACGGGGCCCGTCTTGGGATCGGCATCGAGGCGGTGTTGACTGCCCCGATTACTGGATGAGAAAAGTCTCGCGGGATGCGCCCGCGGCTTCGGCGGCGGTAAGCCAGCGAGGTGCCTTGCCCCGGCCAGTCCAGGTTTCGCCGGTGTCGGGATGGCGGTATTTCGGTGCCACTGCACGCTTGGCGGACGCAGCGGCGGTCGCCCCGGCGGTCTTGCGGCCCGGGCCCCGGCGCGCGGCGGGCTTGCCGAACGCGGCGACGATCTCTTCAGGAGTGATATTGTATTCACGCATGGACCGGATGATGGAGGCCACCACGGGCTTGCGGCGCTTCATTTGCAGCGCTTCCGCTTTTTTACGGAGCTTATCGATCTCTTTTTCGATCCTGGCTTGCTGCGCGGAGTAGGTCTCTCTTGGCATGATATATCGATCCTTATTATGGAATTGATTTTCCGACCTGATTATAGTTATTTTGTCGACAATAGCACAAAACGAGTTGGGAATTATCCCTGGAATTCTTGAATCTATTTGTTTCCGATGAACGCTCCTTCCATCGCTTCCTCTCCCCCCGGCCGCGTGGCGGCTATCCAGATGGTCAGTACGCCCATTGTCAGGGAAAATCTGGATGTTGCGTCCCAGTTAATCGCAAAAGCGGCCGAATCCGGGGCACGATTGGTAGCCTTGCCGGAATATTTCTGCTTCATGGGACAAAAAGATCACGACAAGCTTGCCATTAGGGAAACGGAGGGCGACGGCCCCATTCAGGCGTTTCTGGCGGATCAGGCGCGCCGCCACAGCGTATATGTCGTGGGAGGTACTTTACCGCTTGCCAGCCCGGATGCAAGCCGGGTGTTCAACACCTCCCTGGTATATGGCCCGGATGGCAACCGTTTGGTGCGGTACGACAAAATACACTTGTTCAACTTCAAGCGTGGTACCGAATCCTACGACGAGTCGATCGCCATTCGCCCGGGGAACGACGTGCGTACCATCGATACCCCATTCGCGCGCGTGGGCCTGTCGGTATGCTACGACCTCCGGTTTCCGGAGTTATATCGGGCGCTGGGACAGGTGGACCTGATTCTGGTTCCGGCGGCATTTACCTATACGACCGGCAAGGCGCATTGGGAACTGCTGCTGCGCGCGCGAGCCGTCGAGAACCAATGCTATGTGCTGGCACCGGCGCAGGGCGGCTCGCATCCCAATGGCCGCCGTACCTGGGGTCATTCCATGTTGATCGATCCATGGGGGGATATCGTCGACGTGCTGCCGGAGGGGCCGGGCGTCGTAGCGGGTAACATAGAACCCGCACGGCTGTCGGAAGTGCGAACCGCCTTGCCCGCACTGCGCCACCGCGTCATGTGAATCCCACCGAGCTGCCGATATGAAACTAACCGATCCCGACATTCAAGCCCTGGCCACGGCCAAATCCCTGCTGCTCGATCCCTGGGGATTGAGCGAATCGGACATGGCGCGCGCGCTGGGCGAGATATTCACGCACAAGGTGGATTACGCCGATCTTTATTTCCAGTACACCCGTAGCGAGGGCTGGAGCCTGGAAGAGGGCATCGTCAAGACCGGCAGCTTCTCGATCGGCCAGGGCGTCGGTGTGCGGGCGATCAGCGGCGAGAAAACCGCGTTTGCGTACTCGGATACCCTTTCGCCCGACGCGCTCCTGTCTTCGGCCCGCGCGGTGCGCGGTATCGCCCGTCAAGGCGCCGGCAAGGCCAAAGTGCGTACGCAGGGCGGCCCGGAACAGGTGCGCGACCTGTACCCGGCCATCGACCCGCTGCTTACGCTCAGCGCGCCGGACAAAGTCGGCCTGCTCGAACGCATCGAGCGCATGGCCCGCGCGCGAGACCCTCACGTTATCCAGGTCATGGCCGGCCTGGGCGCGGAATACGACGTCATCCTGGTCGCGGGCAGCGACGGGCGGCTGGCCGCCGACGTGCGGCCGCTGGTAAGGCTGTCGCTGACAGTGATCGTCGAGCGCCAGGGCAGGCGGGAAATGGGGCATGCGGGAGGCGGCGGTCGTTCCGGCCTCGCTTATTTCACCGACGAGATCCTGCGCGGTTATGTCGAGCATGCCGTACACGAAGCGCTGGTGAATCTGGATGCAAGGCCGGCGCCCGCCGGCGAGATGACGGTAGTGCTCGGCTCCGGTTGGCCGGGCATCCTGCTGCACGAGGCTGTGGGACACGGGCTGGAAGGCGACTTCAATCGCAAGGGCTCCAGCGTTTTCGCCGGTCGTATCGGCGAACGCGTGGCGTCCAAGGGTGTTACCGTCATCGATGACGGCACTTTGCCGGATCGTCGCGGCTCCTTGAATGTGGACGACGAAGGCAATGCGACCCAGCGCAATGTCCTTATCGAGGACGGCATTTTGCGCGGCTACATGCAGGACACGATGAACGCGCGCCTGATGAAAACGGCCGCTACCGGCAATGGCCGACGCGAATCGTTCGCGCATCTGCCCATGCCGCGCATGACGAATACCTATATGTTGGGGGGCGACACGCCTCCCGAGGAAATCCTCGCGTCGGTCAAGCGCGGCCTCTACGCCGTGAATTTCGGCGGCGGGCAGGTGGATATCACCAGCGGCAAATTCGTATTCTCCGCGTCCGAAGCCTATATGATCGAAAACGGCAAGGTCACATACCCGGTGA
Organism: Bordetella genomosp. 11; assembly: GCF_002261215.1. NCBI lineage: Bacteria > Pseudomonadati > Pseudomonadota > Betaproteobacteria > Burkholderiales > Alcaligenaceae > Bordetella > Bordetella genomosp. 11. The sequence continues at coordinate 2,442,346 of NZ_NEVS01000004.1, read as the reverse complement.
AAGGCGCCACGCTGATCGGCAATGGTCCCGATGCGATGACCCGCGTAAGCCTTATCGGCAACGATATGCGGCTGGACTCCGGGGTCGGCACGTGCGGCAAGGAAGGGCAAAGCGTACCCGTCGGCGTCGGCATGCCGACTTTGCGCATGGACGGACTGACGGTGGGCGGTACGGCCTGAACGCCTGTCACGTCGGATATACCGCGGGTGCCACGCGTGTGGCGGCCCGGAACGTCCCGCCATGACCCCCGGTCTTTTTTGTGCTAGGATTTCGCGAGATGTAATTCGGCGTGATGTCGGACTGGGTCGTCCAGCCGGCAATCCGACCGGGCAATACGTCGGGCCGGGTGCTTTCTTGCATCCGGCAGATCAGAGTCCAATATGACGCGCGCAAGCAACCGCGGCCAGGCCGCCCGATTTTATTTTTATTTTTATGGCTTTCCGATGCCGCTGGCGGAGGAAGGGTTGCGCGCAAACTGAAGTCCGCGAAATCCCCCCAAAAAAGCCGCCAGCGATCTGGCGGCTTTTTTTGTGTCCGTCAGCCTGGCAAACGTACCCAGGAAGGAGCACCACCGTGTCACACAATACCGATGACTTGCGTATCCGAGAGATCAAGGAACTGACGCCCCCGGCGCACGTCATGCGCGAGTTTCCCTGCAGTCAATCGGTGTCGGACACCGTTTATTCGGCGCGCCAGGCCCTGCATCGGATATTGCATGGCATGGACGACCGGCTTGCGGTGGTGATAGGGCCGTGCTCCATCCATGACACGAAGGCCGCGCTGGAATACGCCCGCAAGCTCAAACCGGTACGCGACCGCCTGAAGGCGGATCTGGAAATCGTCATGCGGGTCTATTTCGAGAAGCCGCGTACGACGGTGGGTTGGAAAGGATTGATCAACGATCCGGACCTTGACGGCAGCTTCAATATCAACAAAGGCATACGCGTCGGGCGCGAACTGCTGCTTGAAATCAATACCCTGGGCTTGCCGGCCGGATGTGAATTCCTCGACATGATTACGCCGCAATATATCGCCGACCTGGTGTCGTGGGGCGCGATCGGCGCGCGCACCACCGAAAGCCAGGTTCATCGCGAGCTTGCTTCCGGCCTGTCGTGTCCCGTGGGCTTCAAAAATGGTACCGACGGGAACGTGAAAATCGCCGTCGACGCGATCAAGGCCGCATCGCAGCCGCATCACTTCCTGTCGGTGACCAAGGGCGGCCATTCCGCCATCGTTTCCACGGCGGGTAATGAGGACTGCCATGTGATCCTGCGGGGCGGCAAGGCGCCCAACTACGACGCCGCCAGCGTGGAGGCCGCCAGCCAGGACCTGGCCAAGGCGGGACTCGCGCAGCGGCTGATGATCGACACCAGCCATGCCAATAGCAGCAAGAATCCGCAGAACCAGCCCTTGGTCGCTCAGGATATAGGCCGCCAGATCGCGGCGGGTGATGCCCGAATCGTCGGCTTGATGGTGGAAAGCCACTTGCTGGGCGGACGGCAGGACCTGGTTCCGGGGAAACCGCTGACCTATGGGCAAAGCATCACCGACGGTTGCATCGATTGGGATGCGTCCGTCGAAGTGCTGGAAGGGCTGGCGAATGCCGTCAGGGAACGCAGGCGTGGGGCGGCGAGCGGAAAATAATGGGGCCGTAACGTCCTCGGGCGGCAGCCAGGAGGGCCGGCGTAGAATGTCTGGATGATTCCGGCTCGGATAAAACAACATGAATGACCTGACCGATCCTTCGCGGCTGCGCCGTCCGCTGCCCGCGTCCTGCCTGGAAGCCCTGCGTGCGGTGGTTGGCGATAGGCTATCCACCGCGCAGGCCGTGCGCGAGCATCATGGCCATGACGAGTCCCCGTACCCGGATGTACTGCCGGACGCGGTGATTTTCGCCGAGAGCACCGACGAGGTGGCCGCGGTCGCGCGGATATGCAATGACCATCGCGTTCCCCTGGTCGCTTATGGCGCCGGGTCTTCGCTGGAAGGCCATCTGCTTCCCATCCAGGGCGGCATCACGCTCGACCTCTCAGGCATGAATGCGGTCCTGGAAGTCCATGCGCAAGACTTCACCGCCACCGTACAGGCCGGCGTGACGCGCAAGCAGCTTAACGAGCATTTGCGCGACACGGGCTTATTTTTCCCGGTCGATCCCGGCGCCGATGCCAGCCTGGGCGGGATGGCGGCTACGCGCGCATCCGGCACCAACGCGGTCCGCTACGGGACCATGCGGGAAAACGTCGTTTCCTTGACGGTCGTGACCGCCGACGGCCGTGTGCTGCGCACCGCGCGCCGCGCGCCGAAATCGTCGGCCGGCTATGACCTGACGCGTATTTTCGTGGGCAGCGAAGGTACGCTGGGTATCATCACGGAAGTTACCGTCAAGCTGTATCCTCAGCCGGAAGCCGTGTCCGCTGCCGTGTGCAATTTCCCCACGCTGGGGGATGCCGTCGACAGCGTCATCGAAATCATGCAGGCGGGCATACCGGTCGCGCGTGTTGAATTCATGGACGAACATGCGGTGCGCTCCGTGAACCGGTACAGCAAACTGGATCTGCGCGAAACGCCACTGCTGCTTTTTGAATTTCACGGCAGCACGGCGGGCGTCCAGGAGCAGTCTGCATCCGTGCAGGCGATCGTCCACGAACATGGCGGCATGGATTTCGAGTGGGCGCATCGTCCCGAGGATCGCAGCCGGTTGTGGGCTGCGCGCCACAATGCTTATTTCGCCGGCCTGCAATTGCGGCCTGGCTGCCGTGCCAGCACGACGGATGTCTGCGTGCCCATATCGGCCCTGGCCGATTGTGTGCGGGACACCGCTCGCGACCTGGCCGATGCGCCATTTCCAACCACCATCGTCGGGCATGTCGGCGACGGCAATTTCCATGTGCTGATGTTGCTGGATCCGGACAGCCCGCGGGAGTGGGAAGCGTCGGAGCGCATCAATCACGCACTGGTCCGGCGCGCCATCGCGGCCGACGGCACCTGCACGGGCGAACATGGGGTCGGACTGCACAAAATGGATTTTCTCCTCGAGGAGCACGGGCAGGCGGCGCTGGATTTAATGCGTAGTCTCAAGCATGCCTTCGACCCGAACAACATCCTCAATCCCGGAAAAATCATCCGCTGGTAGCCTGCCGCGCAGGCACTCGCCGCGTTGGGGTAAATCCCTGACTGTGCGATTTGCCTGCCCGCGCTATCTTTGAACCATGAATACCCTGGTAGAGACCGATCTTACGGATGCGCAGGTGGCGCCGCCGGCGGTGCCCGAATTGGTTGCGGCGCTGCAGGCGGTGCTGCCGTCCCATTGCGTGTTGTATCGAGAGGAAGACACCCGGCCCTACGAATGCGACGGGCTGTCCTTGTACCGCGCCTTGCCCGCGGTGGTTTGCCTGCCCGAAACCGAAGCGCAGGTGCAACAGGTGATGCGCGTATGCAAGCGGCTTAGCGCGCCGGTCGTGCCGCGCGGCGCCGGGACCGGCTTGTCCGGCGGCGCGATGCCGCACAGCCAGGGCGTCCTGTTGGGGCTGTCGAAACTGAATCGCATCAAGCGCATCGATGCGGACAATACGCTGGCCGTGGTGGAACCCGGGGTGCGCAATCTGGCGATCTCGGAGGCCGCTGCCGCTTATGGGCTGTATTACGCGCCCGATCCCTCCAGCCAGATCGCCTGTTCCATCGGTGGCAACGTGGCCGAAAATTCAGGCGGCGTGCGCTGCATGAAGTACGGCCTGACAGTGCATAACATCCTGCGTGTCCGGGTGGTGACGATCGACGGTGATATCGTCGAACTCGGCAGCGAAGCCCCCGATTCACCCGGCCTGGATCTGCTCGCGGTATTCATCGGGTCCGAGGGCATGCTGGGGATCGTGACCGAGATCTCGGTCAAGCTGATGCCCAAGCCGGTTTGCGCACAGGTGGTGCTGGCCAGTTTCCCCAGCGTGGAAGCCGCGGGTAATGCCGTTACCCACATCATCGGCGCGGGCATTATTCCGGCCGGCCTGGAAATGATGGACAGGCAGGCGGTGCACATGGTCGAGCCTTTCGTGCAAGCCGGCTACGACATGGACGCGCAAGCCATTCTGCTATGCGAATCCGACGGTACGTCCGAGGAAGTCGCGCATGAAGTCGCTCGCATGGAGGCCGTCCTGCAGGATGCCGGAGCGACCCGTCTGCAGGTGTCCACGTCCGAGCCGGAGCGCCTGCGTTTCTGGGCCGGGCGCAAGAATGCCTTTCCCGCGGCGGGGCGCGTATCTCCCGACTATTACTGCATGGACGGCACGATTCCGCGGCGCCATCTGGCGCGCGTGCTCGGTGCCATCGAGCAGATGGAAGACGAGTTCGGCCTGCGTTGCGCGAATGTGTTCCATGCGGGTGACGGCAATCTGCATCCGCTCATTCTTTTCGATTCCAACAAGCCGGACGAGACAGAGCGCGCCGATAAATTCGGTGTGGCGATACTCGAGCTGTGCGTACAGGTGGGAGGCACCGTGACGGGAGAGCACGGTGTGGGTATGGAGAAAATCAATCAGATGTGCGTACAGTTCTCGCGCGAGGAGCTCGATACGTTCCTCGCCGTGAAGCGGGCTTTCGATCCACAGTGCCTGCTCAATCCGCAGAAGGTCATTCCAACCCTGGCGCGCTGTGCCGAGTACGGCAAGATGCACGTGCACGGCGGCGAGCTCCGATTCCCGGATCTATCCCGTTTCTGATATAGGGTTGGTTGTCATGGATTTTGTCCTGTCGGAATTGTGCGACCAGGTCATGACCGCGCGCGCCGCGCACAAGCCTTTGTTCATCCGCGGCGGGGGCAGCAAGGCCTTCTACGGCAACCATCGACCGCTGCGGCTGGAGGACGGCCACTGCCTGCTCGATGTGACGCCGTACCGGGGGATCGTCAACTACCAGCCTTCCGAACTTGTCGTGACGGCTCGCGCCGGCACGCCGCTGCGCGAGCTGGAAGCCGAGTTGGCCGGACAAGGCCAGATGCTGGCGTTCGAGCCGCCGCACTATGAGGCATCCGCCACGGTGGGCGGCTGCGTGGCATCGGGACTCGCGGGACCGCGCCGCATGGCCGCCGGCAGCGTGCGGGACTTCGTGCTGGGCGCGCGCCTGTTGGACGCCCATGGTCGTGCATTGAATTTCGGCGGAGAGGTCATGAAAAACGTGGCCGGCTACGACGTGTCGCGCCTGTTGGCCGGTTCCCTGGGCATCTTCGGCGTCTTGCTGGAGGTCTCGTTGAAAGTCCTGCCGCGGCCGGCCGATGAAGCGACGCTCAGCCTGCGGGGCACCGAACGCGAGGCGCTCGCTGCGTTCGCCACATGGCGTCGGCTGCCGATGCCGGTTTCGGCAGCGTGCTGGGTGCCCGACGCGCAGGGCGATGGCGGCACGATATGGGTGCGCCTGTCGGGCGCGCCGCCCGCCATCGACGCGGCACGCGTGCGTATCGGCGGCGACGCGGTGGATCCCGAACGGGCCGACGCCTTCTGGCTGTCGCTGCGCGAGCAAACGCACGAATTCTTCGATCGCACGCGGCCATTGTGGCGCATCGCGGTGCCGCCGGCGACGGCGCCGATGGGCCTGGGCGCCACGCTGATCGAATGGGGCGGCGGCCAGCGTTGGCTCAGCGGCCGGCACGAGGCCGCATCCGTGCGCGCCGCCGCGCAGGGCAGGGGTGGGCACGCAACCCTGTTCCGCGCCGCCCAGCGCGAGGACGTCCCCGAAGATGGTGTGTTCCACCCTTTGGCGCCGGGCGTCGCCACGCTCACGCGCCGGCTGAAGCAGGAACTCGATCCCTCCGGGCTGTTCAATCCCGGCAGGTTGGCACTGGAGCTATAGGGTCATCATGCAAACCCAAATCGCATCATGGGCGCGCGACACGGATTACGGCCGCGAAGCGGACGCCATCCTGCGGCGCTGCGTCCACTGTGGCTTTTGCACGGCGACGTGTCCGACATATCAGGTGCTGGGCGATGAGCTCGATAGCCCGCGCGGCCGCATCTACCTGATCAAGCAGATCCTCGAAGGCGCCGAGCCCACGCGCTCCACGCAGGCGCATCTGGACCGTTGCCTGACCTGCCGCAATTGCGAGACGACGTGTCCGTCCGGCGTCGAGTACGGACATCTCATCGACATCGGCCGTGGACTGGTGGAAAGCCGTGTCAGTCGACCCTGGGGCCAGCGCCTGAAGCGCGCGCTGCTGCGCAAGGGCCTGACGTCGCGCTGGTTCGCGCCCGCGATGCGACTGGGCCGGGCGCTGCGGCCGCTGCTACCGGCCGCGGTGCGTGCCAAGGTGCCGGAACCGCGCCCCACGGGCAGGCTTCCCGACGGGCGCGCGCATGCGCGTCAGGTGATTATGCTGTCGGGCTGTGTGCAACCGTCCATGATGCCTACCATCGACGCCGCGACGATACGGGTCCTCGACGCCCTGGGTATAGGCACGACGGTGGTGGCGGGAAGCGGATGCTGCGGCGCCATCAATCTGCATCTGGATGATGTACCGGCTTCCCTGGCGCAGATGCGCGCCAACGTCGATGCATGGTGGCCGCTGGTGGAAAGCGGCAAGGTGGAAGCCATCGTGATGAACGCCTCCGGCTGCGGCGCCATGGTCAAGGAATATGCGTATCACCTGCGTGGCGAGGCCGGCTACGCGGACCGCGCGGCGCGCATCGTATCGATGGTCCGGGATGTATCCGAGATCGTCGCGCCGCACGCCGGCCAACTTCGCGAGCGCTTGCCGGCGCCGGTACGCGCGGCGTTTCACCCGCCATGCACGCTGCAGCATTGGCAGGGCCTGCGGCCCCTGGCCGACACCCTGCTGGCCGACCTGGGTTTCGAGTTGCAGCCTTTCGCCGACCGGCATCTGTGCTGCGGTTCGGCCGGCGCCTACTCTGTCATGAACCCCGATATGGCGGGCACCCTGCGCGACCGCAAGCTGGCCGCGATTGCGCCGACGGCGCCGGATGTGATCCTGTCGGCGAATATCGGCTGCATCACGCACCTGCAGGGCGGCACGTCCACGCCGGTGCGGCACTGGATAGAGGCGCTGGACGAGCGCCTCCATCCCCACGGACGCTAGTCCACGGCCTTGACCATATCCTCGATGACTTTCTTCGCGTCGCCGAAGACCATCATCGTGCGGTCCATGTAGAACAGTTCGTTGTCCAGGCCGGCATAGCCGGCCGCCATCGACCGCTTGTTTACGATCACGGTGCGGGCCTTGTAGGCTTCCAGGATCGGCATGCCGGCGATCGGCGATTGCGGGTCGTTCTTGGCGGCGGGATTCACCACGTCGTTCGCGCCAAGCACCAGGACCACATCGGTCTGGCCGAATTCGCCATTGATGTCGTCCATCTCGAAGACCTGATCGTAGGGCACTTCCGCCTCGGCCAGCAGGACGTTCATGTGGCCCGGCATGCGGCCGGCTACCGGGTGGATGGCATACCGTACCGATACCCCTTTTGCCGTCAGCTTGGTCGCCAGCTCTTTCAGTGCATGCTGTGCCCGCGCGACGGCAAGTCCATAACCCGGGACGATGATCACCGTTTCGGCATTGGTCATGAGGAAGGCCACGTCGTCGGGGCTGCCCGACTTCACGTTGCGCTGCTCTGCCGTCGCCCCCGCGCCGGCGCTGCCGCCGCCGTTGCCGAAGCCGCCCAGCAATACATTGAAGAACGAACGGTTCATCGCCTTGCACATGATGTACGACAGGATGGCACCGGAAGACCCGACCAGCGATCCAGCGATGATCAGCATCGGATTGTTCAGCGAAAAACCGATGCCGGCCGCGGCCCACCCCGAATAGCTGTTCAACATGGAGACCACGACCGGCATGTCGGCGCCACCGATCGGGATGATGATCAGCACGCCGAGCACGAAGGCGATCACGGCCATGGCGATGAACGGGGTCCAGCCTTCCGTCAGCACGAAGGCCACGCCGCATGCCAGCATGATCAGCGCCAGCAGGAGATTGAAGATATGCTGGCCCGGAAACACCACCGGCGCGCCCTGGAACAGGCGGAACCGGTACTTACCGGAAAGCTTGCCGAATGCGATGACGGAACCGGAAAAGGTGATGGCGCCGACGAAGGTACCGATGAAGATCTCCACCCGGTTGCCCATCGGCAGCGCGGTACCCATGGGTGCGATGCCGAAGGCATGCGGTTCGGCCACCACGGCGACGGCGATTGCGACCGCGGCCAGGCCTATCATGCTGTGCATGAAAGCGACCAGCTCCGGCATTTTGGTCATCTCGACGCGCCTGGCCATGATGGTTCCGGCGGTACCGCCGATCAGCAGGCCCAGCAGCACCCACCCCAATCCCAGCCCGGCGATACCTGGCCCAGCCAGGGCCACGATCAGTGCGCCCGTGGTAAGGACGGCGATCGCCATGCCGGCCATGCCGAAGGCATTGCCGATGCGCGACGTAGTCGGATGCGAGAGTCCCTTCAGGGCCTGGATGAAGCAGATCGATGCCAGCAAGTAGAGCAGGGTGACGACGTTCAGCGAGATCATCGTGCGTCCTCCTTGGCGGGCTTGCGTTCTTTCTTCTTGAACATCTCCAGCATCCGCCGGGTAACCAGGAAGCCGCCGAATACATTCACCGCCGCCAGCGCCACGGCCAGCACGCCCATGCCGCGCGCCAGGCCACCCTCGGTGAGCGCCGCGGCCAGCATCGCGCCAACGATAATGATGGCGCTGATGGCGTTGGTCACCGCCATCAGCGGCGTGTGCAGTGCCGGCGTGACGTTCCATACGACGTGGTAACCGACGTAGATCGCCAGGACGAAAATGATCAGGTTGATCAGGGTAGGGCTGAGGGCTTCCATTCAGGACCTCCGAACCGCGTTGCCGGATTCGCAGACCAGGCAGGCTGCGACGATTTCATCCTCGCGCTGGATGGCCAGCGCGCCGTCCTTGTCCACGATAAGCTTCAGGAAGTCCGCCAGGTTGCGCGCGTAAAGCGCCGAAGCGTCCGTGGGTACGAGAGCCGGCAGGTTTGTCAGGCCGACCAGCGTCACGCCATGTTTTTCCACCACCTGTCCCTTCTCGGACAAGGGGCAGTTGCCGCCGCGCTCCACGGCCAGGTCCACCACTACCGACCCCGGCTTCATCGCCTGCACCGTCTCGGCCGAGACCAGCGTGGGAGCAGGGCGGCCCGGTATCAGCGCCGTGGTGATGACAATGTCGGCCTGCTTGCAGCGTTCCGAAACCAGTTCCGCCTGGCGCGCCATCCAGGCGGGCGGCATGGGCCGGGCATAGCCGCCTACGCCCTGCGCGATTTCGCGTTCTTCGTCCGTTTCGAACGGTACGTCGATGAACTTCGCGCCCAGCGACTCGACCTGTTCTTTCGCGGCCGGCCGTACATCGGATGCCTCTACCACGGCGCCCAGCCTGCGGGCGGTCGCGATCGCCTGCAGGCCGGCCACGCCCGCGCCCAACACGACCGCGCGCGCGGCTTTCAGGGTGCCGGCGGCCGTCATCATCATGGGGAATAGCCGCCCATAGTAGTGAGCCGCCAGCAGTACCGCCTTGTAACCCGCCAGGTTCGCCTGGGACGAGAGCACGTCCAGGCTTTGCGCGCGCGTGATGCGCGGCGCGGCTTCCAGCGCAAAGCCGGTGACTCCGGTCGCCGCCAGCCGCGCGATGCCTTCGGTATCGAAGGGATCCAGCATGCCTGCCAGGACGGCGCCGCGCTTGAGCGCCGCCAGGCCGGCCGCATCGGGCATCCGCACGCTCAGCACCAGATCCGCGCCCAGCGAGTCCGTCGCCGAGCCGAGCGTGGCACCCGCTGCTTCGTAGGCTTCATCCGTGTAGCGCGCGGCGCTGCCGGCGCCGCGTTCCACGATGACGGTATTGCCGCCCGCCACGTACTTCTTGACGGTCTCCGGTGTTGCCGCTACTCGCGTTTCCCCCTCCAGGGTCTCTCGCGGTATACCGATACGCATACGTTCTCCTTGTCGGATGTCCGGCCGGTGACACTTATACACGAGTTGCCGCGCCGTGGCTTCGGTAAAAGCACCGGGTAAAATACCGGTCCGGCTCTTCCGGGACGGGCGCCAGCCCTTCCGCGGGCCTTATCCGGCGGCGCGGGGATCCTCGTTGCCCTTGCGTGCCGCTTATCTTTCGGCTTTCCATGTCTTCCATTGCTCCTACCAAAGGCCGTGTCGTCGTCGGCATGTCCGGCGGCGTCGACTCATCCGTTACCGCGTGGCTGCTCAAACAGCAGGGCTACGAAGTCATCGGCCTGTTCATGAAAAACTGGGAGGACGATGACGATTCCGAATATTGTTCGACCCGGCAGGATTGGCTGGATGCCGCCAGCGTCGCCGATCTGGTCGGCGTGGACATCGAGGCCGTGAACTTCGCGGCCGAGTACAAGGATCGCGTTTTCGCCGAGTTCCTGCGCGAATATTCGGCCGGACGCACGCCCAATCCGGATGTCCTGTGCAATGCCGAAATCAAATTCAAGGCTTTCCTGGACCATGCCATGTCCCTGGGCGCGGACCTCATCGCGACCGGGCACTACGCCCGCGTGCGCGCGGTCTCTGCCGGTGGCGGCACCCGCTACGAATTGCTGAAGGCGCTGGATGCGACCAAGGACCAGAGCTACTTCCTGCACCGCCTGAACCAGCAGCAGTTGTCGCGCACCATGTTCCCGCTGGGAGAAATCCCCAAGACCCAGGTGCGCCGCATCGCTCACGATATCGGCCTGCACAATGCCGCGAAGAAAGACTCCACGGGGATATGCTTCATCGGCGAACGGCCTTTCCGCGAGTTCCTGAACCGCTATCTGCCTACCGCGCCCGGTCCCATCCTGACGCCTGAAGGGCAGCGTGTCGGCACCCATACCGGGCTCTCCTTCTATACCCTGGGGCAGCGCAAGGGCATAGGGATCGGCGGCATCAAGGGCAGGCAGCGCGACGACGGCACCGCCGAGGCCTGGTACGCTGCCCGCAAGGATCTGCCGGCCAACACGCTGTATGTCGTGCAGGGCCACGATCATCCCTGGCTCCTGTCGGACTCTCTCGGCGCCCAGGATGCCAGCTGGATCGCCGGGCATCCTCCCACCGCGGGTTCTTATGCGGCCAAAACGCGCTATCGGCAGTCCGATGCCGGCTGTGTCATGCACGATGGGGGTGGGGATACGTTCACGCTGGACTTCGATCAGTCGCAGTGGGCGGTGACGCCGGGCCAGTCGGCCGTGCTCTACGACGGCGAGATTTGCCTGGGTGGAGGTATCATCGCGTCCCAATGACCATAACAAAGGGAGTGGGGCGTGGATTTTCCTATCTTGATCTGCCTGTTGCTGCTGGGTGCGGGCGCGGGTTTCGCGGCGGGTTTGCTTGGCATCGGCGGCGGCATGGTGCTGGTGCCTTTCCTGACCATGATTTTCTCCTGGCAGGGCATGAACGATGATCTCATCGTCCATGCCGCGATCGCCACGTCGATGACCTCCATCCTGTTCACATCGCTATCCAGCGTACGGGCCCACCACGCCGCCGGCGCGGTGCTCTGGCGGATTGCCTTGGCGATGGCGCCGGGGCTGATCATCGGGGGGCTGCTGGCGGGAGGGGCGGTGTTCGCCGCGCTGCACACGGGCTGGCTGTCCGCATTCTTCGCCGCCTTCGTGCTGTACTCCGGCTATTCGATGTTGCGCAATACCAAACCCAAGCCTTCGCGCCAAATGCCCGGCGTGATCGGCACAACGGCCGCCGGCACCGGGATCGGCTTCATATCCGGCCTGGTGGGCGCGGGCGGCGGGTTCCTCTCCGTGCCTTTCATGATCTGGTGCAATGTTCCGCTGCGCAACGCGGTCGCGACATCGGCCGCGCTGGGCTTCCCCATCGCGCTGGCGAACAGCACCGGCTATGTGATTTCCGGCCTGCGGGAAGCGGGAACTACGCCCGGGATGCTGGGCTACATCTACTGGCCGGCGCTGCTGGCGCTGGTGTGCACCAGCGTACTGACCGCCCCGATGGGCGCCCGTGCCGCGCACAGGCTGCCGGTCGCGACGGTCAAGCGTATTTTCGCCTACCTGCTTTTCGCGCTGGCGATCTTCATGGCCTACAAGGCCTGGCGCGCCTTTTCCTGAGACAGCGTACGCCGTTCAGGCGTTTGCCGGCGGGGCGGTATCGATAAAGGACTGGCGCGTCGACAGCTTTTCGAACAGGCGCGCCAGATTCGGGTGTCCCGCGCGCCAGTCCAGGTCCGGAAAGCGCAGGACCAGGTAGCCGAGCGCGCAACCCACCGCCACGTCCGCCAGGCTGTGATTGATGCCCATACAATGGGCATGTTCGCCCAGGCTCTTGTTCATCGCGTCCAGGCTGGCGTGGATCTTGCCGTATTGGCGGGCGATCCATTCATCGTTGCGTAGTTCGGCGGGACGCTGCCTTTCCTTGACGATCCCTACCGCGGCATCCAGGACGCCATCGGCAATGGCTTCCCAGCACTTGACGGCAGCGCGCTCGCGGCCGGATTGGGGGATCAGCCTGGCAACCGGGGAGAGAGTATCCAGATACTCGACGATAACGCGCGAATCGAACAGCGCGCCGCCGTCTTCCATGACCAGGCAGGGCACCTTGCCCAGGGGGTTGTATTGCTGGATCCGGGTATCCGGAGACCACACGTTTTCGAGTTCAAAGCGGTAATCCAGCTTTTTTTCCGCCATGACGATCCGTACCTTACGTACGTACGGGCTAGTAAGGGAGCCTATCAGTTTCATGGATGCACGGTCATAGTCGGAAAGCGGGCGGCAGTATAGCAGGATGATGCCACGCCGGACGGCGGTTGACGCAGCCGATGGCGCGCGCCGGCTGACGAAGGGCGGTGGATGATAAAATCCCGGCGTTTTTTCGCGGTTTTCAATACTCGTTTCGGTCTATTTCCCTGCTCATGCATATCGCCCCCGCCCTCAGTCCGCTCAACGCGCTTTCCCCTCTTGATGGGCGATATGCCTCCCGTGGCGAGGCCCTGCGCGGGCTGTTGTCCGAAGCCGGCTTCATGGCGCATCGCGTCGAGGTGGAAGTCGCCTGGCTCTCCGCCCTGGCCGACGCGGGCCTGCCCGAGCTGCCGCGCTTCTCCGACGATGCGCGGGCACGCCTGAAGGCGATCGTCGAAGACTTCAGCGAAGCGGATGCCGCCCGCATCAAAGAGATCGAGCGCGTCACGAACCACGACGTCAAGGCCGTGGAGTACTGGCTGAAGGAAAAAGTGGCCGATCACGTCGAGCTCTCCCGCGCGGCGGAATTCATACATTTCGCCTGCACCTCGGAAGATATCAACAACACCTCGCATGCGCTTATGTTGTCGCGCGCTTGCAACGGTGTACTGGTCCCCACGCTGCAGAAACTGCACGCCAAGCTTGCCGCGATGGCGGCCGCCCACGCCGACCAGCCCATGCTGTCGCGCACCCATGGGCAGCCGGCCAGTCCCACCACCCTGGGCAAGGAATTCGCAAATGTGGCGGCGCGCCTGGGCCGTGCCCTGGATGCGATTCGCGCCGTGCAGCCGCTGGCCAAGCTCAACGGCGCCACGGGCAACTACAACGCACACCTTTCGGCCTATCCGGAGGTGGACTGGCCTGCATTCAGCGAGCGGGTGCTGCGCGGCCTGGGACTGACCCAAAACCGCCATACCATCCAAATCGAGCCGCACGACTGGATGGCAGCCCTGTTCGATGCCGTGGCGCGCGCCAACATCATCATCCTGGATCTGGACCGGGACGTCTGGGGCTATGTGTCGCTGGGATATTTCAAGCAGCGGCTGAAAGAAGGCGAGGTCGGCTCCTCCACGATGCCGCACAAGGTCAACCCCATCGATTTCGAGAATTCGGAGGGCAATATCGGCTTGGCCAATGCCATGTTGCGTCATCTCGCCGATAAATTGCCGGTATCTCGGTGGCAACGAGACCTGACCGATTCCACCGTCCTGCGCAATCTGGGCGTGGCGTTCGGCTATTGCATGGTTGCCTGGGATGCCTGCCTGCGCGGGCTGGACAAGCTTGAAGTGAACACGGCCGCCATCGACGCCGACATCGACGCCTGCTGGGAAGTCCTGGCTGAGCCGGTCCAGACGGTCATGCGGCGCTATGGACTGCCGCAACCCTACGAACAGCTCAAGGCCCTGACGCGCGGCAAGGGAATCACCGAAATCGCGCTGCGCGAATTCATCCAGGGACTGGGCCTGCCCGAGGACGCCAAGATGCGTCTTCTGCAGATGACGCCGCGATCCTATATTGGTCTGGCAGCGCAATTGGCGCGATCGTTGTAAAAAAGTCATCCAGCGGCACGAAGGCCGGCAGGCAACTGCCGGCCTTTTTTATTCGGGTCGGTATCCGGCCGGGTCGTAGCATTTGCTAATGCCTTTGTGTCCGGGGGATTCCAGGTTTGTACCCCGGCAGTTGCGTCCCTTTATTGGCTGCCAGCCGGGCGCACGGAGAATCCTCCTGTGTGGGAGGGGGGTGTCCCAGGCCGGGCACGGCGCTTGCGACAAGAGCTACAACAGTCCGCGAGGCGATACGCAATGGAAGTTTTCGCAAAGACCTTCAACGCATGGGGCGCCACCTTGACCGTCGACCCCGATGGCCGCGGCCGTTATAGCTGGAAGATCCTGGTCGAGGATCGCCGGCACGGCGAGCCGCGCATCCAGTGCATCGTCTCTCCGGTGGGCTTTCCTTCTGTCAGCGAAACCATCCTGGATGGCCGCGCCGCGCTGGAAGAGCTGGAGCCGGAGCCCTATTCCGCCCGGGGGTGAACCCTTGTCGCGGTACGTTGCGCACCGGAAAGACCGATTTCGATTTTCGTTTTCTTTATCGCTTGAATGTTGAACCTGGAGAAAAATATGAGCGCCATGATGTGCCTTCCCTGCCAGAGCATTGCCCTTGCCAGGCCCGGTCTGCAGGCCCACCAGAACCTTGTGCACGAAGGCTTCGTGCGGCCTACCGAAAAGCGCCGGGAAAATCACCGCGAAGACCGTTTCCGCTGCTCATGCTGCCATACCCAGTGGGTACGCGAAACCGATCGCTGGGGCATGGATCTCGGATTCAGGCTGGCACCTGTCCAGGGAGGCGCGCGTCCGCAATATGCGGCTCCGGAAAATACTCCGCGCGCGGGCGTCAGGGTTTATCAGGTACCCGCCTGAGCCCCACCGATTTGTATTGAACTTAATGCAATTCAGTATCGTGGCGCGCCGGATCGTAGCCCAAAAGCTGCAGGGCCGTTTCGTATGCGGCCGGGCTGGCGCACAGGAAAACGGCGATGTCTCCGGGATTGATATTGTCCAGCACGTCGCCGATTTGCTCCGCGGCCGAGATCGGGTCGCTGACGGCGGTGGCGTGGATTTGTCCCCCGGCTTCGACCTCGGCGGCCGGTACGATATCGGCAATCGCGTCCAGATCAGGTGGGCTCACGACGACATAGCTGCGTATGAATTCACCATCCAGCGTGGTTCGTAAGGCAATTCCGGATGTCAGGTCGACGGTGCGTGCGCTGATAATGCTCATGGTTACCTTCTTTCGCTTGGGTGCCGTGTGGGCCCGGCCCCTGATGACGAATATATAGGATATTCGTTGTGGCATCGGAACACGAATGCCCCGCCAATCCGAATCGTTCCCGGCTTCACAATGTTCATGTGCAACGCGGCGTAAGGCGCTGCGGGATTTATGCGCGGCGATGTAGCAATTCGTTTCAACTGGCGCCGCTTAGGGTAGAAAATGTTTTTGACTTAAATGAACGTCACGTTCATAGTGTCGTGGAGAATTCAAGCAGCGCGATCTTTGTACAGTTCAGGGTTCTTTCCGGTCTCCGTTATTGTTCTTGGCCCTAGCTTGAATATTCTCGTGTCCCGGGCTTGTGGCCCATTGTAAATGCAAGGAAAATCGGTATGGAAACCGGCGTCGTCAAGTGGTTCAACTCTGAAAAAGGTTATGGCTTTATCACCCCGGAATCGGGCGGTAAGGACCTGTTCGCGCACTTCTCCGAAATCCAAGGCAGCGGCTTCCGCTCCCTGGAAGAAAACCAGCGTGTGACGTTTGTCGTCGCCAACGGTCCCAAGGGCCCGCAGGCAACGAAGATCACGCCGGCGTAATGCCTCTGGCATGAATACGGTGCAAAAAGCCCCACTCCGGTGGGGCTTTTTGTTGCACGGCGCCGACGCTGCCGCGCATCCCTCCGTACGGCCGCTGAGCGCCGCGTCGCTCAGCGTAGCGCCGCGCGATCGGCGACGAATCGGATGCCGCGCGTGAAGCGACATTCGTATTGGCCGCCAGGCGTCGCTGCGCTGCCCGCGCCAGCCTGCCTGGCGAAGCGGACGATGACCTTGCCGTCGGCCATGGCACGATAGCGTATGTATTCGACGACCGGCCGATCCTCCGCGTCCAGGGTGTGGTGGGTGTCGGCAAAGGCGACGTATTGTCCGCCAGGGATCAGGAAGCGGGTGATGCGCGAACCGCCTTGCATCCTGGGCCCCGCGATGCCGCTGCCGTCCTTGGTGCATTGGGCCAGATCGAGCAGAACGGTGACCGATTCGCCCGCCGTCAAGGCCGCGACGAGGGAAGGGTAGCTTGCCAGCTCATGCGCGCGCGCAGGTGCGCAGGCCAGCGCGTACAGGGCACCACCGACAAGCGCGCGTACGAGCCAGGGGCGCCGCCGCCGTGGCGGACCGGCGTGCGCCATCCTGCGTACGGGCGCCTCCGGTGGCGTGTATAAGTGGATATCGATGCTCATGTCTGCTCCAAATGGCGCCCGCCGCCAAACCGGCGGGACAACGTCCGGTTTGCCCTGTTTGAAGGGCCGCGGTCAGTGAGGCATCGGCCAGACTTGGTTCCGGGTTAAAAGTCGTGAACGCGCCATCCGCGCGCAGCGCAATGCCGAGCCTCAATGGGAGACATCATGAGCATCTTCAAATCCATACTGGCCAGGATCTTTCCAAGCAGCCATCCCGCCAACACCGAGGCATCCTCGTCCCAGCCTGCTTCCACCGGCGAAGCCGCCACCACGTCCGCAGCCCCAGCCGCCACGCCATCGACCGCCATGCCCGAAGTCGATGTCCGCGCCGTGCTCGTGGAGATGCAAAGCGGCAATCCGCAGAAGCTCAATTGGGATACATCGATCGTCGATCTAATGAAGCTGCTGGGGCTGGACAGCAGCCTTGCCGCGCGTAAGAGCCTGGCTTCCGAGTTGGGTTACAGCGGCGACACGGAGGACTCCGCGTCCATGAATATCTGGCTGCACAAGCAGGTGATGATCAAGCTGGCCGAAAACGGCGGCAAGGTGCCCGACGAGCTGAAGCACTGAGGCATAGCCGCGGCGCGTGCTTGAAAAGAAAAACACCCCGGGGCCTGGATCGATGTCCTGTTTCCGGGGTGCCATTCACCGCCTGCGTTTACGCTCCGGGTCACGACCGTCGCGTCGTGGATTCACTGAAGCGGAACATTCCCGTTGGATAGCGTGGCTGCCAGGAGCATGTTCTTGTTGCGGATCCAGCCGGGGATAAGGAATGCATCCACCAGGGTCCAGATGCCGACCGCTATCAAGAGCACAAAGCCCACGCCGACAATGCTAAGGATGATGCCGAGGATCGTCAGCGCCAGCATCGCGATCGCGCTACCCGTCTTGCCGGCGTAGAACCTGTGCCCGCCGAAGCTCCCCAGGAACAGCCACAACAGATAGGCGACGCCCACGCTTTTCCGGTTGGCGTCATACATCATCGTTTGCATCGCAGAGGTGTTCACATCGCTCTCCTTAGGGTCGCCGGTCCATCGCCGGATTCATAATGAATCATTGTACGATTTAGATACAAAAATGGCGAGATAGGGTTCCGCAGTGCAATATCGTGATTGCAACCTCTGCCTGCACGCCGAAGAAGAAGGCCCCTTCGATTTGCCTTCTGGAAGTCCGAAAACGCAGGGCTGGGGTAGTGTGACCGGCGCCGTCGGACATGGCCGGCTGATGGGGTGGCGACGCTCCAAATGAAAAAGCCCCCACTTACGCGGAGGCCTTCGAATTCTTTGGTGGCGCATCCCTGATTCGAACAGGGGACCTGCGGATTATGATTCCGTCGCTCTAACCGGCTGAGCTAATGCGCCATATCCAGGTTCGGGTTCATCATCGGTGATCGTGTGACACACCGGATGCATCGCGTCCCAGGAAAGACCAAAATTCTAGCACGCTGCTTTGCAGTTTGCCAAATCGAAACGGTACCTCTTGAAGCCGCGCCGTGGCGCCACCCTGGTCCCCGTGCCCGGGTCGGGGGCGCCCGGCTTTCGGTCGAATACCGTGGCGCCCCGGAAGCTCGCGTCGCTACGGCCGACTCGCACCGGCCCTAAGCGCCAAGCGGACCGGGCTCAGGCATCGCAAGCCAGCCGGACGCCGGAAAACTGCCACCGCGCGTCGGGCGGAAAGAAATTGCGGTACGTCGCCCGGATATGCGTGCGGGGTGTCGCGCAGGAGCCGCCACGCAGCACGTATTGGCTGCACATGAACTTGCCGTTGTATTCGCCGACGGCGCCGGCAGCCGCTGCGAAGCCGGGGTAGGGCTCGTAGGGACTGGCCGTCCATTCCCAGACATCGCCGTACATCTGCAAAGGCGTCCGAGCGTTGCTTGCGGCGGCCGCACGGGGATGCAAGGCGCCGGATTCCAGGAGATTTGCATGCGAATCGGGATGCATGTCGCGCGCCATCTGCTCCCATTCGGATTCTTTGGGCAAACGGGCGCCCGCCCACCGCGCATACGCGTCGGCTTCGAAGTAACTGATGTGCGTGACCGGGGCATTCGGATCGATCGTTTCCATGCCGTGCAACGTGAATGCGTGCCACGTGCCGTCCGTGTTTTCCCAGTACAGCGGCGCTTCCCACCCATGGGTCCGCACGGCGTCCCAGCCCAATGAAAGCCAGAGCTCCGGACGCCGGTAGCCGCCATCGTCCATGAAAGCCAGGTACTCGCCCTGGGTCACGGGGCGCCGCGCCAGCCGGAAAGGCCGCAGCAATACCTGGTGGGCAGGGGTTTCGTTATCGAAGCAGAAGTCGTCGTCGTCGTGGCCGACCGAAACGATGCCGCCGGGATGATCCAGCCATTCCTGCGGCGGTGCCGCGACCACCGCGCGAGGGCGCGGCGTGCTGGCATAGGCCGGACGAAGCGCGTTGCACGACAGCAGATGCTTGACGTCCGTAAGGATCAGTTCCTGATGCTGCTGCTCGTGATGCAGGCCCAGGCGCACCAGCGCCTCGGCATCGCTGTCGCCGCCAATGGCGGGGATAAGACGCGCCATCGCCGCGTCGACATGCGCGCGGTACGCAAGGATGTCATGCAAAGGCGGCCTCGTCAGCAGGCCGCGCTGTGGGCGAGGATGCCTTTCGCCGATGGCGTTGTAGTAGGAATTGAACAGGAAGCCGTAGCGGGGATGGAAAACGGCATAGTCCGCAAGCCGTGGTTGCAGCAGGAAGGTCTCGAAGAACCACGTCGTATGGGCCAGGTGCCATTTCACCGGACTGGCGTCCGGCATGGATTGCGCCTGGCAGTCCTCCGGGCTAAGGGGGGCGGCCAGCGCCAGGCTGGTCTCGCGTACGGTTTCGTAGTGGGCCAGCAAGGAGGCCAGTGGCGCGTCCGGCACGATGGGACGGCTCGATGTGTGATGACTATCCATGGTCTTTATCTGCGTCTTGCATGGGGCTTGGGGTTCTTACGCTCGCGCACAGAACACCGCGAACCATTCGCGCTCGTCCGTCCAGTATCGGATCTGGCCGAAGCCGGCACGCGACAACATGGCCTTGAAGGCATGCGGACGGTACTTGTAGGAGTCCTCCGTATGGATTCTCTCGCCTTCCTTGAAGCTTCTTTCGCCTCCCGGCCACCGTACCGTGGTCGCGACGCGCGCGCGCAGATGCATTTCCATGCGCGAGCGCGCTTCGTTGAAGCAGGCCAGATGCTGCCATTGCGCCAGATTGAAATCCGAGCCGAGGATTTTGTTGACATGGCGCAGCATGTTCAGATTGAACGCGGCCGTCACACCCACGGCGTCATCGTAGGCCGGTTCGAGTATTTCGCGGGCTTTGACCAGGTCCACTCCGATGATCAACGCCCCGTCGGCGCATTGCCGGCGTATGTTCGCCAGCAGGTCTGCCGCCTGTTCCGGGGGGAGGTTACCGATGCTCGACCCGGGATAGAAGAAAGCGCGCCGCTCCGCGTGCACTTCGGCGGGCAGGCTGAGATCATTGAAGAAATCCATACCCAGCGCGGAGATCTCCAGGTCCGGATAATGATCCGCGATCCGCTTGACGGCGGCTTTCAGGTAGTCGACGGAAATGTCGATGGGAACATATTGGGCCGGCCGCACATGGGCCAGCAGGCGTTCCGCTTTGGCGCAATCGCCGGCGCCCAGATCGATCAAGGTATGCACCGGGCCTGCGTGGGCGACGATGTCGGCCGAATGCTTCGCGAATATCTCGTTCTCGCACCGCGTAGGATAGTACTCATCCAAAAGCGTAATGGCGGTGAACAGGCTGGATCCCAATTCATCGTAGAGAAACTTGGGGCTGATGTGAGCCTGCTCTTTGGCCAGGCCGTCCAGCAACTCTTTTCTTACCGTATCGGTGGTTTCGACGTGCCGCTGATGAAACCGCGGTTCGGGGGCGGGTGCCGCGGGCGCCACCGTTGGGATGGTGTCGACGGCGGAAGACGAATACGAGGGTACGCGCATGCGAAATCCTTGTGCAAAGGTGGCGGCGGCCAAACAGTTTAGTGGAGCAATCGCCGTTCCCGGCGGGGGCTTATAGGAGTTTGGCCGGTCTGCCGGCCTGAAATAGCGCTTTACCCATCGTTGCGAAAGAAAAGGGCGTCCGCCATCGTCAAGCTCGACAATGGGTCATACGGTACGCCGTCCCCTTTGTCACCTGCAAGGGTTTTTTCCAAGGAGAGAACATGAAGTCGAATTCCCATAGCGCAGAACTTCTGGCCGGAAAGGAGAAGGTGGCGACCAGCCTGCGGGAGCTGATGGCCGGTACCGAAGAACTGCTTCGTTCCACGGCGTCTTATACCGGCGAAGAAATCGAGCGGGCACGCCAGCGCCTGAAGACTCAGCTGGAAAACGCGCGCAGCATGGCCGGCTCGTGGGAGAGCACGGCGGCGGAGCGCTACCGCTATGTCGCGGACGCCACGGACGAGTATGTTCATGAGAACGCCTGGAAATCGATCGGTATCGCCGCGGTGCTCGGCTTGCTGCTGGGCGCGTGCCTGTCGTCCAGCAACGACCGGCGCTGATGCGGCGGCCCGATGCATCGGCCATGAGATGCCGTCATGCCTATGATTGTGGTCGCGCGATTTGATACCCTGCCGGACGCCGCCAGCGCGGCTCACGCGCTGGTGGGCGAGGGCTTTCGCGAAGACGCCGTGTGCGTTTTCCGTGCCGGCGAACCGGGCGAACGGTGGTCCGGCCGGCGCGTGCGTGCCGCCATCGCGAGAACCGCGGCCCTGGGCGCGGCGGGTGCGGCTGTCGGCGTTGCGACGACAACCGTGATGGCCATTCCAGACCCATATAGTGTGCTGATCGCGGCCGTTGGCGCCCTGGCCGGTTCGCTGGCCGCGGCCGTGGTAACGCATCTGGAGCGTCGCGGCGACTCGGACGGTGCCTTGCCGCCCCAGGCGGCCTTCGTGGCCGTCGTGACAGGGACGGGGCAGGAGGCCAAGGGAACGCAACTGCTGCACGACGCTGGCGGTCGCAGTATGGAGCGCCTCAGAGGAGGGCGGCAGATTCTGTCCGAACTGGTTCGAGGCCACGAGGGTATGGAGGGTCCGTTCCGTAGACGCTTTCCCATTTCATGATGTTAAGGAGATCGTAATGAAAGCCGGACGTACCGACGAACACGATAAGGCAGCGAGCGGCCACGGCCGATCGCCCGATAATTCCCAGGACAAGAGCAGGGAAGGGCCGGCACGCGTGTCCCACGAGTTGGACAAACAGCAGGAGTGGGACAAGGCGGCACAGGACCGCGGCTTCCAGAAGGGCGATCAGGGTGGCTATAAGGGCGACTACGACCAGGGCAAGTATGAGACACGCGACTTCGGCTTTCCGCGCAAGGAAGACTCCGAACGCGGCGTCGGCAACAGGCAGGCCGAGCCCTCCGCCACCAAAGGAGAGCGCAAAAGGTAGCGCCAGGCAATCGCGCCATTAACCCGCGGCTATCCGACGCCCACAAGAAGCAAAAGGCGGCCGCCCCTTCCTCCAGCCAAGAAGAAACAATGAAACGCTTATGGCGGGCCTGTTGGCTCGCGGCATTCGCCTGCCTGCTCGCGGCTTGTGCCACCGTGCCCGACGCTACGGAGGGCACATTGCCGCGCAGCCAGATACGTATCGCGACCGATTCCGGCTGGCTGAGCTATCAACGCAGCCAGGATGTCGTCAAGAAGCTCGATGCGCCCGGTCAGCCGGCGTCCGGGCCGCGCTTCAGCCTCGACGACATGGACCCCGCCACCGCGGGCTTCCTGCTGCGTCACCTGCAAGTCGAAGAGGCCATCAGCGGAGCGCCTCTGGAGGCCGGCAATCGCGTCGACCTGTTCTCCGACGGCCCCACGACTTATCACGCCATGCTGGAGGCCATCCGGGGCGCGCGCCAGTATGTGCATATGGAAAGCTATATTTTCGACGACGACGACGCGGGACGGAAGTTTGCGGACGCACTGATCGCGAAGAGAAAACAGGGCGTCCCTGTCGCCCTCATGGTCGATGGCGTGGGGACCTTGCATACGCCGAAGGCATTCTTCGACCGCCTGCGCGATGCGGGGGTACAGGTGGTGGTGTTCAATCCGGTGAACCCTGCCGAGGCCCGCGCGGGATGGTCTCCGAATAACCGCGATCATCGGAAACTGTTGGTCGTCGATGGCAAGACGGGCTTTCTCGGCGGAATCAATATCAGTTCGGTATATGAGTCGTCCGCATCGGGCGGATCCTCGGCATCGATCCTGCGCGGCAGCTCGTCGGATTCGGCCCAACCTCCGGATCCCAAGGAAGCCCCATGGCGCGACACGCAGATCCGGGTGCAGGGTCCGGCCGTGGCCGAGATTGAACGGGTGATGCAGGAAGGCTGGCAAGCTCAACACGGTCCGCCACTGGATCCGAGAGAGTTCTATCCGGCGAATCAGCGGATGGGAGATCTCTTTGTGCGTATCGTCTCCAATCGCCCGGGAGACCGCGATGGCTATACGCTGTATCTGACTTTTATGTCGGCCATACAAAGCGCGCAGCGATCGATACACATCACCATGGCGTACTTCGTGCCGGATCCCGCCTTCGTACAGGCCTTGGCGGACGCGGCCAGGCGCAACGTGGACGTGGTGCTGGTGCTGCCGGGCTTCAGCGATTCTTCCCTCGTGTTCCATGCCGGCCGGTCGCACTATACGGAGCTGCTGGAAGCCGGCGTGAAGATCTATGAGCGTCGGGATGCGTTTCTGCACGCGAAGACCGCGGTGATCGACGGAGTATGGTCCACCGTAGGCTCAAGCAATATGGACTGGCGCAGTTTCGCGCTGAACTATGAATTGAACGCCGTCGTGATCGGACCGCGCTTCGCCCGCCAAATGGAAACCTTGTTTGCCGAAGATGTGGCCCGGGGCCAGCGGATCGATGCCCAATCGTGGTCGGACCGGGGCGTGAAGGAAAGACTCATGGAGTCCTTCGGTCGGATGTTCGAGCGCTGGCTCTGAGACGGCCGCTGCCCGGAATCGTGAAAAGCCGACACATGCCGGCCGTTTCACGATCGGGTAGGACTACTTTCCGTAGCGCGTTTTCGCATCGGCCATGCAGGCATCCTTGGCGTTGCCCGACAGGGTGTCGCATTTCGCCTTCGCGACGTCGTACGCCGATTCGCGCTTTTCCTTGGTTGCATCGTGCCGCGCTTCGGCCTGTTCCTTGGCTTGCTTCGCGTCGGCCTTGGCGCTATCGCGCGTGGCCTTGGCTTCTTTTTGGCAAACGTCTTTTTCGTTGCCCTTCATGCCATCGCATTTCTTCTGGTCGGCGCGATACTGCGCATCGATTTCCTTGTTGGTCATCGGCGCCTGGGTCTGAGCATGCGCGGTGAAAGTCACCGCCGGGATACTCAATGCGATGGCGCTCAGAGATAGTTTGATGATGCTCATGACGCTACTCCTTGTTGTCGTCTGCAGGCCGATTGACCTGGCCCTCGATGGGCTGATTCTGTCGAGCAAGCTGCGTACCCAATCGGGATGCTCCTGAAGCATGCGTCGATAGGCATAGCCCTTGCTGTATGCGTAGTCCCAACTCGTCACACGAAAGGAGATCGGAATGAAGCTCAGTCGTCTCACCTCCATGTTGGTTCTCGCCGCGGCTTGCGGGTCCGGTGCCGCGTTGGCGCAGCAGAACGCACCTACCACGCCTTCCACCACGCCGAACGACTCTACCGCCACGCCGCCCAGAAATGACAAGGTACCGCCGGGCACGCCTGCGCCCGCGCCGTATGCGAGCCATCCTTCCGGCACCGCACCGGTCACGCGCGACAGTTCCGGCAGCGACCTCCGAAAGGAAAAGGAACCGCGTATGCCCTCGGATATGAAGAACACCAACGTCTCGCCGACGAAGGGCGGCGGCGCGCCCTATACGGATACGGGCAAGCGGTAAGGGCCTGCGCCGCGCGGAATGACGAAGGGGCGCCGCGGCGCCCCTTTTCGATATGCCTTTGCGGTCAGTACTGGCGGCGCATATCGGCGGGTGGGTACTTCAGCTGCCCACGGTACTTCGATACGGTGCGACGCGCCACCACCACACCTTGCTGGCCAAGCAGTTGCGCAAGGTCGACATCGGACAAGGGCGTGGATGCATCTTCGCCGTCGATCATTTCCTTGATCAACGCCCGCACGGCAGCGGCCGAGCAGCTTCCCCCCGTGTCGGTATAAAGCTCGCGGGAGAAGAAGTGCTTGAACTCGAAAATGCCGCGCGGCGTGGCCATGTACTTATTGCTCGTCGCGCGGGATACGGTGGACTCGTGGATTTCCAATTCATCGGCGATCTCGCGCAGCATCAACGGACGCAAGGCGATCTCTCCGTACTCGAAGAACGTTTGCTGGCGCAGAACGATTGCTTCCGCCACGCGCTGTATGGTGCTGTAGCGCTGTTCGACATTGCGGATCAGCCAGCGCGCTTCCTGCAGCTCTTGTGCCATCGGGGAGCGATCGCTATAGCGGGCATTACGGAACAGATCTGCGTAGGCCCGATGCAGGCGTGCGCGGGGCATCGCCGCCCGGTTGGGTGTGACGATCCATTGATTGTTGAACTTCTGTACGACGACATCCGGTACCACATAGCTGGAATCGGCTTGTGAATAACGCAGCCCGGGACGAGGGTCCAGGCGCCGTATCAGCGAGCACGCTTCGCGCATCGCGTCGTCGCTGCACTGGCACGCGCGGACCAGGCCGGAAAAATCGTGCTTGCCCAGGCGTTCCAGTTCGTGTTCGACGATGTGGATTGCCAGATCGCGTGACGGCGTTGTCTCGTCCATCGCGATGAGCTGCAGCTTCAGGCATTCCGCGAGGTTGCGAGCGCCCAGGCCGGGGGTGTCGAGCTGCTGAACCAGCTTAAGGGCGACTTCCCATTCCTCGCGTTCGGGTGGGGGATCGAATACCCCGTCTCCGGCGAGTTCGGTCAGATCGGTTCGCAGATAACCTTCTTCGTCCAGCCCTTCGATGATGTACTCGGCCATCAGGCGATCGCGGGGCGCCAGGCGGTAGCTGCACAGCTCGCCGCACAGCCGGTCGCGCAGGTCTTCGGTGCTGCGGGCCCACTGGCCGACGTCGCTATCGCCATCGCCCGAGGCGCGGGCCGCGGGGTAATCGCCGGAATACTCCGATTGCATGTCCGGCAGCTCGGGTAGCTCAACCACGACTTCCGGCGGGGCTTCCGTCAGCGCGGGGCCCTGCATATCGGACGCGCTGGACAGGTTTTCGTGGAGCGCCGTATCGGTGGCCGGCGTGCTGGCCGCGCCAGAGTCGGCCGGCGCGTTATCGTCCTCGCCTTCCTCGAGGAACGGGTTCGTCGCGAGTGCTTGCTCGATTTCGCGGGTAAATTCCAGCGCGGACATCTGCAGCAGTTTTACCGACTGCTGGAGCCGCGGCGTCAGGCTGGTCTGCTGACGCGCCCTGAGTTCGTACGTGGCTTGATGTGCCAATTGCTGTCTCCGTCTGACTGCAGGGATGAAAACGCCCATCCCATTCAAGACAAACATAAGCAAGGTGCATGCCAATTTTCAGGCGACGCCGTGCGAGGCTGACGGATTCCTGGCAAGCCCGCGTATTTATTGGCTTTTCAAGGCACGCCGCATGCTGGCGTAGTGATCGGTGGATCGCCGGATGCCGCCAGGCCCCCGACTTTGCCGGACGGATTTACCAGCTCATGTAATAACTGCCAGACGCCCCCAGGATCGCGGCGGCGGCGTCATTCCCAGGAGGTCGTTATGGACCATGGCCGAGATACCGTCGAACCCGGGCACATCGCCGCCGCCGGCTCGCCAGCCGAGACGCGGATCGTCGGGTCGGCAAAGAAGTCCGGCGCCGGACCCGGGCCGGAAGTCATGGCGGCGGCCACGCTGGAGGGGAACGACGTCCTGAACCTGTCCGGCGAAAAGTTGGGCGTTCTGCAGGACATCATGATCGACGTCGCCAGCGGCCGCATCGCTTATGCCGTGCTGGCGCGAGGCGGTGTCATGGGTATCGGCGACAAGCTGTTCGCGGTGCCGTGGAGCGCGTTGACGCTGGACACCGACCGCAAATGCTTTCTGCTGGATATCGACCTGGAGCGCCTGCGCAACGCCGCCGGCTTCGACAAGGACAATTGGCCGCGCATGGCGGACCCCGCTTGGGCCGCGGGGATCCACGAGTACTACGGACAGCCGCCGTATTGGTCGTGACTTTGCGGCCTGTCCGGGATTACCCGGAATGCGAAGTCGCGGATCCGTCGTAGGTGCCCAGCCGGTTGTATAGCGTCTTAAGGCTGATACCCAGCGTGCGGGCGGTCAGCCGTTTGTCGCCCTGGTGATGCGCCAGCGTCGCCAGGATCAATTCCCTTTGCGCCTGCAGCAGCGAGGTTCCCACGGACATCTTCAACGTGCCATGGGCCACCTGCGCCTTGGACTGTCGCCGCGACAGCGCCGGGGCGGCGATCTCGACCACGTTATCGGCCAGAATGTAGGCGCGATGGATCGTGTTCTTCAATTCGCGGACGTTCCCCGGCCAGTCGTACGCCAGCAGGGCGTCGGATGCGCGCTTGGAGAAGACCTTGTTGGTGCCCTCGGCGGCGTTGAAGCTGTCCAGGAAGCGTTGTGCCAGGTAAGGCACGTCTTCCAGTCTTTCGCGCAGGGGCGGCACGCGCAGCGGCACCACGGCCAGCCGGTAGAGCAGATCCTCGCGGAAGCGTCCCTCGTTGACGGCTGTGTATGGGTCGCGGTTGGTGGCGGCCACGATGCGGACGTTTACCCGGACCGGTTGTAGTCCGCCGACGCGATGAAACGTGCCGGTTTCCAGGACGCGCAGCAGTTGTACCTGCATGTCCAGCGGCATCTCCGTGACTTCGTCCAGAAACAGGGTGCCGCCGCTGGCGTGCTCGAAGTAGCCGATGTTCTGGGCGATCGCGCCGGTGAAGCTGCCTTTTTCGTGGCCGAACAGCTCGGCTTCGATCAAGGTCGCGGGGATCGCGCCGCAGTTGACGGGGACGAAAGGCTGGTCGGCGCGCTCGCTGCCGCCGTGGATGGCCCGGGCCACGAGCTCCTTGCCGGTACCGCTCTCGCCCACGATCAGCACGCTGGCGTCGGTGCCGGCCACTTTGTCTATCTGCTCAGCCAATCGGCGCATGGCTTCGCACTTCCCCATGGAGGAAGGCTTCGGAGACGCGGTCGGATCGAGGCGGCCGCTGGCGCGGGACGCCGCGGTGGCGTTGGGTATTCCCATTTTCGGGCTTGCTCTTTTGGCGGTAGGGCGCCTGGAATCGGCGTTCGCAATATTGTTGGGCTGCATATCTCGTGATCCTACTTTTCCAGAATACGCGTCGTTGCAAGCACTTGAAAGTAGATGAAAATCTTAGCTAACTGTACGAATTGATTACGTTTGCCGAAAACGTGGCACGATAAGCTTCGCTGCCTTGAATGGTCCGCATTATGCAACGGTCTCCGTCTTAAACGCGATGCGGGTCGCTGCCGGCGGAGGCTAGAATAAAGCCGAGAGGGGCGCCGCGCGCCCAGCGTTTTCTAAACCCCAGAAAGAACCGCGAACACACGGAACTGCGCATGCCACATGTTTTGATCGTCGATGACGAATCTCCAGTGCGAACCGCGCTGGCCGAGATCGTCAAGGACGAAGGGTTTACCGTTGCCCAAGCCAGCGATCTGCGCGAGGCGAAGATCCAGATCCTTCGCCAGTCGCCGGACCTGGTCTTGTCCGATCTGCAACTGCCGGATGGGAGCGGCCTGGATATCTTCCAGGCGTTGAGCTCGCCGAACGTCGATGTGGTGTTCATTACCGGCCACGCCAGTGTCGAAAGCGCGGTGGACGCCTTGCGTCTCGGGGCGATCGATTACCTGCTCAAGCCGGTCAATATCCAGCGCCTGAAAATGGTCCTGGGCCGCATGCCGCGCAACGCCGATCTGTCGCCGTGGGGCGGTCCCTTCGAGGACGAAGACCGCTTCGGCAAGATGCTGGGGCGTTCCGAGCCCATGAAGCGTCTCTACCGCCAGATCGCCAAGGTGGCGCCAACCGAAGCGACCGTATTCCTGATGGGAGACAGCGGCACGGGCAAGGAGCTCGCCGCGCAGGCCATCCACGAACTGAGCGGACGCCGCAAGGGTCCGTTCCTGCCGGTCAACTGCGGCGCCATTTCTCCCAACCTGATCGAAAGCGAAATGTTCGGCCACGAGCGCGGCAGCTTCACGGGCGCGGACCGGCAGCACAAGGGCTACTTCGAGCGGGCGGCGGGCGGCACTCTGTTCCTGGATGAAATCACGGAAATGCCCATAGACCTGCAGGTCAAGCTGCTGCGGGTCCTCGAAACAGGCCTGTTCATGCGGGTCGGGACGAACCGCGAGATCGCCAGCGACGTGCGGGTGGTCGCCGCGACCAACCGCAATCCAGAAGAGGCCGTCGCGGAAGGCAAGCTGCGTGAAGACCTGTATCACCGGCTCAACGTTTTTCCGGTCGAGCTGCCGCCGCTGCGCGAGCGTGGGGACGACGTGATCCTTATCGCCCAGCGCTACCTGGACATGCTTAACAAGGAGCGCGGGGCAGAGAAGAAATTCGCGGTCGATACGCTGGAAGCCCTGCGTAGCCATACCTGGCCGGGCAATGTGCGCGAGCTCAAGAACTACGTCCACCGCGCCTTTATCCTGGCCGACGATAACGAGATCCGCGCTGGCGTCGTGCCGCTGCAAATGTCGCCGGAGAAAACCGCAACCGGTTCGCAGATCACCGTGCCGGTCGGCGTGCCGCTGGCGGACGCGGACCGGCGGCTGATCTTCGCGACGCTGGAGCAATGCGGCGGCGTCAAAAAGCATGCCGCCGAGATCCTGGGCATCAGCCTGAAAACGCTCTATAACCGCCTCGAAGAGTACGCCGCGGCGGGGCATTTTCCCAAGGTGAATGGGGACACCGGCTCCAAGCCGGAGCCCCTCGGGCGGGCCAAGTAGGGCTTAGCCGCCGTTACGGGCCGGGTCTGGACGGGTATGCGCCAGGCCGGCCTGGTCCTCATCGACGATGCGATCGGACGCAACGTCATTGCCGACGGGGTCCGAATCGCCTTCGACGTCCGCTCTGTCGCCAGTGCCGCTGGCATCGGTATCGGTATCCGGCGTGCCGGGGCCGAGGTCGCTGCCCGAATCCGATGAGTCGCTCGGGCCCAGGGCGCGATTGCCGTGGCCGGGAAGTCCATCCGCCATGGGATCCGCGTCGGGGTTATATCGTGTTGCCATGTCAGCCTCCTGATGGGTTCTCGCGTGGCCCTTCGGTAGGGGCACGCGGCTGACGTCGGCTTCGCAAGCTGTGTGCCGCGCCAGGCCTGCTCAGGCTGGCACGGGCTCGGGTGGGCAGTCCGCGATCGCCTGGACGGAAGTGATGTCGTGGGCCGGCTGGAACGAATCGGCGCGCGCCATCGTCCAGCCTGTTTCGAACACGCGATGCCGGAACTTGCCTTCCAGCAATTCACCGGGCGCCAACTCGGGAAAGACCGCGGACAGCAGGCGCACTTCGGATGGCGAGATGCGCCGCGCGATGTGGTGGGGCCGCAGGGCGCCCGGATGCGTCAGTCCGGCCGCGCCCAGCAGCTCTGCCAGGGCGTGCAGCGTGTTGGCGTGGAAGTTCGCCACGCGTTGCGCCTTGTCGGGTACCACCAGGGCGCGCTGGCGCACCGGGTCCTGGGTCGCAACGCCGGTGGGGCATTTATCCGTGTGGCACGATTGGGCCTGTATACAGCCGATCGCGAACATGAAGCCGCGCGCGGCGTTGCACCAGTCCGCGCCGAGCGCCATGGTGCGCGTCATGTCGAAGGCGGTGATGATCTTGCCGGACGCACCGATGCGAATGCGATCGCGCAGGTTGACCCCGACAAGCGTGTTGTGCACCAGGCGCAGGCCCTCCCGCAGCGGGGTACCGACATGGTCGACGAATTCCAGTGGCGCCGCGCCGGTTCCGCCTTCGGCACCGTCGACGACGATGAAGTCGGGGGTGATGCCGGTTTCCAGCATCGCCTTGACGATGGCGAACCATTCCCAAGGATGGCCGACGCACAGCTTGAACCCGACCGGCTTGCCTTCGGACAGTTCGCGCAACTGGGCGACAAAGCGCATCAGCCCGATGGGCGTGTCGAACGCGCTGTGGCCCGCGGGCGAATTGCAGTCTTTCCATGGCGCCACGCCGCGCGTCGCGGCGATTTCCGGCGTGACCTTGGCGCCGGGCAGAATACCGCCGTGGCCGGGCTTGGCGCCCTGCGACAGCTTGATTTCTATCATCTTTACCTGCGGCGTGCGCGCGTTGCGCACGAACGCCTCGGGCGAAAAGTTGCCCTGCTCGTCCCGGCAACCGAAATAGCCGGACCCGATATTCCACACCAGGTCGCCTCCCGGCTTGCGGTGATACGGGCTGATGCCGCCTTCGCCGGTATCGTGGGCGAAATTGCCGATGCGCGCGCCTTCGTTAAGCGCGGTGATGGCGTTGCCCGATAGCGCGCCGAAGCTCATGGCCGAGACGTTCAGTGCCGACATCGAATAAGGTTGCTTGCAGTCCGGTCCGCCGACGGTGACGCGAAAATCGCTGTCGGCGACATGTGTCGGCGCAAGCGAGTGATTCATCCACTCATAGCGGTCGTTGTAGACCTCTTCCTGCGTGCCGAAAGGACGCTTGTCCACCTGCTTCTTGGCGCGTTGGTAAACGATGGAACGCTGCGCCCGTGAAAAGGGCGTCGCGTTCGTATCGTCTTCGAGGAAGTACTGGCGGATTTCCGGGCGTATGGCTTC
This sequence comes from Bordetella genomosp. 11, assembly GCF_002261215.1. NCBI lineage: Bacteria > Pseudomonadati > Pseudomonadota > Betaproteobacteria > Burkholderiales > Alcaligenaceae > Bordetella > Bordetella genomosp. 11. The sequence goes on along the minus strand of NZ_NEVS01000004.1, from coordinate 2,410,856 downwards.
GAACAGGAAGCGCAGGTTGCCCAGGATGGGATAGTTGCGGCGTATGGCGTGGTGCGGCTGGACCAGGTCATAGAGGCCCAGCACTGCCAGCGCGGCCAGCGGGATCGCCGCCCAGAGCCACACCGGCGACGACAGGACGGTTAACGTTGCCGTGCAGACGGTGCCTGCCAGAACGAGCGCCAAAGTTGAAAACCGGATGGCCAGCCAGGGCATATGTCTTTCCTTCTTGGCGGGCCGGGGCCCGCTGTCTCGAACGCGGCAAACCATAACAGAAAGCTGCGGCCACTACGGAGGAAAGCGCGAGCGGCGTTGAAATAAAAGCGTGAAAGGAAGCGCCGGGCGAGGCCGGGCGGAAAGCAGAACCGGAGCCATGTGGCCTGCTTCCCGAGGGGCGGACGCAGGTCCGGCCTTCGGGATGCGGCTCATAGTGCTCCGGTCCCGGATATCGCGTTGTCGTCGCCGTGCGGGCGCGTCTTCAGCAACTGGACGGCGGCGGCGATTTCTCCACGGACAAGCCGAAGATGGGGCGCAGGTGTACGCCGAGAGCGCTTCCGGCAAAAGCCGCGGGCAGCCACAGCCAGGCGTGCAGGCTGCCTGAAAGGATGCCGCTGAAATACGCGCCGATATTGCATCCGTAGGCCAGGCGCGCGCCGAAGCCGAGCAGCAGGCCACCGATTACGGCGCCGGCCAGCGAACGGGCCGGCACTTTCCAGACGGGCGCGAATTTGCCCGCGGCGGATGCGGCGACCAGGGCGCCCAGCATCAGGCCGATGTCCATGACCGTCGTGACGTCCTCGCGCAGCGGCGCGGCCAGCGACTTGGATTGCTTGACCCAGTAGGCCCAGCCGGCCACATCCCCACCCATCGCGTCGTAAGCCTTCGCGCCCCAAAGGGCGAAGGCGGACGTGATGCCCCACGGCCGTCCCGCCAGGGCCAGCGTCGCGAAGTTCAGAGCGACCAGGGCGACCCCGCCCCACACCAGCGGCCACGGGCCCCGCCACAGGCTTGCGGGGCGATCGGTGCGCGAGGCGAACGAAACGATGCGGCCGTGGCGGCGCCTTTCCATGCGGGTCGCGATCCAGGCGATCAGGGCGAACACCGCGAGGTTCGCGAAAATGGCGGGGAGGGGACCCCAGGCGAGGACGAAGGAGGTGGGCTTGATGGCCGGCAGCGCCGACCACCACGGAAACGTGTAGGTGCCCAGGACCGAACCGACGACGAAGAACAGCAGCGTCACCAGCATGCGCGTATTGCCGCCGCCCACGGCGAACAAGGTGCCGGAAGCGCAGCCTCCTCCCAATTGCATACCCACCCCGAACAGAAAGGCCCCCAGGAGAACCGAGGCCCCGGCCGGCGAAACCAGGCCGGCAACGGGATGGCCGAACAACGTGCCCTGCGCCAGGATGGGGAAGAACAGCACGACGCCCAGCGCCAGCATCAGCATCTGGCCGCGCAGGCCGGCGGCGCGGCGGTCGGACACGAACACGCGCCATGCCTGGGTGAAACCGAAGGACGCGTGGTAAAGGGTAATGCCCAGCAGGGCACCCGTTACCCACAAGCCTGCCTGCCGCCAGCCGACGGTGGCGTTCAGGTACCAGGCGCCCAGGGCCACCAATAGCAGGGCTATCCACAAGGGGCGGCTATTGAGCCGCAGCGTAGGCGCCGAGGGACGGAAATCGAGAGTGGATGCGTTCGAAGACATGGAGGCGAGTAATGTCGAGGCGGCCTATCGGGGCCGCAAACCTCGGACTGTAAACTCTCGCTCTTTATTTCATAAAATAATCAATATAAATTTATATATGAATTTTGGTAATTTGCGGTCAGCTCAGCCACCACGCCAATGCGGCGAGGGTGGCTAGCAAAACAGGAAGGGTCAGCACGATCCCGATCCGGAAGTAGTATCCCCAGCCTATGCGTATCCCCTTGCGCTCGAGCACATGCAGCCATAGCAGTGTCGCCAGGCTGCCGATGGGCGTGATCTTGGGGCCCAGGTCGCTGCCGATTACGTTCGCGTAGATCATGGCCTCGCGTGCGGCGCCGGTAACCGAGGCATCGGCTATCGATAGCGCGCCCACCAGCACGGCGGGCAGGTTATTCATCACGGAAGACAATGCAGCCGCGGCGATGCCCATGCCGAACGCGCCGCCCCATACGCCGCCCTGCGCGCACCACGACAGGAAGGCGCTGAGTTGCGCCGTCAGGCCGGCATTGCGCAGGCCATATACCACCAGGTACATGCCGAGCGAAAAGACGACGATGTGCCAGGGCGCGTTGCGCATGATCCGGCGGGTGCCGACGATGTGCGTCCGTCCGGCGACGGCAAGCAGTCCGAATGCCCCGGCAGCCGCGACGGCGCTTACCGGTACGCCGATGGGTTCGAGTATGAAGAACCCGGCGAGAAGCAGCGCCAACACGATCCAGCCGGCACGAAAGGTCGCGGGATCGCGTATCGCGCTGCGCGGCTCCGGCAGTCCTCCATCGTCGTAGCGGGCGGGAATGGCGCGCCGGAATACAAGCATCAGCATGGCCAGCGATGCGGCCACGGCGGCGACGTTGACCGGTGCCATGACGGCGGCGTAGCGCGCGAATCCGATCTGGAAAAAGTCCGCCGAGACAATGTTGACGAGATTGGAGACGATGAGCGGCAAGCTGCCGGTATCGGCAATGAAGCCGGCCGCCATGACGAACGCCAGCGATGCGGCAGGCCCGAAGCCCAGGGCCAGCAGGACCTCCATCACGATGGGCGTCAGGATGAGCGCCGCCCCGTCGTTGGCGAACAGGGCAGTGACCGTGGCCCCCAGCAGCACGATCAGGACGAAAAGCCGTTTGCCATGGCCCTGGCCCCAGCGCGCTACATGCAATGCGCACCATTTGAAGAAGCCGGCCTCGTCCAGGATGAGACTGGTGATGATGATGGCGATGAAAGTAGCCGTGGCATTCCATACGATGTGCCAGACTTCCGCGATGTCGCCAATGTGGACGACACCGGTGGCCAATGCGAGCAGGGCGCCGCCCGCGGCGCTCCAACCGACGCCCAGGCCGCGTGGCTGGATGATGACCAGCGCCAGGGTGAGTATGAAAATGCAAGCGGCTAGCATGGGTCGGGTAATCGATGAAGGTGGAAAAGAAGGAGGGAGGTCGAGTAGTGGTGGGGCGCGTCAGCGCACGCCATGCTGTTCTATCCACGCGACCAGCACCGAGATCGTCAATACCGAGACAAGGGTGGACAGCAGGATGGTGCGCGATGCGATCCGGGCATCGCGCCCGTACAGTTGCGCCAGGATGAAAGGGCCGGTGCCGATGGGCAGCGCGCTTAGCAGTACCGCGGTCCAGGCCCATACGGGCGGCATGGAGAACAAGCCGAAAGCGAGCAGGGCGGTGATGCCGGGCTGCACAAGCAGCTTGGCGGCGACCACGCGCGCCACCACGGCGCCGTCACCGCCGGCTTCCGTCTGGGCGAGGAACAGGCCGATGGCGATGAGCGCGCATGGGCTGGCCGCGTTACCCAGGAGGACCATGAAGCGGTCGATGGATTCCGGCAGGGGCACGCCGGTGGCCGCCCAGGCGAAACCCAGCATGGGGGATATGAGCAAAGGGTTGCGCAGCAAGGCTCCGCCGACCTTGGCGGCGGTCTTGCGGAAATCCTGGCCGTGCCGCTGGTCGGCTTCGATGAGCGCGATCGACACGCCGAACAGCACGCAGGCCGTCATGAGTGTCGCCACGACCGCCGGTGCGAGGCTCGGCTGGCCGAACAGCACCAGGCACAGCGGGATCCCCATGAAGCCCACGTTGGCGTAGGAGTTGCTCAGGGCTTCGATGCTGATGTCGGTGAGTGGGGTGGACTTGCCGCGATGCGCGACAAGGGCCACCGCGAAGGCCGCCGCGATGCCGCCGATGAAGGACAGTACATAGCCTGGATGTGCCAATTGTTCCCACGTCACCTGCGACATGGCGCGGAACAGCAACGCCGGCAGCGCCAGATAGACGACGAAGCGATTAAGGACGTCGCTTGCGGCCGGTCCCAGCAGGCGCCGTCGCGCCGCCAGCCATCCCACCAGAATCAACACGAATACCGGCAGGGCGGCGGTGACGACGGCATGCATGGGGAAAAAAGGATGCGGAAAGGGAGCCCATTCTAACTGTCTATGGGATTTTTCCGTGGCGTTGCGT